>DAIUJR010000001.1:0-152262 GCA_036848635.1 Nodosilinea sp. CTOTU7336
CCCAGCCCAAAGGCATCGTGGGAATAGACCATGAGTTTCATAGAGGTATCCCTGGGGAGTGTGAGGGGGAAGGGGAGAAGGGGTGTAAGGGGCGAGGCAGGCGGTGCAAGGGGGATCGTGAACCGTGAACCGCAAACCGCAAACCGCAAACCGTGAACCGCAAACCGTGAACCGCAAACCGTGAACCGCAAACCGCAAACCTGCTCCCCCCTAGGCTGCCTGGGTAACCAGCCCATTCACCTCGCGGGGCGCGGGCACCGGTGGCGCGGCCCCGCGACCAATGCCGATGTAGATCAGCCCGGCTTGGGTGACAGCGGTGGGCTCCAGGCAGTTTCGCCCGTCTACTAGCAATGGGGTAAGCATGGCGGCGGCCAGGGGCTGGTAGTCGAGGGTTTTAAATTCGGGCCAGTCGGTGGCTAGCACTAGGGCATCGCACCCGGCGGCCAGATGCTGGGGAGTCGTGCAAAGCTGCACGCTTTGGGGGATGCTGGCAGGGCTATTATCGACGTAGAGCGGGTCGTAGGCTTTGACCTTGGCCCCCAACCGCAGCAGCTGGTCGATGATATCGAAGGCGGGGGCATCGCGCAGGTCATCGGTGTGGGGCTTAAAGGTCAAACCCAGGAGGCCGATGGTTTTGCCCTTGAGAATTTTGAGGGTCTGCTGCAGCAGGTCTATGGCCCGCAGGCGCTGGGCCTGATTAGTCTCGACGGCGGCTTTGAGCAGGGTGGCCGCGTAGCCGTAGTCGGCGGCGGTGTGAATCAGCGCCGAGACATCCTTAGGAAAGCAAGACCCGCCCCAGCCAATGCCCGCCTGCAAAAACTTAGGGCCAATCCGGCTGTCGAGGCCAATGCCCTGGGCCACCTGGGTGACGTCGGCCCCAACCCGGTCGCAGATATTGGCCACTTCATTAATAAAGCTAATTTTGGTGGCCAAGAAGGCATTGGCCGCGTATTTAATCATTTCCGCCGAGGCCAGGTCAGTGGTCACCACGGGCACCGGAGGCAGGGCCTTGGCTTCAGCAAACTGACGATTGATGATCGGCGCATAGAGCGCTTGCATCAGGCCGATGGCGCGGTCGCTGCCGCCGCCTAGCACAATGCGGTCGGGGTTAAAGGTGTCGTACACCGCCGAGCCCTCCCGCAAAAATTCTGGATTGCTCACCACCTCAAGGTTAAGGGCCGGTGCCGTGTCGCGCTCTAGCAGCGCCTCCAGGATCAGGCGGCGAACCCAGTCGCCCGAGCCGATGGGCACCGTAGACTTATTCACAACCACCCGGTAGCGGCTATCTAGGTGCTGGCCGATGCCCCGCGCCACCGCCTCGACATAGCGCGTGTCGCTTTCTCCCGTAGGCAGAGACGGCGTACCCACCGCAATAAATAAGATGTCACCATGGGTGACCCCCGCGGCCAAATCGGCGGTGAACGATAAATGCCCCAGGGCCATAGCCGACTGCATGATGGCCTCTAGACCCGGTTCATAAATGGGCGATTGCCCGGCCTGTAGTTGCTCTACCTTAGCTACGTTGTTGTCAACACAGATGACGTTGTGGCCAATGTGGGCCAGGCAAGCCCCTGTAACCAGACCCACATAGCCTGTGCCAATCACGCATACACGCATAACGGATTCTCCAGATAGGAAATGCGGTCAATGGGTTGCGATCCATTGGCCCTACTTTCCCTGGTTAAGGTAAGGTTCGCATGAAGCGTTTATGAGACCCACCTCATGAGGAATCATGAACTCAACATGAGCGTTTTCTTAATCTATGCCGTTAGCCCTGACGACCCTGTGCCAGTTGCGTAAACAGACACAACCAAATCTTTGCTCCTACGAGCGCTATCAGCCACAATAAAAAGGCGTCTATCCCCGATGGGGGCATTCTAGCCAACACTTTATGGCCCTAAACTGCGTCATTATTTTTAGAGCCAGGCTAGGCCTACTGCGATCACCCGGTAAACTGGCCCAGTCATCCCGGCAGTCTATTTAGGGGCCAACATAGGATCTGCTCATCAGAAATAAGGCTCTGGCTTCATGCGTTCTTTAAACAGGATCTAAAGCCTTGAAAAGTTCTGGCTCTCTCCCGGCTTTACCGCCGACCTTACCCCTCAAAGGCACCTGGCAGCGCCTGATGGGAGAAACGCGCACCCGCATTTTGCTGCTCTATGCCCTCACCATGCTGGCCGCAGTGGGGGTAGCGGTGCCAATCTTTCGCGCCCTGCTGTTTCGACAAGTAGACCAGCGGGTACGGTCTGACCTCCAGCAGGAACTAGAGGATTTTCGGTCTACCTACCAAGCCTGGGATGCCGCTACGCCCGAGACAACCGAAGCGTTAGAGCTGTTCATTCAAGACTTTCTCACGGTCAACACCCCAGAAGACGACAACTATCACATCGCCATTCTCAACGGCACCTTCTTTCTCTCTAACCCCAGGGCACTTCCTGAGATCATTGGCCCCGATTCTCAGTTAGAGCAGTATTGGACCACCCTAAATGCCGCCAGCGACGGCAAGGTCACCACCTCCGACCCGAAGTTGGGCAACATTTTGTACAGCACCTATGTGCTAGAGACCAACGACATTCCCCAGGGAGTCTTTGTGGTAGTTCACCTGACGGCGGGTGAGCGCACCGAGGCCTTGGCCGGCGTCCACGTGTTTACCAAGGTGGCCATTGGCGTGGTGGTGCTCTCTTTCTTGTTGGCCTGGCTGGTCAGTCAGCAGGTGCTCAAGCCGGTACAAGATCTAGCGGTGACCGCCCGCTCTATCAACGAAGCCGATCTTTCCCAACGACTTCAGGTCTCTGGCTCTGGCGAACTGGCAGAGCTAGCCACCACCTTTAACGCCATGATGAACCGGGTACAGAGCGCCTTTGAGAGCCAGCGTAACTTCATCAACGATGCGGGCCACGAGCTGTTTACCCCCCTCACCATCATTCAGGGCCACCTGGAGGTGATGGGCGATGACCCCGAGGATCGAGCCGCGACCCTGGCCCTGGTGATGGATGAAATTGACCGCATGGGCCGCTTTACCCACGATCTGCTCCTGCTGGCCCAGGCCGAGCAGCCCAACTTTTTGCAGTTTGAAACCATTAACGTAGCCGCCTTCACCGAGGAGGTCTTTACTAAGGTTGCGGTGCTGGCCGATCGCCAGTGGCGTTTAGGCAGCCTGGGGCGGGGGGTGCTGGTGGGCGATCGCCAGCGACTGACCGGGGCCCTGGTTAACCTGGCCCGCAATGCCGCCCAGCACACCCAGCCCACCGACACCATCGAACTGGGCTCGACTACCCTGGGTACTCAGGTTAGGTTTTGGGTGCGCGATACGGGGGGTGGCATTGCCCCAGCAGACCAAGCCCGCATTTTTGACCGCTTTGCCCGTGCCGCCAACACCTACCGCAAATCAGAAGGGGCAGGTCTCGGTTTAGCCATTGTTAAAACCATTGCCGAAAGCCATCAGGGCACTATCGAACTGGTCAGTCAGCTCGGGGTGGGCTCTACCTTTACCCTGGTGATTCCCCTTGATCTTCCCCAACAGGAGCGGGCCGCATGACCCACATTCTCATTGTTGAAGACGAATCGCGCATTACTACCTTCCTAGAAAAGGGGCTCCAGGCCAGCGGGTTTACCACCACCCCCGCTAGCAACGGCGACGAGGCTACCGCCATTGCCCTAGATGGCAATATCGATCTGCTGCTGCTCGATTTGGGTCTGCCAGGGCAAAACGGGCTAGATTTACTCAAAGATCTGCGCGGTCAGGGCTTTACTGCTCCAGTCATCATCCTCACCGCCCGCAGCGGCATCGACGACAAGGTTGCAGGCTTTGAGCTGGGGGCCGACGACTACATGACCAAGCCCTTTCGCTTTGAGGAACTGCTGGTGCGCATTCACGCTCGTCTGAGAACCAGCGTGGTAGCCAGCGAACCTAATGCCGCTATTCTCACCTTTGGTAATGTTACCCTCGACCTGCGCACCCGCCGCGTTTCTGCCGGTGGGCAGCCCCTTGAGCTTTCAGCCCGCGAGTTTACCTTGCTCGAAACGTTCATGCGCCACCCCGACCAGGTTTTGACTCGCCAGCACCTCCTAGACTTAGTTTGGGGTTACGACTACGAACCCGGTTCTAACGTGGTGGATGTGTACGTGGGCTACCTGCGCAAAAAACTGGGGAGCCAATTGATAGAGACGGTGCGGGGTATGGGCTACCGCCTGGTGCCTGGCGCCAACCCAAGCACAGCGACAGCGGGTTAGTCTTAAAGGTCATCGGCAAAGGCCATCGGTCAATATTACTTTCTAAACGTATTCTCATTGTCGTCTTAGATTAGTCTTAGACTTTTGCCACTAGGATGAAGCCGCCGGTTGTCTCGGTAAGTACCTGTTGGGCTTGCTGTAGATTACCTTCCCTGGTTCGGAATGACAGTACATGTGCCACATCTTAATCGTTGAAGACGAGCCTAAAATTGCCGCCTTCATGCAAAAGGGGCTCGCTCAGGCGGGCTATTGTGCCTCCATCGTTGGCGACGGCTCTACCGCTCTCCTGGAGGCCGCCAACGATGACTATCAAATCATTTTGCTCGATCTAGGCTTGTCCGGGTTAGACGGACAGTCGGTGCTGCAAGCGCTGCGATCCCAGGGCAACACCTGCCCCGTTCTGATCGTTACCGCCCGCATGCCCCCAGCGCCAGAAACCAGAATGCTGAAACAGCTCGCCAATGGCTGGGTGCAAAAGCCCTTTAGAATGAAAGACTTACTCAGCCGCATTCAGCAACTTTTGCCCCCTTAGCTACGCCACGCCGCCTTCTCCATCCGATCCGATCACCCGCTAAATACCTAGCATTAGGGAGATTTCCAGCAAATCATACCGGCGTTGCTTAACGCCGGTATGATTTTGCCCCCCACCCCCAATTCTGGGGGTGCTGGCGTCTCCAAGTCCCCCAGAATTGGGGGAGTTAGGGAACCACAAAAGGATGTTGTTTTTGAAGATTCACGCCTCAATTCAGCAACGCTCACTGACCTCGTCATTCCCGCGCAGGCGAGAATCCAGCCCGAGAGTCGGTTTATATCGGGTATCTTCTTGTCCAGAAATCGCCTAGTGGTCTGTCCAGCTTAAGCATTAGGGTTAGCTCTAGCGTCTCTCAGGTTACGTCAGTGCCGTAGGGTGCATAGCGCTCAGGCGCGGCTCCGCCAACGCGTAGCAATGGATCACAGGGAGGCCATGCTAAGAAACGTTATGCCCTAAATTTCGGCCTTGACAAACCACTAGTACACGACGGCGGAAGTCTCTCTATTCCCTACCGTGAACCGTGAACCTTATACCCTACACCTCAGTCGTCGCTAATGGTGTACCTATTTACGCCGCGCTCTACTAGACATTTCGATCACGATATAACAACCACAAAAAGTAGGGCGCACCAACCCCCGCCGTAACCACCCCGCAAGGCAGCTCGATCGGCGCAAACGCTAGCCGCCCAACGATATCGGCCAGCTCTACAATGCAGGCTCCCGTCAGGGCTGCCACGGGGATTAGCCCCGCGTGAGAAGGCCCCACCAACCGCCGCCCCAGGTGCGGGGCCATCAGTCCGACAAAGCCAACCGTGCCCGCCGTGGCCACCGATGCCCCGGCTAAGGCCACGGTACAGAGCAGCAGCAAACTGCGCGTCGACTCCACCCGACTGCCGAGCCCCTGGGCCAGGTGGTCGCCTAAATTAAGGGCATCTAAATCGCGAGCCAGCACCAGCGTCAGGGGTAGAAACACAACCAACCAGGGCAGCAGGGGCCACAGGTTTTCCCAGCTGCGACCGTAGACGCTGCCCGTTATCCACACTAGCGCCTGGCTGACGTCGTAGATGTTGCCAAAGGTAATCATCAGGCTGGTCAGGGCGCCGGTGAGCGAAGTCAGGCCAATGCCTACCAAAATCAAGCGAATGGGTGAGCTTCCACCGTTCCAGGCAAGAAGGTAGATGGCGACTGCAGCCCCCAGTCCGCCACAAAAGGCCGCCACCGGCAGCCACCCCACCGCCACCCCCGGTGCCAGCACAATCAGGGCCACCGCCACCAAACTGGCCCCCGCATTAATGCCAATAATCTCGGGGGCCGCCAGGGGGTTGCGAGTCAGCCCTTGCAAAACGGCTCCGGCCGTCGCTAACCCCATGCCCACTAGCAAGGCCACTAGGGCACGGGGCAGGCGCAGGGTATTCACCACAAAGGCGTAGTCGGAGTTAGCCGGAAAACCCAATATGGTCTTCACCACCTCCCAGGGGGGCACCGGGTACTCTCCCTGGCTGACGTTAACGATCAGCGCTAGTACCGCGACCAGGGTCAACCCCGCTAGCACGGTGGGGACGCGGCGATCGACCCGAAAGGAGAGGGGGAGTTTGTGCGGCTGAATGGAGCGCCAGGGTTTGGCGGGGGGATGGGGGGATGGGAGGATGGGGACAGGGAGGGATGGGGGCATGGAAGAGCGGGGGGATGGGGGCGGGGGGCTGAGGAGCGTAAACTCAATAACTCAATACCGTAGTGTTGCTGCCCTAGCTATGCGGCATCAGGCATCTTGCTTGACCGACCAGCATGCCAGGTTCAATGATCGGCGTTCCTTATCGGAAGTGGCTGATGGGGATGCAGAGGGGGGTGCCGACAACGGGGTCAGGAATGATCCGGCTGTCTAGGTCAAATACTTGCTTCACCAGGGATTCGGTAACGACCGTGGTGGGTTGGCCCTGGGCAGTTATGCGGCCGTCTCGCAGGGCCACTAGATGGTGGCTGTAGCGGCAGGCCATGTTCAGGTCGTGAAGTACCATGATGATGGTGCGACCGACGTTTTGATTGAGGTGGTAGAGCAAATCTAAGACTTCAATTTGGTGGGCCAAATCCAGATAGGTGGTGGGTTCATCCAGCAATAGGGTTTCAGTATCCTGGGCCAGGGCCATGGCGATCCAGGCTCGCTGCCGCTGCCCGCCAGAGAGAGTATCAAGGGGGCGGTTGGCGAACTCGTGCAGGTGGGTGGTGTCGATCGCCGCCTCGACCTTCAGCTCGTCTACCTTTGACCACTGCTGCAGCCAGGTTTGGTGGGGGTAGCGCCCCTGGGCCACCAGCTCGCGCACCGTTAGCCCTTCAGGAGCAGTGGGGCTTTGGGGGAGAATGCCCAAGCGCTTGGCCAGGTCTTTGGTTGGCAGGTGGGCGATCGCATCCCCATCTAAGTACACTGTACCCCCCTGGGGTTTAAGCAACCGCGCTAACCCTCGCAGCAGCGTAGACTTACCGCAGCCGTTAGGGCCAACCAGGGTGGTAATCTGCCCCTGGGGAATGGCCAGATCTAGCCCATCAATAATGACGGTGCCGTCGTAGGCGAGGGTAAGCTTGCGGGTGGTGAGGGCGATGGGCATGGTTAAGGGGTTTAGATGTTGGATTTTGGGTGCCGGGCGTTGGGTTTTAGGTTTTGGGTATTGAACCTGAGACCTAGCACCTGAGACCTTTCTCGCCTAACTCAACTTGCGCAGAGCTGGGCGAGCTGATCAGCAGGGCAGGGGTAGATCGGTTGCGGTCGGGCAAGTGCCGTTCTTACAGATTCCCCCTGTGCCGGAAAGGCAGTGGAAGGTTATTTCATGGCTGCTCGCTAATGCCCATGCTGTGATCTCATCTGCCCCATGTCAATGACAACAACTCCCAATAGCTTAAGAGTAGATTGTATCAGGCTCGGCGGGCAGGAATAGATTAAAAATTGGGCTAGCCTGCCCCTTCTTTGGCCTGGCTTTCCTCGCTAACCCTGGGCTTGACCTCCCAACGGTCAGCGACAATTATTGAGACTAGCTCCCAACTATAGACCATTCGCACGGCGCCATCGGAGTTAGGCTCTGGCTACTGTCGCGAAATAGAGCTGTACCCAGGCTTAACGCTAGCCACCTTGAACGAGGCCTACTGCCAGGGCCTGACCTATCGAGGAGAGGAGCATCGGCACCTGGTGCAGTTTATGGTGCACCAGCCGGGCGTTGTGGCTAGCGGTGATTTTTTCTACCAGGACGCGACCCAGAGCTCCATTAGCGGCAGCGGCATTCAGCCAACCGTTATCAGCGTTCACCCTGCAAACCAGCCCGAAGTGGGGGAAATATTCGCCCTATTGCCGCAGCGCATGCAGATGGCCGAGCAGTTATTGCAGGTACCCTGTCGCACCGTCGCTACGAAGGTAGGCGGCGGCCAACCCAGCCCAGTTTGCGGCGGCTTTTGAGCAGCAGTTGGGCACTACGCCCAGAGCCTGTCTGAGGCAATGGGAAATCCATCAAAGTTAGATATTAGATAGAATTAGAGCAATTTGCTCGACGGTATGCGCCTATGGCCCTTGCTTCCTCTCAGCCAGCCCTTAGCCTTCCGGATCATACGCAGCTACCGGAAACGGATGGTACGTTTGTGAAGAATTTTCAGGAGCATCCGCAAAGCTTGCTGCTCACCGACTCCATTCGCCCCATTCTTGATGCTCTCCACCCCGATGGGCGCTACGCCATTGGCCAAGACTGCGGCATCTATTGGCGATTAACCGATCCACCGGAGCGCGGGGCTGAAGCTCCGGACTGGTTCTACGTGCCGAACGTGCCGCCGCTGCTAGATGGCAAGCGGCGGCGTTCCTACGTGATGTGGAAGGAGGTTGTCGCGCCTTTAATTGCCATTGAGTTTGTCTCCGGAGATGGCTCTGAAGAACGGGATACCACATCGCCCTTCGCCGGAGATGAAGCAAAAGCAGGCAAATTTTGGGTCTACGAACAGGCGATCCGCGTGCCCTTCTATGCAATTTATGAAGTAGACAACGCCTCGGTGGAAGTGTATGAACTAATCGCCAACCATTATCAACGCTGTAGCCCTAACGAACGAGGGCGTTTCTCCATTGCGCCGCTCGGTGCAGAGTTAGGAATCTGGACAGGGCAGTACATTAATCAAACGCTACCCTGGCTGCGCTGGTGGGATAACAATGGCAATTTGCTGCTAAACGGTGACGAACGAGCCGAGCAAGAACGCCAGCGGGCCGAGCAAGAACGCCAGCGGGCCGACCAAGAACGCCAGCGGGCCGAACGATTAGCCGCTCGATTACGAGAATTGGGCGTTGACCCAGACAGTCTCTACTAAATGCTGGTGTTGCTGCATTGAGGCATGAACTTGGGTAGGGGCAAACGGCCATTTGCCCCTACGAGGGACGTTAAAGGCTTGATTCATACCTGTATCCAGCAACGCGGGGTTAACGATACTCCCCAAATGGCCCTGCTGGTGCCGATCGGTGGCTAGGTGTTTTTAGGTAGCGCACCACATCCATCGTTTCATGGTGCCAAGGCATCGTCGATGCATTTGGCCCAGTTACCCCCCAGGCGAATACTGGCGGCGGCCCTATGGTGATCTAACGCTATGATGAGTCGCTAAGGTTGTGGTCGCCGGTGATCGAGGAGTGGTTCTATGCTGAGTTGGGATGAAACCCCAGATTTAGCGCCCATGCGCTGCTGCCGGGCCTGGGTTGAAATTAATCTAGAAGCCCTGCGGCACAATGTTCGGCAACTCAGTAGTGTGCTCTCGCCCCGAACCCAGCTGATGGCCGTGGTCAAAGCCGATGCCTACGGCCATGGAGCCGTTACCGTGGCCCAAATCGCCCTCCAGGCCGGGGCCGCCTGGCTGGGGGTAGCCACCGTACCCGAAGGCATTGAGCTACGGGCGGCGGGCATTCAGGCCCCGATTTTGGTGATGGGAGCGGTCAACAGCACCGAAGAGATGCAGGCGGTCGCCCACTGGCGGTTGCAGCCCACCCTGGTAATGCCCAAGCAAGCGCTGATGTTTTCTGAAGTCCTGGGGCAACTAGCGGCGGCGCGGCCCGTGAACGTTCACCTAAAATTTGATACGGGCATGTCGCGGCTGGGGTTTCCCTGGGGCGAGGCCGTAGAGTTTGTGCGCTTTGTGCGGCAGCTGCCCCACCTCAAAATCAGCAGCGTGTATTCGCACCTGGCCACCGCCGACAGCCCCGACCCCAGCATTATGGCGCTGCAACACGAGCGCTTCACCACGGCGATTGAGAAACTGCGGCAGCAGCAGCTCTTACCGCCGCGTCTGCACCTGGCCAATACGGCGGCCACCCTGGCCGATGCCTCGCTCCATTACGACATCGTGCGGGTGGGGCTGGGGCTGTATGGGCTTTACCCAGCCCCCCATTTACGCCCCAGCCTTGATCTCCAGCCGGTAATGCAGGTCAAGGCCCGCATTACCCATTTAAAGAATGTGCCAGCCGGTACCGGCATTAGCTACGGCCACCAGTTCGTAACCGATCGCCCCATTCGCCTCGGGGTGGTGGGCATTGGCTATGCCGACGGCGTGCCCCGGCTGCTCTCGAACCAGGCCCAGGTGCTCGTTAAAGGCCAGCCAGCCCAGCAAATTGGAGCGATCACCATGGATCAGCTGATGATCGACGTCACCCATATCCCTAGCCTGCGGGAGGGGGACGTGGTGACGCTGCTGGGTCGCGATGGTGCCCACGCCATTACCCCCGACGATTGGGCCGCCATGACCCAAACCATCGCCTGGGAAATTCTCTGCGGCTTCAAACATCGCTTACCTCGCATTGCCGTTGAACAGCCCCTGGCGGCGGCTACGGCAGTAAGAGATTGCGAGCGTTAGGCCAAGGTGCCGCAACCACCACCTCGGTTAGGCCCCGATCGCGTGCCACGGGCCTGTCATACTAAAGCCCTTCCACCACCGCTAAAAGCTGCTCTGGGGAAGCATTGTGGTGAAAAAACGAAAACAGATGAGCATAGCGTAGCCCCCCCTGGGCATCAAGCACAAACTGGGCCGGTAGGGGGGCTCCCAGGGCCTGGCCGGTAAAGTAATCGCGGAAGCTGCTGCCCTGGGCATCACTCAACAGCGGCAGCGATAGCTGGAGGTCTTCAACCACCCCCTGACTTTGCCGCAGGTTGGTGCTGCTAATCATCAGCACCTCGGCCCCGGCGTTGCGAAACTGGTCATAGGCCTCCCCCATGGCCACGATGTGGGGATAGCAGAAGGGACAGTAGACCCCCTCGGCAAAAATTCGGGTAAAGGCCAGCACCACGGGCTGCTTGCCCCGCCAGTTGGCCAACCGCACGGTGCGCTGGTGGGTGACATCCCAGAGGCTAAAGTCGGGGGGAATGCGGCCCAGGGGCAGGCCAAACCGGGCGGGAATCGGCAGCAGATATTGCCAAAAGGGTTGACGAGCAGGTTGGGGAAGGGCCGATGCCATAGCTAAAGATCTACGAGAATGCGAGTACGACGATGGCGGCTAACCCCCGGCAAAAAATTCCTTAGACTTGCGCGGGTCGGGGTTCATGGTTTTATCACCGGGCTGCCAGTCGATCGGGCAGACCTCGTCGGGGTTAGCCTGCACGTGCTGCACCGCCTGGAGCACGCGCAGGGTTTCATCCACGCTGCGCCCAAAGGACATGTTGTTAACGGTGGTGTGCTGTACGACCCCTTCGCGGTCGATGATAAACAAGCCCCGCAGGGCAATCCCGGTTTCGGGATCCAGGACGTTGTAGCTGCCGCTAATCTCTTTTTTTAAGTCCGAAACCAGGGGATAGTTCAAATCCCCCACACCACCCAACTTACGCTCGGTTTGGATCCAGGCCAGGTGGGAAAACTCGCTGTCTACGGAAATTCCCAGCACCTCGGTATTGAGGTCTTTAAATTCGTCGTAGCGATCACTCAGGGCCGCAATTTCTGTAGGACAAACAAAGGTAAAGTCAAGGGGGTAAAAAAATAAAACCACGTACCGGCCCCGATAGTCGGATAGCTTAATGGTTTTAAAGTCCTGATTCACCACGGCGGTAGCGGCAAAATCGGGTGCTGGTTGACCTACTCGAAGGCAACCTTCAGCCTGACCGGTCATAATGCTACTCTCTCCCAACCCGATTAAGAATGGCTCAGGCGTGATTTGAACACGCGACCAAGGGCTTATGAGTCCCCTGCTCTACCACTGAGCTACTGAGCCATAGCGGTTACCTGGGCTACTATCCCAGCAACCAACAGTTTATAAACTTAGCACAAAATGAAGAGTGAACTCAGGAGCCGGTAAAAAATTCCCGGCTAGCCCGAGTTCACTGCCCTGGAGTCCAAGGGCTAGGTGGCTCACGGTCAGCCCGATTGCAGGCTGACCGTAAGCTAGGTAAGCGGGTTCCAACTCATCCCTAGCGACTCGGCAAATAGGCCATCGGGTTGACGGTGCCGGTATTGGGAATGTGCACCTCAAAGTGCAGGTGGGGGCCAGTGCTATAGCCCGTGCTACCCATTTCTGAAATTTGCTGACCCTGTCTCACCTGTTCGCCAGACCTGACCAGGAGGCGGTTGTTGTGGGCATAGCGGGTGAGGCTGCCGTCGGGGTGACGAATATCGACCATGTTGCCATAGCCGCCAGAGTTCCAGCCTGCGCTGACCACGACACCATCCGCTGCGGCAACCACGGGGGTGCCTACCGGAGCCGCTACGTCAATGCCCCGGTGCATGCGACCCCAGCGTTGGCCGTAGCCCGAGGTAAAGGTACCCTGGGTGGGCCAGATATAGCCATTAAACCGATTGGGGGCGTCAGGTAAGAACTCGTCAGCCCCCGGTAGCAGCGGCATATTAGGCGACACCGTTTGCCCGGTAGGTGTACTGGGGAAAGCCTCATAGACCTCCACACCAAGGGGGGCCGCCGCCAACAGCGTGCTGTCCGCGTTGGCAACAGGGGTCACTACCGTTTCAGCCGTTTCATCTACTGTCGCTTCAGGGGCTATAACGTCGGCAGAAAGCGCCGCCGTCACTACGGGTGTATCATCGGCCACATCCGTTACGGCCCAGGTCTCGGTCGTGGGCGATGCTGGCGCCGTCTCGATTACCACGGGGCTAGCTACCCCAGTGGTAAACGTAGTCGTTGTCGTTGGGGCGGATTCAGCCGCATCGGTCACCGTCCAGAGAGCCGCCGTAGACGGCTCATTCTTGGCAACGAGAGCCGCAGAGCGCGCCTCAACCCCATCATCCAGGGGCAGGGCGGCAATGCTGGCGGTAGCAGACTGAACTGGCCTAGCGGGGGCCTGAACCACTTGCGCTAAAGCCGGTGCATCTTCCCCATTGACCCGCGGCAAAGCGCCTGCCGCAGTAGATAAGCCTCGGCTGCGGGCTATCTCGTCACGGGCCTGGCGAATACGGGCGTTGAGTACTTCCCGATCCACCGAGGCACCGCTGGCCTCCCGAATCCGCGCCAGGTGATCGCGAATCGCCTGGTCGCGGCTGTCGGAATCAGAGGCAGGGGCCAGGGAAGACGGGGGGGTTAGCGAGGCGCTTGCGGTCGGTGCCGCCGCTGGTGTAGCCGTCGCAGCCGCGGCAGGAGCAGCGGCATCAATGGACGAAGGCGGGGCAGCGGATTCTGGCTGCTGAACCGGGCTAAGACCGTGACGCGAAGCTGACCAAAGGGTTTGGGCGGGCTTCCCGGCCTGGGGTTGACCCGCCGCTGGGACGGACTGAGTTGCGGGAGCAACTTCAGGGGTGCTAGTCGCCGCTGGGGCCAGGGCGACAGCCGCCGCCGGGGCCTCACCACCGGTGGCAACACCATCGCCAGGCTGAGCTAGGGAATCTTGCCAGGGAGATGCCGCTGGAAGCACTGGGGCGGCGGCGATAGCCGGGCTAAAACCGGGCTGGGAATGCCCCACAGCGGCGGTTAGATCAGAACTCGCCGACTCGACCGGCTGGGCTGCCGGAGCGGTTGCCGGGGTAGGCTGTGCCGGTATAGAACCCAGATCACCGGCCGTTACGGCCCCAGACCGACTGGCGGCCACCAGGGTACTGGTCGTTGAGGCTTCAGCCGCTTCGGAGTCACCTGCGACCGCTTCCAGGTTCTCCAGGGGCAGCGTTGCGACATCGGCGCTGGCCCAGGCCTGTTCAAGCTCATGGACAGACAGTACGGTTGGCCGGGCCGCCTGGATTCCTGAAGCGGCCCAGTCGCCACCGACACCGCCCTCTAGCTTCGATTCGAGCGCCAGTTCTGCCCCAGCGGCAGAGGGTGTGGCGGTGGGCACTCGAATCACCTGACCAACTCTTAAAATTTCGTCGGTAGCAATACCGTTGGCGGCCTCAATCTCCTGAACATCGGCCTGATGCTGCTTGGCAATTTTCCAGAGGCTTTCCCCGGCCTCTACGGTGTGATAGGCCGTGGCGGTGTCGTCAACGGGCTTGGCCATGAGCTGGGGAACACCGGGTTCGCCCCGGTCACCCTGACTGGGGAGGACAGCTACCATTGGCCCCTCCGCCGCCAGGGCGAGTTCGGGCTCGGTCAGTAGAGGAGCGGTGGCCCCAAATGACAGGGCAATACCCAACATAGCGGCCGAGGTGTTAACCCGGCGGGAACTTTCTGCGGCCCCGGACGGACATCTACTCCAGCCTAAGGACTGTGAATCACCAATAGGCTCTTGTGGAACTAAGCGTTTCAAGGAACGACCTCCTGTTAAACCAGCGCTCAATGGTTGAACTTTCCTGACCCCTTGGCCCTGGGGCCAGATTTTGCTAGACCCAGCAGGTTAGCTACAAAACAATGGGATCAGGACGTAAGCACTTAAACAACTAGTGAACTGACCTAAACAGCTTTGACTAGGTAACCTTACCCTGCCAAAGCGACTTAGGCAAGTCTACATGAGTAAATCCAAAAATCAATATCCTGAATTTCTGCCGCATGTTCCCATGCCAGGGCAGATAAAGCCGGAAGCTTTGTCAACTCAACATATAGACTTAATCCCAAAGAAAAATATTTGGCAAGTCCACGCTCATTGTCCTGGTCGGTATGAATCCGGCCCGGGAAGCGCTAAGAAGGGTAATTAAACTATCAAGCTAAAGCTGCTAAAGTCTTGATTTTAGTGGGCTATCGGCATTGATATGAGGTTATGTCTGTAGTGAAAATATGCTTCTGCTGTTCCCATAGGAAATGAGTTATGGGGAGTTATATGAATTTCTTATCAGGATTTTCAGCATTTTGTATCGGCCATAACCTCATCCTTTAAAGCAGCCTGAAAGTCAGGTTTTTGCCAGGCTTAAAGCCCCCCGCCTGACCTCCCCCAACCTCTACAGTAAGGATTAAAGGATCCGATCAAGGGGCGCTATCCTTTGCTTTCTCTGCTCATATCGCTGAGGATGGATTGAAAGCCTGTATAACCGTTAAGTTGTGTCTAATGCAAACTCAAAGGCGGTTGACCCTGCTACCTAGGATGGCCCTTGACCTTTAAACCTCGGGCCGGAATGTTTTGCGTTGGGGTTTGGTCAGGTGGGCGTCCTGTAGCTGGCGCAGCGCCTCGAAAAGCCCTATAGCCGCGCTAACCGAGAGGTTTAGGCTGCGCACGGCGGCGGTGGAGTGCATGGGGATGTAGACCGTCATATCGCAGGCTGCCAGTACCGCTGGCGGGAGTCCTTCGGTTTCGCTGCCAAACAGCAGCCAGTCGTCCTTGCGGTAGTCCAATTCTATATAGCTACATCGCCCGGAGGTACTAAACCCAATCGTGCGCCCCCCCAACTGCCCCTGCCGAGCCTGAAATGCAGGCCAGTCATCATGGAGGGTCAAATCTACCTGGGGCCAGTAGTCTAGCCCAGCCCGCTTGAGGTAACGATCGCTAAGGTTAAACCCCAGCGGCCCTACCAAATGTAGCGGCGTGGCTGTGGCGGCACAGGTGCGGGCAATATTACCCGTATTTGGCGGAATTTGTGGATTGACTAGAACAATGCGGGGCATAGGAGCAGCGGCACACAGAACTCTCAACGGACTTGCTACAGAAAAGGGGACGAATGTCCAGGAGCTATAGATTTTTTTAATACTTCGGTGATTTTCTTAAACCACTGGGAACCCTGACATTTTTTTAGGGAATATTGGGGCGTCATTGGGGAAATAACGTTAAAGCGGATCCGTCATGCTACACAAGGCTCGCAAAGATCCGTGGCAAGGCTGTCTTCATGGGCTTTGACGTCGGCGATCGCATCCATGACCACCCCCTGCACTGACTGCCCCGCCCGGTGCTGGCGCAGCCACCGCTGGGCCTCGTTACCCTCCCGCAGAATTTTTTTCAGGGGGCTGAGAAAGCAGCTAATGCCGTTGGCCTTGGCGATCGGCCAAACCTCGTCGTAGAGCTGCTGAACCCAGTCTGCCGCGAGGATGGGCCGCCCGTCCTGCCAGTGGTGCAGTTCGGCATCCAGGCTGGCCTTGGCTACGGCCATTTCGTTGGCGTCGCTGAGGCGAACCAAATCTGGGTTGCGGGTAGCGGCGGGAAACTGGCTGAGGATGAGGGGGTCGAGGTCAGGATCCATGATCATCTGAATCAGCCGGGCCTCTAACAGGGCGGTGACCGCCAGCAGGGCCACCGGGTCGCTGATTAAGTCGCAAATCCGCAGCTCCAGACGGTTGAGGTTGTAGGGGCGGCGGTCGCCGTTGGGGCGCACCGAAGACCACAGGTGCCGCACGTTTTGCATCGACCCCTGGGCCAGCTGAGCTTCCATCCAGCGAATGTGGTGAATATGGTTCTCAAACAGCGGCACATCGGGGGGCGTTTTGGGAAACACCTGCCAGCGACTGGAGTGGTAGCCGGTGGCCACCCCAGCTAAAAATGGCGAGGAGGCCGCCAGGGCCAAATACAAAGGTGCCTCGACCCGCACCAGACGACAGGCACGCATCAGGGTTTCGGCATCGGCAATGCCAATATTAATGTGAATGCTGGCGGTAACCACGGTGGTGCCGTAGGTTTCCTCTATATAAGTATGGTATGGGTTGCCCGGATCGGAGCGATAGAACCGATCGACTGGCCCCAGGGCCAGGGTGCTACCCGGCACCAGGGTATAGTCTCCCAACCCGCGCAGATACTGCCTTAGCTCGTGGCGGGGGCGCACCAGCTCGCAGAGCAGTTTTTCGTAGCTGTATAGGGGCGGGGTGGTGTATTCGACATTGCGACTGTCGGGCTCGCGCACAAAGCCGTTCAGGTCGGCCACGATCCGATCCGAGAGCCCTACGATCTTGCCCTCGGGGGTGCCGGTGTACATTTCAACTTCAAACCCTTTAGACAGCAGCACAGCGTTCCTCACCGATGGCAGTGTTCTATTTAATAGTATCGGGTTAATAGTATCGGGGAATGGGTAGGGGTAGATGGGCGATGCCCTGAGCTTGTCGAAGAGTGGAGGGGCGAGGGGGTAGCAAAATGTGGCATGGGCAAAGCAAAGCGTGCCCATGCTCCTTGATTCAGATAGGCACGGGCTGAGACCCTTTGCTACGCAGGACTTTACACCGTCTTTAGAGCGATGGTGCGGCCAGCGGCAAAGGCGCGGGCGATGGTGTCGCAGCGTTCGTTGCCGGCATCGCCGGAGTGGCCGCGCACGTAAACCCAGCCCAGGGGGCGTTCTAGGGTTTGGTTGACCTCGGCGGTGAGGCCATCCAGTACCTCCCAAAGATCGCGGTTAAGGACGGGCTTTTTAGCGGAGTTGACCCAGCCGCGCCGCTTCCAGCCTGCGATCCACTGGGTGATGCCTTTGATCACGTATTCGCTGTCGGTGTGTAGGGTGAGGGCTTCGGTCTGGCCACTGTCGCGCAGCCAGGTCAGGCCCGCGATCGCCGCCTGCATTTCCATCCGGTTGTTGGTGGTTTGGGGTGCGCCGCCGCCCAGCTCGTGTACGCCGCCATCGGCCAGGTAGAGCACAGTGCCCCACCCCCCTGGCCCTGGGTTGCCAGAACAAGCGCCGTCGGTGTAAATCCGTTGAATAATCGCCATAGCGTCTATATATATGAGTCGTTACGCCCCCGCCGCGCACGGCCAGGGCAGGATTGGGCATGCTAACCAAACCACTATACAAAATGCCGCCGGGCTGGGTGCACCAATGGCCATGACGGATTTATACCAGGGGTAGACCCATGATGCTGCGGGAAATTCAGGCCTTTGAAGCCTGCTGGCACGATCTCAAGACCCAGCACCCCACCAGCCGCGAAGAAAAAACCCTGATTGCCCACGCCATGGGCCAGCTGGTCGATGCCTATCAAAAACCCGCCCAGGTGGAGGGCGATCTACCCGATCACCTCAAGATTCTGTTTCGACGGCTGGCCCTAGCGTATTTTCAGGGCTACTTTTCCCAGCCTCCCCGGCCTGACCTTGCTGGGGCAACGACCCAGGGCAACCCCGCCAGGCAGAATCAAGCTTTAGAGTCGGGGGGCGACGACATCACCGCCGTGGTCAGCCAGATCAAGCAGCTGGCCGACCGGGCGCGTCGTCGCCTGGAGGCTTCCCACCAGGGACAATCCATTGCCCCTGAAGATATGGAAACCCTGGTGGTGGAGTTCCCCGACCATTGGTAAATCGGTTTTGGGTTCAAATCGTGGATCAACCGATGGGCAAGGTATCTTAGGACTATGGCCTACGAACCCTTGCACCATAAGTATCGGCCCCAGACCTTCGCCCAGCTGGTGGGGCAAGATGCGATCGCCACCACCCTCTCCAACGCCCTGGAGCAGCGGCGGATTGCCCCCGCCTACCTGTTTTGTGGCCCCAGGGGCACGGGCAAAACCTCCAGCGCCCGGATTTTGGCGAAATCCCTTAACTGCCTCAGCCAAGATCGGCCCACCTCGACACCCTGTGGCACCTGCGAGGTCTGTCGCTCCATCACCCAGGGCTCGGCCCTCGACTTTGTGGAAATCGACGCCGCCAGCAACACCGGCGTCGATAACATTCGCGAGCTGATCGAGCGGGCCCAGTTTGCCCCAGTGCAGTGCCGCTATAAGGTTTATGTGATCGACGAGTGCCACATGCTCAGCACGGCGGCATTTAATGCCTTGCTCAAAACCCTGGAAGAACCGCCCAGCAGCGTTGTCTTCGTCCTGGCCACCACTGACCCCCAGCGGGTGCTGCCCACCATTATTTCTCGCTGCCAGCGGTTTGACTATCGGCGCATTCCCCTTGAGCCGATGATTGGCCATTTGCGGAACATCGCCGATCAGGAAACCATTGACATTAACGACGAAGCCTTGCGCCTGGTGGCCCAGGTTTCCCAGGGGGGGCTGCGGGATGCCCAAAGCCTGCTCGATCAGCTCAGCCTCCTGGAGCCCCCCATCCAGGCCGAAGCCGTGTGGGATCTGGTGGGGGCCGTCCCCGAACGCGATCTGCTGGCCCTGGTGCAGGGCCTTCTCAGCGACGATAGCACCGCCGTGCTCGACCAGGTTCGTAATTTGATGGATCGGGGCCGCGAACCGCTGATTGTGCTGCAAAACCTGGCCGGGTTCTACCGCGACCTGCTGATTGCCAAAACCGCCGGTCAGCGCCATGACCTGGTGGCCATTACCCCCCCCACCTGGGCGGAGATGCAGGCCCTGGTGCAGAATCTCGAACCATCGCAGCTGTTGCTCAGCCAGCAGCAGCTGCGCACCGCCGAGGTGCAGGTTAAGCACACCACCCAGCCCCGGCTATGGCTAGAGGTTACCCTGCTGGGGCTGTTGCCCTCGGCCCTGACGGGTCAAACCGGGCCGGTGGTCGCCCCCAGCGGTTTATCCGCCCCGGCCCGGCGACCCCTTCAAGCCACGCCACCGGCCAGCGCTACCCCGGTTTCGCCGCCCGCCGCGCCAGCACCGGCCATTCCGCCCGATGTACCTTCTCCCCCAGCGGCGAATGCCCCGGCGCCTTCCCCGGCGTCTCCCCCAGCGCCAGGAGCTGAGTTGCCGCCACCGGATCCAGACCCGCCGCTGGTTGTTCCCCCCGTACCGAATGTTGAGCCAGAGCCCGCCGCCGATCCCAGTCTGGAGCAGCTCTGGAACCAAGTGATTGCCGTGCTCCAACCCCTGGGCACCCGCGCCCTGATGCAGCAGCAGGGTAGCCTACTATTTTTCGACGGGGTGGTGGCCCGAGTGGGCATTAGCTCTCGGCCCCTGTTTAAGATGGCCCAGGGCCGGGTTGACAATGTAGAAGCCGCCTTTCTACAGGTTTTAGAGAAAAAAGTACAGGTTTCCCTGGAGGTGCTGCCCGACCCAAAGCCTGAGGAACCAGCCCCAGCGCATCCTCTGACACCGATGCAGGGTAGCCCACAAGCCTGGGGGTCTGCTCCCTTGCCGCCAGAACCGCCTGCTCCAGGTTTAGACTCAGATCCGCCGGCCCCCTCACCCCTGCCGGCGTCGCCAGGGGCTACCCCAACACCGGATCGAAACGACGGGCGGTCGGTAACACCACCTCTGCCGGAAATCGCCACGGACTTTGACCGGGCGGTTAAAACCTTTGCCCAATTTTTTAATGGGCAGGTGGTCGATCTAGATGATGACCTGGACACCAAGCTGAAGGAGGGGCGCCTCAGCCCCTCCGATGCCGCCGCTAACCAGCCCGCCCACCCCGATAAAGATGTGCCGTTTTGATCCGTTAATCGCGACGGCTGATGTCAACTGATTAACGTCAAGGCCAGGCAGGATAGGTTCTGGCGGGTCGACATGCCGGAGGGCACCAGATGGGGAAAGTTCAGACATTCTTACCCCAGGTACCTGACTCAGGCCACAGAAACCGCATCGGCGGGGGCTTCCCTAAAAGTGCGCACCTGCTTAGGGCGAATGTAAACGGTTTGCCCCGATGTTAGGGCAAGCTCTTGGTAGCGATCGCGGTTAAGGTGGGCGGTCACAACCGGGCCGCTGTCGAGGGTCAGCTCAACGCGAATCGTCCAGCCCAGGTGCACCAGCCGTTCAACGGTGGCCCCTAGGGTACCGGCCATGGCCGTGTTAGAAATTTCAATGTCGTGGGGCCGCAAAAATACTTCTCCCGCCGCCGGAATGTCTTGGTGGGTCGCCTGCCAGGTGTGGTCGTGGGAAAGCACGTTCACCGCACCGATAAAGCTCATCACAAAGGGGGTGGCGGGGTTTTCATATACCTCGGCTGGAGACCCCACCTGCTCGACCCGGCCATGGCTCATGACCACAATTTCGTCGGCAATTTCCATCGCCTCTTCCTGGTCGTGGGTGACAAATACGGTGGTCACTTGCACCTCATCGTGGAGGCGGCGCAGCCAGTCGCGCAGGTCTTTACGCACCCTGGCGTCGAGGGCACCGAAGGGCTCGTCGAGTAGCAACACCTGAGGCTCGATGGCCAGCGCCCTGGCCAGGGCCACCCGCTGCCGCTGCCCGCCGGAGAGCTGAGCCGGGTAGCGATCTCCTAAGCCCCCAAGCTGCACCAGATCCAGCAGCATATCCACCCGATTCTTGATTCGCGCCTGGGGCCATTTCTGAACGTCCATGGCGAAGGCGATGTTTTTGCGCACGGTCATGTGCTTAAACAGGGCGTAGTGCTGGAAGACAAAGCCGACATTGCGCTCCTGTACGGTTTGGTGGGTGGCCTGCCGGGCCGATAGGTAGATATGACCGCTATCAGGCTGCTCTAGCCCGGCGATCACCCGCAGCAGGGTCGATTTGCCGGAACCAGACGGGCCGAGTAGCGCCACCAAAGCACCGGTCTTGACCTCCAGATTCACGGGCTCTAGGGCTTGAAAATCCCCGAATCGCTTTGCAACGTTCTCGACTTTAATGCCCATCGCATTCTCCTAAAAAGTAATAATTTTTTGCCCCGGACTGTCGATGGCGGGTATCGGGTTTCAGGTGCCGGGTATCGGGTGTCGGGTGTCGGGGCATACCTGAAACCTAGACCCTAACCAAGCCACGACGCTACGTGAATCAAGGTTAATTTCAATTCATTTGTATGTCAAGCCAAAATCAATCTTTGCTTGAACTTAAAAAAATTTGAATACATTTTCAAAAAACTTGTGATACAGTTCAAAATCAAGGTCTTTAGCTCTCAAACTTTGGAGGATTTACCATGTCATTGCCGAATCATTTCCCGCAGGATCGTCAGCCCAAGGACGTTAACTCCCCCCGGCTTCTAGGGCCTTTGAGTGCGGGTAGAACTGGCCTGGGGCGAGGGCCAGTCTCGCGTCGGTCGGTGCTTCTGTTTGGGGCAGGGCTAGGGCTGGCGGGGGTAATCGCCGCCTGCGGGACTACCCCGCCGTCCTCGGACTCTGGCGCTGAGACGGCCGCCGCTACCGCTGCCGCTGGCGAACAAGTCGAGCTCACCCTGGTGTCCTACGCCGTGACTCAGGCGGCCTATGAGCAAATCATTCCAGAATTCACTAAGCAGTGGCAGGAGAAAACCGGCCAAACCGTGGTCTTTAACCAAAGCTACGGCGGCTCTGGCTCCCAAACCCGCGCCGTGCTGGATGGCCTGGAGGCCGATGTGGTGGCCCTGGCTCTGGCCCTAGACACTAAGAAGATTGAGGATGGCGGCCTAATCGAACCCGGTTGGGAGCAGGAGGCCCCCAATGGCTCGATCGTTCACAAGTCCGTAGCGGCCCTGGTGATGCGCGATGGCAACCCTAAAAACATCCAGGGCTGGGACGATTTAGCCCGCGACGATGTACAGGTGATTACCGCGAACCCCAAGACCTCCGGCGGGGCGCGTTGGAATTTCTTGGCCCTGTGGGGTAGCCAAGCCCAGGCCGGTGGAGATGAGGCAGCGGCCCTGGACTTTACCACCAAGGTCTTTCAAAACGTGCCGGTGCTACCCAAAGATGCCCGCGAGGCCACCGACGTGTTCTACCAGCGGGGCCAGGGGGATGTACTCATCAACTACGAAAACGAGGTGCAGCTAGCCGCCCAAAAAGGTGAAGTGCAGCCGTTTATCATCCCCGACGTGAATATTTCTATCGATAACCCCGTAGCTGTAGTCGATGCCAATGTAGACAAGCACGGCACTCGCGAGGTAGCCGAAGCATTTGTGGAATTTTTGTTTACTCCCGCAGCCCAGCAGGAGTTCGCCAAGGTCGGCTTTCGCCCCGTTGACCCAGGGGTAGCAGAAGAATTTGCTGACCAGTACCCCAAGGTTAAAACCCTGTTTACGGTCAGTGATTTAGGCGGCTGGGGCGCGGTGCAAGATAAGTTCTTCGCCGATGGAACCATCTTCGACCAGATTCAAGCCAAAGTCGGGAAGTAGGGAACTTCGCGGCTGACCCAGCCTACACCGAAGCTTCGCCTCCGCTGACGATCACCCACCCCTTTCCATCCCCGGAGGGGATGTCCCTCGTTCCTAGGCAGAGCCTAAGGAACGGGGGTGGACTTGCCCACAGCCAGGATGCGTCAACCCACCAATCCGCTAAGTCCCTACTGTTTGTCTGCTATGTCCTCAACTCCCTCGCCCCTATCTCCCGGCCAGCACCAGGGCCAGCGCCTTAGCCAGATCTCCTGGCCTTGGCGGGTGACCTGGCTGTATCTCACCGTTTTTCTGTTTATGCCCATCGTGGCTTTGGTGCTTAAGGCCATCACCCTTGATCTAAAGGAAATCTGGCGCATTGCCACCGACCCGGTGGCGCTATCTACCTACAACGTGACCTTTCTAACCGCCCTGGCGGCGGGCCTGATCAACGGCTTAGCCGGGCTGATCATCGCCTGGGTACTGGTGCGCTACGAATTTCCGGGTAAGCGGCTGCTGGATGCCGTTATTGACCTGCCCTTTGCCCTGCCCACGGCGGTGGCGGGGTTGACCCTATCTACCATTTATAGCCCCCAGGGCTGGATTGGCGGCTGGCTAGAGCCTTTTGGCATTCAGGTGTCGTTTACCCGCCTGGGAGTGCTGGTGGCGATGATCTTTATCTCCCTGCCCTTTGTGGTGCGCACGGTGCAACCGGTGCTGCAAGCCCTGGAGACCGAGATGGAAGAGGCGGCCTGGGCCATGGGGGCCTCCCAGTGGCAGACCTTTTGGCGGGTGATTTTGCCGCCGATCATGCCCGCCTTGTTAACCGGCATTGCCATGGGCTTTTCTCGGGCGGTGGGGGAATATGGCTCGGTGGTGATTATCGCCAGCAACATTCCATTTCAGGATTTAATTGCGCCGGTTCTGGTCATTCAGCGGCTGGAGCAGTTTGACTATGCCGGGGCCACCGTGATTGGTACGGTGCTGCTGCTGCTGTCTCTGGCAATTTTATTGGTCATTAATATCATTCAAGCCCGAGGGAGACGGTTCTATGGCTAATTCCGACGTCAATCCGATTCCAATGGTGACCGTGGTTCCTAATGAGTCTCGCCCCAGCCCGACCATTGCCTGGCCCAAATGGCTGCTGATTGCTTTTGTCGTTGGCTATCTGGCCCTGGTGCTGCTGGTGCCAGCCCTAAACGTGTTTGCCCAGGCCATCAAGGGCGGTCTACCCGTCATGGTAGACACGTTTACCAGCCCTTTCTTTTTAAAAGCCCTGTTGTTGACGGTGGTCGCCGCAGCCATTTCGGTGCCGCTGAATACGGTTTTTGGGCTCTGTGCGGCAATTGCGATCGCCAACAAAACCTTCCCCGGTCGCACCCTCTTAATCAGCATCATTGACCTACCCTTCTCGATTTCCCCCGTGGTGGCGGGCTTGATGCTGGTGCTGCTCTACGGCAGTAATGGCTGGTTTGGGCCAGTGCTAGAGGCCGGGGGCATGAAAATCATTTTTGCCCTGCCAGGCATTGTGATGGCCACCATCTTCGTCACCATGCCCTTTGTGGCCCGAGAGGTGCTGCCTGCCCTCGAAGAAAACGGTACCGAACAAGAAGAGGCCGCTGCTACCCTGGGGGCCTCCCCCTGGCAGACCTTTTGGCGGGTCACCCTGCCCTCGGTAAAGTGGAGCCTGCTGTACGGCTTAATTTTGTCTAATGCCCGTGCCATGGGCGAGTTTGGGGCGGTAGCGGTGGTCTCAGGCAACATCACCGGCAAAACCCAAACCCTGCCGCTGTTCATTGAAGAAGCCCACATGCAGTACAACACCCCGGCGGCCTATACGGCGGCGTTGCTGCTGGCCTGTTTAGCCATCGTCACCCTGGTGTTGAAGTATGCGCTCGAGCGCGGTGGTGGGGTACAGGGTAATCCCCACTAGGGCAGGGTTTAAGGACTGACAAACTAATAACGTTTCACCGTCATTCCCACGTAGGCGGGAATCCACGATGAGTCTGTGGCCTAGGTCGGCATTTTATTTCAGCCCAAATGCCTCAGTTCAAAAAAATGAATTCTCAGTTTCGTTCAATCCTTAAAAGGAGAATTAAATGATGGGATCGATCACTCCAAGCCAAGCCCTCGAAGCTTGGCAATTGAGGGCCGCTACCGGCAAGACTCAAACCCAGGTGCGGGTGCGCATTCCGAAGACGCACCACGGCGAGCCGCTAATTTCTAACCTGATTAATCGCTATGGGCTGAAAGTAACTATTAAAGGCGCGCTACTGGGCGGTAACGGTCAGGAGGATGGCTGGTTTGACTTGGCCATCGAAGGGGAGGCTGGGCAGATCAGTGCAGCCGTGCTGGATCTGGTTGAACTGGACGCCGATGTTTGGCTGGGTACTGACACAGAGGATGGACTATGACTATTTCAGAACTGCTAATTGGCCTCTATGGCCTGATGGCGCTGGTGGTGTTAACGCTGGCCATTAGGCCGATCTGGCAAGATCCGGCCAACCCCAAAATGCGCCCAGAAACCTGGCTATGGCTGGGCCTGGCCATGGCGCTCGGCCCGATGACGCTACCTAACATGATCGTTCACCGACTTAAGCAGCACCCTCAGCCGCGGTCGGCAGGCCGCTACCTAAAGGTGACCACCCGCCGGACGTGGAGAATCATGAGACCCTTTCTTTGCCATTAGTTGTTCACCCTGTTACCAGGGTTTTGAACCACCCTCATAGCGGATTTCACTTGGGTAAAGTACCTCCCTAGGCCCCCCTGCCTCCCTTAATCAGGTGGGTGCCTAGGGAAACTTAGACAGCCAAAAACTGGGGGATCTAGAACTGAGCCAGTGTATACCTCACTGAATCGAGAACCGCTATAAAACCTTACCCAAACGTCGAGCCATTCCACCCCCACATGGCCCCGGTGGCATCGGCAAACTCAATGTAGGTGCGATTTTTAGGCACGCCCAGGGCGGTTTCTACCCGGCTACAAAAATCCTGGCTCATGGCCTTGGTTTTGGTGCCGCCCATGGTGCCCACGCTCTTGATTTCGATGTAGCAAACCGGGTCGGTGGTGCCCCCAAAGGTCATTGGCACATCGGGTTCAAAGGCCGTCATCACGTAGGATTCGGGTTTGCCCAAATGGGTGGCCAGGGTAGCGGATAGATCCTTCAGCAGGGCCTCGACCTGGGTTTTGTCGGGGGAGGTTACGGAGGTTTGGACTTTGATTAGAGTTGTTGTGAAACAGTGAGTAATGGATTCATACCAAATCCTGCTTGGTGACCCCCTATTCAGAAGGGCAAATGCCATTCGCCCCTAAAGTCTGACCTTATTATCGAATCGGGGCTATGCGGTTCGGATTTAGTATCAGTTGTTGTTAGGGGCTGGTGATTTTGTGTGTTTGCCCCTATGCCGATTCCAGATAGAAGTTCCACAGCCCAGCAGCCGTGACCATTGAGCGGTTATCAAAGCCCTCAATCCGGTTGCGATAGACCTGATGGGCAATGCCGTAGCGCTTGAGGCCCGCAAACGAATGCTCACACACCACGCGCTCGCTGTCTAACGCGCGATTTTCAGCTTTCTGTTCGTCGCTGAGCTGTCCCCCGCGCGGCTTTTTGTGGGGCAACTCGACATTGACCACCTCGTTCTGTAGGCCGAAAAAGCCCAAGTCACCCTGTATCAATACCTCATCCGGTATCCACTCGGCCCACCCTTCCTGGTTCAGGATGCCTTTGTCATTGTGTCGGCCAGCATAGGCATGACTGAAAATGAGTATTTTCCGGTCTGGTTCCACCAGGGCCAGATGTGAGCGAGTATGTCGCTTCTTCTTGCCGGAGTAGTTGTCCCGTTGCTGGTTCTTATCTTTGGCCCGTTGCACGGGCCGCTCGGTGGCGTCAATGTGGCGTCAATGATGACCCGCTCGACGTCGGGGAAGGCTTCGACAAACTCACTCAGGCTACTCAGCTTCCGTTTCGGTAGCGCGAGTTGCTGGCCTAGGGCGGCTTCGAGCACAGGCTGTAGGCGATGCATCCAGCGGTTAGCCTGCGACCGGTCGAGGTCAAACAGCAGACCCGCGAGGTCGAACGTGGGATAGCACTTGAAGTAAAACAGGATGTAGATCAGTTTGTCTTCGATGCTCACGAGTCGAGGCTTGCGCCCCCGGCCCACCGACCGCGCTCTCGGTTGCTGGCTACGACGGGGGATAGGCGCTTCGGCCAGGGCTTGGGCAAACGAGGGTTGCAGCGCTGTGAGCGCCTTAAGATTCAGGCCTGTCAACGCCCGCAGCAATCGGTCATCCCGTTTGACGCACTCTAGATTCAGCATTGGGCTACCGTCTCAATACCTGTATTGGTATAGCTAATTTTCCTCTATTTCACAACAGGTCTAATTGGCCGGACTTGATATGAAGCTGAAACTTGGACGCCAGCCCTGCTCGGCTTCCTCGACTGGATGGTGACGGCGCAGACGCTCTACCTGGCCGCAGTGGCGACAATGAGCGAGATCCTTCATAAGTCAACCGGCTGCATAGCCCTGACCCAAGCTACTGGTGACTAAATAACGATGCCTACCCTAATCAGGTGCTTATTGCGTGGGCTATCATGATTTTTCGTCACTTTGTCTATAGTATCGTCTTTGTGGAAGCAAGTCTGGCCTGGCATACAAGATTGCTTGATTGAACTGTTGCCACTGTTTTCGTGCTTCTTCATCTGAATCTGGAGAGATGAAACCAAGTATCCTTTGTAAATCTGGCAAATAAAGATCAAAGGCAGATTTCACAAATTTTCCATATCTCTGCGCTGAAGAGCTAGCTCTAGAAAAGGTAAACCATAGAAAAAGAGTGAATAAAATAAGTGCAATAATTAAATGCCATGGCCAAGAAAGCAAAGAAAAACCATAGTGAAATGCTAATATCCAATACTCAAAAAACCAGACAATTAGCAAATACCAAAGATTGAGCCAAAAATTTATGTGGGACTTGGCATCATCAATAAAGTCACGATAATCTTTTGGAATAACGGAAAGAAGCCTTTCCCACGCGACTATAGCATCTACTCCATACATGCTCATCGGGTACGTTTCAAAAGCCCGCATAATGTTTCCAAAGGAAGTCGGCAACAAAAACTCTTTACTTGGGAACCTTTCTACTAGAAGCAGAGATTTTATTCTTAATTTCTTTTTTGAATCGAGCGAAAAAACTTCTCCTTTCTCTTCGCATTCTGTCATTTCATTGTCTAAGTCCTCCACTTTTTTGTCAATGCGATCGAATCGTCTTTTCTCAAGACAATGAAGTAGATTAAAAGGATTGAAGCTGCCATAGCCTTCTGCAAATCTTATCAGCTCTCTATTTATAGCAACTAGAATTATCCCCCCAATCCAGGCAATTAGTATTAATAAAGAGGCGTTGATCAGAGCTTCTGTTCCACTATTCTGAAACCAGTCAAAAACATTTATAGAAATCACTTTAATTTTAGAGGGTGCTTTTGACTGCAAATCATAAGCTCTGAAGATCCCTGTGGAAAGTAGAGAAAAAAGTAGGGAAGGCAAAAAGAATCCTATAGCAAATTTCTTGTCAAATAAATCAGGTATTTTATCTATCACCTTTTCTGCCTTACACTTTATTTTCGAGAGGTGTACGGGAGGATTTTACTAAGCTTACGAGGGTCGTCGTCGTCTTCGAGGTGGTTCAGTTTGAGGATCTCCATCTAGTGGACGTGATTCTTCCGAGAGTGCTTCTTCCTTAATAAAATGAGTACCCTCCGAGGCAGAAGGAGATTGAAACTTTCTCGATCTTATTAGCTTCGCATCTGAATTCGATCTTATTTCCCTGGCTCTCTCAAGTTCCCTGACCAGGGCATTAATTCTTTCGTGACAATTAGAAAGCTCGGATTGATGACTTATACGTAAGCTTTCAATTTTGCTTTCTAGCTGACTTATGTGTAAGTTTCCAATTCTGCTCTCTAAGCGATAAAAATCATTCCTAAGGGATGGCAAAATTCTTTCGTTGTATTCTGCAGCAATATTTCTAATGCTTTCGCTAGTACTGTTCTTGAAAGAAGCAATTTCTAATGCCTGGTTTTGGTTTTCTTCTCTAAATTTTGAATTTTCATTTTCAAG
Source organism: Nodosilinea sp. CTOTU7336 (assembly GCA_036848635.1). Taxonomy (GTDB): domain Bacteria; phylum Cyanobacteriota; class Cyanobacteriia; order Phormidesmidales; family Phormidesmidaceae; genus Nodosilinea. The sequence continues at coordinate 29,048 of DAIUJR010000001.1, forward strand.
CTTATCAATTTTCCTTATCAGCCAGCTAAGGTCATCTTCCTGCTTTTTTAGAGTTTCGACAAGGGAATCATTAAATCTGATTAGTGCCTCCGCTACTGCAATCGCTTCATCAAGGCCAAGTTTTTCCGCAGTACTAATATTATCTCTAATAGTAGAGCTATATTCTTTTTTGAAGGCTTCAAGCAAGCCATTTTTGCTAATAATCTTGCAGATTCCAGCTGCAAGTAGAATATTATCCCCATTAATTTTCGTAATTAATTTTTTAGTTTCCGCCAGTAAGAGCTCCTCATTCTCATGGGTCAGTCCCAAACTGTTAACTTTTTCGGGTTGAGTTACAATACTAGTTAGCCAAATCTTTACGGCGTCTTCCCCAATATCAGTAGCCCAGCCAAATAAAGCACCAGTAATAAAGCCAGGAGGCGCAGTTAATCCAGCCATTGGAAGCAAAATTGGTGCTAAGCCTACTACGGTTATTGCACCTACTAAAGATACGCCTGACACGCGGCTTTCTATCTTTAGAAGGCGCGTTAATATATTTGGAGTTTGCTCTCGCACACTATTCTGTAACACCTCACGCAAACCTTTTGGTATCTGGTCTGCATGCCGAGAAAAATCTTCACTAAAGTAAGTACATCCTTCAGTAGTCATAGATTACTAAGGCTAACTAGGATTTGAGAGGTCACCGAGTAGTGTTGTAATTATGAGGTCTTGACCAGCATTAATCAAGTCAATGGCGTGTTGAAACTTTTAATTTTCTTGATTTTTCTTACTGGGCATCCCCATGTGAAATCCTGCAAGCTCCTTAGCTGGCAAGGGATTCAGCGCTTTAAGCGCCTAGGTAATCTGCGCGATATTCTCAGCACTGGTTCAAGCCCGAGGTACCAGCGTCCTACATTGGCGCGACTAATGCCCATTGTCACCGACAGGTTGTTCTGACTAATACTGTAGGTGTCTAAAACCTGTTTTAGTGCGTTCCTTGCCCTTCCCATGTCCCAAGTATCCTTATCTCTTTGCGCAATCTCCCCCAGGTATGAATCCACGAACGCCTAGGCTGCATCAGGGCGGATCTGGTTCAGCGCAATAGTAATCGTTTCTCCCACCGGGTCAGTGCACTCATGCTCATGGGTCCAGCGATAAACAACAGCTCGTTCGACCCCTATGGCGACCGGAAGCTTGTTTTGACTGATGCTGTATGTCTCTAAGACCTGTTTTGACCATCGCCCTGCCTTGCCTATGCCCCAATCATGTCAGGGGTTGATGAGAGCGTAAAGGTGAATATACTTGCCCACAACATGTAGTGTTTGAAGCGTGAATTTACTTATTAGGGGCATAACTCAAAACAGCGGGGTGAAGGGCACGGAGACTAGAGTGGGGCACTGACGGATTCAATATAGCCTAACGGCCACTGAATCCACTGCGGCTATCGATGCTGTGACCGTTGAAACTACCTGACGGGCCATGGGGCACTGGATGATTAAAAGCGGGTTTGGGTACCAACGTAATCCGGGACAGGCGTGGGTATCGGGAATCCAGGAGCTAGGAGCTAGGATATTGCATTCTCCTAGCTTCTGGCTCCTAGCTTCTGGCGGCTTGCTAGGAAATTTGTCCCGCTTTAAGTTGATACCCCGGGTTTGCTGCTGTGAAATTAAAACCTGGCGCTGCAATTGAGCGGCTGGCTTAAGCGTCAGGAATTTAACAACGGTTAAGAGAACTGTAAGATCGCGCCCGGCCCGGCCCGTTCTTTGACATACTGATGCTAAACGCAACCGCTATAGCCTGGCGGCCCTACATCCCCGGTCAAGTCCCAGCCATGGCTTTATTTCAGCGCATTCTAGTAGCCGTCGATCGCGAACCTACTATCGCCCGTCAGGTACTTGCCGAGGCCATGGCTGTGGCCCAGGGCAGCGGCGGCACGCTTAACATTATTCAGGTCATGCCCCCCCTCAGCAGCGGCTATTCCAACGCCATGTCTAGCTCCTTGGGGGGAGGGATGTCGGCCATCAATACCGTGGCGTTTGAGGCGACCCTACAGCAGTGGCAAGACCTTCAGCAAGCCACCCAAGATCGACTCAATGCCCAGGTGGCCGAGGTTCAGAACGCGGGCCTCGCGGCCGCAGCTACCTTCGTGATCGGCCCACCGGCGCGGGAAATCTGCGCGGCGGCCGAAGCCTGGAATGCTGATTTAATCGTAATTGGTCGCCGGGGTCTAAAGGGCCTGGGCCAGCTCTTGTTGGGCAGCGTCAGCAGCTACGTGATGCACCATAGCCCCTGTGCGGTGCTGATTGTGCAGGGCGATGGTTTAGCCGCCGGTGCTCCGTCAGAGATAGATCCGCCCCATTAACCGTTTTTCAGGTATGACCCAACTAGGAACGGTGTACATCGTCGGGGCCGGGCCAGGCCGTTTAGACTACCTCACGGTGCGCGGCAGCCAACTGCTGAACCAGGCCCAGTGCCTCGTCCACGATGCCCTGGTGGAGGCTGACCTGCTGACCCTGCTGCCAGCGACCTGCGAAATTTTCGACATGGGCAAGCGTGGCGGCCAGCCCAGCCCGCCCCAGGCCGAGATCGATCAGCTGCTGGTTAACCTGTCATGCCAGGGCAAGACAGTGGTGCGGCTGAAGAGCGGCGACCCGTTTATCTTTGGCCGCACCGCCGCAGAAATCCAGGCGTTGAAAGCGGCGGGCTGCCCCTTTGAGGTGGTGCCGGGGGTGTCTTCTGCCCTGGCCGCGCCGCTGCTGGCGGGCATTCCCCTCACCGACCCGGTGTGGAGCCATGGGTTTGGGGTCGTCACCGCCCACCACCCCGACCAGCTCGATTGGGCCACCCTGGCCGCCCTGCCCACCCTGGTCATCCTGATGGGCAGCCGTCAGCTGGATGACATCATTCACCGTCTGCTGCACCACGGTGGCCGCAGTGATCGCCCCGTCGCCATCATCCGCTGGGCTGGTCACCCCCAGCAGCAGGTGTGGGAAGGCACCCTGCTCAACATTCGTCAGCTCACCAAAGGCCAACCCCTTGCTCCCAGCGTTATCGTCATCGGCGAAGTCGTCCGGCTCCGCCACTACCTCGCCACCCACCCACCACCGCCCTCCCTCTCCCCACCCCCTCTCCCTCTCCACCCCAAAACCATCCTCATCACCCGTGCTGCGGGTCAATCCAGCCAGTTCGCCGAACTCCTCACCGCCCAAGGAGCTACGGTAGTCGAACTCCCCGCCCTGGAGATTCGCCCGCCGTCAAGCTGGGCGGCGCTAGATGCCGCCATTGCCAGCCTACCCAGCTTTCAGTGGCTGCTGCTGACCTCCGCCAACGCCGTTGACTTCAGCCTCGATCGGCTGCTAGAAACAGGGCAGGATCTACGCGCCCTCGCCCCCCTGAAGATTGCCGCGGTGGGCACCAAAACCGCCGCCGCCCTGAAGCAGCGAGGGCTACACCCCGATTTTGTGCCCACTGACTTTGTGGCCGAGGCCCTGGTCAGCCAGTTTCCAGAGGCGGTGGCGGGGCAGCGGCTGCTGTTTCCACGGGTCGAGAGCGGCGGTCGTGACGTGCTGGTGCAGGCGTTTACCGCCGCCGGGGCCACGGTGGTGGAAGTACCAGCCTACGAGTCGGGCTGTCCTCTGGCTCCTGACCCCGCCGCCCTGGCCGCCCTCCAGGCCCGCCGGGTGGATGTGATCACCTTTGCCAGCTCTAAAACCGTGGTGCACACCAGCCAGCTGCTCGCCCAGGGGGCTGGTTCTCAGTGGCGTCGTTTATTAGAGGGGGTGGCGGTGGCCTCCATTGGCCCCAAAACCTCCGACACCTGCCGCGAATACCTGGGCCGGGTGGATATTGAACCGACGGACTATACCCTGGATGCCCTTACCCAGGCGATTGTGACATGGGCCAGCGAATCATCGGGCTAACCGGCGGCATTGCCACGGGCAAATCCACCGTATCTGACTACCTTCAGGAGGTGCACCGGCTGCCGGTGCTAGATGCCGATATCTACGCTCGCCAAGCTGTAGAACCCGGCTCTCCCGCGCTGGCGGCCATCGTCGCCCGCCACGGCCCGACCATGCTACAGCCCGATGGCCGTCTGAACCGACCTCAGCTGGGCGAGGTGGTGTTTAACCACCCCGCCGAAAAGGTCTGGCTAGAGCAGCAGATTCACCCGGTGGTGCGGCGCTGCTTTGCCGAGGCCATGGCCGGGCTAGGGGAAGCTCCGGTTGTGGTACAGGCCATTCCCCTGCTGTTTGAGGCGGATCTACGCGATCAGGTCACCGAGGTGTGGGTGGTGGCCTGTACCCCCGATCAGCAGCGGCAGCGGCTGATCGCCCGCAATGGCCTGCCCCTGGAACAGGCCACCGCCCGCATCCAAAGCCAGATGCCGCTGGCCGAGAAGATTACCCTGGCTGACCGGGTATTGGATAACTCAGGGGATCTCTCCACCCTGTTCCGACAGGTGGATCAGGCGCTGGAGCAAAGCCCCCAGGGCAGCGGGCGGTAAGGCGTTGGCCGCTTGGGTATGGGCGGCGTAGGGGCAGGCCCGGGTGCGGCCCTGGGTTTTGAGCCACAGCAGACTGAGCGCGGTGCGACGGGGGGCCGCACCCCACAGGTGGCGATGGTTGGATAAATCTACCACGGTGCCCAGGGTGGTCTGGGTTTCTAGCCAGCGCCGCAGGGGAGCGCTGTTGGCCTGGGCCCAGAAGGGATCGAGTAAGACTCCGCAGCGACCGCCTGGACGTAGAAGTTGGAGGCTGCGCTCCAGGTACAGCCGCGACCAGTACAGTCGCCCGGGTGGCTGGCCAGGGGCCGCCTGGCCAGCGTGGGGATAGTGGCCCGAACGCCGAAAATACTGGCTGACAAACGAAAACTGCCCCCGGTAGCTGGCCCAGGCGCGGGTGAGGTCGGGGTCAATGGTGAGCACCTGCTGCTGGTGGTGGTGAAAGGTGGAGGGGGTCACCTGCTTTTGCTGAAACAAATCCCCATAGGTAGCGACAAATTCCGCCGGGCTGGGCTGCACCGCCGCCCTGGGGAAATGGCTTAAAATCACGTCAAAGCCGCCCCGATCGCGCCGCAGATGGTGAAAGTAAAATCCCCAGTGGAAGGGCGTAGCCGCTTCTACATCGGCCTGGGCTAGCAGGCGGGTCGTGCGTCGTCCGCTGGGATCTGGCCCCTGAAGGCGAATGCCGAGCTGCTGGCTGGCCTCACTCCAGAGCAGATGGTTCAGCTTGGTCTGGGCGATTTGGTTGAGGTCTTCGATGCGATCGCGCAAAAAATCCGCCTGGGCGTAGGTGGGTACGGTGCCCGCCTCGGCCAGCAGCTGGGTTTGGCTGCGGTAGTGCTCTAGCCGCACCTGCCGCTCCACCAGAATGGCCTGGTAGGTCTCCGCCATCAGCGGCTGCAGCAGGTTGCCCTGGAGCGGTGCCGGATCAGGGTTGACGGCTGATTTCTTTCCCCTGGGCGGAATCTGGTCAAACCGCTCGGCATCCACCTGCACCAGGCCCAGTAGGGCATTGCCCTGGCGGATGGTAAGGGTGACATCGGGCAGGGTGGCGAGTTCCGAGGGGTGGGTGGTGTGGCGCACCCCCTGGAGAAAGAGCTGGAGCCGGGCCAGCTCCACCGCCGGGGGCCAGAGGTCAACGCCGTAGAGGCTGTGGGTGGCCAAGTGGCGGTAAAGTGCCAGTGCGGTGGACGCCGGGTGAGCGGGGGTGATCTGCACCCAAGCAGGGAAACCCAGGGCTGGATCAAGGGCAACAACGGCGGTCAGGGCCGAGGCCATCGCCATGAGTCGCTTGAGCGCCGCGACCAGATAGCGACCGGAACCGCAGGCCGGGTCAAGCAGGGTGAGCTGGCCCAGGGCCTCAAGTAAATCCCTGGCCTCTTTGGGGGAAATCGCCATCAGCAGACTTTCTAGGGAGCCATGGCGCTGGCCGGTGAGAGGCCCGGCCCAGTCGAGCAAAGTGGCATGGAGGGTGCGATCGCACAGCGCCCCCAGCACCGGCTCGGGCGTGGTCATGGGCAGCCCCTGATAGTCCGTGACCACAAGCTCCATTAGTGCCTCTAGCCCAGCGGCCAAATTCCCAGGGGCGGTGGCCGTCAGCACATCCCCCAGCCAGGTTAACCCCGGCTCGAAGGCGCTATCAGCTACAGTTACCTGGCCCCAGCGTTGATCGAGGGGGCTGTAGCCAAACGGGCCGGTGGGTAAAAAGGGAATTGGGCCCAAGCGCTCCTGGAGAGAAATCGGCCGCTCCTCTAGGGGCAGGGAGAACCCCTGGTGGCAGAGGGGCTGTAAGACCTCTCGAAAAAACCTGCCCTGCCCCTGCTGCTGGCTCTGGCCAAATAGATTGTGCAAATACCACTCGTCGCCGCCGAGGTCGCCCCGCTGCTGAAGGGCGGCAACGGCCATCAGCCGAGTCAGCAGCACCATGGCGTATTGGCTGCGCTCCGTGGCCTGGGGAATCTGGCCCAGGGCGTCGGTGAGGCTTTGCCAGCTGGTTTGAAACCCCTCTACCCAGGCAGGGGGGCAAGGGGGCAGGGGGGGAGTGAGGACTAGGTACAGCGGCGCATCCCCAGGGTAGCGATCACGGTGTAGCCCCAGTAGCCGCTGGGCAAAGTCTGGGACGTCCTGGCCCTGGATCATGACCTGGGTATGCCAGTGGGGATAATCCGGCGGCCCAGCTCGCCAGCACCAAAGGCTACGCTTCCGCCTTGCTGACGACACCGGGGTATCGATTCCCCCTGTCCATATCACTAGGGGATCCGAGTATTCCTGAGCTGTGCGGTTGAGGTAGCCGTACAAATATTGAGGGTGTAAGTGGGTGGCTGGCCATCCCGAGACCTCAACCACGGTGGCTTGGTCGTAGCGGGCTAAACGTCTGATGGTGCCGCAGCCCAGGGAGTAGGTTGAGGCATCATCAACGTCCCCATCCCACCCCAAATCGTCTCGGAACAAGGTCTCGAAATCGCCCTGAGCCAGCCGGGACTGAATATGGTCAGTGGTCAGCCCCATAACCCCTAGGCCGACGGCGGCTGGGCCGCCATGGCGTAGTCGCGAAAGCGGTTGAGGTCGGCTTGCAGGGTCGATTCCACCAGTCGCCCCAGAAATAGCCCGTCCATCCACTTAATCAGACCGGGCACCGCGTAGGAGACCGTCAGCTTAACGGTGGATTTGCCGTCTTTGCGATCGTAAAACCGAATCGCCCCCCGATTAGGTAGCCCGTCAATGGCTTCCCACTGAATAATCTGGTGGGTGATCAGGTTGGTAATCTTCGAGCGCCAGGTAAACTCAATGCCGCGAGACGCCAGCTTCCATTCCGACAGCTCAGGGTTGTCGTCGGGAATTTTCACCGAATCAATCCACTGCATCCAGCGGGGCATTTGCTCCAGGTCAGACCAGAGATCCCACGAGGTTTCTACCGGCACATCCACATCTACCACTACGCTGTGGTCTAGCCATTCGGCCATGTCACACCTCTGCTGTAAATCAGTCTGCTGCTATCAGAATACTAGGGTTCCCGGTTGTTGGGGAAACCGCCTCTGCACGGCCTGCCATAGGCCGATGGGCAGACAAAACTCGATCGAGCTGTCTGATCTTTGGGGCTTGCCTGAAGGGCTTATCCTCTGTAGGGTTTAGATGACTTTTGCCCACCGGGAAAATTCCTCTCAGGCGGCAAAGGGTTGCTTCTACCCACCCCAGCAAAGGGTTGCTTCTACCCACCCCAGCAAAGCCTCGCCATGACTTCACCCCAAAACCAGCCCCCCAATCTTGACCCAGAACCGAACTCCCCTCGTCTCTGGCCCACGGTGCTCAAGGTAGGTGCCGGGCTGGGGGGCTTGGCCCTAGTCGGCGGCACCGTTGCCCTGGTCTGGGGTGGTCGATTGATCAACAGCCAGCTGATTCCCTGGGTAGAAACCTCCATCGAAAAGAGCCTCGATCGCCCCATCGACCTCGGCGAGCTAGAGGGCCTGTCGTTCAACGGGGCGCGGCTGGGAACAACCGTGCTGCCCCCCACGGCTGAGGTCGCCACCGAGGCCACCGTGGCGGCGGTGGATATGACCATTAGCTGGCCTGACTTGCTCTTCAAGCGCACCCTGCGCCCCACCCTGACCCTGATCGAGCCCAATATTACCGTCGTGCAGGCCGCCGATGGACGCTGGCTCGACATTACCCTACCCGACCCTGAAGAAGACAAAACCCAGGGGCCGATTAAGTTTGAGCTGGGCAAAGTCGTGGTGCAGGATGGCCGCGCGTCCATCGATCGAGACCTGCCCCGGCCCGATGCCGTCGCCGCTGCCACCCCCATTTTGCTCGAAGACCTGAACGCCCAGGCGGTGTTTCTCAGCCCCGGCGACCAGGAGCTGCAAACCGTGACCTTCGAGGCCGATGGCCGGGTCGGGGCGGGCGAGTTTAAGGCCCAGGGGGATAGCCAGCTAGAGGTTCAGGCGTTCAACATCAGCCTGCAAACCACCGACTTGCCTACCACCGCAGCCAACCTGTTTCTGCCCCCCACCCTGGGAATAGCCGCAGGTACCCTAAATAGCAACCTGGACATCGAACTACGTCTACAGAACAAAGACCAGCCCGGCTCGGTGCGGGGCACGGCCAGTCTGCGGGATGGGGAGATACTGGCCAGCCAGCTCACCGAACCGATCCGCGACATCAACACCACCCTGCGGTTTCAGGGGGATCAGGTAGCGCTGGAAGACACCGGCCTGCGGGTGGGGGATATTCCCCTGACGGCGGCGGGGACGGTGGGGCTGAAGACCGGCTACGACCTGACGGCGGAAATTCCGACGGTGAGCGTGGCTGATGTCACCGACCTGCTGACCGCTACGTTACCGGTGGCGGCGGCAGGAGACTTCAACGTTAAGGGCACCGTCACCGGGCCGCTGGATCAGCCCCAGCTAGTCGGTCAACTTGCCAACCAGGGGCCGGTACAGGCTGATCAAGTGGCGGTGGAAACCCTGACGGCTAACTTTTCCGCCACCCCAGAACTCTTTGATTTGCAGGCGTTACGGATTATCCCCGCCGATGGGGGCTTCATAACTGGGCAGGGGCAGGTGGAGCTGGCTGACCTGAACAACCCTGCTTTTCAGTTCGACCTGCAAGCCGACCTGCCGGGGGATGCCTTGGCCACCACCTACGGCGTTGCCCTGCCAAACGGGGCGATGATTGGTTCGGTGCAGGCGACAGGGGAGATTCAGGGCACCGTAAAGGATCCCCAGGCGCAGCTTCAGTTTCGGCTACCGACCTCAACCTACCCCGGCAGCGGCCAGCTAACCTACCAAAACCGCACGCTGGTCGTGGATAACACCCGGTTTCAGGTGGAGGAGGGCACCGTTGATGTCGAGGCGATCGCCCGCTTGGATCAGGGCAACTGGACGACCAATCTAACCACCGCCAACGTCCCCGTCGAGCGCTTTACCGACCAGGTGCAGGGCCTGCTGAGCGCCAACCTGACCGCCTCCGGGCGCCTGCAAGACTTTACCGAACAAACCCTGGCGGCCAGCGGCACAGCGCAGATCGCCTCAGCGGTTGTCACCGTGCCCCCCGGTGCTCCGCCCCTGCTAGAGCCGGGGGATTGGAACGCGGCCTTTCGCTGGGTGGGGAACGGCCTTCGTATCGATCGCTTTACCGCCCCTGGGGTAGCCGCTTCGGGGTTTGTGGCGGCTAGCCTGATGGGCAATGCCGCAGTTGGCCCGGTGGATTTAGACGTCCAGCTCGATCGCTACAGCCTTAGCCGCCTAGAGCCCCTGGCCCCAGAACCGGCGCGATCGCGACTCACCCTGGCGGGTCTGGCCAGCTTCACCGGCCAGCTCACCGGCCCCCTGGATAACTTGCGCCTAGCGGGCACCACCCAGCTCGATAACCTGGCCCTGAATAGTTTTGCCTTTGCGCCTCGCCTGACTGGGCCGGTGGATATTTCCCTGGCGACGGGGGGCACGGTGGATCTGCGCGGCGGCGGCGACGCCATTACCGCCACCCTGGGGGCTGATTTCTTGTCCCAGCGGTTTGACCTGCGCCAGGGGGAAACCCGCGCCATCGGCCAGCTCGTTGACCGGCAGCTCACCGCCAGGGTCGAGAACTTCCCCATCGATGCCCTGAATTTAACCCCGTCACCGGCGCTGGGCCAGGCGGGGGGTACCCTGACCGCCACTATCACCGCTGATTTGGCCGACTTTAACACCCTCTCGGCCCAGGGTACCGCTACCATCACCGAACCCGCCCTGGGCACCGTTGTGGCCGAGACGCTAGAGGCCCAGTTTAGCTATGACCAAGATCGCCTGGAGCTGACCCAGGGGGATTTGCGGTTTGACAACAGCCAGTACCGGCTGGCGGCAACGGTTAACCTGGCCACCCCAGAACCGCAGTACGCGGCCAGGCTCGACATTGTAGCGGGCAACTTTGAAGACCTGCTGGCCACCCTCAACTGGTCTACCTTTGCGGATATTGGTCTAGAGCGCGGAGTGAGTGATGGGGCCGGGGCCGCCGACTTAGCCACAGTGCCCGCTAGTCTACCGCCGCCCCCTTTCCTAAACCAGCTAGAAGCCTTTGCGGCATTTATGGCCAGCTACGACCCCAAAGGGGATGAGACTCAAATGGCCCTGCCGGAACTGGAGGAGCTCAGCGGATCTTTTACCGGCACGGTCACCGTCGAGGGGCAGGGGTTCTCCCCCGATGCCCTGGTGGCCAACGCCGATATTCAGGGCCAAAACTGGGCCTGGGGGAATATTTTGCCCTGCGATCAGGCGGGAACCACTGATGGGGGCACGACCCCGGCCAGTATTCCGCTGGAGGCCCCAATCGATGCCGGGCCCGATTCCTCCCCCCCGGATGCGCTCCCGGATATCCCAGCGGATGGCCCGACCCCGGTCGATGCAGTCGGTTTAGGGGATCGCTGCAACCGCTTTGAACTCGCCGCCACCTACGACCAGGGCAGCTTCAGCGTCAATCCCCTGCTGTTTGAGGCCGACGATACCCAGGTCAGCTTTGTGGGCTCTGGCACCCCAAATGACCTGAATGGGGAACTGATCGCCAACGGTGTGCCGGTGGAGTTGGCTGAACTCTTCGTCGAGTTGCCGGTGGCCGTGGATGGCGATCTTGAGCTGGTAGCGCAGCTGGATGGTTCCCTGAGTAACCCCGCCGTGGTCGGCAACCTGGCGGTGGTTGACCCTAGCCTCAACCAGCAAACCCTCGACTCCGTGACCCTCGACTTTGCCTACAAAAATGCTGACCTCAGCTTCGATGGCGCGGCGGTGGTGGCCGCCCCCGCCGCGGTCACCCTGACGGGCAACATTCCCTACGCCCTGCCGTTTATGGCGGTGCAGCCCACCAGCGAGATGATCAATATTGAGGTGGATATTCGCAACGAAGGGCTCGAAATCCTCAACCTGGTTACCGATGACCAGCTTCGCTGGCAGGGGGGCCAGGGCATCATCAGTCTACAAGTGGGGGGCACCCTGGCCGATCCGGCGGTAGTGGGGCGGGCCGAATTTGCCGATGGCATCGTGGTGAGTGAGGCCCTGGCTGACCCCGTCACCAACCTCACCGGCACCGTGCTCTTTAACCTGGAACAGGTGCAGGTCAACCAGCTCCAGGCCAATTTAGGAGACGGCACCGTTGTGGCAGAGGGGCGGCTGCCGGTTGGGGCTGGTTCGCCGCCAGTAGCCCTTGACCCGACTCAACCCAACCCAGAGGCCAATGGGGGACTTTTGGTGACCCTGACCCAGCTTCCCCTGGATTACGAAAATCTGATTGAGACTAACCTTGAGGGCGATCTTGTCATTACTGGAACGGCCCTAAACCCAGTTGTTTCAGGGGCTGTGCAGGTAGAAAAGGGCCGCGTTGCCGCCAACAACTTACTAGGCCAGCTCGGGGGCCAGCCCAACTCAGACTTGGAGGTACCTTCTCCGGATGGCTCTACCTCAGAAGGCTCTACCCTAGCAGCACCGTTGCCCCAGTACATCGAAGACTACCGCGCCCAAATCGACGGCTTTGACCGGCCAGTCAGTCAGTCGCCTGCCTCCCGGCCGGGGCCGCTGGATCGCGTTACCCTCAACAACCTCACCCTGACCCTGACCGACGACTTGCAGATTGTTGGGCAACCCTTCTACAACATCGCCGCCTCGGGCGATCTCGTGGTTAACGGCACCCTCCAAAACCTTCAGCCCGCCGGGGTGATTACCCTAGAGTCGGGCTGGATTAACCTCTTCTCCACCCAGTTTCGCCTGGTTAACGATGCCGAAAATACCGCCACCTTTTCCCCCGAAAAAGGGCTTGACCCATTCTTAAACGTAGAAATGGTAGCCAGGGTGCAGGATACCGATGTTACCCAGGTGGTTGCAACCTCCACCTTCACCAGCTCAGAAATCTCCGATAACACTGGCATTACCACCTTTGGGGATGTTGAATTTGTCACGGTCTATGCCACCGCCTACGGCTACGCCAGCGAGCTGCAGGAGAAAGAATCTGCCAGCCAGGCCTCTGAGCTGCTGACCCTGACCAGCCGCCCCGCCCGCAGCCAGGATGAGCTGCTGGCCTTGCTGGGCAGCAGCGTGGTGACCAACATTTACGGGGCTTCTTTGACCCAGCTGGCTGGCTTTTTGGGGGCGGGCTCCCTGGCGGGCTTTGGCGATCGCATTGCCGATGCTATAGGTCTGCGCTCGTTCAGCATTTTCCCCACCACCGACACGGCCTCAGACAGCACCGCCGACATTGGCATCGGCGTCGAAGCCTCCTTTGATATCGGCCAAAATGTCAGCGTCGATGCCCTCAATATTCTCAACAGCGGTAACCCGCCCAAGGTAGGGCTATCCTACCGCTTTAGCGACCGGCTGCGGGCGCGGGGCACCACTAACTTTTCGGGGGATGAGACCCTGTCGGTGGAGTACGAAATCCGGTTTTAATGATGCTGCCAGCCATCTCATTCCATAGGTTTGCCGTTTGTCCTGGATATCTGCATATCCTATTTTTATGACCTGAACCTTGGCGAGAGTGCAGGCGCATCAAGAGGTGGCGACAGTAGACTAAGATCAAACTCAACGGCGACTTGGCACCGAGGAAATTTTCACTGTGGCACCCCCTACTTCGCTAGCCCTACAGACCGATACCTGGGTCAAGGCCACCTGGGATGATTTCGTGGCCACTATGGACACTACTCCCTATGACGAAGGCCGAGGCTATTTCGATAACGGCTACATGAGGGTTGAGATGGCTGCTTTGGGTAGTGGGCATGCACGGCAAAATTCGGTTGCTATGGATGTTGTCAGCGTTTTCGCCATAGTGCACAAGATTCGGATCGCCAAGTTCATCAACGGCAGCTTCCACAAAACTGGAGAGCGGGGCTGCCAGCCTGATGTCGCTTTTTACATTGGGCCAGACTTTCGGCTGCCACCCCAGGACAATTCACCCATTGATGTCGATGTCTACGGGCCGCCGACCTTGGCGATTGAGATCGGCGGCAGCTCGTTTAAAGACGATCTGGGTGCCAAGCGACTACTCTACGAACGGCTGGGGGTCAGCGAATACTGGGTAGTGAATGTGGCAGAGCAGCAGGTGGTTGCTTTTGCCGTAGCGGAGGGGGGGAGCCGACAGATCCGAGTTTCGGGGGTGTTGCCAGGGTTAGAGATCACATTGATTGAAGAGGCGTTGCATCGCTCCCAGGCCGAAGACGACACTACCCTGATGGGCTGGCTGATGAAGGCTTTGGCTTAAATCGAGTGGGCGTCTTCTGGGTTGAGCAGGGGGTGGCAATGGATGGTGAGAATAGAGACGCAGATCGTCTGGGGGCGCCATGTCAACGCGGAGCGTTGGCCCGAGCGTGACCCTTGAACCCTGGATTGTGTCGGGTGTTGCTGAATTGAGGCATGAATTTGGGTAGGGGCAAACGGCCGTTTGCCCCTACGAGGGACGTTGAATGCTTGATTCATACCTGCGTCCAGCAATGCCTTGTGTCGAGGTAGGACTATGTGTGTTTTCTTCAGCTGACTGTTGAGAATTGATGCCAACTAGTGATAAGCTTCCAGCATCCTATCTGACATCTGATGCTTTGAATATAGGTTGCTAGGGGTTACTCAAAAGGCTGGCTTCAAGAGGTTGTCGGCTAGCGTTTGGGTAACCCCGTCCTGTCCCTATATCGCCGCTGCGCCTGCCCTTATGACCATTACCCTTTCTCAAGCCGACTACGCGAACTGGCTCGACGAAGCCACCGACGCCACCGCAATAGAGGGCGAGATCACGGCTTATCCTGCCCAACTGGGGCAAGGGAACCAGCGCTACGTGACACTACGTGAGGGTATCGAACTCTGTATCGAAGACCTCTGGCTAAACGATGATTTAGAGATTCAGCACTGCGATCGCGAACATCCGCTGGAATTTACCTTTGAGCACGTTCAAAACGGCAGCAAAAGCAGCCAGCGCTACGACTTTTTTGGCAGTGGTTTGGCCCCGGCAGAGGCCTGGCAGGTTCCTGGTAATCGACGGATTGTAGGTATCAATGTCCACATCGCTCCCTACGTCTTCCAACGGTGGATTGGGGAGGCTGGCGACGATCTCCCCGACCTGCTGCGCTCTGCGGATCAATGCTACCTGGAGCGCTCTGGCACCCCAACAGCGGCTATGCAAATGGCGGTGCAGGCGATTTTGCACTGTCCATTTCACGGGCTCACCCAGCGCCTCTACCTGGAGAGCAAAGTCTGGGAACTGATGGCGCTGCTGATTGAAGACCTAAAAACAACGCCCGACAAGTTCAGCCCACCCCCCCTCAAACCCGACGATGTGGATCGCATCCACTACGCCAGCAAGCTGCTGCGTCACCAGATCACCCATCCCCCCACCCTCATTGAGCTAGCGCGGGCGGTGGGCATCAACGACCACAAGCTCAAGGTGGGCTTTCGCCAGGTGTTTGGCACCACGGTGTTTGGCTACCTGCACGATCACCGCATGGAGCGATCGCGCCAGCTGCTCGAATCGGGCGACCTCAGCGTTACAGCCGCGGCCCAGGCGGTGGGCTTTGTCAGCCGCGGCCACTTTGCCGCCGCCTTTCGCCGCCGGTATGGGGTGAATCCGGGAACGTATGCCCGGGAGAGGAGGGCTTAGGAGACTATCAGCTATGCCAAAACGTCTTTTAGCTCAAGATTTAGATGACATTTGGGAAGCCAGCCCCACCTCAACCACCGCAGTTAGCGACAACGCTAGCTTTCGTGAAACCTGCTATAGGCTTCGTCACCCTTTTTTCGGCGGTCAGTGGCAAGACATTCGTGCCGCCGACTTTTGGCTCACGGTTCACGATTTGCACATCAGCGAAGACTTTGTCATTCAGTCGCCCGCCGCCAGTTGGGGGCCGGTATCGAGCTTTTTCATCGCTGGCACGGTCAAAAATCAGCATCAGGGGCTCACCGGCGAAAATTTTGAACAGCCCGGCGGTCACTATCTCGAATGTATTCAGGATAGCTGCGAACTCGACCATTTTTTTGCGGGTTCGCCCCTGATCAGACTAAGATTTGCGCTGTCGCCTCAGTTCCTTCAGCAGATGAGTCAGAACTGCGCGATGCCCAATGATCTAAAGCCATGGATTGACTCTGGCACTGCGTCGCCGTTTTATCGTCAGGGCAAAAGCACCCCTGAGATGGGTCACGTTCTGAATCAGATTTTGCAGTGTCCCTACGAGGGATTTTTGAGGCAGCTCTATCTAGAAGGCAAAGTTCTAGAACTGGCAACGCTTCAATTTGACCAGCTGATCGAGCCAGGGTGCCGTCCACCGACCCAAATTGCCCTCAAAGGTGACGATATTGAGCGGCTTCATCAGGCCAGAGAGATTCTGACTCGCCAGTACCGTCAGCCGCCCTCTCTCCTAGAACTATCCCGTCAGGTTGGTCTGAACGACTTCAAGCTCAAGCAGGGGTTTCGTGGTCTGTTTGGCATGACGGTATTCGGCTTTTTAAGGGAATTGCGCTTAGAGCAGGCGCTGATGCTGTTGGCCGATCGCCACCTAACAGTACAGCAGGTAGCCCATGCGGTGGGCTATAGCCACACTGGCTATTTTGCCAAAGCGTTCAGGCGCAAGTACGGCATTAGCCCCAAAGCCTATCAACTGGGCAGGGGCAGCATTGTCCGTCAAGCCTAGTGGTCTGTCAGGCTTAATTTTGGGGATTCACGTGGGGTATGGCGCTAGGGCGCAGCTTTGCTAACGCAATGCAGGGACCACGCCAATACCTTGGTGCCCTGGCAGGGCACCAAAAAATCCGGATAGGGATAGAAATTAATCCCGCCTGTAGCCAAAAGGTGGGCCGCTTCAACCTAGACTTATTGATGCTAATTCCTATTAGATAGGCTGCTGGTGTGAGCGAAATGGTAAATGTGAAATGGGTAATGGGATTAGCTGCGGTCTGGGGACTGATGGTCAACCCCACGGCGATGGCTGAGCTCAGCCGTGATCTAGAGCCGGAGATCGAGTCCGCAGAACATGGAGCAGCCCTCATGCTTTCGGGGTCTGATCTGGCCCAGGCGCTCAGCACCATTACGGCTGTAGAGATCCGTCCGGCTGGCGATGGAGCTGAGATTGTGGTGGTAGCCGACGGGCGGCTGGCTCCAGAGCCAGGACGGGTAGAGGGAAACGCTTTTATCCTGGATATTCCCAATGTAGCCCTCGCTTTAGCCGATGCGGCGATGGCCGAACAATTTAGCCCGGCGGCGGGCATTGCGCTGGTTCAGGTCAGCCATGTTGGAGAAAATCGCGTTCGGATTGCGATCACGGGTCGCGACGGGCCCCCGACGGTGCAGCCCAGATCTATAAATAGCGGCCTAGCACTAACTATCATTCCTGGTGAAGCGGCCACCGCCGCTCCATCTGACGATGCTATTCAAGTGGTGGTCACAGCCACGCGAACAGAAACCGAACTCCAGGATGTGCCCCGCTCGGTGACGGTTATCACCCGCCAAGCCCTTGAGCAGCAGCAGTTGCTGACGGACAATTTGCCGGATATCCTCGGTACCTTAGTGCCGGGGTTAGGGCCGCCGACCCGGCAAAACCGCATTCGTAACCTTTCCCTCCGAGGTCGGCGACCCCTGATTTTGATTGACGGAGTGCCGCAGAACGCCAACAGCAGCTTTGAAACGGAGTTAAACGTAATTGATCCCTCCAGCATTGAGCGCATTGAGGTCGTGCGTGGCCCCAGCGCCCTCTATGGTGATGGCGCGGCTGGTGGGATTATCAACATCATTACCCGCTCTCCCAGTGGGGAGGATTCCTACAATTTGGGCGTGGGCACCCGGGCCAGTCTGAGTAACTTGCAGGGGGATAGCCTGGCCTATAACGTGCAGCTCGGCGCGGATGGCGCCCGCGACAACGCCAGCATTCGGCTGGATTTTGCCTATGGTGCCACTAACAGTCAGTACGATGCCAATGGCGATCGCATCCCCGCCGAAACGGGCGTTATAGACACCGACAGCATTGGCCTGACCGCTAAGTTGCGGGTTGACTTTACCGAAGAGCAGCAGCTAAACCTGGGCTACAGCTTTTATCGCGAAGCCCTTGACACCCGGTTTATCTCTGATTCGGCCATTCTAGGGATTCCAGGGCTACAGACCGCCAGAGCCCTGGAGCTCGGCCCCATTGACTATGACGAGCCACCCCGCCAGACTAACCATGTCGTTAACCTAACGTATCAGCATGACAATGTTCTGGGCTCTCAGCTCAATGCCCAGGCCTACTATCATGATCTGGAGCTATCCCAAACCTTTGCAGATATTCGACCGCTGAATCTGCCAGATTTTTTCCCTCAGCTGTTTCAAACGAACCTTGACTTTGCCCAGTGGGGGACTCGGCTACAGTTAGATACCCCCCTGGGCAACTCAGCCAGCTTGCTGTGGGGGGTTGATTACTCCCAAGAGCGCAACCAGCGGCCCCTGCTGGTGTCTGACCCCACTGCCTTTGATCAGCGACTGGCCCTAAACGTTGTGGAAGTGCTAGACCAAACGCCGCTGTACCACTTGAACAGCCTGGGCTTGTTTGGGCAATTGCGGTGGGATATTACGGATCAGTGGCAGATTAGCGGCGGCATTCGCTACGACAATTTCAATTTCTCGGTTGATGACTTTGCGATCGCCTTTGCCCCACCCCCCAATGGTCGCGAGGGCGGTAACGGCAGTGCTGATGATATTAGTTTTAACGCAGGCATCATCTACCAGCCCATTCCTGAGGTCAGCCTGTTTGCCAGCTTTGCCCAGGGGTTTTCCATTCCTGACCTGGGTCTGGCCTTTTCTCAGGTTGGGCCAGAGTTTAATATCGGCACTGACTTATTTCTACAGCCCCAAACCGTCAATAGCTTTGAAGTGGGGGCCCGGGCCGAGTTTGACCAGGTGCAGCTCAGCCTGGCCGGGTTCTATAGCCAGTCTGAATTGGGCAGCGCTCTCCGGGTTGGCCCCGATGGGTTTACTGAACTGGTGCGTGCCCCCCAGCGGAACTACGGCATTGAGGCAACCGTCGATTGGCAACCCAGCCAGACCTGGCGGCTAGGAGGTATTTTTGGTTGGAACGAAGGGGAAAATGATGCCAATAATGATGGTGAGTTTCTGGCCCTGAGCTCAGTGCAGGTGCAGCCCTACAAGATCGGGGCATACGTGGAAAACGACACCACGCCAACCTGGACTAATCGTTTGCAGCTGCTAGCTGTGGGAGGGCGTAATCGAGCGTTTAATGACACTGTCGATGGCTTCACCGTCGATGGCTATATCACCCTAGACTTAGTGAGCAGTCTACAGCTAGGGGCGGGGCAACTGACCCTAGGCATAGAGAACTTACTCAATAACCAATACCTGCCCGTTAGTTCCCAGGAACGAATTGGAGCCACCGAAGGCCGACGATTTGCAGCCCCAGGCGCTACCGTCAGCCTTCGCTACCAGATTGAGTTTTAGGGTACAGCGATGAAGTTAATGCCCCTGGCTGTGCTGATTGGATTAGCCCTCAGCGGCTCAATGGTAGGCTGTCGCTCGCCCGTAACCCCATCGCCTCCAGCCAGCGGGCCTACTCGCCTGGTCGACCACGCCATGGGACAAACGGCAGTGCCCACCACACCGGAGCGCTTGGTTGCCCTGGACAATGCCGCCCTCGACGCGGCCCTGGCCCTGGAGGTAAAACCGGTTGGAGCTAGTGCCTACGGCGGGTTGCCCAATTACTTAGGGGAGGCAACCGCTGGCATTGACCTGGTTGGTGATGCCAACCAATCTGACCTGGAGGCTATTCTGCGGCTAGAACCGGACTTAATTTTAGGCACTAAAGTTAATGCTGGAAAAATCTATCGCCCCCTGTCTAAAATTGCGCCCACAGTTCTCAGTCAAGAAAATGGCCGCCATGGCGACTGGGCGGATGTTTTTCAGTTCTATGCCAACGCTCTGGGCAGACCCGAACAGGCCGAGGCCGCCTTACAGCTTTACCAGCAGCGGGTGCAGGAACTGCAAGAACACATTGGCAACCCCCAAGATATTGAGGTTTCTGTGCTTATCGCCTACGGCGATCGCATTGGCGTTTATACCTCAGGCAGTTTTTCTGGCTCAGTGCTGGCGGATATTGGCTTTGCCCGTAACCCCGCTCAGGTGAGTCAACAACGGTATGCCCTCCAGGTCTCGCGGGAAGACCTAAACAGCCTGGATGGCGATCTTTTGTTTCTAGTTGCTGATGCTAGTGCTGACAGCGCCACTGCCAACACCACAACATTTAGCCAAGATCCGATCTGGTCACAACTCCAAGCTGTTCAGCAAAATCGCCTTTGTGAAGTCAAAACCGAAGTATGGACGGCTGGACGGGGCATTTTAGCCGCCATGGCAATTTTAGATGACATTGAAAGCTGTTTAAAATAGGCGAAAGAGCAGACAGCTTGAGTTTTGCATTGTGTACGATGCGAGATCGCACAACACTGCATCATCAAAGCCACCATTCAGTAACCCATTGGAGTCGCCATGACACTCACAGTCAAAGACTTGGAGACCCTGCAAGCGCAGCACTCGGACTATCGGTTAGAACTGGTCGATGGAAAAATTATTGTCATGAGTCCTTCCGGGTATGAATCGGATGAGGTGGCGTTTCGAGTCGGTGGCAAGTTGTGGAATTGGGTCGAGCCGCGCCGCCTGGGACGGGTGACGGGTTCTAGTGCTGGCTTCAACCTCGCCAATACTCGTGCTCCTGATGTCGCCTTTGTGCGGGCCGATCGTCTGCCTCAGGCCCCGCGCGGCTATGCCACGATTCCGCCGGATCTGATGGTGGAGGTCAAGTCTCCCACCGACTCTGTGGAGGAGTTGCGGACGAAAATTGAGGAGTTTTTAGCCCAGGGAACCGTTGTGGGGCTGCTGGTCAACCCAGAGAACCGCACGGTGGAAGTTCACCGCCTCAATCAGGCTCTAGAGCGGCTGCAGGATGGCGACGTTCTAAGGGTTCCCGACCTGCTACCGGGCTGGGAAGTGCCGATCTCAGAGCTGTGGTCGCCTGTGTTTGAGTAGAGCGCCTACAATTGACAGTGGTCGGCAATTAGATGAGAATAAATCTCAACATAAGCCACCCTAGCCGTTAATGGACGCTGACAATGCCGCGAGTTCTCTCTACTCAAGACTGGGATGAGCTTTGGGACGCTGACTTAACTAAGCACGAAACCACTGAACACCCAGACAGTTTTGAAGTCGTCCGTTCCTGGTCAAGCTCCTTTGATCAGGGACGTTGTCGGGATCTGCACCTGCGGGATCTCTGGTTAACCATCGAAGAATCTCAGGTGCAAGAAGACATTATTTTTCAGGCAGCGCCGGCCAGTTGGGGGCCAGCTTCTAGTTTTTTTGTGGCCGGAACTGTCAAAAGCCACCATCATGGGCTCATGATTGAAACGCTGGAAACTCCTGGTGGTCATTATCTAGAGTGCATCCAATCAGAGCGAGAAACTGACCACAAATTTGCCGCAGAAGGCATTATTAGAGTGCGGTTTGGGTTAGCCCCCAATGTGCTCTGTCAATTTGGAGAAGCCTCTCATTTACCCCACGAACTGCAAGCCCTGGCTTGTGGGGAGCCTCCTGCCTCATTTTATCGGCAGGGCCAAACCACGGTGGATATGCAGGTAATCCTGCATCAAATTTTGTCCTGCCCCTATCGGGGAGTGGTTAAGCAAATGTATCTAGAAGGCAAAGTGTTAGAATTGGCCGCCCTCCAATTTGCTCAGTTTACCGAGCAAGACAGCTCAGCCCTTTCTACCACTCTAAAACCGGGCGACCTGGAACGACTTCACCAGGCCAAGCGCATTTTAGAACAGCAGTTTGAGCAGCCGCCTTCCCTCATTACCCTGGCCCGGCAGGTCGGGCTCAATGACTTCAAGCTTAAACAGGGGTTCCGCCAGGTATTTGGCACGACCGTGTTCGGCTACCTGCGCGATTACCGCCTCGATCAAGCCCGCAGTTTGCTAGCGGAAGGGCGGCTTAGCGTGCAACAAGTGGCCCATGCCGTGGGCTATGCCCAATCGAGCTACTTTGCCAGAGCCTTTCGGCGCAAGTTTGGCATCAACCCGAAGGTTTACCAGGTAAAAAGAATCAGGAATTAGGAGATTGCCAACAAAGAAGATACCCCCCTCAAGCCAGCGACTGTAACCGCTGTAGGGTGGGCAGTGCCCACCCTTGAGGAAACTCTTTTTCAGAAGTCGCCTCAGGTGGAGGATGGCGAGTATCCGGTGGTGGGTGGCCGGTAACAGAGAACCAACAACGGATCTGCCCAAGGCCCCGCCCACCGATCCCAAAAAATCCCGCTAGTACTCAAAAAAATCCTTCCTGTAATCAAAAACATGGCCCTAATCCCCTATGCTTCTTACAAATTATTCTCATTTGTAAGATTCTGTGGTGTGTGGCGTGATGGTGAACCTACAGCGTTTGGTCTGGTTAGCTGGTGTTCTAGTGGCCTTGGGCAGCCTGGGTAATCAGCCCGCCTGGGGCCAAGATAGTGAAGCAGTAGTTGAGGCAGAAATAGCTAGCCTAGAGTTGCCTCACTCACCCCTCCACCACTCCACTCCTCCACCGCTTCCCCCCTCGACCCAACCACCCGCCACCACCGTTGAGGAATGGCTGAGCCAAATTGCCCAGGCTGAAATTGTTAGCATTACCGCCGTGCAGCTTACCCCCACTGCAACTGGAGTCACCCTGACCCTGGAAGCTGCCGCTGCTCTGGCGCAACCAGCCGTATCCGTTGTAGGTAATGCACGAGTCATTGAGATTCCCAATGCCGTGCTGGCGCTGCCAGAGGGTCGGGAACTTCAGCAAGCCAACCCCGCCGATGGCATTGCCCTGCTCAGTGTGACCGAGTTGCCGAATAATCGCGTTCGGGTGGCGATTACAGGGGCAGAGGCCGCCCCCGACGTGGCCCTTTCTACCACGGCGCAGGGGCTCTCGATGGCGGTTAGCCCTGGCATGGCAGCGGCAGGCGAGGATGGGGAAGCCATTCAAGTGGTGGTGACGGGGGAGCAAGATGGATATGCATCCAGTAATGCCACCACTGCAACGCGAACCGACACCCCGCTGCGAGATATTCCGCAATCGATTCAGGTCGTGCCGCAACAGGTGATTGAGGATCAAGCGGCGACGGATTTGCAAGATATTACTCGCAATGTCAGTGGAGTTTTTCAGAGTAATACCTTTGGCGGTACCTTAGATCGCTTCCAAATCCGAGGCTTTGACTCAGACGTGTTTCTCCAGGATGGCTTTCGAGATCCGACATTTCGTATACGAGAAACGGCAAATATTGAACGGGTTGAGATATTAAAAGGGCCTGCATCGGTTTTATACGGTACCCTGGAACCGGGCGGCATCATTAATATTGTTACTAAACAACCCCTTGCAGACCCCTATTATTCCTTATCCGCATCCTTTGGCAGTTTCGGCTTGATTGAACCTTCCATTGATATATCTGGCCCTCTCAGCGAAGATGGAGAAGTACTCTATCGATTAAACGCTTTATATGAAAACCGAGATGTGTTTCGAGACTTTGATCAAGGGGTAGAGCGTTTTTTTATTGCTCCAGTAATTAGTCTTGAAGTGGATGAGCGTACTGATCTGCTACTAAATTTTGAATATCTAAATGATGAACGCCCCTTTGATCGAGGGCTTGTGGCAGTTGGCAACGGTGTCGCCAACATACCGTTTGACCGCATTCTAGGTGAGCCAGACGATTTTGCCTTTACAGAATCAACTATCGCCAGCTACAGGCTTGAACATCGATTTAGTGAAAACTGGCAATTTCGTAATGAATTTCGATACAGCGCTCTTAACAGTCGGTCAACTAATGCGCGTCCCGTCAGCCTTGATGAAGATACAGGCATCCTGTCACGGGCCTGGGGAAATAATTCAGGCTTTGACAAAACCTTTGCCTTTCAGACCAACGTAGTTGGTGAATTTTCCACTGGATCAATTGACCATACTTTACTGCTTGGAATTGATCTTCTACGTATAGATGAAAGCGCTGATAATCGCTTTGATTTTATTAACGGTGCCCCCTCGATCAATATCTTTGCACCTGAATATGGCGTAGGTGTTCGGCCTGGAAGGGATCAACTACCTGAATTTGCTGTCTTTAGTACTCTCACTGACTCTCTCGGCATTTATGTACAAGACCAAATCGCTATTGCTGATAACTTAAAAATTTTAATAGGTGGACGGTTTGACATCTTGAATCAGACTTCCTCTAGTAACTTCTTCTTCTCAGGTTTTGCGAGTGAGGATCAAAGTCAGCAGCAAGATGAAGCCTTCAGCCCTAGGCTCGGCATCCTTTATAGGCCAGTAGACTTCCTTTCGCTTTATGCTAGTTATAGCCGTTCATTTGCGCCTAATTCCGCCGTTGACGAGGGCGGTCAGTTACTAGAACCAGAACGGGGTACGCAGTTTGAGGCCGGTATTCGCGGCGATTTTTTCGACGGTAGACTAACGGCTAATCTTGCAGCCTTTGATCTTAGAAAGACCAATATTTCTAGCTTTGTACCGCCAACGTTCTCCTTTGCTGAAGCCATCGGCGAGGTACGTAGTCGCGGTATTGAGTTAGACGTCCTTGGAGAAATAACCGAAGGATGGAATATTATCGCCTCCTACAGCTACATTGATGCAAAGGTTACTGAGGACTCGGGCAGCGAACTGGAGGGAAATCGTCCCCATGCTGTTCCTGAACATGCGCTGAGTTTATGGACTACTTACGAGGTGTCCCAAGGCAGTTTGCGGGGATTAGGATTTGGTTTAGGCGCATTTCTTGTAGGCAATCGATTTGGAGATGATGCTAATACCTTCGAAGTAGGTAGCTACACTAGAGTTGATGCTTCTGCTTTTTATCGACGCGATAACTGGCAAGCGGCAGTAAATTTCAAGAATCTGTTTGATATTGACTATATTGAAGGCCCTGCGAATGATAGAACCCAAATTAATCCAGGAATTCCATTTACAGTTCAAGCTACGGTAAGTGTGGAGTTTTAGACATGGGAGAAATCAAATTACAAGAATGCTATCGTATAGTTTGTTTTAGCTTTCTGAGCCTTTGTGCACTCGTAGTTTTCTCATCTTGCGGAAACAATCGTCAATCAACTGAAATTCCTGCTTCTCCCCAGAAAATCTCGTCAGATTGTCGGATGATAAAGCATACATTGGGAGAAACCTGTGTACCAATTAATCCAAGTCGAGTAATCGCTTTAGATGATTGCACCTTAGAACCCATGCTTGCTCTTAATCTTCAACCTATTGGTGCTCCGGTTAGTAACGTTAATATTCCCAACCAGGGTGATTTGAGTTCTATTCAAGACACTGGTTCTCCACCTAATCTAGAAACGATTTTTTCTCTTAAACCAGACTTGATTTTAGGCTGCGCCTATTTACAAGATGTATACAAACAAGTTACTAAGATGGCTCCTACGGTTATTGTGCCAACTGAGTCAAGTGCCGATTGGAAATCCGTGCTGTTTTTGGTAGCAGATGCTGTAGTAAAAACTAGTGAAGCAGAGCAGGTAATGTCAGCGTATACAAAGCGAATAGAGGCACTACAATCCGAACTTGGTGAGCAGATTAACGCCACTGAAGTTTCAGTAATTCGGATTCATCCAGGACATATCTCTTTATACGCTAAAGATGTATTTATCGGTACTCTGTTAGCTGATGTTGGGTTATCTCGCCCTAAATCTCAAGTTCGAGATGTTCCTGCCATCGATATCAGTAAAGAAAATATTCACGATGCCGATGGAGATGTAATTTTTGTTTGGGTTTATGGGAGTAACAGGCAACTCTCAGAATCAGCAGAAACAGCTCTAAAAAAATTACAATCTGACCCCCTATGGCAAGAATTAGAGGCTGTTAAATCTGGGAAAGTGTATGTTGTTCCAGAGTATTGGATTGGAGCAGGCCCACTGTCTGCAAATGCTGTTATTGACGACTTATTTAAGCATCTGGTGAACTAAAAATGGTGGTAACTAATACGGTACAACCGTGTCACTTTTGCGCTGAGGTTTCTAAGAGCAATGGTGAAGACCCAATTGGTTCAGCTAGTAAGTGCGTTCGATTTCTTCTAATTGAAGCCCCCCTACCCTGGTCAGAGCAAATTTGGTTGAAGGCAGGTTCAATGCCTCAAGAGGTAATTGACGCATTTCAAGTTGCTTGGGATCGTGACATCAAATTTAGGCCCCTGGCGATCTCGTCTGATCAAACCACTAGCGCTAAAACCGAGTCGATTCGGGTGCTCTACTTCTCGCGTTCTTCGGCGCAATTTGCCAGGTTTGAACGGCAAGAATACCTGATTACCCAAGGCGAACTCTCCCATTTGGTGACGGCATTACTTAACCAGACCGAACAATTATCTAAATTTCAAAGGTTTCGGCAAAATAATGAGTCGATACGAGATCTTTTAGTCTGCACCCACGGAAATCATGATGTGTCGTGTGGTCGTTTTGGATATCCACTGTATCGGACATTGAAGCAAGACTATGCAACAGAAACTCTCCGCATCTGGCGATGTTCCCACTTTGGTGGCCATCAATTTGCCCCAACCCTGCTAGATATGCCCGAAGGGCGATACTGGGGGCATTTAGAGCCTGGAATTTTGGATTTGCTCATCTATCGCCAAGGTTCCGTTGCTGATTTAAGCCCGTTCTACCGAGGTTGGGCCGGTCTTGCCTGGGCCGAACAAATTGCCGAACGAGATATTTGGGTTAAAGAAGGTTGGGAGTGGCTCTCCTATCTAAAGTCAGGAGAAACCCTAGCTATTTCTGATCCAGAAGCCGACTACCCTGACTGGGTAGATGTGCAAATTCATTTTTGTAGCCCCGATAGACCCTATAGCGGTACCTACGAGGCTCGCATTGAAGCCTACAGAGAGGTTGAGACTATGTGGAACTCTGGGGATTTAGACTCAATCGAAGTCATCAAACAGTATCAGGTGACTCGTTTAGTCAAGCGTGAGCATCCGTTACAGGAGCTAGCTAAAAAGCTAGCCTAAGTAGAGCACAAAGCCCCTGCTGGCCCACCCTGCGGGAAGCCAGCTACATCCGCTCCCAAACCTGGAAGCAGCGGCCAGAACGGCTCAAAGCCCCTCTCCCAAGCTTGGGAGAGGGGTTTGGGGTGAGGGCAATTCTGCGGCTAGGCACATCGTTTTCGATCTACTGAACCTGGCTGCTAGCGTATAGCGGTTCTCACTCGGATGAGGGGCAGGTCAGTCACTCAAGTCTATTGATTTCAATAGCCCCCGAGGTCAAGGTGTACCTTATCCGGCCAAGAACCGCCATAAACGCTTAACGGAATATTAACTCGCAATGCTCAGGCAAATTCAACCGACACCACCAAGTCATTGAAGTCAAAATCACTATTTGGCCCTAGCAGATCTTCAAATCCCAGATCTCCACCGATGTTCTGCACATGGTTCAACCCATCGGGGTTGGCCGCCCCAAAGGCAAACAGCAAATCTCGGGGCTGATAGGAGGTCGGATCATCGGGAGTACCCTGCACAATCAGGAACGGCGCATAGAGCATTCCGCCAGCGATATCGTTGACAAAAACCGACTCGGTAAGGTTCGGCGTGGTCAGCCCCACGTTGATGCGATTGGCCACGGCGGTCTGGCCGTAGTTGGCGTCGCCAGGACGTAGATCGCCGGTGCCGTCACTGTCTACATCGATGCTGCCAGTGGAGTCTACGACGGCATAGAAGCCAAAGAAGTTATCGAAGGCGGCTTCGCGATTGACGCTAAAGGTGGTGGTCACTGGGCCAGTGACATTGCGCAAATCCAGCAGCAGCGACGTATCTTCCTCAACGGTCGGCTCAAAGGTGAACCGGCCCAGAATGGGATCGTGGTCGCTGGCCGAGTCGGTGAACTCGCTGTTGACGTGGACGATATCAAACTCCGCCCCCGGGGCAAGACGATCGCTCACCAGCAGGTGATCGAGGGATTGGGAATTACCCTCGAAGTTAAAGGTGTACCGTTCGGTTTCAGGCAGCGTGTCGGTCAGATTGGTCAGGCTGGTGCCGAGGATTTGCAGTGGCGAGATGAACTCAAACTCGTTGAGATCCCCCAGCACTACCACGTTGGCCTCGGCATTAGCGGCCAGAATGTCATCCACATATCCCTTAACCGCCTGGGCCTGGGCCTGACGCTCGTCTAGACTGCCGTTGATGTTGGGATCCTCTTGGAGGTTAGCCGCGGGCTGGGTGGCCCCAAACAGGGGCTGGCTGCCGCCCTTCGAGGAGAAGTGGTTGTTAACCAGGGAAACTTCCTCGTCATTAAACAAAAACGTTGCGGCCAGGGGCAAGCGGCTATCAAAGAAGGGATTCTCCTCATTCACCTGCTGGTCGGCAGCGTCCACCACCGGGCTGAGAGAATCGTCCACCAGGCTGACCCGGTCGGGGTTGTACAGGTAGGCGGTGCGAATGTTGCCCCCCGGTTGCCCGCCGCTGGTGCCGTTGCCAATGAACGGGTTGTCGATGAAGGCGTAGTCAATGCCGCTAATGTCGGCAATTTCATCGACCAGGAGTTGCAGGGTAACGTCGGCGGCGGTGATGTCGCTTTCCACCGAGCCATCGTTATCCTGAATCTCTTGCAGGGCAATGATGTCGGGGCTGTTAAGGGAGTTGACAATCTGCTGCGCTAGAGCCTCGAACTGCCCGTCGGCCACGTCGGTATCGCCATCGTCGTCGTTGGGGTCAAGGTTAAGCACGTTAAAGCTGGCCACGGTAAGGGCATCGGGAGAGCCCACCAGCTCACTGACCTCGGGAGCTAGCTCCGAGTCAGCCACCAGCTCAAACGGCTCGGTGACGTTGACCTCAAAGTTACCGAAGTTGTAGCCCACCACGCCGGTCACATCGCCTAACTGGGCGCCGGTATCCACCGCCAGCTCGAAGTTGGGTAGCAGGCCACTGTCGAACTGAATCTGCACCCGCTCGGGGTTGAAGTCGGTGGGGTCAATGTTGAGGGTGCCGCGATCGCTCAGCCCCGTGGCCCCAGCTCCGTTGTTGGGAGTCGTGAAAATCTCCCCAAACCGGCTGGTACCGCTGACCGCCAGAGCGTCTTCGATGGTGACGCGCATGCCCTCCAGGGCTTCGTAGAAGTCGAGGCCGTCGTTGACGGGGTCAAAGGTGCCTTCGTCATTGAGCACGTTATAGGGGTCGGGCAGGTCGTTGTCGATTACTTCCGTAGGGGGTACCCGACCACCGGCCCCAATGATGGTGGCGGCGGGCAGCGCGTTGCCGCTAGACAGCACGGTGATATCGGTAGCGTCGCTAATTTGGGTCGTAGACAGGTTGCCGGTGGAGGCACCGCCAGGGATAAACTCGCTGACGGTACCGCTGATCAAAATCGAGTCGCCCACCTGAACTGTGGGAGCCGTGCGGGTGAAGACAAAAATGCCCTCGGAGGTGCCGGGGTTGTTGTCGGGGGAGGGGTCTTGCAGGTAGAAGCCGTTGCTATCTACCGCCGTGACGATACCGGGTACGTCGGTAACTGTTTCGCCCACCAGGGGAGAGCTGTGGCCCACCCCCTGGATGTCGCTAATGCGGGTAGCCGGGGTAAAGGTGAACACGCCGACGGTGCCGCTGACCTCGTTGGCAACGGCCAACAGGTTTTCGCCCGTAGGGCTGCTGGCGGCGGGAATGAAGGTCAACCCTTCGGGGCTAATATCAGCATCGCTGCGAATGTACTGAAGAAACTTCGCCTGGGTGGGGTCGGTAATCTCGTAGGCCATAATGCCGCCCCCGGCCCGCTCTAGACCGACAAAGGCGTAGGTACGATCGCCCACCGCACCCAGCACCAGGGCTTCGGGTTCTGGCCCTTTATTGTCGGAACGGGTGTCAAATTCTGCCGGGTCGCCATCATCAGCATTAAATAGATCGGGGGTCTGCTCGGCGATAATGCGCTCAAAGTCGTCGCCGCTGTCAAACACCAGGTTACCCAGCCCGTCGTAGATAGAGAAGGATCGAGCGCTGTAGCTAAAGAGCTGGTCGAGGTCGCCGTCACCATCAAGATCGCCATCCAGGGAAGAAACGATCAGCCGCCCCAGGGCTTCGTCTGCCACCAGGGCCGGGTCAAAGCGTTCATCTAACCCCAGCCCAGTGCGGCCAAAGGAAACCACATCCCCCAGATCACCCACGCGGATGGCATCGCCCCGGCCCGGCTCGTCGGCGTCGCCCCGGTCGTCACCCTCGTTGGCGGTGACGAAGTAGGTCATGCCGTTGGCCTCGTAGGTGCCAATGCTGTCGGGCATTTTGAAGCCAAACACGGGCCAGTTTTGGCGGTTGATGCCGCCGTCGCGATCGCTAGCATCTAGGGTATTCCCCGTTGAAAAGTCAGTTACTCCCAAGGGCAGAATGCTCAGCACCGTAGCCGTCGCAATATCGACCAGGGCCACCGCGTTGTTTTCTTGCAGGGTAACAAACGCCTGGGTACCATCGGCGGATACGGCAATGTATTCGGGCTCGATATCCTGGGCGGCGGTGGCATCGGGGAAGATGCGCACACCATCGGCCCGCAGCGAGTCTTCCTGGCCGTTAAAGGCGGTGAACACAGCGGTTTGCACCGTGGCGGCGGCAATGCCGTTGGCTACGTCAATAATGCTGACCGAACCATCAGGATCTACCGCTTCGCCGGGTTCCCCCTCGTTGGCCACCAGGACCTTAGTGCCATCGGGGCTAAAGGTGACCATGTCGGGAAGGGAACCGACGGTCACCACATTGACCGAGCCAGTCGGGTCAGCGGCAAAGGTATCGATATTGACTAAAGCCACTACGCCGGGATCGGTGGCCTCTGCGGCCCCAATGGCTACCGCCAACAGACCGTTTTTATAGGCCACACTGTTGGCCCCTCCAATGGGAACACTAGCCTGCTCGGCTAAATCAACGGTGAGGAGACTAGATAGATTAGCGGGGTCGCTGGCATCGAGAACTTGCAGAATGTCGCCCCCCGACACAACGTAGAGCACCTGGCGGGTCGGGTCAAAGGCCAGAATTTCGGCCCCTTCTTCAGTTTGAAAGCTGGTAATTTGCTCAAGCACGTCGGCCATAGTTAAATTCCATAAACGTTTTTAGAGTAGGCAATGTGATCCTTGGGCGCAGTACTATGGCTGGTCCTCAACTCGGCCTCAGACTCCCGCCCTGGGCATACCTCCCAGCCGCTCCGCCGCTCGTGGTAGCATTTCAGCCCAGCGTCTTGAGCGGATAAGCCTCAACGAGGGGAGTGTAGCCCCCGGTACTACAACCTTTTAAGCCCACCGTGACGCTATCAGCCTGAGATGAAGCCAGGTTTATGCCAACGTTATGAATCGGTTTATACAAAATTCAGCGTTCGGCACAATGCCCCGCTCCACGCCTCTTCTAGGACTTCGGAAAGTTGTATGAATTTTTCGTAAAAGCTACCGTGTAATTACGCAGGCCATTGACTCATGGCATCAGTTCCATCGGGTTATTAATAGCAGGCTGCAGGAACGGCAATATTTCGTTATCCATATAACCGCTACAAATACGAGCACCAGTCACTCCAGCCGCCCGCGTAGAGCCGACCCATCGGCTGACCAGCCACAGCCTGGGCCAGCAGATTAACGCAGGCCGTGACCCCAGAGCCGCAGTACACGATGACCTCATCGGCAGCATCCAGGCTGGCCCAGTGCTGGGCTAAATCTGGGGCAGCGCACATTTGGCCAGCGGTCGTGGAAACCTCCTGCCAGAAAAAGTTAGCCGCTCCAGGAATACTTCCTGCTACCGGATCAATGGGTTCTACCTCCCCTCGATAGCGTTCGGGGGCACGGGAATCAATCAGCAACACCCCGGCTTCGTCCTTACGGCGGCGCACGTAGTCGATATCCACGACCCAGGCAGAGTGAGGATTAGGGGAAAACCGCCCTGGCTTGATCGATGGAATTTTCGTGCTTACCGGATAGCCACCCCCCTGCCAGCCACCCCAGCCCCCATCCAGCACTGCCACCGCCTCGTGCCCCAGGTACTTGAGCAGCCACCACAGCCGGGCGGCAAAGGCAAAGCGCGAGTCGTCATAGGCGACCACCAGGGTCAGGCCGACGCTACCCTGGGAGCTGACTCCAATCGCCTCTAGAGTCTGGCGAAAAGCATCTGGATCGGGCAAGGGATGACGTCCCCCGTGGGCCAGTACCGGGCTAGACAAATCCCGATTCAGGTCTAGATACCGGGCGTTGGGAATATGCCCCGCCTCATACTGCTGCCGCCCCTGGTTGGGGTCAGCGAGGGAAAAGCGGCAATCTACAATCACCAGGTTGGGATCGTCGAGGTGGTTCACTAACCACTCAGGGGTAACCAGGCTAGACGGGGTTGGCATGGCATCACGCAAGGCAGATCTTCCTAAACTCTACCCCCCGGGCACACCGTCGACCACTGATCCACATTGGCCCGTCCCTCGATAAAACCGCTTAGCTCACCCCGGTAGGCCACCAGCCGCGCTCGTTCTGGTGAATTGGGGGGCACTAGCTGCACCAGGCGATCTACCGAGGCGGCGGCGCAGGCCCAGTCGCTGCTGGTTACGGCCAGGGCCAGGGTATCTTGCAGCCTGACCAGTTCGGCCTGCCTAGCGGCCTCAGCCCGTTCCTGGGCAATGTAGGTCTGCATATTGCCAATGGCGGCCCTGGCATACCGATCCCCTGGTCTAGCCCTGAGGGCACGGCGAAAGTTAATCAGTGCCGTGTGGTAATCCTTCTTTTTGGCAGCCGCGTAGCCCACTTCCATGGCACGGGTATAGGTAGCCGCATGGCTTTTGGCCAAACCAGACGAACTATCCAGGCTTGGAGCATCGATAGTCTTAGCTAGAGCAATACCCCCCAGCCCATTGGCACCTACCCCAAAACTTACCAACCCCAGCACCAAGCCTGAAAGCAGGCTGCAAACCCTAGCCCTAGCCATCATAACGACCTCAGAAATACGGAGCCTGGTTCTACGCAAATCGATAAAACCAGGCGATATGACCGTACAGGGTAGCGAATATCTGGCGTAGCGCAGCACTGGCGTTAGGTTTTTACAGCTCATCGGGGCACAGTGACCCAACCAGGGGGACGATTTAGCTAGGCCAAACACTCTGATGAGTTCGTCAAGCCGTTAACCGGCAAGCTCCTCCAGAGCATTGCATCGGATTTCTGGCGTCGCTGGACATCGGTATGAATTAAGCCTTCAACGTCCCTCGTAGGGGCAAACGGCCGTTTGCCCCTACCCAAAGTCAGGCCTGAATTCAGCAACACCGGATTTCTAAGGGTCATGGTGCTGAGAGGCGCAGGCCCAGGTTGGTGGGGGTCTACCGCCGTCTCCTAAACTAATTAGGGCCGCCCTCGCCCCAAAAGTTCTGTTCCCCCCATGCTGGTCAGCCTGGATTGGGGTAGGCTGGGGCCATTCATTGTGCTGAGCCTATGTCAACCAAAACCCTTGTTTCTCTAGGACTATTGCTGTTCATCCCGATTTCAATTTTGGCCGAGCGGCTAGAGTGGGGGGCCTTGCCCGTATTTGGCCTCTCCGCCCTGGCCATTGTGCCCTTAGCGATCTGGCTCAGTACCGCCACCGAGGAGCTGGCCGTGGTTACCGGCCCCACCATCGGCGGGTTAATCAACGCCGTGTTTGGCAACGCCACGGAATTAATCATCGCCCTGGTCGCCCTGAGGTCCGGCTTGATCGATATTGTTAAAGCCAGCATTACCGGCTCGATTTTGGCCAACGTGCTGCTGGTCATGGGCCTTTCGATGCTGTTTGGTGGCTTGCGCTATAAAGAGCAAACCTTCAATAAAACCGTAGCGGGCATTAACGGGTCGACCATGGCCCTGGCGGTAACTGCCATTGTGCTGCCTGCCATGGTCATTAACACCTCTAACATTGTCGAGCCCGCCACTATTCGCCACCTGTCGCTAACAGTGGCGGTGATTATGATCCTGGTTTATGGGCTGACGCTTTTATTTTCGTTGAAAACTCACAGCTACCTCTACGACGTCGGCGTCAGCGACCGAGAGGGTGAGATTATTCACCTTGAAGATGACCATAGCGAGGCCGAAAAGCCCAATATTTGGCTCTGGGCTGGGATTTTATTTATCGCCACCGTGGGCGTTGCCATTGAGTCTGAAATTTTTGTTGGGGCGGTGGATGAAGCCGCCACCAGCCTGGGGCTAACTGACCTGTTTACCGGGGTAATTTTGCTGCCCCTGGTGGGCGGAGCCGCCGAGTACGTAACGGCGGTACGGATGGCGATGAAAGGCAACATGGATTTGGCCGTCTCCATTGCCATGGGATCAAGCCTGCTAGTGGCGCTTTTGGTGGCGCCGATTTTGGTCATCGTAGGGGAATTTATCGACCAGCCAATGGACTTGAATTTTGGTCTATTTGAAGTAATTGCGGTGGTAATTGCCGTTTCCGTTGCCAATTTAGTTAGTCAAGATGGCCGCTCTAACTGGCTAGAAGGGGTGCTGCTGCTCTCTACCTTTGGGATTTTAGGGGCGTCATTTTTCTTTCACCCGGTGTAGACGATCAGCCTAAGGCGATTTCTGGAAAAGAAGATACCCGATATAAACAGACTTTTGGGCTGGATTCCCGCCCCCCGCCTTCGCGGGGGCAGGCGGCGCGGGAATGACGAGGTAAGTTTTTTGTTAGAAATCTCCTTAAGGATTGACAATCCTAAGCAACGGTGAATCAATACTCCAGCTATTCAGCCCATTTCCGCAGCAAATTCGCCATGGTTTTAGCCACCAGGTCAAATTCATCGGTCTTGCCGTCCTGGGCAAACAGCGATCGTTTGACGGTGTCTAAATCAAACAAAATTTCCCGCCGTTCAGCATCGCGGATCAGACTCTGTACCCAGCCCACCGCCACCAACCGTTCGCCCCTAGTGACCGGCTCGACTCGATGTAGCGTCGTTGAGGGATACACAATAATGCTACCGGCGGCCAGCTTATAGGGAGTTTCGCTATCGGCCGCTTCGATGACTAACTCGCCCCCCTCGTAGCTCTCAGGAGCACTGAGGAAAATCGTAAACGACACATCCGAACGCAGAAAGCTTGCCCCGCTCATCAGGGCGTTGTCAATGTGACGACCATAGGCCATGCCTTCGCCATATCGACTAAATAGAATCGAGTGAATCACCTTAGGATGAACCACCGCCTGAAACAGCGGGCTACGGCCCAAAGCTCCCTGAATAATAGCCTTGAGGGCGTCGGTATCCAGGGTTTTAGCGGCCTGCTGATTTTGCTTCACCAGTTTGGCGTGCCAGCCTGCGGTGAGCTGGCCATCTACAAATTTAGCGGTGGATAACCCCTGAGCAAGGGCCGCCAGCTCCTCACGGGTGAGCAGATTAGGGATACAAACAATCATGACCGGGCCATGGGACAACGGTAGAGCTGAGCAGCGCTAGGGCGCCAGCGGACATTTGACCATGGTACTCGGTTGGCCAAGGCCATTGAACCACCCCCAGGGAATAATGCCTAACCCCGGACAGGGTTTGAGACCGCCTGAGCAGCACTTAAATTATTGAGAGTGAATTACATTAGATCAAGAAAATCTTGCAGTAAAGGTAGCTACTAGCCGCCGGAAAGACGTCGCGAAGGCGCCACCCTTGTTTATCAAAGCCGAAGAAAACCCTAAAAGGCCTTCTGAACAAGCGTTTTAGCGCCTTAAATAGGAGCAGAGAAACAAAACTTAACTCCGGTCTATTGAGAATAATTCCGATCTATGTTCAAATCGTTATTGAGTTTATCTCTCAATAAACCCAGCGTCCAATTCACCTCTTGAGGATTCGATATCCATGCAGACCTATGGAAATTCTGATGTTACCTACGACTGGTGGGCCGGCAATGCTCGATTTGCCAACCTGTCGGGGTTATTTATCTCTGCCCATGTGGGCCAGGCCGCGCTGATTATCCTATGGGCCGGAGCCTTCACCCTATTTGAACTATCCCGGTTTGACCCCACCCTGGCTATGGGAGAACAGGGTCTGATTCTGCTGCCCCACCTGGCTACCCTGGGTCTAGGGGTTGGGGCAGGGGGCGAAATTGTTGATACCTACCCGTACTTTGTGGTGGGGGCGGTGCACCTGATTTCTTCAGCGGTGCTGGGGGCCGGGGCGCTGTTCCACACCTTTAAGGCCTCCGCCGATCTGAAACAGGCCCAGGGCCAGGCCCGCAAGTTCCATTTCGAGTGGGATGATCCGGCTCAGCTGGGGCTAATTTTGGGCCATCACCTGCTGTTTTTGGGAGCCGGGGCGCTGCTGCTGGTGGCCAAAGCCACCACCTGGGGTGGGCTGTACGATGCCACTAGCCAAACCGTACGGCTGGTGCAGCCCACCCTAGACCCGCTGGTAATTTACGGCTACCAAACCCACTTTGCCAGCGTTAACAATCTGGAAGATCTAGTCGGTGGCCACGTCTTTGTCGGAGCGCTGCTGCTGCTCGGCGGCGTCTGGCACATTTTGGTACCGCCGCTGAAGTGGGCCAGACGGGTACTGCTGTTTTCGGGGGAAGCGATTCTTTCCTACTCCCTCGGAGGCATTGCCCTGGCGGGGTTTGTGGCCGCCTACTTCTGCGCCGTCAACACCCTGGCCTACCCGGTAGAGTTCTACGGCCCTCCCCTAGACGTAAAGCTGGGCATTATGCCCTACTTTGCCGACACCATTAGCCTGCCCCTCAACGCCCACACCTCCCGCTGTTGGCTGGCCAACGCCCATTTTATTCTGGCCTTCCTGTTTTTGCAGGGGCATCTTTGGCACGCTCTACGGGCCATTGGCTTCGATTTCCGCCGGGTCGAAAAAGCCCTCAGCGCCGTCGAAACCTAACGCCCTGAGCATAGCCGCAGCGAGCGCCGCCACCGCGTTGGATTAGTTCTCCTCTCTTTGGGGGGCAATTGAGGGCTCCAACATCCCGCCCCCCTTTCCTAATCTCCATATATCCCGATTCCCGGTTCAGAATTTGACCGGTTGGCCATCACAGGTATCCGGTTCAGGGCGCCAAAGGTCGCCCGCCACCTGATACCCGCAGCCTCCCCCTACACCCTGTTTAAGGACTTAACTTGCCATGAGTAAAATTGGCCTCTTTTACGGCACCCAAACCGGCAACACCGAAACCATCGCCGAAGCCATTCAAGCCCAGATGGGGGGCGATCACATCGTCACCCTGCACAACATCGCCGACGCTAGCGCCGATGATTTCGCCGACTACGAGTATTTAATCATCGGCTGCCCTACCTGGAATATTGGCGAACTGCAATCTGACTGGGATGGCATTTACGACGAACTGGAGTCCATTGACTTTAGCGGCAAAAAAGTTGCCTACTTCGGGGCCGGTGACCAAGTCGGCTATGCCGACAACTTTCAAGACGCCATGGGCCTTTTAGCCGAACGAATTACCGCCCAGGGGGGCACCACGGTGGGCCAATGGCCGACAGAGGGCTACGACTTTAGTGCGTCGAAGGCGGTGCAGAACGGCAAATTTGTAGGCCTCGCCATTGACGAAGATAACCAACCCGAGCTGACCGATCACCGCATTAAAACCTGGGTAACCCAGCTCAAATTGGCCTTTGGGGTGTAGTCCAACCATGGTCTAGGGCGTTCAGCCAAATGCCCCTACGGATCGGCCCGATGGCTTTACTGTCTCCTTTTCAGCTGCAGACCCAAGTTTAACTCTCTCTCTCACCCAGGACTCAGCACCTTCATGACGCCCTCAACCTACCCTGATGCCCTTTGGCTGAACGTTAGCCCCAGCTTTCAGCGATTTGACCAAAAGCTGCTGAATCACCTGGTTCGCCATATCGAGATCGCCCACTGGGCCTACAGCCAAACCCCAGACGAACCCAGCGCTCTGGAAATAGCCGTGACTCTGCTGCACGACTACATTAAGGGGCACAACCGGCCCATCCATTTAATCGGTCACGGCACGGCGGGGCTGCTGGGGCTGCTCTACGCCCGCCAAAACCCCCACCGGGTTAAGTCGTTAACGCTGCTGTCGGTGGGGGTTAACCCCATGGTCGACTGGCAAGCCCACTACTATACCCAGCTCGAAATGCTGCCCTGTAGCCGCCAGCAGGTGCTAACCCAAATGGCCTACACCCTATTCGGCCACCAGGCTAAACCCCTGACCAGCGGCTGGGTCAACCTGCTAGAGAAAGACCTGGCTCATTCGCTCTCTCCCCATTCGCTGTTGAAGCGGGTCAGCCTTTGCCCCGGCTCTGTGACGGTGCCCCTGCTGGTGTGCGGCAGCCGCGACGATGCCATTGTTGACCCCAATCAGCTCCAGGGCTGGCAACCCTGGCTCAAGCCAGGGGATCGGCTGTGGCAATGCCCCAGTGGACGACACTTTTTCCATGCCGTGCATCCCCAGCCGGTGGCCAATCAAATTCTCAGCTTTTGGGGTGCTACAGAACCCCAGTCGTTACACCCCATGGGTCTCAAAGCCGTTCATTAAACGGTAGGCCCCCTGGGATCTTAGCCGCCTGGCCCGGAGACGTTATGCCATCCTTCGATATCTTGCTTGCCATCCTTGTTCCCATCGCCATTTGGGCCATGGTGCTGGCATTTATGCTGGCTCTATTCCTAGCCGTTGACGACGGCCTGCGGCGGCTCAAGCGGATGCACCAGGTACCCTGCTACCGCTGCCGCTACTACACCGGCAGCCCCTACTTGAAGTGCCCCGTCCATCCCCTAGAGGCCTGCTCCGAAGCCGCCATTGGCTGCAAAGACCACGCCACTACCCAGCGCTCAGCCCCTCTCCCCCCACCCACCTTCAAAAAATAACCCACCCTTTCACCCCTTTCTCCCATGCCCTCCTCCCTTACCCACCCACCCCTCTCCCTGCTACAAACCTTTGCCTGTAAAGATACCCTGCCTCTGGTGCCCGACCAGGTTTGGCAGCTGGAGCAGGGCATTGTGCGCACCCTCACCTGGGATAGCGAAGGCCACATCACCACCCTTGGCATTTGGGGCCGAGGGGATGTGGTCGGCCTGCCCCTGACCCAGCTCAGCCCCTACCAGATGGAGTGCTTAACCCCGGTAGCGGTGACTGAAATCCCCCTGGGGAGTCAGAGCCGGTACTGGCAAGAGGCCCTGCTGAACCATCTCTGTCGCAGCCAGGAGCTGTTTAGTATTGTCCAAAATCCATCGATTTCGGCGGGGCTGTTGAATTTGCTCTACTGGCTGGCAACCCGCTTTGGCCGTGAAATCGCCGATGGGTGGATGCTAAAGCCCATTTTGACCCACAAGCAGCTGGCGGAAGTCATCGGCAGCAGCCGAGTAACGGTAACCCGAATACTGACTCGCCTGGAGGAAGAGGGGCGGCTACTGCGGATCAGAAAGCGCCAGGGCTATGGTAGCCACTCGGTCGCCGCCGCTGGCCCCAGCCGAGCCATTCTGCTGCCCAAACTAGAGACTAAGGGAGGCTACTGAGCTAAAGCAGCGATGCCATACTGATCTGATCCATCTCCCCTAGAGAGGCTTGAGCGGTTTCTGGAGCCGCGGCTCCCCTGGCTTCATGGTGCGCCCAGCGGTTAGCAATGGGCATGCGCCAGCCCATACCAAAGGCGCGGTCGGTAATTTTGAGCACCGGCGGGGCCTGTCTGCGCTTGAACTCTGCCCGCGACACTAGCTTGACCACCTTATCCACCGTGGCTGGGTCATGGCCAGCGGCTACCATGTCAACGAACGATTGATGGCGCTCTACCAGACGTTCCAAAATGTCGTCGAGCTGATCGTAGGGCGGCAGAGAATCTTGATCAACCTGCCCCGGCTTCAGCTCGGCGCTGGGCGGTTTCTCAAGAATGTTTTGGGGAATCAACGGCGCGGTAACAGCCCCCAACCGGGAAAATGGCTCCCCTAGTGCCCGGCCCGCCCCAGCCGGGCTAGGGGTGCCGTTGCTTGCCGAATGCCAGGCAGATTGCTGATTCAGCCACTGGCAAAGCGCATATACCTTGGTTTTAGGCAGGTCGGCAATTACCGCAAGGCCACCGTTCATGTCGCCATAGAGGGTGCAGTAGCCCACCGCCAGCTCTGACTTATTGCCCGTGGACAGCAGCAAATAGCCAAACTTGTTAGATAGAGCCATCAACAAATTGCCCCGAATCCGCGACTGGATATTTTCCTCTGCCACCCCCGGCTCGGTGCCAGTGAACAGGTCGGCCAGGGCCTGGTCATACCCCTGCATCAGCGGGCCAATGGGCAGGTTGGCGTGGCAAATGCCCAGGTTGCGGCACAGGGCCAGAGCGTCGCTCACGGAGTGGTCAGAGCTGTGGGGAGAGGGCATTAGCACCCCCAGCACGTTGGCTGGCCCCAGAGCGGCGGCGGCAATAACGGTGACCAGGGCAGAGTCAATGCCGCCGCTGAGGCCAATCACAGCCTTAGCAAAGCCGCACTTGTGGGCGTAGTCGCGTACCCCCAGCACCAGGGCCGACCAGATTGCCTCGGGTTCGCTGGTCGGCAGGGTGGCAACGGTAGCGAGCTGAAGGTCTTGCTTTTGGGGATCGTACTCCACCAGAGCCAGCCCGGTCTGGCAGAAGGGTAACCGGGCCACCAGCTCGCCCTGACGATTAAAGGCCAGGCTACTGCCGTCAAAAATCAGGTCGTCGTTGGCCCCGACTTGATTGGCGTAGAGAATCGGGCATTGGAATCGGGCGGCGCTGTGGGCCAGCATGGCGGCCCGGAGTTGCGGTTTATCCACCGAGAAGGGCGAGGCGGAGAGGTTAATCACCAGATCCACATTTTGATCGGCCAAATTAGCGATGGGGTTTTGGGGATAGCGGCGGCCCCCCCAGAATTCCTCATCGTTCCACAGGTCTTCGCAGATGGTAATGCCGATCCGTAGTTCTGATTGCCCGTCGGGGAGGACGACAATGCTGGCCCCTAACCCCGGCTCAAAATAGCGATCTTCGTCAAACACATCGTAGGTGGGCAAAAGCTGTTTATGGAAAACCTGCTGCATCCGCCCCCCCTGCACTACGGCAGTGCTGTTGAACAGGGGCTTCTCGCCCCGATGGCGGGCAGCGGGGTTGGCGGTGGCCAGGCCGACCAGCACCGTGAGCTGGGGCGGCAGAGCGGCGGCCAGCTGATCCAGGGTGTGGGCCATGGCCTGAATAAACCCGGGCCGCAGCAGCAAGTCACGGGGGGGATAGCCACAGAGCACCAGCTCCGTAGTAACCAGCACCTC
The DNA here is from genome assembly GCA_036848635.1 of Nodosilinea sp. CTOTU7336. GTDB lineage: Bacteria > Cyanobacteriota > Cyanobacteriia > Phormidesmidales > Phormidesmidaceae > Nodosilinea. Next base: position 69,660 of record DAIUJR010000001.1, read on the forward strand.
AGCCCCCAGGTTAGCGGCCTGGTGAGCGGCATTAAGCACCTGTTGGGCATTGTGGGCGAGATCCCCAACGGTGGGGTTGAGCTGGGCGATGGCAAATTTCATAGCAATAGGGCGGCCGTAAGGGCAGAACTGGGCACCGATTCAAGCGGGTCAAATAAACACCATGGGCTTATCTTTACAGGGTTCAAACGCCTCGGCATTAAAGCGGTAGAGGCTGGCGGGGCGGCCTGCCCCCCGCGAGGTTTTCTGGCCCGTATCCTGCAAAAAGCCCAGCTTCAGCAGCCGGGCGCGAAAGTTAGAGTAGTCTGAAAAGGCTTCCCCTAGCACAGTGGCGTAGAGCTGGTAGAGATCTCCCAGGGTAAACACGGCGGGCAGCACCTCAAAGGCAATGGGGCTATATTCCAGCTTGTTGCGCAGCCGTCGGTAGCCGTAGCTGAGAATTTCGGCGTGGTCAAAGGCCAGTTCAGGCACCCCCGCCAGGGGATACCAGGCAATGCCGCTAGCGCCATCGGCAATCAGTTCGGCATCCTCAAAGCGCACCAGGGCAAAGTAGCTGACGGATAGGTAACGGCTGATCAGATCGGGGGTCAATTCGCCCAATCCCTCCAATTTTTCCGATGCTCCCCCCTTACCGCCTAGCCCGCTAAAGGTGTAAAGCTGTTCAAGATACAGGTTATTCACCCGAATTTTTTCCGCCAGCACCCGGTAGGCCGCATCTTCTAAGGATTCCCCCTGGCGTACCAGGGTGCCCGGCAGGCTCCAGTAGCCCACAAAGGGCTCGTCGGGGCGCTCGACCACCAGCACCAGCAGCCGATTTTGGCTGGTGTCAACGGAAAAAATCACGTTGTCTACCCCCACCCTAAAGCGGGCCAGGGCCGGGGCGTTTAGGGGGTGGTCAAGGTCTGGGGAGAGTTTTCCGGCCATGGGTAAACGTTGTGTTGGACAATGTAGGCTTGAACGGCAGGGGTTAAATTCAGATCTTCGTCCCCATGGCGGTAGTCGGATGATGACACATCAATCTGCTGGGGCAGGTCGGCCACCGTTACCCGCGTATATTGCCCCAGGGCGCTCAGCCCCGCCTCGGTGATGGCGTAGCCCGGTCGGGGCACGACTAGGATATCTACCGCCGCAAAAATGTCGGTGGCCCGGTACCAGGTCGGCAACTGCACCATCAGGTCTGACCCCACCACCAGGCAGAAACTAGCCCCCGGCCACCGCTGCTGAGCCCGCTCAATGCTCACAATAGAGCGCATGTGGCTCAGCTCAGGATGAATTTGCACCATCCCTGGTGGCACATCCAGCTCACTAATCAGCAGTTCCAGCATCCGAACGCGATCGATCAAGGTGGCTTGGTGTGCCTTGAAGGGGTTATTGGCCGTCCACACGGCCACATGGTCAAACTGGGTCGCCAGCCAGGTTAGAATGGCGGCGTGGCCCCGGTGGGGCGGATCGGCACTGGTACCGAAGAGGGCAATGCAGGTCATAGCGGCCAGGGTCAGCAGGACAGCGGTGGGACGGTTAAGCGGCTCGTCTTGGCCACCAGCGTGGCCAGAGGGGCAGAAATCTCGACGGTCAGGGGAGTAGGGTCGGTCAGCCGCCGCGCGGTTTCTGGCAGGCTGGCCACCGATTCCGCCGTGCGCTGGGCAATGGCATCCAGAGGCTCAGCGGGGTACAGGGGCTGCCCGTCCTGCATGACCAGTTCTAAAAGGGGACGTTCCGCTGACCTGGGAGGCTCATCTACCAATCCCAGGCGGTCGGCGACGGCCTGGCCGCCATTCCACCGCCGAAACACCTGCTTGCGACCGGGCAGGGTAGCTTTGTGGCTCGACTCTTTCATCACCGGAATGCCGTCGATGTCTACCAGCTTATACACACCATTGACGGGGCTGCCGGTCACTAAACGGGTGCCCAGGCCGTAGCCGTCGATTTGCGCCCCAGCTTTTTTGAGCCGGTCAATTTCGTACTCGTCGAGGTCGCCGCTGGCAAAAATAGCGGTTTGGGGCAGGCGCGATCGCACCGCCCGAGACAGCGCCACCAAGTCCCCCGAGTCGAGTCGCACCCCTGCCACGGACGACTTCCCCAGCCGCACCTGCTGAGCTAAGCGCTCCGCCGCCGCCACCGAGTCATAGGTATCAATCAACAGGGCGGCACCGGGGAAATACCGCTGGAACGCCTCAAACGCCTCGTCTTCGTCCCCCTCAATGGCTGTAAAAGCCATCACTAGGGCATGGGCCATGGTACCGGCGGGCTGAGTGCCCAGTTCAAGCGCCGCCAGCACGTTCGAGGTGGCATCCAGCCCGGCGCCCAGTGCCGCCCGCGCCGCCCACATCGCCCCCTGGGGGCTAAAGGCACGGCGGGTACCAAACTCTAGCAGGCGGGCCGCTGGCCCCGCCACATCTCGCAGCCGGGCGGCGCGGGTGGCAATCAGGGTTTGATAGTTGATGGCGTTAAGCAGATAGGTTTCCGCAATCTGCGCCTGCCACAGGGGGGCCTCAACCCGCAGCAGTGGCTCCTGGGCGAACACCGCGGTACCCTCGGGCATAGCCCACACATGCCCGGTAAAGCCACTCTCCCCTAACCGCTGCCAAAACATGGTCGGTGCCTTCTCAAACAACCCCGTTTGCCGCAGGGCATCCAGATGAGCTGGGGCAAACCGCAGGTTCGTCAGGTAGTCGATAGCCTGGGCCAGCCCCATGGCAATTAAATAGCCATAATTCTCCGGCAGGTGGCGGGTAAATAACTCAAAACTAGCCCACCGCTGATCCAGCCCCTCCCCCACGTAACAGGCGGCCATGGTGAGCTGATACAAATCCGTCAGCAGCGCGTAGTCGTCAGGCGCTACACCCAAAGCTTGGTTTTTCATAGCAGCTATCAGCTCGGGGGCATTTATAGTTTTTTGTACCATAAATGCCCTCGAGATGGCACGGATGACCGCTTTAAGGGCCGCTTCAACGGTAAACTGGCACAGTCAATAACAGCAAGATAACGAACCCTAAAGCCTTAGCTCAAGGGAACTTTACATTTCCTTCATCAGGAGTCAATTTAACAACTGTCACACACCTAAAGGTCGCCTCTGGATTCCCCCCCTATTGTTCATAGGTATAGCCATCGCCACCCACTAACGGGTGGCCTCTGTCAGACAGAGTTTAACCAATACTGCCGATGGCCCGGAGCACCGATTCCACCGGGGGCCTGTCACAACTAGGCCCCTGCCAACACTAAACAGTAGATATCCGTGATTATCCCGGGAGGAACGACAATGGATCTGACCCACACCATCGAACTCTTCAAGGCGCAAAAGGCAGCACGGGTAGAGCACACCATTACCCCCCGCGCCAAAGGCCGTGTCTTTTACGAAGGCACCTACTGGCCCGCCCGAGTTTATCAGGCCGCCGATGCCGCCAGGGCCGACTACGCCTTCGATGTATCCAGCTGGGTGACCGTGATTGGTCGCCAGGGGCTGACCCTGCTGGTGGTGCCGCCAGCCTACGCCTAGCCTTTAGCGGCATGTCCGTCATTCCCATGTACGCCCAGTGAGGCCAGCGGCCTTAAACAGGAATCCATGGAAGCACCTACTCCCTGGTAAATTCCCGCCCGGACTCTGCCCCTGCAAAAGCGGGGGCAGGAATGGCAGCCGCTGATTCCTATGTTGGGAATTATGGAGAAAATTGACTAACCCTCTATGATGAGATTGGTCTAGCACACGCTCAGCATAATGAATGGCACCGCCCAAACTGAAATCTGGTTGCTTTATCAGTCTGCCCCCGCCGCTGGCCCTAGCGGCGGACTAGATTTTAGTCGCGACGAGGGTGCAGGCTGGTCGTCTCTCCGCCAGCTTAACCGCCAAGCCTGGGCCGCTGTGGCCGGAGGCATGGTGCTGAGTGCGGGGCTGGCCAACCCCGTCGAGGCTAATCAGCGCTGGGGCGACGTGGTCTATGTCAATACTCCCCCCGGCTATGCCTTAAATGTGCGCTGGGGGCCAGGCACCAACAACGGCGTGTACCGTCGGGTACCCAGGGGTAGAGATTTAGAGATGTCAGGGGTGCGCCGCAACGGCTGGCTGCAGCTCACCGACGGCACCTGGGTAGCGGGTAACTTAGTTAGCACGGCCCCAGTGGCTGGGGATAGAACCCCTATTCCCAACCGAAATATCGCCACCGTCGTTACCCCCGCTGGCTTTGCCCTCAATATTAGAACCGGCCCCAGCACTAACTTCCCGTTGGTGGGGCAATACGCGAATGGCACTCGGGTGTTGCTCACAGGGCAGTTCAACGGTAACTGGGCCGAACTCACCGACCGCAACTGGGTCGATAGAACTCACCTGCAATCGGAGCTGTTTAACACTCCTCAGAATCCCGCCCGCCCGGTGCCCACCGCCGAGGTGATGGATCTGCAACGGCGGCTGAGACAGCTTAACTACTTACCGCAAAACTTTGTGGTAACCGGTATCTTTGATGACACGACCCAGCAGGCACTGCGGAACTTCCAGCGGGTCAACGGCCTGCCCCAGACTGGAGTTGTAGATGCGGCCACCTGGCAAGCCCTCTACGGAGCCGCCGCGCCGCGCCCTAATCCAACACCATTACCTAACCCAACACCCACGCCGACCCCGACTCCCACACCGTCCCCAACGCCAACGCCCAACCCGACCCCCACACCGCTCCCAACGCCAACGCCGACCCCGACCCCTACACCGACCCCGACTCCCCCGCCAACGGGTGGGGGACAGCAGATGCGGGTGGTCACCGACGGTGAAGAGACCGTGGTTTTTGACGGCCCCGGCACCGAGTACAATTTCCTTCGCACCATCGCCGATGGCACTATTGTGACCACCACCGGCAACACCTCCGGAAACTGGACGGAGCTGAGCGACGGCGGCTGGGTTTTTTCCCTCTGGCTAGAGTCAATGTAGGCTTAATTATGGCTCGTGAGGAGTAACCATCCCCCCCTGCCAAGATGAGCTTTAGGCTCATCTACTCCACACGTAGGGGGCATTATCGGCCCATAAGTCTGCGCAAAGCGTTGCAGAATTTGTCTTTGGGCCGCAATGCACCGCTTACGTTATCGAGCTTCTCTCTTGACGACAGCGGTGCGTTTCGGCCAGGGCAGAGGGCACTGCACCCTTGCCGAGTGGGCCTCAGGCCGAGAACACACCCTACCCAAAATCAAGCTTCCATAGGGGTTCATGGCTCAAAATTCAACGGTTCCGAATCACCTTGACAGGACTGGAAGTGCCCACCCTACGGTAGATTAGGGCTTTTAGTGATCGATGGGAACTGGTTTAGTACCATTTGATGTAGACCCTAAAGATCCGAATTGCGCTATGCAAACCTACGGCCTTCGGCTGGGCCCTGACCAAGATCTCAAACAGGCCCTAACGGCCTTCGCCATCGAGCAAAAGCTGGAGGCCGGCATCATCTTGACCGCCTTGGGCAGTTTTAGCCAGGCCGCTTTGCGGTTTGCGGCGGCCCCTGAGGCGACCATCCTAACCGGCTCGTTTGAGTTGATTACCCTGACGGGCACCTTGAGCTACCACGGGATGCACCTGCACGGCACTATTGCCGACCATCAGGGCCGCGTTTACGGCGGTCACCTGATGGCGGGCTGCCTGATTCGCACCACAGCGGAAATTGCCGTGGCTAATTTGCCCGACCTGCGCTTTCGCCGCGAGCTAGACTCTCAAACGGGCTACCTAGAGCTAGTGACAGAACCCATCAGGGCTGATCCCCGAAGGCCTACAAATCCTCGGTAGGTACCCTCGAACAGTAGGGGCTGAGCAGTGCTCAGCCCCATAGGATTCTCTTCAGGTTAGGACATGGCCGAGTCTGGATTATTCATCAAGAAGGAAGTCAATGGCTGTAATGCCCGCGCAGGCGAGAACCCATTAGGGGCTGGCGCCAAAATAAAGTACCAACCTAATCGAGAGGTTCGCTATGGATTCCCCCCTGCGCGGGAATGACGTTGGGACATTATTTAATGGCGGATCCCTTAGCGCGTGTGTTGCTCTCCATGGATTCCCGTTTTCACGGGAATGACGGTTGAGGGGCCGGCTTGGGCAAAACGCCCTGGTGATGGTGATGCCGGCCTAATCCACCACTCGCAGGCGGCCCTGGCTAAGGGCTTCGTACACGCGATTGATTAAGGCCGCATCATTGGGGCTTAGATCCCGCTGGGAGAAGGTGGCCATCAACAGTTGTTGGTCGTGGCGGGTCAGACGCCGAGCGGCAAACATTTTTTCAACGGTCTGCTCGAGATTAACCATGGGTAAGCACTCTGATTGATTCAAAACGGCAGCACCCGGAAAAAGATACTGAGATAGTTTGTAGGCTATAACGATTCGCCCTGTCAACCAATCTTAGAAAACCATTCTGACTAGAACATCGGCAGGATAACTGACTTCCCTGAGCTGGCCTGGGCTGAAGACTTTACTGAGTCAGTAATTTTACCAGATATCTATCCTAAACCACGTAAACATGCCTTAGCTAAGGCGGCCAAAGGGAGCATCGCCTATGCGGCCTAGGTTGTACGCTTTCACTAATGGAGCAACGTAACGCCATCCTCGCAGTTCCACCCCAGCGGCACGGTTGCTGCCACCGCCGTAGGGTTACCTAATTGCACCAGCTTAAGCTGGCCAATCGGGGTGTCAACCACCAATTCTGTCCGCTGGCCCATGTAGGTGGTAGCGATGGTTTGACCCGTCAGCTGATTGTCAGCGTTCGGGGTGCCGATACCGATGCGCTCCGGACGAATCATCACCGTAACCTGATCGCCCACGGCTGGGATCGGGCCTGATGCCGTAGCTTTGATCGGGAGGTTGTTGATGGTAATAGTCACAGTTCCCCTAGCCTCACCTTCGGGCACATAGGCCACGACCTGGCCCGTCAAGAAATTGGCCTGGCCAATGAATCGGGCCACAAACTCCGACGCCGGGTGGTTGTAGATGGCGGCGGGCGTCCCAATTTGTTCAATCCGACCGGCCTGCATGACGGCGACGCGATCGCTCAGGGCCATCGCCTCCTCCTGGTCGTGGGTGACATATACAAACGTGATCCCCGTTTGCCGCTGCAGCTGGCGCAGCTCTTGCCGCACCGCCTCGCGAATTTGGGCATCGAGGGCCGAGAGGGGTTCGTCGAGCAAGAGCACCTTGGGCCGATTTACCAGTGCCCGCGCCAGCGCCACCCGCTGTCGCTGCCCCCCCGAGAGCTGGGCGGGTTTGCGATCGCCCAGCGCTGGAATTTGCGTCAGTCGCAAGATCTCTTCAATTCGCGGCTCCCTGTCACCCCGGCTAACCCCGGCCAGGCGCAGGGGGTAGGCAATGTTTTCGGCCACAGTGAGGTGGGGAAACAGCGCATAGTCTTGAAACACCGTATGGATGTCGCGTCGGTAGGGGGGTCGTTCGGTGACGTCTTCACCATTGATGTAAACGTCGCCGTACTCAGGGATTTCAAAGCCGCCGATCAGCCGCAGGGTCGTGGTTTTGCCCGAGCCGCTCGACCCCAGGAGCGAGTAGAACTCGCCGGGCTGCACATCCAAAGTCAGGTCGCGGACGGCATAAAAGTCGCCCTGGGCCGTGGGGTACACCTTCGTAACGGCATCCAAATAGACCATGCTGGTGGCGTTGAGGGCATCGTTCATCGGCTCAATGATAGATTCCTTAGGAGAGGTGATCGGCATTAGAAACCCGCTGGCTGAGTACGACTAAGAGCGTGCTCAGCCCCAGCACCAGGGTGGCGACGGCGGCAATTTCGGGAGTAATTTGAGTCCGCAGCCGAGCCCAGATTTCCATGGGCAGGGTGTTGTCTCGCCCGGTGAGAAACAGGGTGACGACTACCTCGTCAAACGATAGCGTAAAGGCCAGCAGCGCCCCAGCCATCACCGCGCTGCGAATATAGGGAAAAATCACGACGCTAAACACCTGCCCCGGGCGAGCACCCAGGTCATAGGCAGCTTCCTCCAGGCTGCGAGGAAACTGAGTCAGCCGGGTCAGTATCGGCCCCAGGGCAACCGGGAGGCCAAATACGACATGACCCAGGATCACCGTGCCCAACGACAGGCCCAGCCCGAACTGACTAAAGTAGGCCAGCATCGCCACGCCCGTAACCACGCCCGGCAGCAAAATCGGCAGGTTAAGGGCAATGCGAAAGCTGGTTTTGCCAAAAAACTGGTAGCGATAAATGGCAAAGGCGGCTAATAGGCCCAGCAGGGTAGCCAGCAGGGTGGCCGTGGTGGCGACTTTGAGTGAATTGACCAGGGCCGCCTGAACCGCCTGGTCAGCCCAGGCCAGTCGGTACCAGGCCAAGGTAACGCCCCGGAAGGGGAGTGACAAAATGGCTGAGTCGTTAAAACTCATGCCCACTAAAACCACAATCGGCGCGTATAAAAAGCCGTAAATCAAGGCGGAGACTGCGCCCAGCCGCCAGGGACGCGATGGTTTTCTAGGCGGATGATTGGCGGTCATAGGCGCTCCAAACCGCCTCGGTTGAGCACTACCGCCAGCCCTGCAAACACAATCGCCATCACCACCAGCGCCAGGGCGGCGCCCAGGGGCCAGTTATAGGAAACGCCAAACTGGGAGGCAATCACGTTGCCCAGCATGATATCGCTGGGGCCGCCCACCAGGTTAGGGGTGATAAAGTCCCCCATGGTCAGCGCAAACACGTTGATGGCCCCCGCCAGCACCCCCGGCATCACTAGCGGCAGCACTACCCGCCGAAAAGTGGTGAAGGGGGGCGCATTCAAATCGGCGGATGCCTCTAGCAGGGAATTGGGCAGGCGCTCAAAGGCCGTAATTACGGGCAAGATCATAAACGGCAGCCAGACATGAACGAAGGTCAGGGCGATCGCAAAGCCGTTATACAAAAAGGCCGGGCTGGGGGTGGCCAAAATTCCTAAAGAGATCAGAACGCTGTTGATCACCCCGTTGTAGCCCAGGATGATTTTCCAGGCGAAAACGCGCACCAGATAGCTCGACCACAGGGGCAAAATCACCAGCAGCGTCAGCAGTTGGCGGTAGCGACCGCCGTGGCGGGTGATGAAGTAGGCCAGCGGGATGGCGATCAGCCCATCGATGGCGGTTACCCCCAGGGCGATCACCACCGTGCGCACCAGCACCTTGCGGTAGGCCGCGCTGCTGGCGATAGTCTGGAAGTTCTTGAAGGTAAACTCCCGCACAATCTCAAAGGACTCTAACCGCCAGAAAGCGTAGATCCCCAGCAGGGCGATGGGGATAAAGTAAAGCAGGCTCATCCAGGCCAGCGGCGGCAGCAGCGTGGCATATAGCCCCAGGGGCGTAGGGGGCTGGCGGGCCAGTAGCTGGGAAGGCTGAAGCGGCTGCAACCCAACCTCAGCTGCGGATTTCATTCCAGAGTTCAACCCACGCATCGTAGTTCTTAACGCTCTGCCACATGTTGATTTTGGCGTGCAGCGACAGGTCATCCATAAACAGCTGCTTGGCTCGCTCTGGCCCAATTGCCTCGGTACCCAGCTCGGTGGCACCGGAGTACCCGGTCGTTTCAATCACCCCCTTCTGGCCAGGGCCGCTGAGGATGTAGTCAATCCAGGCGTAGGCCATATCGACGTGGGGGGAGTTTTTGGCAATCATCCAGGAATCTGTCCACCCCGTGAGCTGACCTTCTGGGCTAACGGAGCCGACCGGAAACTCGGCCGCCGCTAATTGCTCATAGGTCAGTGGCCAGGCATGGGCCAGCACCACCTCCCCCGACTGAAACAGGTTGGCCAGCTCCCCCGCCGTCGTCCAAAACTTGCGCACGCTGGGCCTGAGCTCCAGCAGCTTTGCCTTGACCTCAGCCAGGTCGGCAGGGCTGAGGTCATAGGGGTCGGGCTTGCCCAGCCACAGGGCCACATCCGCAATGGTCATCGGGTTGTCGGGTAGGGTAATTTTGCCTGCGTAGGCCGGATCAAACAACACCTCCCAACTGTTGGGGGCGGTGTCGATCGCCTCGGTGTTATAAATCAGCACGTTGGGCCCCCAGGCAAAGGTAACACCGTAGGGCTGCCCGTCGAAGGTGTTCCACGGCCCGGCCTTAAAGGAATCAAACACCTGGCCGTAGTTCTTCAGCTTGCTGGCCTTGATCGGGCGCACAATACCGGCCTGATACAGCCGTTCGGTAATATCGCCAGAGGCTGAAATCAAGTCATAATTACGCCCCCCGCTCGCCCGAAACTTGGCAAACATTTCGTCGCTGGAGCCAGCGTAGGTGGCCTTGACGGCACAGCCCGTCTGGGCCTCAAAGGCCTTAGTAAAGGAAGGATCGGTGTAGCCTTCCCAAACAATCGCGGTTAGCGTACAGTCTGCCGCCGCGGCGGGCCAGCAAAACGATGTCAGCCCCACGATGCCAATTAAAACCGCTGTGATCAGACGATGCCACATCACTGGTTGCTCCTGAATAGAGTGATCCTCAATCTTGCGCCTGCCGGGTATCAATTTAGGCGATTTCTGGGGAAGAAGATACCCGCTATCAACAGACTTTTGGGCTGAGTTCCCACCGGCGCGGGAATGACCAGGTAAGGGCTTGACTGAAAATCTAAAACCTCACACCCGAAACCTGACACCTAAATTAAACTAACCCGTCCCGCCTAAAGTTACCCCCCTACCTAAACCCTGCCAACAAGCTCTAACAAATGGCCAGTTTAATTTAGAGCCGTCCCCCTAGAATGTTCCTGGTAACACTAATCTATCCGCCCCCACCCTGCCCAAGAGTTTACACCGAGGCCATTATGACTGCACCGTTACTGGGCGATTCTAAGCCGCTAGAGGCTTACTGGATGCCGTTTACGGCGAATCGTCAGTTCAAAGCCCAGCCCCGCCTGTTAGACGGGGCCAAGGACATGTACTACACCAGCGCCGGGCGGAAGCTTTTAGACGGCACCGCTGGCCTGTGGTGCGTCAATGCGGGCCACGGGCGGCCCGAAATTGCGGAGGCGGTGCACCAACAGCTGCTTCAGCTTGACTATGCCTCCTCATTTCAGGTGGGCCATGCCGGAGCCTTTGCCCTGGCGAACCGGCTGACCGACCTGCTACCGGGCGATTTGAACCATGTCTTTTTTACCAACTCCGGCTCTGAGGCGGTGGATACGGCCCTGAAGCTGGCCATCGCCTACCAGGCGCTGCGGGGCGAACCCAGCCGCCAGCGGTTGGTCGGTCGCCAGCGGGCCTACCACGGCGTTAACCTGGGGGGCATTGCGGTGGGGGGGATTGCCAAAAATCGGCGGTTTTTTGAGGGGCTAATTCCCGGCGTCGATCACCTGGGCCATACCCACAACCTGGCCCATAATGCCTTTAGCCGGGGCCAGCCTCAGTGGGGCGAGGCCCTGGCGGAGGAGCTGGAGACCGTGGTGGCCCAGCGCGGGGCCGAGACGATTGCGGCGATGATTGTGGAGCCCATCTACGGCGCTACGGGCGTGCTGATTCCCCCCGTGGGCTATTTGCAGAAGCTGCGAGACATCTGCGATCGCCACGGCATTCTGCTGATTTTTGACGAGGTAATCACCGGCTTTGGTCGCCTGGGGGTGCCCTTTGCCGCCGAATATTTTGGTGTCCAGCCCGATCTGATCACCGCCGCTAAGGGGTTGACCAACGGCAGCTTCCCGATGGGGGCGGTGTTTGTGCGGCAGAACATTTACGACACCTTCATGGCGGCGACCGCCAGCGGCATTGAGTTTTTCCATGGCTACACCTACTCGGGCCATCCGGTGGCCTGTGCGGCGGCGCTAGCCACCCTCGACATTTACGCCTCAGAGGGCCTGTTCAACCGGGTACAAACCCTGATGCCGCTCTGGGAAACGGCGGCCCATAGCCTCAAGGGCACCCCCCATATCATCGATATTCGCAACCTGGGGCTGCTGGCGGGCATCGAGTTGGCCCCCACCGATACACCGGGGGAGCGAGGCGCTGAGGTGTTCCGGCGCTGTTTTGAACAGGGTCTCTTTGTGCGCGCCGCCGGGGATACGATCGTGCTCTCACCGCCGCTAATCATCGAGCCAGCGCAGATTGAGCAAATCTTCACGACCCTGGCGGAGGTTCTGAACACCTATTAGTGGATGACTCGCCACCTTACTCAGGCAATTTCTCGGAAAGAAGATACCCGATATCAACAGACTGTTGGGCTGGGTTCCCGCCTGCGCGGGAATGACGAGGTAAGTTCTGGGCTGGAAATCTCCTCAGTACGACTGTGGCTTACGGTACGGAAAAACTGACCCAAAAAAGACTACGATCCTAAAATAATTCTTCCCCCAACCACCATGCCCACCCTGGTCAAGCTCACGCACTATCCCATGGTCATCGGCTCCGACCTGGTGACCTCCGGCAGCCTGGATATCATCGATCCCTGTACCGGCAGCGCCTTTGCCACAGTAGCCGTGGGCACCGCCGCCGATGTCGATCGGGCCGTGCAGATCGCCCAGACCGCTCAGCGAGCCTGGGCAGCGCTGTCGTTGGGGGAGCGCGGCGCGGCTATGCTTAAGTTCGCCGATGCCCTAGAAGCCCAAGTCGAGCGATTCGCCCAGCTAGAGTCGCAGAACACTGGCAAGCCGATGAAGCTGTCGGCGGGCGGTGACCTGCCCTTAACGGTCGATACGCTGCGATATTTTGGCTCGATTGTGCGACGGCAGGAGGGGGCAGCCGCCGGGGAGTACGTTTCGGGCTATACCAGCTTCCTGCGGCGAGAGCCGATTGGAATTGTGGGGGCGATCGCCCCCTGGAACTACCCAATTATGATCGCCGCCTGGAAAATCGCCCCCGCGATCGCCGCCGGCAACGCCGTGATCATCAAACCTGCCCCCAACACGCCCCTGACCACCATTGAGCTGGCTAAGCTGGCCATTGAGGCGGGCATTCCGGCGGGCCTCATCAACGTAGTCACCGGGGATGTCGAAGTTGGCGAGGCCATCTGCACCCACCCCGACATTGGCATGGTCAGCTTCACCGGCAGCACCCGCACGGGGCAGCGGATCGCGGCCCTGGCGGCACCGCTCGTCAAGCGAGTCACCCTAGAGCTGGGCGGCAAAGCCCCCTTTGTCGTGTTTGCCGATGCCGACCTGGAGGCGGCGGTGCGGGGCGCGATCGCCGGTAGCTTTATCAACACCGGCCAAGACTGTTGTGCCGCCACCCGGCTGTACGTCCAGGCGGAGGTGTACGACCAGTTTCTAGCGCGGTTTACGGAGTTAGCCGGTAAAATCCAGATCGGCGCTCCCTTTGACCCTGGAACCGATATTGGCCCCCTGATCAGCCTTGAGCAGCGCCACCGCGTCGATAGCTACGTGCAGGGGGCCAAGCAGGCGGGCATCAAGGTGGCCATTGGGGGTGACCTCCCCGATGGCCCAGGAGCGTTTTATCCCCCCACTGTCTTAGTCGATGCGCCGCAGTCAGCCCCCTGTATGCAGGAGGAGATCTTTGGCCCGGTGGTGGTGGTGAACCGGTTCACCGACGAAGCCGAGGCCATTCGCCTCGCCAACGATACGCCCTATGGCCTAGCCGGTAGCGTTTGGACTGGCAATGTGCAACGGGCGATGCGAGTTTCGGCGGCGATGGACTGTGGCACGGTTTGGGTGAATGAACACATTGTGCTGGCGAGCGAAATGCCCCACGGCGGCTTTAAGCAAAGCGGTGTCGGCAAAGACTGCTCGCACTATGCCCTGGAGGAATACACCGTTGTGAAGCACGTGCTGGTTGATCTCTCGGGCACGGGCAAGAAAGACTGGTACACCATGGTGCTAGACGAAGACAAACCCGGTTAGAGCAGCCGCTTGAGGCCAGGTTAACTAGTTTTTCCCCAGGCCGGGTACGCTAAGGCCCACATAGGTGCCACAACTCGTTCTATCCCCAATCCAAATTAAAATCCGATCAAAGCAGCAACCCGGTAGGGGCAGAGCACTGCTCTGCCCCTACCGTTCGGATGTGTCGAGTCAGGATTGCAGATCAGGACGCTTTCTGGTTGGCCCTTGCCACTCCTGATGATCAGTCCGTAGTCCTCCCTGTTTAAGCCGCTATGACCCCAACCCACCCGCCCGCTTCCGTCGCGTCATTCGCGATTAACCCAGAGGAGTCCGTCGGCCAGATTTTGGGCGTCGCTATTTTTGACCTCAGCGGCCTGCCGACGGAGTACTACATTACCGCCGAAAACGACAGCACTAGCTGGGTGCAGGTCGCCTTTCAGGCCCTGGGGCTCAAAGCGCTGTTGGTAGCTGCTCTAAAGCTGGAGGGGCTGTTGCACATGGCCATGGAGGTCAACCATCAAACCGTGATGGTGGTACGCACGGAGGCGAATTACGTGGCGCTCTTGTTCAACGATTTGCTTCAGTTTGAGAGCGTTCAGCAAGCCGATGACTTTGCCCAGTGGGTGACTCAGTTTGAGCAGCAAATTTTGCGCCAGCACGAGCGCTTTAGGCTGGTTTAGGCGGCCCCGTTAAAGTCGGCCCAGGTTGCCGGTTCATGGCCCCTGGGCAGTCAGTATCTTGCGGTAAACAATCTTGTCATCGCCCGTTGTGTAAAAGTCGCGGATCCGCGCTTCCTCCTCATACCCGCACTGACGATAGAACATCCGCGTGCGCTCGAAGTCTGGTAACCCCGACGTTTCTATGAGCAACATCCGCCCATCTCTGGCTATTAACGTTTGTTCAACGTGGTGCAGCAGTGCCGTCCCACGGCCTTGTCCTTGGCGGTCGGGTCGAACAGCAATTAGCTGCAAATTCCAGACTCGATCGGTCATCGGCTCGGGCTCACCATAGGCGACGCCCACTGGCCCCTGATCGTCGTCAGTGAGCCAGAAATGCTCGCGGCCTCGACGGTTGCTGAAGTAGTCGGTCAGCATTTCGCCGAGCTGCTTCAGTTGATCGGGCTCAAACAGCCCGGTGGAATTAGCCAGGGCGATCAATGCGGCCGTATCTTCAGGTGTGGTCGGTCGAATCATCGTCAGCTCTAGCCTGTCGTCTTCTACGCTGCTTCTACGCTGCGGCAGCCAACCCGAAATTTAGGGCAAAAACCGATCCAACGCGGTCTTCAGCTCGGCAATTTCGGCTTCGATGTTGCCCGCCTCGGCGGCGCGGCTAATGCACTCGGTCAAATGCTCATCGAGAATAATCCTCGCCACCCGGTCGAGGGCACCCCGCACCGCCGCAATTTGTACCAGCACATCCGGACAGGGGCGGCTCTCCTGCACCATGGTTTTGATGCCGCGAATGTGCCCCTCTACCCGAGCCAGGCGGTTAACAATGCGCCGCAGCGACTCGGGGTCGTGAACATGGGGATGAATATCTTTGGCGCTGTCGGCACCGCTGTCGGCGGTAACAGCGCTGTCGGACCAGTGGCGATGATCGTGGGGGATGAGTTCGGGCAAGGGGGTGATGGGGTAAAGAGATGACGTAAAAATGAGTTAGCCCTACTGGGCCAGCGGCTGGCCTAAGAGCGTGGCCAGTTCGTCTAGGGGCTGTACCCCTGGGTAAAGCTGACCGTTAATTTCCCAGGTGGGATAACCGCGAATGCCTTTTTCTGCGCAGAGCTGGGGCTGGGCATTGTCGCCATCGACGGCGCACTCGACGTAGGGCAGCAGGTCTACGGCCTCCCCAAACATGGCCTTTTGGTCGGCACAGTGGGGGCACCAGTAGGCCCCGTACATGACACTACCGCTGGCCGCGAGCTGGCGGGCGAGCTGGGCTTCATAGCTACTGTCTACCCCTGCCTGCGGCTGGCGGGGGCTGCACCCGGCCATCAGCAAGGCGGCTACGGCCAAGGCCCCAGAGCCCTTGAGCCACCGAGGCCACGCCGTAGAGCGGGGAACATAGCAGGCAAACAGCTGAACCATTGCGGTGATTCTGGGGTGATCAGTCAGCAGCGTTTGAGCGGCAATAGTCAAACTATAGCGCTAGTTGCAGAGCCTTAACAGCGTTACGGGTTTGGTCTATAGATTCAGATCATGATGCCAGCTAGCCAGCCCAGCTTAGAAATCGCGACTGAGAGCAGGGGAGGGGCCATCCTGAACGGTTTCGGCCTCAAATACCTCGGGTACGTCACCATTCAGCACCGTCAGCACGTGGGGCGGGGTGGCATCGGGGGGATACACCAACTCTAGCTCCAGCTCCTTACGGGCCTCGGCGGGAATATTGAGCCTGAGCAGGGGTTCGCCCTCCTGCCCCCGGCGCTGCACCAGGTGAACATAGTGGGAACGCTCTAGGCCGGTTTGGGTCTTGAACTTAAGCCGCACCGTGCCGCGAAAGAAAATGCGGTTTTCGGGGGGACGACGAAACCGGAGGCCATTGGCAAGTTGCTCGTCGCGCATGGGGGTCTGAAACTTGATGGTAATAGTTTGGTCGGCCCCCCGGTTGTTGTAGAAGGGTAGCTTGAGGCTATAGCGCACGCCGTAGTTGCCATGGGCACGGTAGGCGGTGTCGGGGTAGCGGGCCAGCATCGGCGCGCTTTGAATTTGCCCGGTGCCAAAGGTGTTGCGATCAACGGAACTCAGCACGTAGGAAAACACATCCCCCGGGCCAGGAATGGTGAGCACATCGGCATCGGCGTTGTCGGTTAGGGTGGCTTTCCACATCGACCCTTTCGAGACCCCGGCCACGCGACCGTAGTAAAACCGCCCAAAGCGATAGGTGTCAGGATTCGACGGGGGAATATCTCGCGGTCCGGCCAGGCTCCCCTGCTTCAACACCTCCAGCCATTCCTGCAGGGCGGGCACCCGTTCGTTGCCGTTGGGCAGGGTGTCGGCATAGCGAGCCAGGCTGGCCACATGCACCGGGCCGCTGCTGGTCAGATACATCATAGCGGTGCGGCCATTGCTAGGAATGGGCCGCTGGATGATGGGCGGCGGCGGGGCCACCTCACTATCGTCCCCCGGTGCCTGAGTAATCTGGGCGGCGGCGGCGGTTAGGGTAACCGGGCGCGGTGGGGGCTTGGGAATGGTAGCCCCCTGGGCATAGCTGCCATCGACGGGCACCGTTAGCTGCCGCAGGGGAATCGGCATATTCATCAGTAAATGCACGTGCCCCGGTGGAACGGTAATCGTTTTTGGCCAAGCAGACTGGCTCGCCCCTCGCAGAATATCGGTAGCGGTGCGGCTACCTGGCCCCGAGTAGACACTACCGTTGGTGCTGAGTCGGGCTGCGGGTAGCTCAATAAACGGTGCTTCCTGGCTGAGGTAGCTGCCCCCTTGCTGGATGGCCACTTCCACCGGTTCGGTGCCGGGGTTGAACACGACTACCCCCAAAAACAATGTGCGGCGGTCGTCGGAGTTAACCCCGCGAGCAATGTGATGGGCAAAAATGTCGAACCGCCCGTTGAAGGCATAGTTCAGGTGGGCATCGGGGGAGGCCATGCCGTCGGGGGGAAACGTAGAGAGCAAAACCCCCTCTTGCTGCACTACCTCGGGGCTATTGCTGTTAAACACCGGCACGTCATCGAGGTTCCCTGGCAGGGCGCGCACTTCCTGATGGCGAACAACCTCAGCATAGCTGCCATCACCGGATAAAAAGACGGTTTCCGATGGCGTTGGCTCAGTAACTTCACTCTGGGGAATTTGAGCAAACAGGGGGGAGAGGGAAAAAGCTACTAACGCACTCAGCATGGACTACCTGTGGAACAGAAAATATACGGATAACTTCAGTTTGCCCAGAGGTGGACAAACCTCACGTGGTAGACAGAAACCCCTATGGGAGGTCAATCTTAGCGATATTTGACCCAACCCACCATACCACCTCCAGATGGGGACTCTTTCATGGCGACAGGGGAGAAATCACGGAATCTTTAAGTATCTGACCGTTTTGCCGAGGCGGCAAACTGGCCGCTGGAACTGTTCTGAGGATCCGTCAGGCCGCTACCGTGGCGGCTTACCGACCCTGCAGGGGGGCATCCAACACCCGGCTGATGCGATCGCCCACGTCCTCCAGGTAGGCCAGGGTGGGCACCTCCAAGTCTGCCCCGTGGCGACTGAGATAGCCCCCCACCGCCTCCTGGAGCTGCCTGAGCTGGTACCGGGCCAGCACCCTGGCATCTTCGGGGGCACCGTAGGTGGTTTCCAGCGCGATGTAGCCTAGCAGGTCGATGGCCTCGTCGGCCCCGCTGTAGTTGCGCAGCACCAGACTGGTGAGAATGTTGAGGTGATGGCGCTGGAGGCCCTGGCGCAGGCTAGAAATTGGGGTCGGGGCTGAGTCTGGGGGCAGTACCTCAGTCCACACCGACTGGCTCAAGGTGTCAAACAGCTCGGCCAGGGTGAGGGCGTCAGCAGTGGGTTCTCTCAGTTCGCCGTCCCGCAGCCGCACCAGTCGCTCGCCGTAGAGAGCATCGCTGAGGGCCAGCGCCTTGACGAATAAAATCCGATTGTAGATGGGATATTCCAGGGCTTCGCCCGCCGCCGTTTGGCCCCAGTGCAGCCAGCGGTCGGGGGCCAGCAGACTGAGCAGTTCTGGGGATAAGGTGAGGGCATCCGCCGCGAATACCTCGCGGCCCAAAACCGCCAGGGCCTGGCGCTGCTCGGCGGCGGGCACGGGCTCAAAGGGGCGCTGCCCGCCCGAACTCCAGGGGTCAACCCGGTTAAAGCGCTGGCCGCCAATGTAGTTTGAAATCGTCGTCGCCTGCTGTAGATAGTAGTCGAACACCAAATCTACCCGCTGCCGCAGGTGGCCGTATCCCTCCCCCGGCGCCAGGGAAAACCAGTCGAGCTGGCCCCAGATCGACCTGGCGTTAGCCAGCTGCCCCTGGGCATAGCGGAGAGGATCGCTGCTCAGATCCCAGGCGCTGGCCTTGGGGTCTAAGAAGCTGTAGATATCTTCGTCGGCGGCGTAGGCCAACTCCGGCACGCCCGAGCGCCCGGCAATGCGCTGGAGTTCTACCGGGGCGCTGGCCCGATTGGTGGTGGGCTTATAACCATACTCAATCGCCCACAGATCGTATGGCCCCAGCCGAGTCGGAAAGTAATCTCCCTGGGGCTGGCCGGGGGGAGCCAGGTTAGGAGGGAAATAGTCCATCACCGAGCTCAGCATGCCCTGGGTCTGGGTAATCTGCGGGTCATTCAGCGCTTCGGGGGATAGCAGGGTGCTGCCTAAAAAGTTGTGGCGCAGCCCCAGCACATGGCCAATTTCATGGGCGGTTAAGGCTCGTAGGTACTGCTGCGCGTAGGTGGTCTGGGCGGCCTCGGTCTCGAACGGTATCCCCAGGGTATTCAGCGCTAAAGCCCCAAAGGCCATCTGCTGAGCTGCCTTTACCCCGGTACAGTAGTCGGCCCAATGGGCTGCCGCTTCCCCCTGGCGCCGGGGCAACGCTGACTGCGCCTCATCCCCTGTCGGCTGAGCGCCAGCCGCCGCCGTCAGTCGCTGCCTCCATCGGTTTTCTAAGGGGTGGCCACACAGCCGCCCCAGGGCGGTGCTATCCTCTGCTGCCAGGGGTTGGGTAAAGGTTTGGTACTGCTGATTCAGGTATCCCACGACGCTGGCGTCAATTACCACGTCGCCATCCAGAATCTCTCCCGTCAGCGGGTTCACCCGCGACGGCCCCAGCCCCAGCGCCCAGGGGGAAAAGGAATCTGACCACCGCACTACGTTGTAACGCACGTCGGCAGGATCCCAGTCGGCGTCGGGGGGCATTTGCCGCACCTCGATGGCCTGGAGAAATCCGGCCTGCTCAAAGGCGGTGTTCCACAGCTCGATACCCTCCCGCACGGCCTGCCGGTACGCTTCGGGAACGGCATTTTCGACCCAAAACACGATGGGCTGCTGGGGGGGCGACAGGGCGGCGGTGGGATCCTGCTTTTCTAGGTGCCAACGGTTAATGTAGCGAACAAACGAATCCGTCGACCGCGACGAGGTCGGGGCGCGGTAGGCGCTAATGAAATAGCCCACCCGCTCATCGGCGAGGCGGGGCTGAAAGGCGGGATGGCTGGGCAGGGCCGAGAGGCTGTAGCGCACTCCCAGGCTAAACCCCCGACTGTCGGGCAGGCTGCCCAGGTCGCCAAAAAATAGCGAAAACAGCGAGCCGTCGCCGCCGCCCGAAAACCCCAGCACCGTTTCCAGCTCCACATTGCCCGGAAAAGTCTGGATGGTTCCCAGGTAGGAGGTGTCTAAATTGAGGGAGTAGCTGCTTAACACCTCTGGAAAGGCCCTCGCTAAATTAGCCGGATCGCGGTTGATCAAAAAATCCCCCAGGTCAATCAGCATCTCCCCGGTGTGGTCATCAATGCTGACCAGGGGGAGGGCAAACAACACCGAGTCGCTAAAGGATTCTTGCAGCAGCGTTTGGTCTTGGGAGCGGCTGGCGGGGTTGCGGAAATAAATATTGGGTACCACCACCTGGAGCTTGTTGTCGGGGGCCGAACGGAACTGAATCATCAGGTCATTGATGGGCCAGCCCCGAAACAACCCTGCCTCCCCGAGCCCCGACTCTAGGGTGGCAATCAACAGCAGATTTTGGTTTAGCTGATCGGGCCGCAGCCCCAACAAAGCCTTATTGAGCTTGGGGTCGCGGTAAAGTTTGAATAACCCGGCTTGGGTGGTCAAGTCTTGGATGGCCTCCCCAAAGGGCTTGAGGCTGCCGGGGGCTGTCGAGGGAGGCGGCACATCAACGGTGCCGTCGGTTTCTGGGGCCGCCGCCAGCCAGGCCGACGGTGCCAGAGCAGCGCCTGGCGCCAAGGCCCTCGCCAGGGTAGCCATCCCCAGAGACAGCGCTACGCTGATCATCAACCCGCACAGAAAAATCAACCCCAGACGAATGCGCTGCTTTACCAAGACGGCTCCTCTTTTGGCCCTTGACCTTTGGCCTCTAGTATATAGACCAACCACGAGGAGTATATAGACCAATAACCAGGCCAATGAGGACTTTGCTGTTGTCATCACTCTAGCGCCTAACCCAGCTAGGGGATGGGGAGACTCGGGCCAAAGGAATGTTTCCTCAGTGCTGGCGAGGACAACTGCTGAGGCGATTTCTGGAAAAGAAGATACCCAATATAAACAGACCCTCGGGCTGGATGCCCAGCCTGCGCGGGAATGACGGGGTAAGTTCTGGGTTGGAAATCGCCTTAAACCGGTTGAGCTGACAACAGCTCGAATAGAGTTAGACTTTGGGGAGGATTGCTAGATCAAACTCCGGTTCATCCGCTGACGCGAAAAGACGGTCTGCAACGGCCAGAAACCGAGCCCGCCAGGGAGTTTGTCCACGGTCAAGTTGTTCCAAAGCCAATACCCCCAAGAGCCCATGCCCCCAGGAGAACACAGCGCCCGCCAGGATGAATTGGTTAAGGCCATTAACGCCATGGCCAAACCCACCCAAGTTGTCTCGGCCTTTCCTAAACTACGCCATGCCCCTGAACCGCCAGGCTGTTATTGATCAAGCCCTCAACCAGGGCTTTCACCTGGCAGGTATTGCGGCGGTGGCCGAGGTCCCTGATGCGGCCGAGCAGGCGGCCACCGCCCATTTGCAAAGCTGGCTAAAGCAGGGCCACCAGGCTGACATGGCCTGGATGACCAGCGCTCAACGGCAGGATATTCGCCAGATCATGCCGGGGGTCAAATCCGTGATCTGCGTTGCTCTCAACTACTACACCCCCCAGCCCCACTCCCAGGCTGGCCACCAGGGCAAAATCTCCCGCTACGCCTGGGGCCGCGACTACCATCGCATTCTGCACCAGGGGCTGAAGGCCCTGACCCAGTGGCTACAGACAGAGGCCCAAACGGTAGGTCTGGATATTCAGACCCGCTACTACGCCGACACCGGGCCGGTGCAGGATAAATTTTGGGCCCAGCAGGCCGGGCTGGGCTGGGTGGCCAAAAACGGCAATTTAATTACCCGTGAATACGGTTCCTGGGTGTTTTTAGGGGAAATTTTAACTACCCTGGTGCTGCCTCCCGACCCGACCCACACCGCCCACTGCGGCACCTGCACCCGCTGCCTTGAGGCCTGCCCCACCGGGGCTATTACCCGGCCCGCCGTGGTCGATGCTAACCGCTGCATTGCCTACCACACCCTCGAAAATCGGGCCGCCGCATTGCCCGATGCCATCGTGCCCCACTTGCAAAATTGGGTGGCCGGGTGCGATATCTGCCAGGATGTCTGCCCCTGGAATATCCGCTTTGCCCAGCCTACCGATGTTGAAGCCTTTCAGCCCTATCCCCAGAACCTGGCCCCCGAACTGGCGGAACTGGCTGCCCTGTCGGCGGAAGATTGGGATCGGCGATTTCGGGCCTCGGCCCTGCGGCGGATTAAGCCTGCCATGTGGCGACGCAATGCCCAGGCGGCCCAATCCGCCCATTCTTCTTGATATAGTCTAAGCTGACGGCAAGCCTAACTGTGCTCAGGGCCATGCCCATTGCCCCAAGGTGCGGCGACCATCAGGGTTGACGGCGAATTGATTCGATCCCCGTGTAGACGTTACGTTACTGTGTTGAAACTGCTGTGCTAAAACGGACTCTTTTACTGGCTGGCTTCACCCTCGGCGGCCTGCTGGCCACGGTGCCCCCGGCCCTTTCCCAGGCGCTGACCCCCTACGTGCTGCCCCTCGACTATGACTTGATGGCCGAGCAGGGGCAGTTTCTCGCCAGCGAGGCCCAGCAGCTAGCGGAATTTCAGCAGTTTGGTCAGGCCCTGGCCCTGGCTCAACTGGCGGCCCAGCTGGCTCCCAACGATGGTCAGGTGTTGGCCCTGCTGGGGGGGCTTTATCTCCAGCAGAACGAAACCGACAAAGCCGTTACCCTGCTGGAACGCGCCCGTACTCTAGCCCCCAACAATCCCAGAATTATGTTCTCCCTGGGGTCAGCGTATCTCCAGACCGGCGACTATGCCCAGGCTTCAACGTATTTAGAGCGGGGGCTGACGATAGAGCCGAATAACCCCAGTGCGCTGTTTGACCTGGGCAATGCCTACTTTCAGCAACAGCAGTTTCAACAGGCGATTGATAGCTATAGCGCCTCGGTGGCCGCAGAGTCCACCTTTTGGCCTTCGGTGAACAACATTGGGCTAGTACTCTACGAGCAGGGAGAGACCCAGAAAGCCGTGGAACGCTGGCGCGAGGCGCTGGATATGGCGGGCGGCAATGAGCCTGAACCGAAGCTGGCGATCGCCGCCGCCCTCTACGGGGAAAATAACTGCCAGGCTGCCGCCAGCGCCAGCGCCGAACCCTGCCAAGAGGCCCTCAAGTTGGGCATTGAAGCCCTAGAGCAAGACAGCCGCTATGCCGACCCTGAGTTTCTAAGCCAAAACCTATGGGGCGCTGAACTATTGACCTCAACCGATCGGTTTTTTAAGGCTCCTGCGGTGCAGAGCCTACTAGCAGAGCTGTGATACCAAATCCGAGCCCCTAGGCTCGATTCCTAAAAGGCCAACCCGTAGGGGCGTTGGCGCAGCCTAGCCAGAGGCTTTAGGGCATTCGCCCCGCTGAATCGGGGTAACCAAGGCCAACCCGTAGGGGCGAATGGCATTCGCCCCGCTGAATCGGGGTAGCCAAGGAGGATTTAGTATGAGCCGTTTTTCGCCGAGCCGCTAGATTTGCTCACGGATGAGGCCAAGCCCCTAAGTGGAGCACCGAAGCAGGTGGTTGATGTCTTGGCGCTCGAGTTGTCACTAGGCACCAGTTCGGGGGGGCTAATTCGGCATCATGATCAAGTGAACCGGGTCGAGGCGAATGTTCCAGGGAAACGGGCGACTTTTGAGCGCTTCCCACTTTTCTCGGTAGACCTCCGCCTGAAGGTGATAGTCTTGGGGCGAGTCGGGGGGCGCGTGGAGTTTGATGTAAAGGCTAACGCGATGTTGCGTCTCGCTAGTGGTAGCGACCCAGCCGGGGAAAGTGTTGCTTTGGTCGGCGTGGCGGGGGAACTGGACGTGGTGGGCGCGAATGCCCAGGTAGGTCAGCCCAGCCAGAACGGGCTCAATGACGGCTAACGCGCACCCCCAATCCACCGCCTCGATGTGAGTCGAGGCGGTGGAGTTAGAGACGACATGGGCGCGGGAGAAATTTTTGCACTCGGTGACCCGGGCGACCTCAAACGTGGGGGGGCGGGCAAAAATATCTTCTCGGCTGCCCTTGGCCAGCACGCGGCCAGCCGAGAGCACTAGCAGATCGGGGCAGACCCGATAGGCTTCTTCAAGCTTGTGGGTGATGAAGAGGGCCACCCCTGGATAGCGGCTGAGTACGCTAATCAGCAGGTGCTCGATTTGGCTGCGGAGGTAGCTATCTAGGGCAGAGAGCGGTTCGTCTAGGAGCAAAATGTCGGGCTGAATCGCTAAGGCACGGGCCAGTGCCACCCGCTGCTGCTGGCCGCCGGAAAGCTGATTGGGGTAGCGATCGCCCAACTCCGCCAGGCCCATCTGCTCAAGATAGGCGATCACCGCCTTCACCCGCTCAGGCTTGGGCACCGTCTTCAGACCGAAGGCGATATTTTGAGCAACGGTGAGGTGAGGAAACAGGGCGTAGTTCTGAAAGACCAGACCGACTTTGCGATCGCGACTCGGGAGGTCAATCCGGTTTTCAGCATCGAATAGCACCCGCCCATTTAGTACAATCCTTCCCCCTGTAGGGGTCTCTAACCCCGCAATGCAGCGCAGGGTCATACTCTTACCCGACCCTGACGCCCCCAGCAATCCGAGGGGTTCTCGTCCTGTTTTAAACCGAATTTGCAGGTCAAAGCCAGGGATCTGTTTTTCAATGTTGACTTGCAGGTCAGGGGCGGCGCTGTCGGCCATGGCAAGTGGCGGCGCGGCGGGGGAGGGCCGCGTGCCTGCGGTGGGCCAGGCCTTAAACAGACGGGGTTCAAACCGACCAAAAAAGATGCCGTTGAAGAATCGTTGGGTCAGGCGGTGATGCCCAACGGTTGAGGCGCACGGACGGTGAGCGCCCCGATTTAGACCCGCGATTACCGCTAGGGAAATGCCCACCATCAGCAGCACCCAGGCCAAGGCCACCTGCATACGCCCGGCTTCAGCGGCAAAAAAGATCGCGATGGGAATGGTCTGGGTAACGCCGGGAATGCTGCCCCCCACCATCAGTGTCGCGCCAAACTCCCCCAGTGCCCGGGCAAAGGCCAAAATTGTTCCGGCCAGCACACCGGGCCAGGCCAGGGGCAGCAGCAATTGCCAAAAAATTCGCCATTCCGACGCCCCCAGGGTTTGGGCAGAACTAATCAGCGTTAAATCGACCTGCTCAAACGCGCTCAAGACAGTCTTGTACATCAAGGGAAAGGCCACCACGGTGGCCGCTATGACAACCGCCGGCCAGGTGAAAATTAGCGTGATGCCGAGCCGATCGAGAAACTGTCCGACGGGGCTGTTTTTGCCGAGCAGCAGCAGCAGCAAAAACCCCACCACCGTGGGGGGAAGCACCAGGGGCAGGGTCAGGATACCGTCGATCCAGCCTCGACCTCGGCCTTGATAGCTCATCATCCAGCGGGCGGCGGCAATACCGCACAGGGCAGCCAACAGGGTGGCGGTAAAGGCGGTCTGTAGTGAAATCCAGAGCGGTGTCAAATCTTCGAACATAGGAAAAGATTTGGCATTACGAATGGGTGACGCCACTCATAACGGTAAAGGACATCGGGGCAAGGCTCTTCATCGTTATAGTCATGCCGTTCCCACGCGCTGGAGCAGCATTGATGCCCATGAACGCCCAGAGGGCTATTCTGCCATACCAAAACCATAGCGCTGGAAGATGGCAATCGCCGCCTGACTCGACAAAAAATCCACGAAAGCCTGGGCCGCTTCAGCGTCTTCGCTGGCCTGCACAACGGCGACTGGGTAACTGATCGGGGCATGGCTATCGGCCGGGGCCGTGGCCACGACCCGCACCTGATCCGACCCGATTACATCGGTGGCGTAAACCAGGCCCGCATCCACGTTACCCGTCTCCACATAGGCGAGCACCTGACGCACGTCTTGACCAAACACCAGCTTAGGTTGCAGGGCCTCAAACAAAGTCAGGGTCGTCAGTACCTCTTTGGCATAGCCGCCAGCCGGCACGCTTTGCGGCTCACCGATCGCGATCTTCCCCACCCGCGCCAAATCCTGGAAGTCAGCCACGGTGGTGTTGTCCTGGGGCACGATTAAGACCATAGAATTGCGCAGCAGATCGCGACGGCTGCCAGCGAGGATCTGATCCTTGGCCTCCAGATCATCCATCCACTGGGGGGAAGCGGCCAGAAAAACATCGCTGGGTGCCCCCTGGGCGATTTGCTGGGCAAGGGATCCAGAAGACCCAAAGTTGTAGGTAATCGTGACGTTGGCGGCCACCGATGCGTAGGCCGACTGCACCTCTTTTAGCGCATCCTGGACGCTGGCGGCGGCAGAAACCGTAAGGTCGACGGGGTCACCAGCGGCCGACTCGGGGGGAACGGTTGGGGCCGTTGGCCCGCCGCAGGCGATCGCGCTCAGCCCCACTGCCCAGGCCAGCAACCCCCAAGCCACTACATGTCGTCGGTTCATGATTCGGTTGCTGATTGAGGTTGAGCCGGCGGATAAAGCCCCAGTTGAACGGATAGCTCCCGAGCAATGAAGATCAAAAACTTGGCCGCTTCGGCATTGTCTTGGTGGGCAAAGTAGCTGGCAGTTTGCATCAAGGCGGTCACAAACCCGGCATCGAGAAGATCGGGTTCAGCATTCAGAATTTGAGGCTCTTCGCCATTGGGGCAGGCTAGCAGCCTGTCAATGAGGTCAAAATATCGCCCTTGGCGGGCGCTAGTGGCGGCCTCGGGCACTGGGGTAGACATAGGGGTTTCCTCAGGACTAGGGAAAAATCAGGTCAAGGGGGCAGGCTGATACTCGGCGGGGAGGGCGTCGGGTACCAAGGGCGGATAGGCGGGCTCCAGGTCTTTAAACAGCACCGTACTGAGGTAGCGTTCGCCAAAGCTGGGCTGAATCATGACGATGAGCTTGCCGCTATTTTCAGGCCGCTGCCCCACCTGGATAGCGGCGGCAAGGGCCGCGCCAGCAGAAATGCCAGAGAGTAAGCCTTCTTCGCGGGCCAGGCGACGGCTGAGGGCGATCGCCGTTTCGTCGGCCACCTGAACGACCTCGTCGATCAGATCGACCCGCAGCACCGAGGGAATAAACCCCGCCCCAATGCCCTGAATTTTGTGGGGGCCAGAGCTGCCGCCAGACAGCACCGGGCTGCCGAGGGGTTCGACGGCGATCGCCTGAAAACTCGCCTTGCGAGCCTTGAGCACCTCGGCAATGCCGGTGATAGTGCCGCCAGTACCGACTCCGGCTACCACCATATCGACTAGACCATCGGTGTCGGCCCAGATCTCTTCGGCGGTGGTATCGCGATGAATCTGGGGATTGGCGGGGTTGTCAAACTGCTGGGGCATAAAAGCGTGGGGCAGCTGCGCCGCCAGCTCCTGGGCCTTGGCGATGGCGCCTTTCATGCCCAGGTTGCCGGGGGTCAACACCAGTTCGGCCCCGTAGGCTTTGAGCATGGCTCGGCGCTCCAGGCTCATGGTCTCGGGCATGGTGAGGATCAGGCGATAGCCCTTAGCTGCGGCCACCATGGCCAGGGCAATGCCGGTATTGCCCGAGGTGGGCTCCACCAGGATGGCCTCCCCCGGGGCGATCATCCCCGCCGCCTCTGCCGCATGAACCATGTTGGCTCCGATCCGGTCTTTGACCGATGCGGCCGGATTCATACCCTCCAGCTTGACCAAAATTTGGGCGCTACAGCCCTCGGCCTGAGGGATCCGGTTGAGCTGTACTAGGGGAGTGTTACCCACCAGATCAGTGACATCCTTGGCGACACGCATAGACCAATCTCCTCTAAGTGATTTCCAACTTCATCTCATTAATCAATCTCAACCAACCTCAACCAACCTCAACGGTTAGCCAGGGACAGCCCAAAAACAAGCTCTGGCGCATACTCATCCCTGATTCTGGTGGGCCTGATTCTGGTGGGGCTGCATTGCCTCAATTCAAAACTTCTAAACTCAAAGTCTCAAGCCCTTACAAAATCGATCTGAAAACAGAATATTACCGTCATACCCACTTTTAAGATCTCATCAATTAATCAAATCTTAAACTGTATTGATTTAATTATTTTAACAAGCTTAACTTAAATTTTCCTCAAATTGAACGAATTCAAAAAATTAAGCCCTTGGCGAGAGTTCCGCAAAAAATGACACGATCGAGGCCGACGTCGATCGCAATTAAATAATTTCTTAAGATCGCAACATCATAGAAAACCCCGCTTTGATCGATGCCTGAAAACATTTAGGAAATTTCCAGCCCAGAACTTACCTTGTCATTCCCGCGCCGGTGGGAATCCAGCCCGAAAGTCTATTGACATCGGATATTTTCTTTTTCAGAAATCGCCTTATTGATCAAAGCTTGAATCAGTCAAGCGCTGACTCGGAGGATGAGTAACTTGGTCTGGGCAGAAAAGAGTTAGGGGCGTTTGAAAAGTATTGCCTGCTGTAGCCAGAGTGGCGATCCCCCTAATTCTTCATTGACAAGGAGGCTTTTGAGCGGGCAGCCCTCCTTTTCACGGGGGGTAGGGGGGATCAGCAGATGTCTAATGCTACATCAGATATCTTTTCAAACATCCTCTAAGCTGTAAATGATCAGGCTTAAGATAAATCTATGATCACAAGAAGAATTTAATCACTTTGAGTGATCTCCGTTACCGATTGTTTTAACCAAATTGCCCTTTGATTGAATATGTGATTTAATGCCTCACCGCTGGCCAATCTATCATTATGGGGATTAGGAATGAAAATTAGTGCCCGAAATGCCCTCAAGGGAACCGTTAAGTCCATAGAACTAGGTGCGGTTAATGCTGAAATTGTGATTGAGGTGGCCCCCGCGGTTGAGATTACCTCCATTATTACCAAATCTTCAGTAGAGCGCTTGGGGATCAGCGTCGGGAGTGAAGCCTACGCCCTAGTTAAGTCGTCGGATGTGATGATTGCGGTGGACTAAACCTGGGTCACCGGGGGCTGGGAGAACCTGGTTGAAGGCGAGGAGCAGCTCCGACTAGTGGATGCTACCAAAAGAACCCGCCGCCCCTCAACCAGTTTAGGCTTGGGTGCCCCTGCGGTTCAGGGGGCCGCTGAGCCGAGCGGCCCCGGGTCGGTGAGGTGATGGCTTTCTCCGTTATCTCTAGGCGGCTAGGGCCGGAAAATCGGCCTTCAATAGCTCCAGCCAATCGGCAATCCGCTGATCGGTCTTTTCGCTTTCGTTGACTTCGTCAAGGGGTAGCCCGACAAATTTACCCTCTCGAATGGCGGTCGATTTTTCAAAGGAATAACCGTCTACAGCGACCGCGCCTACAACATTAGCCCCGAGCGCTTTGAACTGATCGTAGAGGGCACCTAAGGCCCCCACAAAGTGTTTGCTGTGGCCTTCACAATCTCCGGGCCCAAATAGGGCGATGGTTTTACCCGAAAAGTCAGGCTTGTCCATCTCCATATCAAACAACGGCTCACGCCAGTCATTCTGAACATCTCCAGCGCCCCAGGTGGAGCAACCCAGCAGCAGGTAATCATATTTCAACAGGTCGTCAACGTCATCGAAGTCGTCGGCCATGCTGTACAGGTCGCAGATATCTTCGCCAATTTTAGCCTGTATTTTTTCTGCGATTTCTTCAGTAGTACCCGATGTGCTGCCATAGAAAAGCCCAATTTTTGCCATGATTGATCACCTATTTCTAAGGGTATTAGCCACGAAACGAACTGTCGAATATGGTCAACGATGCAGCCTAGTGGTGCTTGAGTCGCACATAGATGGCCTGACGCAGTCGCTTGCTCAGGGCAACGTGTTTTCCGCCAGTGCTTACCACAAAATCTGGGGATCGTTCGATCAGGCGAATCGATGTGCCTCGATCTAAACCCAATGCTCTGAGGTCTTTGATAGCACTGGCATCCGTACCGGTTAAGCGGTTAATAATTCCCTGTTCGCCTACTTTCAGTAGCGGCAATGACGAGCCTGAAACCGTAAATTCCGTAAACATAGTAAAATACTCCAGCTGATCCAATTTTGACCTGCCCTGCGTTTGGCTGAGCTGACGCCGAAGCCCTGCGGGCACCCCTCCAAGAAGGGGGTAGTTAAACCAAATACGCCTCCATATGGGTTTTTATCGTGCAGTCGGAGCGGGGATAGGCAACACAGAGCAGCACGAACCCTTTCTCTATTTGGGTATCGTCTAAAAAAGACTGATCGGCTTGGTCGACTTCGCCTTCGACCAGTTTGCCGACGCAGCTAGAGCAAGCCCCGGCTCGGCAAGAGAAGGGTAGCTCGATGTCATTTTCTTCGGCGGCATCGAGGATATAGGTATCTTCTTCAACCGGAATCGTGATGTCGATCTGCCGTTTTTTATTGATCAGGTGAACTTGGAAGGTGGTCATCGGGGTCTCCTGGTGAGGTGATCGGGGAAACGTTAGGACCTGGTTGACTGACAAAACTTTGGAGGTAGGTTGGGTGCAGCGGAGCGTTCGCGCAGCGTCTCCAGAGGAGAAAACCCAACAGCAGTAACCCTTGTTGGGTTCTGCTATCGCGCCACCCAACCTACGCCATAGCAGGCATTTCACGGGTTTTGTCAGTCAATCAGCGATAGGACCGGCCCATCTAAACTCTAAAATTGGCTAGGAACAGGGCACGCCCGCTGGGGTACAGTCGCCAGCGGCCTGGAAGGATTTGCCGCAGCCGCAGGTGTCGGTGGCGTTGGGGTTGGTGAACTTAAAGCCGCTTTCCAGCAGGCTATCGATGTAGTCGACCACAATGCCCTCTAGCAACGGCGCACTGTGGGGGTCTACGAAGACCTTGAGGGAACCCGCTTCGACAATTTCGTCATCGGGGTTGGGGGCGTTGGCAATTTTGATGTCATATTCGTAACCGTTGCAGCCACCGTCCTTAACGGCGAGGCGGACGCCCCGCTGGGGGGTGTAGTCGGGGGTGCCGCGCACGAAGGTACGCAGGCGAAGTTCGGCCAGTTCAGTCAGAGTTACAGTCATGGTATTTCGGGGGGTAAGGGATGGAGAACGGTTGAGGGGGTGGAAGGGTGAGGTTAGCACCAGAGGAAAAATGCGATCGCAACCAATATCAAAGCAGTCCAGGTCACAGGGCACCGCAGAACTCAGCGGAGGATAACGACAGGTCAGTTAAGCGATCGGAGAGTTGATGCCGAGAGATTTGGCCGCACACTAGACAGTCAGGGTCGTGGTAAGCGCGTCGCTTGGCAAACTCGGCCCGGGCCAAATCCATGGTGAGCAGTTGTCCGAGCAGGGGGGTACCCAAGCCGGTTCTCAGCTTGATGGCTTCTAGGGCAGCCAGGCAGGCCAGGGTGCCAGAAACAGCGCCCAAGACCCCGAAGCCCCAGCGATCCCACTCGGGTTTGTCGGGAAACAGGCAGGTGAGGCAGGGAGTCTGCCCCGGCACAATGGTGGTGAGGTAGGCCTCCATGCCGTTCATGGCGGCCTCGACCATCGGCTTGCCCCAGCGTACGCAGGCGGCATTGAGCAGATCCCGCTCGTTGAAATCAAAGGCGCAGTCGAGGGCGATGTCGGCCCGCTGTACGAGGGCGTCAATGTTGTCGGCACTGACGTACTCGCACACCGCCTCGATTTCAATGTCGGGGTTGAGGGCCTGCAGGGTGGCCTGGGCTTTAAACACCCGGGGTTTGCCCACCCAGTCGTCGGTCATCAGCACCTGCCGGTTCAGGTCATCCCGAATTAGGTCGCCGCCCCGCACCAGGATGAGTTTGCCGACCCCAGCGACCGCCAGGTAAAGGGCGGCGGTGCCGCCCAGCCCACCCACCCCGGTGACCAGTGCCGTGGTGTTTTTGAGTTTGAGCTGGCCCGTTTCACCTAAACCAGGCAGCATGATCTGGCGACGGTAGCGTTCAGTTTCGGTGGGCGTTAGCTGAGTCACGGTATCCTCGCAGAACAGTTGAGGGTTGGCAACAACCCCTCCTGGGAGGGGTACCCGCAGGGCGGGATGGGCGGGGTCGGGGTCGGGGAGGTGGGGTGAAACGCAGGGCAACCTCACAAATCTGGACTGCGTTGGGTTCCGCTCACGCTTCACCCATCCTACGGAGGAGGGAGCTATTCCACCTCAATATCGGAGAGCATGACCACGTTCTTGGGCTTGTCTTGGAACACCTTGAACAGCTTCTGCTCGACCGAATTAGACGTGACAAAGAGGTCGTAGGCATTGCGCAGTTCTCGACTGTAGGCGGCGAGTACCTCAGCTTCGCCCTGGGTTTTGTCAACCGCCTGGGTGAGCTGAGAGAACTTGCGCAGAATATGCAAACGGTTGACGTTGACCACCTGGGGGTCGTAGCTGAGGCCAAAAAATTCAAAGTATTCTTCAGCATCTTTGAGCTGGTTGAACTGGTCTAGGGATAGGTCTGTGGTCGTCATTGGGCGGCCTCTAGGGTTTTGAGTTGTTGTTTGAGTGCACGGATCTGAACATAGATGGCGTAGGTGCGTTCTGCCGCTTCAGGCAGTTGTTCTAGGTCATTGGGAAGGCCTTCGGCAATGTCGTGAAGATCCATCTTCATTTGACCGGCTTTGCTGTTGAGCTGTTTGATTTGCTTTTTTAGCGCCTCAAGTTCGGTGGGGGTGGTGGTTGTGGTCATAGGCGTAGGGTGGCTGGGGGGAGAGGAAGAGGGAGGGAAGGTGGGAGGGAGGAAGCCTGGGAGGGAGCCTTTTACCCAGTGCCCATCTACCCACCTATGCCTTAAACGTCAGCGACTGCGGGAAAGCGCTGGGCCAGGTCAATGCCTTTTTGCACCAGCTTTTCGCCTTCTTCGTTGAGCGTTTCGAGGGAGGCAAAGCCGAAGCGTTGGGCATCGCGCAGGGTTTTAGACACCAGCAACAGCCGACCCGAGAAGATCAGCGCCCAGCCAAAGCCCTCGTGGCTGAGGTCAATGACCACCTGCGACAACAGGCCCGACTCTTCTTCGAGGCGATAGGCGACCGCTCGATAAAAGGCCATGATGCGGCTCTGGGTAATGGGGTCAACGTCACCGTCAACAGAAATCTCGCGCTTCTGAGCTTTGCTGAGCACGTAGGGCTTCAGCAGCAGCTCATCAGCCCAGTTGCGGTAGGTACCGTAGGGGTCGTTGGCGCGAATCTGCTGCACGATGGCCTTCAAAAACGGCGCATTGTCAATAATTAAGGCATTTTCGAGGGCAGCGGGGGTGATCACGGGGCTCATACGAGTAATTCCTCTTCGATGGTTTCTAGTTCGTCGTCAAATCGGTTGTCTGGCTGGGGGGGCTGGCTCTTTTGCAGCGCCTTACGTAACCAGGGGGGCGGGCTGCCGTTGAGGGTTTGCACCAGCCGGGTCAACACGTCCTGGATTTCGTCGGTCTCGGTTTGGGCTTTGATCGGGGTAACATTTTTGCGAATTAGCCGAGCCGCAGCGCTGCCCCCAATTGCTGAAACGTAGACAATGGTGCAGTCTTCCAGGGCTTTGATCTTGGGCTCTAGCTTGTCTTCGTTACCGTCTTCCTTGAGGTCGCCACCAAATTCGAGGCTTTCTAGAAAGGTGTAGCCGGTGGTGTTGACCTCGTAGACATCGATGCGTTTAGCCCAGCCAAAGTGGGCGTTGATGTATTCAGAGTCTTGAGTCGTGAATGCAACTTTCATAGAAGTCACCTGTCTCGTTAACAACGTAAATGGCGGGCGGAACTGAATCCAAACTTTAAAATCCTATCCATCACCTCCTTGGCGCCAGCTCTGCACCAGCTCGTGGGCATTCTCCTCGTCGGCCTCCATGAACAGGTTGCCGAGGTCAAACAACAGCTGGGTGGTGCCGTCGTAGCCCACGGTGCTGCGCCGACCGTTGCCAAGCCGGTCAAATACCGGAAAACCCAGGCGATAGAGGGGAATATCTAGCGTTTTGGCCAGGGCCTTGGCGTTGGAGTTGGCGATCAGCAGGTCGGCGCCCTGGGCCAGGTCGGCCAAGTCCTCCAGGTCGCCGATGGTAACGGTGTCCAGGGGCAGATCCTTGAGCAGCTGGGACTTGGTGGTGGTGACGGCGGCGTGTACCTTGGCCCCGGTGGTGGTGAGCCACCAGGCGATCACATGGAGCAGATCCGGCTCTAGGGCCAGGGCCACCCGCTTGCGGCCAAAGAAAAAGTGGGTGTCGAGAATGGCATCCTGGAGCTGCTGGCGCTGACGCTGGTACTGTTCGGGCACGGGCTGCCCACTGAGGGTAGCCAGCTGATGCACAAAGCGATCTACCTCCGCCAGCCCAGTGAGGCTGTTGAACACAGCAAACTCAGTGCCAAAGCGCTGTTGCAGAACCTCCGCCGCGGTGGTCATGGTGTGGCCGATCGCCAGGGTAAACATGGACTGGTGTAGCGATCGCAGCTCGTCCACCGAGGTGCCCCCGCTGGTCACGGCGCTGTACTCCTCAGACAGGTGCCCATCCAGCGAGGCGGATAGATCGGGCAGCACCACCGGCTTGAGGTTAAAGGCGCTCACCATGTCTTTCACCGCCTGCACGTCGCCGGGGGCCAGGGCAGGCCCCGCCAGTACCGTCACCTGAAACTGCGAGGTGGGGGTCGGGTGGGGATAAAACGGAGCGACCTCCAGGGCGGCCAGATCCAGACCGTTTTCAGGCCCCAAGGGAATATCCCGCACCAGGGCTTCTACCGCAGCGGCGTAGCCATCCTGGAGGGCTCCTTTGAAGTCAGGGGTGGAGGCAAAGGCAATCGGCAGGTGAGCTAGCTCGGGCTGGCGCTGACGAATGGTGCGCAAAATGCCCTGCATGTCGTCGCCGCGGGTTTCGGTCAACCCCGTCGTACAGAGGCCGATGATGTCGGGGTTGGCCTTCTCAACCAGCGTTAGAATCGCCGTCTCAATATTGTCTTCGCCACCCAGAATGGTCGTCACCTCGGTCATGGCGGTGGTCGAAAGGGGGATGGCCTCCCGAAAATGACGTACCAGCATCACCTTGGCAAAGGCCGTACAGCCCTGGGAGCCGTGAAATAGCGGCATGATGCCCTTCACCCCCAGGTAGGCCAGGGCCGCACCGAGGGGCTGGCTTTGCTTCAGGGGGTTAACGGCGACAGATTTGCGGCGGGCGACAACCTTAGTGAGAGCCCTCTCCTCCCTCCCCGCCGGGGTGCCGGAGGCGGGGTGAGGGCCTTCCCAGGGCGCAACCTGCCGCACCTGCGACCAAATTGGGCTGTGCAGCGCCTCATCCAGCTCCTTGGCCATCTCAATCATGCCCAGATACCCGGCGTAGGGGTGGTGGCGCTCCTGGTTGATGTCGAGAAAGGGAATGCGCGCCTTGAGGGCGGTGTACTGGTTGCGACCGCCAGCGATCAGCATGTCGGCCTTAGTTTGGGCAATCACCTTGAGCAGTTCCTGGGCGTTGCCCTTTTGCAGCATGATGCCATCTTTGCCCAGCAGGGTTTTGATCCGGGCTTTGTCTTCTGCGGTGCTCTTTTTGGTGCTGGTGGCGACGACTTCAATGCCGAGATCCTTAGCGGCGGAGATGATCGACCAACTCTTGACGCCGCCGGTATACAGCACCACGCGCTTGCCCTGGAGGCGCTGGCGGTAGGGAGCGAGGGCCTCGGTCAGCTGGGCGGTTTCTTCGGCAATCAGGGCTTCGACCCGGGCCTTGAGGTCGTCATCGCCGAGCTGGGCGGCGATCGCCCGTAGCAGGTTATTCATGTCCTCCACGCCGTAGATCGACGCTTCGACGTAGGGAATGCCGTAGCGCTCCTGCATCTTGTGGGCCATGTTGATCAGCGCCTTAGAGCAAATCATCACGTTGAGCTTGGCCCGGTGAGCGTAGGTGATTTCCTGATAGCGGGCGTCGCCGGTAATCTTGGCCAGCACGCGAATGCCTAACTTCTCTAGCAGCGGCGTCACGCCCCACATTTCCCCGGCGATGTTGTACTCGCCGATCAGGTTGATGTCGTAGGGGGTGGTGTATTCGGGTTCGCCGGTACCCACCACATACTCCAGCAGGGCTTCGCCACCGATGCGGTTGCCCAGGTTCTTGCTGCCCACAAAGCCAGGGGAGGTGACGGGAATGACGGGCAGCTCAAACGCTTGACTGGCGGCCCGGCACACTGCATCAAGATCATCGCCAATCAGAGCGGTGACGCAGGTCAGGTAGACGAACACGGCGGCAGGGTTGTAGCGCTCCTTGACGGCGTGGATGGCTTTGTAGAGCTTTTTCTCGCCACCAAAGATGATGTCGTTTTCGCTCAGGTCGGTGGTGAACCCCATCTTGTAGATCATGGGCCCTGAGGAGAGGCTGCCCCGGCTGCCCCAGGAGTTACCCGCGCAGGCGATGGGGCCATGCACCAGGTGGGCCACGTCGGTAATCGGCACCAGGGCAATGCTAGCCCCGTCGAAGGCGCACCCTCCCTGGGCGGCACCGGGCTGAGCCTGCTGCTGGCAGGCTTTGTTTTTACCCTTCTCGCCTTTTTTGTGGTTGTGCTCACAGCCCGGCTGGGTCAGCAGTTCGTTGATTTTTCCCGAGGTCATTTTCATGGCGGTGGGGGAGGTAGGGGGCGGGAGGGAGAAGGTTTGAGTTCAAAATTCAAAATTCAAAACCGTAGGGTGGGTTAGGCCGATGTCAGACCGGGCTAGACTCAGATCAATGAGGCACTGGCCGTAACCCACGGGGGAGTCTTTCGCCTTAGCAGATGTAGCGGTTGATATCCTCACCACAGGCATCGGCCAGGTAGCTCAGGGCGCGAAACCGCAGCCCCACAAGCTCGTTGTAGACCGGGTTGAGTTCGCAGAGGGCGGGAATGTGCACCGTGTGGCCAAAGAGGGTGAGATCGCGCTCAAAGGGGCAGCAGCAGGGGATAACCCGGCAGATCAGATGGGCCGCGCGGCGGTTGGTGACGCTGATCTGGTCGATCCACCGCCGCAGGGGTTGCCAGATATTTAAATCAGATGGCGGCCGAGGGGCCGGTATGGAATGGGTGTGTTGATGGGAGGGGTGGGTGAGGAGTGACATCGTCGGTGTTCCAGGGTTGGTGGATAGGTGGGCAGTGCCCACCCTACGGGCTACCGGGGGGGGAGGGTTGAACGGATTAAAATCGGCCATCTAACCCCCCAAATGGGTCTACCAGTCTTCTTGCTCAATTAGGGGTTTGTAGTCTTCGTCCATCCGTTCCAGCTCTTTGCTCAGGCAGCCGACCACAAAGTTGCTATCTAGAAAATGCACCGAATAAATGTAGGCCCGCTGCAGGTAGGTGCCGATGCCGACGATGTAGCCGATGTCGCCTTTCTTGGCCAGGTGAAACCCGATGTCTTTGCCAGGGAAGGTGCCATCGTTGCGGAGCACTTTGCGGCAGCGCACCCGCTGGCCCATATCAAAAATTGGCGGGCTGTCGAGTTCGACGTCTTCAGAGAGTTTCATGGCAGGGGTGGGGAGTGGATGAGTGGGCGGGCGGCGACGCGAGCGCTCAGCGGTGGATGAGTGGGCGGGTGGATGAGTGAGGGAGTTGCCCATCTACCCATCCACCCCGTTACCCATCCCCCTAACGGATCAAGTCGAAGGAGATGTCCGTCTTGGCGGGCACGATGGTCCGGCGATCGAGTTCATCGAGGATGGTGTTGACAATCCAGTTGAACTGGTTAATCGCGCCTTGGTAGCCCAGGGTGGCGTAGCGGTGCATGTGGTGCCGATCAAAGATCGGGTAGCCAATCCGCACCAGGGGAGTGCCGGTGTCACGCCAGAGGTATTTACCGTAGGAGTTGCCGATCAACAGGTCGACGGGCTCGGTGAACATCAAAGAGCGCAGGTGCCACAGATCCTTCTTGCCCCAGATGGTGGCGTCTTGGCCGTAGGGGCTGTTGGTCAGCACCTCGCGCAGTTCAGCTTCAAACTCCTCGTTCGAGTTGGTGACCACGATGTGCACGGGTTCAGCGCCCATTTCTAACAAGAACTGGGTCAGGCTAAATACGTGGTCGGGGTCGCCGTAAAGGGCAATCCGCTTACCGTGGATCCAGGCTTGGGAGTCGGTCAGGGCGTCTACGGCCCGGCCCCGCTCCTGCTGCAACTCCTGGGGAATCGCCTTGCCGGTGACGGCTGAGAGGGTCATCAGGAACTCGTCGGTACCCTTGATGCCGAAGGGGCGGAAGTTGTAGGTCTTTTGACCCCACTCTTTGGCGATATACTCCTGGGTCTTGGGCGTGGTGTACTTCTGGAAAAAGAAGCTGCCTTCGGCGTTGATGGAATCACCGGCTTCTTCCAACGTGGTCAACCCGTTGTACATCTTGAATTCGCCCGTGTTGGGAGAATCAAAGGTGTCTGAGTTGTCCGACAGGATGGTGTAGTCGATGCCAAACAGGCCCAGAATTCGCTTCAGCTCGCGGATGTTGCCGATGTAGGGGTCAAAGCCCAGGTTGAAGTTGAACTTGCCGTTGGTGGTCTCGGCCTTTTTGCCTTTGGTCAGCGTCTTGAGGATGCTGATCAGCATGTTGTCGTAGCCGGTGATGTGGGAGCCCACAAAGCTCGGCGTATGGGCCGCCGGTACCGGTAAGTCAGCCGGAATCAACGCTTCGTTCTTAGCCGTCGTGATGTACGCGCCAATGTCATCCCCAATCACCTCCGCCATGCAGGTGGTGCAGAGGGCGATCATCTTGGGCTTGTACAGGGTGTAGGAGTTTTCTAGCCCCTGCTTCAGGTTGTTGAGGCCGCCAAACACCGCCGCATCTTCCGTCATAGACGAGGACACCGCCTGGAAGGGCTCTTTGTAATTGCGGGTCAGGTGGGTGCGGAAGTAGGCGACGCAGCCCTGGGAGCCGTGGCTGTAGGGCAAGGTGCCCTCGAAACCCGAGGCGACGAACAGAGAGCCAAGGGGCTGACAGGCCTTAGCGGGGTTAATGGTGAGGGCTTCGCGGGCAAAGTTCTTTTCCCGGTATTCCCAGCCCTTGGTCCATTCAGCGGTTTCGGCAACCAGGTCGCGATCGTGGGCACCTTCAAACTGGCGCTTGTACTCAAATAGGTCTTGGTACTGCTCGGTGTGGAATAGGTCGAAGTGATCCTGAATCTTCCCGGCTACAGAGGCCGTCTCCGGTACTTGGGGGTTGGTGTTCTCAGTCATGGTTTTCTCCTTGGGAGGGAAGAGGGAGTGGATGGGTGGGGTTTGGGTAGGGGCACAGCCGACTGTGCCCCTACGCCTTAGGCGGCGGTTTGCCAGGGGGGAGTAACCAGGCCCCAGGTGGGATTGTTAACGGCCATATCCATGTCACGGGCAAAGACCTCAAAGCCTTCGTAGCCGTGGTAGGGGCCGGAGTAATCCCAGGAGTGCATCTGGCGGAAGGGCAGGGCCATCTTCTGGAAGACGTACTTCTCTTTGATGCCAGCGGCGATCAGGTCTGGCTTCATTTGCTTGGCCAGTTCCTCAAACTCAAAGCCGCTGACGTCGTCGTAGATGACGGTGCCTTCGTCTACGTAGTCGGCGGTGCGCTTGTAGTCGTCGCCGTGGCCGAACTCATAGCCGGTACCGATCACCTTCATGCCCAGGTCTTCGAAGGCGGGGATGACGTGGCGAGGCCGCAGGCCGCCAACCATCATCATCACTTGCTTGCCTTCCAGGCGGGTGCGATACTTCTCAACGATCGCATCCATGCGGGGCTGGAAGCTGGCGATCACGTCTTCCGCTTTGGCCTGGATGGTTTCGTCGAACTGGGCGGCGATCTTACGCAGGGACTTGGCGATCTGGGTGGGGCCAAAGAAGTTGTATTCGAGCCAGCCGATGCCGTACTTCTCTTCCATGAAGCGGCAGATGTAGTTCATGGAGCGATAGCAGTGGATCAGGTTGAGCTTGGCCAGGGGGGTCATGACCACTTCGTTGAAGGTGCCATCCCCAGAGAACTGACAGATCACCCGCAGGCCGATGGCTTCTAACAGCATGCGGCTGGGCCAGGCATCGCCACCGATGTTGTAGTCACCGATGATGTTGACATCGTAGGGGCCAGACTCGAAGCCTTCGGGCAGCTGACGATACTCATCGGCCTTGGGCAGCACCCAGTCGCGCACGGTGTCGTTGGCGATGTGGTGACCGAGGGATTGGGAGACCCCCCGGAAGCCTTCACAGCGGACGGGAACCACGGGCTTGCCAGTCTTCTTGGCCTGCTTCCGGGCAACGGCTTCGATGTCATCCCCGATTAGACCCACCGGACATTCCGATTCAATGGTGGTGCCTTTGCTGAGGGGGAAGAGTTCTTCCAGTTCATCGATCAGCTTGTCGAGTTTTTTGTCGCCGCCGAATACAATATCTCGCTCCTGGAAGTCGGAGGTGAACTGCATGGTGCCAAAGGTATCGACCCCGGTGGTGCCGATGTAATAGTTACGACGACCTGACCAGGAGTAGTAGCCGCAGCCCACGGGGCCGTGGCTGATGTGGATCATGTCCTTCACCGGCCCCCAGACCACACCCTTGGCCCCGGCATAGGCACAGCCACGGGTGGTCATAACGCCAGGAACAGACTTTTTATTCGATTTGACACCGCAGTCGGAAGCGCCTTCTTCGGTCACGTTCAGGTGCTTGGAGCGGCTCTTTTGGGCTTTCTCGGGGTACGCTTCCAGGACCTCCTGGACGAGCGCTTTTCTGTCTTCTACGGTGGTCATAGTTGCCCTCTTAGGTAGGGTGGATGGATAGATGGATAGGTAGGAGAAACCGGGTTTCTAGTCGTCTAATGGCTCAAACTAGGCGGTCGAACCAGAAGCCCGGTTTCTAGCTAGAGGCGCTAGACCGCTACGGCAGTTTTGTCGGCAGCTAGGGCTTTTTCGTACTCTTCGTCACCGTTCAGCAGACCGAACTCGACCAGCAGTTCTTCCAGTTCGTCCATGGAGATGGGCGTGGGAATCACCAGGTTCTTGTTGTTTTCGATCTTCTTAGCTAGCGCGGTGTATTCTGCCGCTTGCTTGCTGTCGGGGGCGTACTCGATCACCGTCATGCGGCGCAGTTCAGCGTGCTGCACGATGTTGTCACGGGGCACGAAGTGAATCATCTGGGTGCCCAGGCGCTCGGCCAGGGTTTCGATCAGGTCGATTTCCCGGTCAACATTACGGCTGTTGCAGATCAGGCCGCCCAGGCGCACACCACCCGAGTGGGCGTACTTAAGAATGCCTCGGGCGATGTTGTTGGCCGCGTACATGGCCATCATTTCACCGGAGCAAACGATGTAGATTTCCTGGGCTTTGCCTTCCCGAATGGGCATGGCGAAACCGCCGCAAACTACGTCGCCCAGTACGTCGTAGGAGACAAAATCTAGGTCTTCGTAAGCGCCTTCTTCTTCGAGGAAGTTGATGGCGGTGATGATACCTCGACCGGCACAGCCAACCCCAGGCTCAGGGCCGCCCGACTCAACGCACTTGACGTCCTTATAGCCTTTGAGCAGCACTTCTTCGAGTTCGAGATCCTCAACGGCACCGCGCTCGGCGGCCAGGTGCAGAATGGTGGTCTGGGCTTTGCTGTGCAGCATCAGGCGAGTAGAGTCAGCCTTGGGGTCACAACCCACGATCATGATGCGGTTGCGATCGGCCATACTGGCGATGGTGTTTTGGGAGGTGGTCGATTTGCCGATACCGCCTTTTCCGTAAAATGCAATCTGTCGCATGGGTGGATTTCTCCGTGTTGTATAGGGTTTTGAGGTGAACAAGGGTGAGAGGAAACCAGAATTCAGGAGTCAGGAGACAGGCGTTGGTGTGAACTCTGGAAGACTGAGATATCCAGCACTTCGGGGTCAGGCCGGAGGCGATCGCCCGAAGTGGAGTGAGGGGGTAGAACGGTGCATAGGAGATGGGGGATAGAGGGATGAGGGGGAGGCCGTAGGGGGCATCGCTTCGCGGCTGCCCCGCCAGTCGTAGGGTGGGCCGTGCCCACCCGTCACTACACCGTTACCTCCTCAACGGTGAGCGTAGGCAAGACCAGATCCTTAAGCTTGGCCTCGATGGCATACTTGAGCGTGGCGGTGCTGCTGGCGCAGGAGCCGCAGGCCCCCTGGAGTTTGACCAGCACCCGATCGCCGTCGACATCGTGAAGCTGCACGTCGCCGCCGTCGGCGATCAGCATGGGGCGCACCTCAGCGTCTAACACCCGCTGAATCAGCGTGATCTTTTGGATGTTGGTGAGTATGGGCAGAGCGTCGGGCACCTGATGGGCTGAGCTGTTCTGGATGGCGATATCCGTGGCGACGGCAACCGCAAGTTGTGTATGCTGCACCTCGGCAATCAGGTCTTCAATATCAGCCAGGCAAGAGCTACAACCGCCGCCCGCCTTGACGTAGTTGGTCACCTGCTCCACGGTGGTCAGATTGTTCTCGCGGATCACCCGCTTAATGCGGGGCTCGGTGACGCCATAGCACTTGCAGATCAAGGTGCCTTCATCGTCGTCGTCATGGTGGGCCACTTCAATGCCGCGATACTTGTAGATAGCAGCTTCCAGCGCTTCCTGGCCCATCACCGAGCAGTGCATTTTGGCCTCGGGCAACCCGCCCAGGTAGTCGGCAATATCTTGGTTGGAGATATTCAGCGCCTCATCCAGGGT
This sequence comes from Nodosilinea sp. CTOTU7336, assembly GCA_036848635.1. Lineage (GTDB taxonomy): Bacteria > Cyanobacteriota > Cyanobacteriia > Phormidesmidales > Phormidesmidaceae > Nodosilinea. Next base: position 112,115 of record DAIUJR010000001.1, read on the forward strand.
TTTACCCTTAATGATTTCGGTCAGGGCCGAGGAGGATGCAATGGCGCTGGTGCAGCCAAAGGTCTGAAACCGAGCATCGAGAATTTTCTCCTGGTCTTCCTGAATCTTCAGGTGCAGCCGCAGGGCATCGCCGCAGGCAATGCTGCCCACTTCCCCAAACACCACGGCTACGCCGGGCTCCTCAGGAGCGTCGATGGCCCCCTGGTTAACGGGGTTGTAGAACAGGTCGAGAACTTTGTCGGTGTATTCCCACATGGTGGTTTCGGGGGGTGAGGGGTGGATGGGTTTGCGGTTTGGGGGGTCAGGTTTGGGGTGGATGGGTTTACGGTTTGGAGTGTCAGGTTTACGATTTGAGGGGCAGGGTTTGCGAGAGACCGTGAACCGCGAACCGTAAACCCTTTGTTTTCCTAAGTCGCAACGGCTAAGTCTCGCTCCTGCAACCACCCAGCCTGGTCGCTGTTAAAGGGCGACAGGGCGCGGAGGCGTTCGACGATGTCGGGCATCACGGTCAAGACTTGGCGCACATCTGCTTCCGTAGTGAACCGGGAGAGACTGAAGCGAATGGAGCCGTGGAGGATGGTGTAGGGCAGGCCCATGGCGGTGAGCACGTGGGAGGGGTCGAGGGAGCCCGAGGTGCAGGCGGAGCCGGAGGAGGCGCAGATGCCGTGCTTGTTGAGCATGAATAAAATGGCTTCCCCTTCGATGTACTTAAAGCCGATGTTGGTGGTGTTGGGCAGGCGGGGGGTGCCGCTGCCGTTTACCGAGGTATCCGCAATGGTGGCGAGAATGCCGCACTCCAGCAGATCCCGCAGCTCGGCCTCGCGCTTGACGTTAGCCAGGTGTACCTGGGCCAGCTCGGCGGCTTTACCCAGGGCGACGATGCCGGGCACGTTGTGGGTACCCGCCCGGCGACCGCGCTCCTGGTGCCCACCCAGCAGAAAGGGCCGGAAGCGGAAGCCCTTGCGCACGTAGAGGGCACCAACCCCTTTGGGGGCGTGGAGCTTGTGACCCGAGAGGGTAAGCAGGTCGATGGTGCTGGTGCTGAGGTCGATGGGCACTTTGCCCACCGCCTGCACGGCATCAACGTGGAAGGTAGCTCCGGCTTCTTTAGCCATCGCCCCCACCTGCTCCACCGGAAAGATCACCCCGGTTTCGTTGTTGGCGTACATGGTGGTGACCAGGGCGGTACCGCCGGTGATCGCCGCTTCCACTTCCATCAGGTCGAGCTGGCCGCGGCCATCCACCGACAGGTAGGTCACGGTGTAGCCCTTTTTCTCCAGAAACTTGCACACGCTGAGAATGGCGGGGTGCTCCACCGCCGTGGTGACAATGTGGCGCTTCTCGGGCTGAGCCGCCAGGGCCGCTTGGATAGCGGTGTTGTTGCCTTCACTGCCGCAGCTGTTGAAGATGATCTCGGTGTCCTCAGCCCCAAGCAGGGCCGCCAGTTTTTCGCGGGCATCCTGCACGGCGGCACCCACCTGGCCCCCAAAGCTGTGCATTGACGACGGGTTGCCGTACAGGTCACTCAGGTAGGGCAGCATTGCCGCCAGCGCCTCGGGGTCAACTTGGGTGGTCGCGTTGTTGTCTAAATAAATGACCATGAATCGTCTCCGCGTTCGGGGTGAGGTAAAGGACGGTGGGAGAGGGCAGGGTTTGAATTCAAAATGAACAATGCAAGGTTAAAAAAGGGGAGCCGCCGTAGGGTGGATTAGGCCAGAGTCAAATCAGGCCGTTGTTCGGTAAATCAGGGATTAGCCGTAACCCACGGGCGAGCATTTCGCATCAAGGGAATGGGAAAAGCGTTGTAGGGTGGGCAGTGCCCACCAGGCCGAGCGACTCTGTTCAAGAATTCGTTTGCGCCTGCAATCGACTCACCGACTGAGAGTAAGCATCAAACCACTGCCGCCAGTATTGGCTTTGCGGAGAAGCCTGGAGCCGATCCACCAGGCGGGTGTAGGTGGCAAACCAGGTATCCCAGTAGTCGGTGGCAATTTCTGAGCTAACCGTCAGCGTGCCAGAGGTGAGGGGCACACAGCCCGCGTTGGTGGGGCACACGGCCCAGCACTGGGGCACCCCGTGGCTACCTTTGCACTGGGTACAGCGGTTTATGTCAATCCAGAAGGCGGTGCCGTTGGTTTGAATCGCCCCGGTGGGGCAATCCGTGAGGCAGCGCTGACAACTGATGCATTCACTGGTAATGGTGTAAGACATAGCCGGTTCCTCGCTGGGTGGGTGGGCTGGGCAGGGGCGCAGGTTATGCGCCCCTGCCGACATCTACGCCGACAGAATGTGCTCGTCGTAGAAATGGCGGGCCACGGTCTCGATCACGTCGTAGGCTTCAACCACGGTCAGGCCTGCTTTTTGCAGTTCCTTCTGGGGGCAGGGGCCAACCTTGGCCGCCAACACGGCTTTGCAGTCGGCAATGGTGCTGATGATGCCCTCTAGGGCCGCGTCTTCGCCGTAACCGCCCTGGCAGTAGTCGGCGACCTTGCGGTGGCCAATGAACTTGGCCTCGGTGGCATCGACTTCGTAGATCATGAATTCCCTGGCATGGCCAAAGTGTTGGTTCACCAGCCCACCGCCCTTGGTGGCCACGGCAACCAGTACCTTGGGACTATCGGGAACGACATGAATGCCGGTCGCGGCGGCCTGCTTCTTCTCCGCCACGGCGGCACGGGTCTGCTCAATGCTGATGTGGACGGCCTGGCGGGTCTCCAGGCTGTAGTCCGCCGACATTTCCATGAACTTTTCCTTGGTGAATTCCTGACTGCGGTCTTCACCTAGGAGGCCCACGGCGTCGGCGCGGCACTGACGGCAGTGGCGCATCAGTTTCATATTGCCCGAGCAGTTGTCTTGAACCGTTTTGAGCTCCTTCGGGTTGGGGCCACGCTGGCCGTTTAAGCCAAAGTAGGTGCCGTGCTCCGGGGCCGAGATCAGCGGCATGATGTTGTGGAGGAACGCTCCTCGTTCTCGAATGGCGGCATTCACTTCGGGCAGGTGTTCGTCGTTAACGCCGGGAATGAGAACAGAATTGACTTTGCAGAGAATGTCGGCTTTTTGCAGGGCCTCCAGCCCCTCCATCTGGCGCTCGTGGAGAATGCGTACCCCTTCAATGCCGCGATAGCGCTTGCGACGATAGTGCACCCAGGGATAGATCTGCTCGCCCACCGTCGGGTCCACCATATTAATAGTGATGGTGACGTGGTCGACGTTGAGGGCTTTGATGCGATCGACATAGTCGGGCAGCATCAGGCCGTTGGTAGACAGACAGAGCTTGATGTCGGGGGCCTGCTCGGCAATCAGCTCAAAGGTGCGGAAGGTTTTTTCGGGGTTCGCTAACGGGTCGCCCGGGCCCGCAATGCCCAGCACCGTCATTTGAGGAATTTTGCCCGCCACAACTAAGACCTTGTGGGCCGCTTCTTCGGGGGTGAGCAGTTCGCTGACTACGCCGGGGCGGCTTTCGTTGGCGCAGTCGTACTTACGGTTACAGTAGTTGCACTGAATGTTGCAGGCGGGGGCCACGGCAACGTGCATGCGGGCGTAGTGGTGGTGGGCTTCTTCGCTGTAGCAGGGGTGCTTTTCGATGCGGGCCTGCATCGATTCGCTGATCGCTGGAGCCGTATCGCTTTTGCTAGTGCAGCCACAGCCGCCACCAGACTTCTTGACCGTTGTCTTGGTTTTAGTCAAGGTAATGTCCAGCTCGGGCGTCGCGACAGGCGCGGAAGCAAGGGCAGTGGGTGGCGGTGGCGTCATGGGCTTGGGGAGGTAAAGGGCAAGGTTGGCAGGATTAACCAGACCGGGCAAGCTGAGGTTGCTGTGGACAGAGAGCTAAGGGATAACCCGTTGACGCCTTTTCGCAAATCATTCACGGCTTCCTACACCTTTTATAAATAAAGTGTGACGTTGCATCGATGCCATCAAGCCTGTAAACCCAGGTGAGATGTTCTTAACTGCCCATCAAGCAGAAGAACTCAATTTTTGATGCCTAGCGATGCAACGCCAAAAGGGTTAGGAGAGTGTAGTAAATGATCCGATGCTCCGAAATATGTGTTATCCAGCGCGATTTCCGAGGTGTATAGGGAGGGGGTGTGCTGATGACTCACTAGGAGTAATGAAGGACAACCCAGCAGGGTAGATACGCCTGAAATTGCTCTGGAAGCTAACGGGCTACGGGGGAGACACCAGGCGTCGGGGGTTAAATTAGCCCTAAGCGGGCTGACGTTGACGTTGGGTTTCCCGCAGAGCCGGTGGTTTAAGGTTCGGTGCTCGGCGTTGAAAGAGTTATACCAACCGCCTTGGGGCCAGGTCGGGAAACGAGGGCGATAGGGTTTATTGAATGATTAACCCTGTACTCAGGGGCCAGAACCCTTGTCAAATCAGGGGTAATTATTTTTTAAAGGATAGGGGACTGGCATTTCTAACGCCATCGGCTGGTATTTTTGCACCCGCGCTCGGTGTTTCTGTACTCACCTCAATCCTGGGCTGGGTAATGGATTAACCCCTTTTAGTGGTTAATTTGAGTGCACTTTTTGAGGCACTCAAATTAGCTCCTTTTGTTAAACCTGATACAAGAATTCGGGTTAGCTGCAATCGTCAAAAAGCCGATTTGTAACGACTCTTTCGGTTCTCATCTACTTTAGGTATCGAGTTTGACATTTCATATGTTAAGCATCGTAAACGGGCCTAGATCGACCGGTTTTTCGCGCGCAATCCACAGTTGCAAATTCTGTAAACTCACCCATTCATCCCCATTCGTCATTGGGGCGGCGGGCGGGCCGGTTATGCCCGTGCCATGCCTGCGTCCCTCGTAGGGGCAAACGGCCGTTTGCCCCTACCCAAATTCAGGCCTCCAAATTCATGCCTCAATTCAGCAACACCGGATGCATCCTGTTTTTTTAGAGTCTGAATTAGAGGCTGGGCGGTAGTCAATTGGAAATTGTTAAGGATTTCTGAACCAATGGGGATTGATTTTGCAAGATCGGCTACACTTTCCCTATGAAATCATGGTGCGTAGGCTGCAATCTCCATAGGTTGAGTACAGTCAGCCAGGTTTCTGAACGATCTAACGAAATAGCCTCTATCTCTCTTGAGTAGAGGGTTTGTACCTGAGTACACATTACTCGTGCCTGGGAGCAAAAACACCCGTCCCTGAGGCACAAAATGCCTGTACCTCACCCTTAAAGTATTTCTTAAACCTTGAAAAATCGTCACCTCAGCGATTGAGTGCAGGGTTAATAGTTCTAGTAAATCGGATTCGGCTAGGGGCATCGCCGGGTTAAAGCCGGTCTTGCTATAAGCAGGGAAACACCGCCCCCCCGGCCCTATGTCTCCCTCCCAACTTCGGTTCTCGATTCAACAACGGCTACCCTTCCTCAAGGGAGTACGTCAGCAGTTACCGCTGGTGGATGATTTTCTGATCATTTTTGAGCGCGATCCGGCGGCTCGCAGTTGGATAGAGGTGCTCTGCTGTTATCCCGGTTTACATGCGGTCGCCGCCCACCGGCTAGCCCACTGGCTGCACAATCACAAGGTTACGTTTCTGCCCCGGTTTATTTCCCACCTGTCCCGCTTCTTCACCGGCATCGAAATCCATCCCGGCGCTCGTCTGGGCAAAGGGGTGTTTATCGATCACGGCATGGGGGTAGTGATTGGTGAAACGGCGGTGGTCGGCGATTATACCTTGATCTACCAAGGGGTTACCCTGGGTGGCACTGGCAAAGAAACCGGCAAGCGCCACCCCACCGTCGGCAGCCGGGTCGTGATTGGCACCGGGGCTAAGATCCTCGGCAACATTCAGGTTGGTGACTATGCCCGCGTTGGTGCGGGCTCTGTTGTATTGAGGGATGTACCGGCCAACTGCACCGCCGTTGGCATTCCCAATCGCAATGTTTGTCGCTGCAATACGGTCGCGGCCCCCCTCGACCATAACCAGCTCCCCGATGCCGAAGCCAGAACCCTGCGGCTACTGATCGATCGTATCGAGGTTTTAGAAGCTCAAGTTAAGTCCCTCTCTCGTCCATCCCTCTCACCCCTGGAGCTATCATCCCATGAATAAGTCTGCACCCGCTGCCTCTGGTTGGGGGCACATTGCCACCGTGTCACGGTGCGATCGCTGGTCGATTTACCACCGTCTGCAGGAACTCAATATTCCCTGTGCCTGCCCCGCTGACGGCACCCTACGCGTTGAGGCGAACTACGCCACCGATCTGGTGTTAGCCCGCAGTGCCATTCGGCAATTTCTTACCTCCCGCCAGGAGGATGTCAGCTGGCTGGAGCGCTGCTGGGAAACCCAGGTGGTCTGTACCACAGACCATTGATTCGGAAGAAGTCCCCACCAGGTGTGACAGCCTAGGGGCTGCATAGCGCCTCAGGTTGATTCGACCGGCTGACCCGCAACGTTTGACCCCAACCTTCGAGGAGGACGCCCTACACCAACCGACATGCCAACGCTTCAGCGCTTGCTTTCCGCTTTCCTTTCCCTATCCATCGTTCCCTTTCCATCTCTTTTCTATTTATCGGAGTGACCCCATGACAACTCAAACCCTTGTTCGTTCTTTTGGTGAAGTGGGCAACAACCCCATTGGCCTTGAAAAAGACGTGACTACGACCGTTTGCGAAGGCCTTAATCTGGTCTATGCCAGTTATCAAGCGCTGTATTTGCAATACCAAAAGCATCACTTTGTGGTAGAAGGAGCAGAATTTTATTCTATCCATGAATTTTTTCAGGCCGGCTACGATGCCGCCCAGGGCCACGCCCACGATATTGCGGAGCGCTTAAATGGTTTGGGGGGCGTACCCGCAGGCAGTTTTGCCACCCTGGCAGAGCTGTGCTGCTTTGCCCCTGAATCTGATGGTATCTATACCTGCCGCCAAATGATCGAGAACGATTTAGCCGCAGAGCAGGAAATCATCACCCTGTTGCGGCGGTTGTCTACCCAAGCTGAGAGCATTGGCGATCGCGCCACCCGCTATATGTACGAACAAATTCTGCTGAAATCCGAAGATCGGGCCTTCCACCTTGATCATTTTCTATCGGAAGACAGCCTCACGCTGGCCTTTATGCGTTAGCCAGCGTTTACCCAGAGGGGAGTTTTAAGCTGAGAGTTCGAGTTGAAACCACCTATCTCGTGCAGCGTCAAGCTTAAAAATTAGAGTTCTCGTAGGTTGGGTGCAGCGGAGCGCAACCCAACCTACAAAACAAATTTAGGCTTGACAGCCCCCTAGCCGCTAAAACTCAAAACTCCTTTCTCTTCTTTCATTCAAAACCTCCTTCGTTAAGGAACTACCCCGATGCTATCAACCCTCATCGTCATTGGCTTTATCTTTACCATCGCCGGGTTACATCAGATCTTCCTCAACCGCCTGCTCACCCTAGATCTGGACTACCTTAAAACCCTCACTGTTGAACCGCATCAAGCACCTGGGAAACTCCAGGTGGGTCACTCTACTTCCCCGTAGCTCAATTTGCCCATATCCTATCTCCCTAGAGGCTGCCATGACTGCTCCAACCTCGATCTACATCAACGACACTACCCTGCGCGATGGTGAACAGGCTGCCGGTGTGGCCTTTGGGCTCGATGAAAAAGTTGCGATCGCCAAGTTTCTCGATGCCATTGGTGTGCAAGAACTTGAGGTTGGCATTCCCGCCATGGGCCAAGACGAAGCCAGAGCCATTCGGGCGATCGCTGACCTCGGTCTCAACGCCCAACTGCTGGGCTGGAACCGCGCCGTCATCGCTGACGTTCAGGCTTCTATCCACTGTGGTTTGAAGCGAATTCACATCTCCATCCCAGTTTCGGATATCCAAATTCAGGTCAAATTTCAGGGCCAGTGGGCCAGAATGCTAGAGCAGTTGAGGGATGCGATTAACTTCGCCCGTGACCATGGGCTAGAGGTTAGCGTCGGGGGCGAAGACAGCTCCCGGGCCGACGAAACCTTTTTGATCGACGCCGCCCAGTTTGCCCAAGAATGGGGCGCATTTCGCTTTCGCTTCTGCGACACCGTAGGCATTCTCGACCCTTTTACTACCTTTGAGAAAGTACAAAAGCTAGTCGCTTCCCTGGAGATTCCGGTGGAAATGCACACCCACAATGATCTGGGCCTGGCCACCGCCAATGCCCTGGCGGGTATCCGAGCTGGGGCCACCTCGGTCAATACCACCGTCAATGGTCTGGGCGAACGGGCCGGCAACGCGGCCCTCGAAGAGGTGGTAATGACTTTGAAGCAAATCTACGGCATTAAAACCGGCGTTCAGACCCAGCATTTTTTCGAACTGTCTCGCTTTGTCGCCAAGGTGGTCAATTGCCCGGTGCCTCCATGGAAGGCCATCGTCGGCGAAAACAGCTTCGCCCATGAGTCAGGCATTCATGCCCACGGCATCTTACAAAACCCCACCACCTACGAACCCTTCGACCCGAAGGACGTCGGTCGGCAACGGCGGCTCGTCGTTGGCAAACACTCGGGCCGCAGCCTGCTCAACCAGGTTCTGCAGGATCACGGCATGGAACTCGATGTCCGCCATAGTCAGGCGTTGCTTAACACGGTGCGAGATCGCGCCACCCAGCTCAAACGCAACCTCACCGTCGATGAACTGATAGCTTTGGCCACGCCTTCAGCCAGCTTGGCCACCGCCAACTAGAACCCCCACTTCACCCGGTACTCTACGTCTCTTCTTTTCTCTCTTACCCAAGGCACCTCCTATGAAAGTCATGCTCCACAGCGGCGAAGACGGCACCCTAATGGTTTACGTTCCTAAAAAAGACCTGGAGGAGCATGTGATCAGCCAGAGCCGAGCGGGCGACGCCATCCTCGTCACTCTTGAAAATGGCTGGGAACTCTCCATCGACGGCCTGAGTGAGCCCCTGAAACTGCCCCAAACCGTCAACGCTAAACGACTCAACTAGACGGAATTTCAAGTTTTGAATTTTCTGCCGTTTCAAAATCCTCGCCTGTGGGTTACAGCCAACGCCCAATTTATCGGCTAGCCCCCCGGTTTGCCGAGAGCTTGACCCACGCCACGGTTGCTCGCTCCCCCTGCTCCCCTATTCCCTAGACTTCCCATGCAAAACCCCACCCCAATCCCCCCTGGTCTGTTCAACCTGGAAGGAACATTTTTAGACTTTATCGGTGGTGACCGCCGACATCCCAAGTCCATCGTGCTTGGGGTTGAGGACGAGCAAATCGCCATCCAGCTGCCCAAAGAACTGCGCCCTTCTATTACGCGGTCGGTGAGAGTGGGCGATCGTCTGCGCTGCATTGGTATTAGCCAGGTAGACTTTAAAGCTGGCGTGATCAAACTCAAGGCCTACCAGGTGTTCTTTTTATCTACCTCGGAGGATCGGCCCAGGGATCCGACCCCGCCCCCGGTACCGGTTGCTGCCGCATCGCCAGGCCCCGGCCAGCGGCTGGCCCCTCACCCAACCGCCCCAGGGGCAAAGCCAGGGCGATCGCACATCTTGGTGTGTCATAAGTCGGGCTGCCAAAAACGGGGGGGTCGGCAAATTGCAGCGGCTCTAGAGCAGGTGCTGCAAAACTACCAACTCCAAGACCAGGTCGAAATTCGCTACACTGGCTGCCAAAAGCGCTGTTCCAAGGCTCCCAGCCTGATGATCAAGCCCGGCCAGCATCGTTACGACAACCTTAACCCCCAAGACTTGTCAGCGCTAATTGAAGAGCATTTCTGCCCGGTCTAGTTGCGTTTATTTCAGTCGCGTTTAAGCGTTCACCATGCTGATCTCTGATGCCGAGTCACCTGCCGCCCCCGATCATAGTGCCCCAGGGATGAATGCCCATGGGGCGCAGGAGCCCTTCTTTCACTACTTTGCCTACGGGTCTTGCATGTGCCCGGTCGATTTGAAGCGATCGCTGCAGGAAAGTACCCATGCTTTCGTTGTTGGCCCCGCCAGCCTCAAGGGCTATCGCCTCGGGTTTCGCTACTACTCGGCCCAGCGACAGTGCGGTGCGCTGGATATTTTGCCCGACCCCACCTGCACTATCCATGGTGTGCTGTACCGACTGCCCTGGCGGCTCAGCCACCGCCTTGATCAGCGCGAAGGGGTGCACCAGGGCGCCTACCGTCGTGAGTCAGTGGCGGTTGAGCAGGCCGGGCAACCCTATGTCGGAGTGAGAACCTACGCCGTGGTGCAAAAGACCCCCACAGAAATGGCCCCTGACGACTGGTATTTCAACGTGGTGCTGCGGGGAGCGGTGACCTGCCAGCTACCCGAGAGCTATTGCTGGCAGCTGTTCGACCATATGCATGGGCTACAACAAGCCTATGCCTGACCTCAACTACCCCGAGTAAAAGGCCATGAAGCTCAAAAAACGCCAGTTGCTGTGCGAAGTGTTGCTCTGGTTATCGGCTGAAGTGTTGCTGGGCTCCCTGGGCCTGGATAACTTGGCCGATTACAGCGAGTATCTGAAGGAGCGAGACATCATTACTCTGCTCACTAGCCAGTAGTGATCGCCGGTGAACCGCTATGCCAAAAGATTGGATGGTTTCTGCCAACGGCCAGTGCCAGGCCTGCCTGCCCCCAAAAGACTGGCACTTGCTCGAAACGCCCTACCACTTCCACCGCTTCTTGACTGAGGTGGAGGATGTGCTTAACCAAGCCCCCAACGAAGACCAGTTGGCGTGCTTACCCGACCTCCGCCGCCTGGTGCGCAAGCTGGTGTTGAACTCTTACTGGCTGCGCACCCGCCGTCCTGAACGGTCTCCCCTCGTCGCAACGGCCATCCTCAATCTCTACGATGAAATTGGCTATCCCCTGACGGTACAGATCGAAACTCTGCTGCCGGGAGCAAAATCCTCGGTGCATAACCACGGCACCTGGGGCGTAGTGACGGTGCTCCAGGGGCAGGAAAATAACCAGTTCTGGCAGCGCCAGCCTCAGTCCAACCATCCTGATGCGATCGCCCTGGTCGAAACCAAACTATTCACCTTTGGGGATGTGATCAGCTTTACCCCGGCGGCCATCCACAGCATTGAGGCGGTGGGCACCGAGCCGCTAGTGACCTTCAACCTCTATGGCGAAACCCACAGCCAACAACGATTTGAGTTTGATCCGGTGGCCCGTCGAGCCCGTCATTACTAGTAGCCTGTGGCGTAAATAGGCACACCATGAGCGGTCAACGTCCCTCGTAGGGGCAAACGGTCGTTTGCCCCTATCTCAATTCATGCCTCAATTCAGCAACCCCAGTAAGTAGGTGGGTGGAATCACGGGTAGGATGGATTAGCGCAGCGTAAACCATGCTGTCAAAGGGTTTGCGGAATTTAGGGTAAGGGATAGTCTCGCACTGGATCACGTATTCATTGGACGACTCTAGGTCAAACAATCACGCTCGGCTGCCGCTGCGATCGGCGGCAATGGCCCGGGCAATATCCGTGGGAAATTCCTGCAAATCGGCATCTTCTCCGGGGGGCATGGGTGACACAAAGGTGTAGCAGGGGTCGCACTGGCCAGTGTCAAACACCTGAAGCACCCACTTATCGGGCAGACCCTCAACGCCAATCTCCACTACATACCAGTCGCTCCCCGTCTCCCGCGTCGAGAGCACCGAGAAGAAGTCGCGATCGTCGGGGGGAATTTCTAAGTCCTCCATTAAAAAGGCCATGGCTAGGGCTTGGGCATCGACCGTGGGTAGGGTCAGCATATAGAAGCTCCTGGAAACCTATAGGAAAGGCATGGGGCAAGCGCAGAACGGATGTGGGGAAGCGTGATCAGACCGATAGGGCCGCCCTCAGGCTACCAGCCAGCTTGGGGACTGGCAAACCCACTGGTTGACTGACAAAACTCTTGAAACCCTCATTCTGCCGTAGGTTGGGTTGGCGATAGCGTAACCCAACAAAACTGTTACTGGGGTTGGGTTACCTGGCGAGAAGCCAGCTACGTCGCCTCAACCCAACCTGCGTGAGAAACGTAGGGACTGGCAAACCCATCAAAGTTCTACCGTTATTTCTGCCTAGAGCCTGCCCCCTGAGGGCGTGGAGCGGGAATCTATGACGAACCCGTTGCTTGAGGCAGCACTCTATCTCAGCGCAAACCCCTTATTTCTCAAGCCTAAAAACTTACACACTCTCTAAGCCTTAGAATCGGCGAATCGGCGCAAAACTTCCGTATTATCCAATACAGAATAACTCTCCAAAAAGTTTTTTCATTCCAAAAGTTTAGTCCTAAAAGAGTCAGACCCTGAACCTGAACCAGGCCTCCTCAAAACCAGGCCATCAAGAAATATTTAAGTTATGTTAACGACTCTATAGAAGTCGAAATATTATCATTAATTCCTGACTTTTCGGGGCGGATATTCGTAATTATTAGAACATTTTTTGAGCTTGAAATGTCCACCCTAAACTTGATTTAGGCAAATATAAAAGGAACCTTAAACTGTATTGACTGACATAAAAGCGCAGACTTTTAGTTGTTATTCCTTAGATCCATTGGAGCGCAATGCCCACGGGGGCAAGAAACCTATGGCCTGACACGGGGTCTAATGATTGAACAATCTCAATACATCAAGATGTGCTGTTGTTTCCTTTGACCTATGGCTTACACAATTAAAGATGGTTGCATTGTTTGTGATAACTGCCGCCCACAGTGTCCTAACGGAGCTATTAAGCCTAAGCCCGAGCCAGAAGGCTATTGGATTGACCCAACCCTTTGCGATGGCTGCAAGACTTTGGAGATCCCCCAGTGCGTTGAAGTCTGCAACGTGGGCTCGTTAGCACCGCTCCAGCCTAAAAAAGGGCGTTGTAAGAGCAGTCTGCTGCCGGCCGCGATTCCCGACATTTTTCTCAACGGCAAAACGAACCCTTTTGCCTCGTCTATGGTGGTGTGGGAAGCCTGCAACATCCTGGCTCAGCGTCAAACCCTACCCTGGCAGGTCGATGATAACGGCTCGCTGTGCTACCACCGGCCCGTGCATCGAGGCCGGGGAGAAATGCGGTTTCGCTTAGCCGCCAACCCCGAGGCCCCCGGGCCTGAACCGATGACTGAAGCCGAGGGGCTGTTTGCTCTGAGTAACTTTGATCTGCGGGCCGCCTGTGTACATCTAATTTTTGCCGCCTACGCCACTACGATCGATTGCCCCTGGCAAGACTCCTTTGTACTCAATGACCAACACATCGAACAATACTTGGGGCTCGATAAGCGCAAAGACCTGACTAAGCTCGAGAAACTCACCCTGATCAAAAAACTGGTGCACCAGTGCTGCCAGATCTTGGCCAGCATTGACTGGCCACGCCAAGGCCGAGTTCAGCCCTTCACGCTGATTGAGCACCCGATCTGGCATCTGGTCAATACTGAGTACTACTTTGAGGAAGATGCGGAGGGGCACCAACACCTGATCGGTCTGGGCTTTACCGTCAAGGCCGGGCTCTGGGCCAAATATTTTCTCAACCAGCGCGACTATCGTTACCACACGGCCTTCTACCAGTATGGTGCGCTGCCCCAGTCCCTACTGTCAGAGGTGATGAGCAACTGGCAGCAGCATGAAGGGGCCGTTCGGCTCCTGTTATGGCTGTCGTTTAAGCTGAGACTGGGTAGCGATCAACGCATCACGGTGCGTACCCTGCTGCGGATTGCCTATGGCGAAAAACGACTACAGGAGGCGTCTACGGTGCGGGGGGCGCATAAACGCCTGCTGAGAACGTTTGAGAGTGACCTAGAAACGATCTACTATTACGGGCTCAAGCCCCAGTTTGACCCAGAGACCTATCCTGCTCAGATTCAACCCCTGTGGGCCAGGGTAGCCGATATTCCTGAGGACGCTGACGAGGCGCTTGAATTTTGGACCGATGATGCTAACCAGGCCGTTAGCCTGACAGACAAAGCCCCGCGCGACAAGTGGCAACGGCTACTGAACGGGCGGATCCTTGGCTTTGAGCTTTCGGAGGAGTGGCAGCAGACCACCAAGCGCACCAGCAAACAGCGGCGACGACGGCTCACCCCGCCCAAGGCCAACGACGTGCCGGGGCAAATTTCTGGCCAAGACGTGCGCATGGCCCGACAACAGCAAAACCTGAGCCAACGCACCCTGGCAGAACGCATGGGTAAAAGTCAAAGCTGGATTCGAGATATCGAAAAAGACCGATTTAGCGTCAATGCTGACGATCAAACCCTCCTCCGCCAAGCCTTGAATATCAACTAAACTCTAGCGCTTACGGGCAATAATGTGATATAGGTGCCAGTACTTTTCTTCCCCTAAGGCCGATTGGCCAGAGTGCTCTTCTTCGGTTAAAAGTTCTACCTCAAAATGGGTCAACAGCTGCTCGACTTGTTGGCGCGTGTGGTGGGTAAGGTCAGGAAAACGAGCCCAGGAGTCGCGATCGCCGAAAAGATGGCCACAAAATCGACCGCCAGGCCTCAGGGCCAACTCAATTTCTCGCCAGAGTTCTGAAAAATGGGCTGGAGCGCAAAATGGTAAGCAAAAACTGGCGTTAATTAAGTCTACATCTGGGGGCAACGTTAGGTCTTCAAATCGCTGGACCCGGGTCTCTAGATAGGTGCGGTCAATGTCCTGGTGATGGCGGAGCAGAGTAATGGCCTCCGATTCCCCATCAATGGCCAAAACTCGCCAATTACGGCGCAGCAGTTCTACCGTGTCACGCCCATCTCCACAGCCTAAATCCACCGCAAAGCCAACCGTAGTTCGAGCTGGGGCCATAATTTCATCATCCCAGCGTTCTAGGGCCCTTAACAGAGTTTCTCGGGGAGGCCGTCCGGTAACAGTCTGATAGTATTCGGCCCATCGACGTGGAAATAAGGGCATCTCAGCTACAGAGAGCGTTGGTGAGTTTAGAGGTAATCGGTTTAAGAAGTCGCTCATTACAGTTAACGAGGATATTCCTCGTCTATTCAGGGCATAGTTCAGGTGTATAGATATCCCTATCGATGTTGCGCAGTTATAACCATCTAGGCCAGGCAAGATCCAATAGAAAAACCAGGTCTACACCCCGAGATAGCGTCGTTCTTTGATCGGTTTTAGGTGGGTGTAAAAAAGTTATAGCAGGGGCTTAGTCGCTGTTTTGGGCCATCAAACGGGTTACGCTATTAGCGATGTACTCACGCTCAAACAGGTTTACCTGGCAGGTTTTTGGTGGTCGCTTGGGTTCAGCCTCTAGCTTTTTTCCCACGGGGGACTATTATTTAAGTCACCCAGCCCTGGCTTTTTTGTACTCGATCAGCTAATACAGGCCTGGCAAGGACCACAGGCCTGGCAACGCCCCCTTACCCCATGTCCTACGACGCCCTCTTTCGCCGCATTGAAGACCTGGTTCTCTGCCACTCCCACAGCGGGGCCGAGGATGAAATTAACCACCGGCTGATGGCGCTATTCACCGACCTGGGGGTCGACCACTGGCGCGACGAGGCCGACAATATCATCGCTAAAATCCCCGGTCGCGACGATCGCCGCGCCGTGGCCATTACTGCCCATAAAGACGAAATCGGCACCCTGGTCAAAACCCTCTACGCCGATGGGCGGGTGTCGGTGCGCCAGCTGGGTGGGTCTTACCCCTGGGTCTACGGCGAGGGGGTGATGGATTTGCTCGGCGACCACGCCACCCTCAGTGGCATTCTCAGCTTTGGTTCGCGGCATGTGTCCCACGAGTCACCCCAGAAGGTGCAGCAGGAGTCTAAACCCGTCACCTGGGAAACCGCCTGGATTGAGACTAAATGCAGCCCCGATGAGCTAGCGGCGGCGGGCATTCGCCCCGGCACCCGGGCGGTGGTGGGCAAGCACCGCAAGCGGCCCTTTCGCCTGGGCGACTACATCGCCAGCTACACCCTCGACAACAAGGCCTCCCTGGCCATTTTGCTGACCCTGGCCGAACGGCTGAAAAATCCGCCGGTGACCGTGTATCTAGTCGCTTCAGCCAAGGAAGAGGTGGGGGCCGTGGGAGCCCTGTACTTTACCCAGCGCCACCGCCTAGAGGCCCTGGTCGCCCTCGAAATTTGCCCCCTCTCCTCGGAGTACCCGATTCAGCCCGGGAAGGCCCCGGTGCTACTCTCCCAGGATGCCTACGGCCTCTACGACTAAGGGCTAAACCTAGAACTGCGCCGGGCCGCCACCCACCACAATCTGCCGATTCAGCTGGCGATGATTAGTGGTTTCGGCAGCGATGGCTCGATCGCCATGAAGTTTGGCCACGTGTCGCGGGCGGCCTGCCTGGGGTTTCCGACCCACAACACCCACGGCTATGAAATCGCCCACCTGGGGGCGATTGCCCATTGTGCAGAAATTCTAGAGCACTACTGTCATGACCTGTGACGCGGTGAGCCCCTGGGGTGTCATCGGCGCCTAACCGGCCCCCAACTGCAAGCCATAGAGGTTGGCGTAGACCCCCTCCAGCTCCATCAGCTCGGCGTGGGTGCCCTGCTCGACGATGTTGCCCTGCTGGATGACCAGCACCTGATCGGCCTGGGTAACGGTGCTGAGGCGGTGGGCGATGACAAAGCTGGTGCGATCCTGTAACAGGTTTGCGATCGCGCCCTGCACCAGCGCCTCGGTGCGGGTGTCGATGCTGCTGGTAGCCTCATCCAGCACCAAAATGCGGGGGTTAATCAGCACCGCGCGGGCAATGCTGACCAGCTGCCGCTGCCCCTGGCTGAGGGGAGTGCCCCGTTCCCCCAGCGGGGTGCTGTAGCCCTGGGGCAGGGAAGTGACAAACTCGTGGACGTTGGCGGCCTGGGCGGCGGCCTCAATGTCGGCCTGGCTGGCCTGGGGAGCACCAAAGGCGATGTTTTCAGCCACCGTGCCGGTAAACAGCAGATTATCCTGGAGCACGATGCCAATTTGGCGACGCAGGCTGGCCTGGGTCACCTCGCGGACATCAATGCCGTCGATCTTAACGGCCCCCTCCGACACGTCGTAGAACCGCATGATCAAGTTGATGATGGTGCTTTTGCCCGCCCCGGTCGGCCCCACCAGGGCGATCATCTGCCCCGGCCGGGCGCAAAGGTTGACGTGCTTGAGCACCCGCTGGTTGGGGGTGTAGCCAAACCCCACCTGCTCAAACCGAACTTCGCCCTGAATCGGCGGCATCTCGGCGGCGTTGGGGGCGTCTTGCAAGGCAGCGGGTTCATCCAGCAGCAGAAAGATCCGGTCTAGGCCCGCCAACCCCGACTGGGCCTGGGTATAAAACTGGCTGAGAATCTGGATGGGGCGAAAAAACTGCTGCACGTAGAGCAAAAATGCCGTCACCGCCCCCACCGTCATCGCCCCGGTAACCGCCAGGTAGCCGCCGTAGGTCAATACCCCGGCAGTGGCCAGGGTATTGAGAAAGTCGATGGAGGGCAAAAACGCCGCCGTCACCGCCACCGCCTGCACGTTGGCCTTGCGATTGGCGGCATTGAGGCTGTCGAACTCCTCAATGTTGAGCTGGGTGCGGTTAAAGGCCTGGGCCTCGCGCACGCTGCCGATATCTTCCTCAAGCTTGGCAGACAGGTCGCCGATGGTCTGGCGAGTAACCCGAAACCGGCCCCGCGCCCAGCGGGAGAAAAACCCCGTGGTAAAAATCATCAGCGGCACCACCAGGTTACTGAGCAGGCCCAGGCGCAGGTCAATCACCAGCATGGCAATGATAATGCCCACCAGACTAAAGGATTGGCCCAACACCTGGGGAATGGTGAGGCCAAAGGCCTGGTTGACGGTGTTAACGTCGTTGAGCAGGCGGCTCATCAAGTCCCCCGCTTCGCTGCGGTCAAAAAAGCTCACCGGCAGACTCTGGATCTTGCTAAAAATATCCTGTCGCAGCTGCCCCAGCAGCCGCTGCACAATCGAGCCCATCCGCCAAATCTGCCCCCGAATCGCCCCCACCCCCAGCAGATAAATTGCCGCCAAGAGCGCCAGCATTCTCAACAGGCCGACTAGGTCGCCCTTGAGAATCAAATTGTCGATCGACCAGCCAATCAGCAGCGGCCCAATCGCCTGGGTGGTGGCGCCAATGGCCACCAGCAGCAGGGCGATGGGCAGCTCCTGCCGGTAGGGGGCAAAGTACTGGGCAAACCGTCCCACGGTAGAGCGCTTGGGCTGAGTCGCGGAGACCGGGGCCTGAGGATTGGACATAGCTGGGGGCTCAATCAGATTTCCACTCGGCGGCTGGGATATCAGCACTGGTCATGTTGTTGCGCAGCGTTCTGGATGGAAGCGTTTTGCCCTTGCCACCGAAAACAACAACCGGGAAGTTGGTTCCAATTCGTGAAGCTTACACTTACAACATGTCAGCGCGCGATACTAGAGACGTTTGTAAGGTCATCTTGCAGCATTTTGAGCCATTGTAGCCGCCTGGGAATCTGCCTTTGGAGACTAACTATGACTCAGCTGAGGCCGAACCACAGGGTCTAGAAACCATTGAGAAGAGATGTCATGGATGAGTTCGTTACCCCCCTTTACCCCCTTTGCATAGCCCTGGGTGCCCGCATGACCGAGTTTGCCGGCTGGTCGATGCCGGTGCAGTTTAGCGGCATTAAGCACGAACACCAGGCGGTGCGCACCCAGGCTGGCATGTTTGATATCTCCCACATGGGCAAGTTCGAGATCACCGGCCCGGGCGTGATCGCGGCCCTGCAGCCGCTGGTGCCCTCGAATCTGGATCGGCTGACCCCGGGGCAAGCTCAGTACACGGTGCTGCTCAACCCCCAGGGCGGCATCATCGACGATTTGATTGTCTACCTCAAATCCCGCGATCGGTCGGGGCACGAAACCGTCGCCACCATTGTCAACGCCGCCACCACCGCCAAAGACAAAGCCTGGCTGCAAAAGCACCTGGCCGCCGCGGGGCTGGAATTGGTGGATGTGTCGCGAGATCGCGCCCTCATTTCTATCCAGGGGCCAACCGCCGTGGCCACCCTGCAAAAACTGACCGCCAGCGACCTCTCCACCGTCCCACGCTTTGGCCACCTAGAGGGGCCAGTGCTGGGCCAGCCCGCCTTTTTAGCCCGCACCGGCTACACGGGCGAAGACGGCTTTGAAATTATGACCGACCCCGCTACCGGCTGCGCCCTGTGGGAGGCCTTGCTCACCGCAGGCGTCACCCCCTGCGGCCTCGGGGCGCGCGATACCCTGCGCCTGGAAGCCGCCATGGCCCTCTACGGGCAGGATATTGACGACACCACCAGCCCCCTGGAGGCGGGCCTGGGCTGGCTCGTTCACCTGGATGAAAAAGCCGACTTTGTGGGCCGCGCTGTGCTGGCAGCCCAAAAGCAAACCGGCGTAACCCGCCGCCTGGTGGGGTTAACCATGGCCGACCGCCACATTGCCCGCCACGACTACCCGGTGGTGCATAACGGCGAGGTCGTCGGCACCGTTACCAGTGGTACTCTGTCGCCCACCCTCAACGCTCCCATTGCCCTGGCCTACGTGGCCGCCCCCCTGGCCCAGGTGGGGCAGCCTTTGACCGTGGAGGTGCGGGGGCAGCTGCGGCAGGCTGAGGTGGTGAAGCGACCGTTTTATAAGGCTTTGTGAGCAGGGGGCAGAATTCGGAGTTCAAAATTCAAAATTATGGGCTATGGGCGGGGGCTTCGACCCACATTTTTGGTAGAACTCGATGGATTGCGGGTTCTATCTTGGCGGTGGAGAGCATAACTAAGGCGGGAATTCAGCTTTTTTGGCCGAGCCGCTGTAATATGGCTCAAGCTATCTGGGGCACGGCACGCTAGCACTAAGTCTGTTTGGTCTTGAATTGCACACTAGTCGTCCTGCTTGGGTGATGTGAGGTTACGTTATGGCATTTGAATATCCCGAAGACTTGAAGTATCTCGACAGCCACGAGTACGCCCGCGCCGACGAAGACGACGGCATTGTCACCGTGGGCATTACTGCCTTCGCCATTGACCAGCTGGGTGACATTGTCTTTTTAGAGCTGCCCGAGGTCGGCGAAACCGTTGAAAAAGCCGAAAACTTTGGCACCGTCGAGTCGGTGAAGGCGGTAGAAGAGCTAAAATCCCCCGTGGATGGGGAGGTGATCGCCCGCAACGAAGTTTTGATTGAGGCCCCCGAACAAATGGGCGACGACCCCTACGGCGACGGCTGGCTGATTAAGATTCGAGCCGACGACCTGGAAGCCCTCGAAGATGCCATGTCTGCCGAAGAGTACAAAGATCATGTGGAAGGGTAATGAAGAGTACACAGATCACGAGGGAGGGTAATAGGCAAACTCTATCGAATTGTTTCAAACTATAAAAACTGAGGTACGTGGGGCGAACTAACTAGCGTCCTCCTTAGTCAGATGTTGTTGACATGGAGCAATTCAGCATACGGGAATGACCCAACCTCTTTATCAGTCGAGCACCGGTGAAAGTCAGTCCAACCACGAGATCAATGGCTCCGCCATCCCGGTTAGCGATGACGTGGCCCTGGCCGCCCCGCCCCCCGCTCCGGCGGCGGGGTTTAGCGCCTTTGTGGGCCGCCACCTGGGGCCCTCGGCGACGGCCATGGCCGAGATGCTCACCGAGCTGGGCTACGAGTCCATCGACGAGCTGATTCGCGCCACCGTGCCGGCTGGCATTCGCCTCGGCTACGACCTGGCCCTGGCCCCTGGGCTCAACGAAGTCGAGGCCATCGCCCGACTGCGGGAGATTGCGGCCCAAAACCAGGTATGGCGGTCGTGGATTGGCCTCGGCTACGCTAACACCGTCACCCCGCCGGTGATTCAGCGCAACGTGTTAGAAAACCCCGGCTGGTACACCCAGTACACCCCCTACCAGCCCGAAATTGCCCAGGGACGGCTGGAAGCCCTACTCAACTTCCAAACCCTGGTGACCGACCTCACCGCCATGGAAATCGCCAACGCCTCCCTGCTGGATGAGGGCACCGCCGCCGCCGAGGCCATGACCCTGGCTTTTACCTCCCGTCAGCAAAAAAGCTGCAAAACCTTTTGGGTATCCGCAGCCTGTCATCCCCAAACCATTGACGTAGTAAGAACCCGCGCCCTCCCCCTGGGCATTGAGGTAGTGGTGGGCGACCACCGCGCCTTTGGCTTTGAGGCGCCGGTGTTTGGGGTGCTCTTGCAGTACCCCGCCACCGACGGGGCCATCTACGACTACGAAGACTTTATCGCCCAGGCCCACGGGGCGGGGGCGGTGGCTACCGTTGCCGCCGACCTGCTTAGCCTCACCCTGCTGCGGCCCCCCGGCGAGTTTGGGGCCGACATCGTGGTGGGCAACAGCCAGCGATTTGGCGTACCCCTGGGCTACGGTGGCCCCCACGCGGCCTTTTTTGCCACCCGTCAGACCTACGCCCGTAAGCTGCCGGGTCGCCTGGTGGGCGTGTCTAAAGATACCTATGGCCAGCCCGCCCTGCGCCTCACCCTGCAAACCCGCGAACAGCACATTCGCCGTGATGCCGCTACCAGCAATATCTGCACCGCCCAGGTATTGCTGGCCATAATGGCCAGCTTCTACGCCGTTTACCACGGCCCCGAGGGGCTGGCCCGCATGGCCCGGCGCATCCACCAGCTCACCACCACCCTGGCCCAAGGGCTGATCAAACTGGGCTTTACCCTGGGGGAAGCGCCGGTATTCGACACCCTCAGGGTGGATGTGGGGGATCAGCTCATCGAAACGCTAATGCGCGCCGCCGCCCAGCGCATTAACCTGCGCCAGCTCGACGACCACACCCTGGCCATCGCCCTGGATGAAACCACCACCGCCCAGGATGTATTTGACATCTGGGCGGTCTTCGCCGGGGCCGACCAGGCCGAATCCGTGGTTACCCTGCTGCCCGACGCCATCGAGATGGAAGACTGGCCGGAGGCAATTCGGCGCACCTCCCCCTATCTCACCCACGGCGTGTTTCACGCCTACCACTCCGAAACCGAGTTGTTGCGGTATATCTATCGCCTCCAGGGCAAAGATCTATCCCTGGCGACGGCGATGATTCCCCTCGGCTCCTGCACCATGAAGCTCAACGCCACCGCCGAAATGGTGCCGGTCACCTGGCCCGAGTTCGGGCAAATTCACCCCTTTGCGCCCCTAGAGCAGGCCCTGGGCTACCAGCAGTTATTTACGGACTTAGAAACCTGGCTGGCGGAAATTACCGGCTTTGACGGCATTTCCCTGCAGCCCAACGCGGGTGCCCAGGGGGAATATGCCGGTCTGCTGGTAATTCGCGAATACCACCGCCAGCGGGGCGAGCCCCACCGCACCGTTTGCCTGATTCCCCAGTCGGCCCACGGCACCAACCCTGCCAGCGCCGTGATGGCGGGCATGCAGGTGGTGGCCGTGGCCTGTGACGAGGCGGGCAATATCGACGTGGCGGATCTGCGCGCTAAGGCCGAGCAGCATGGGAAGAATCTGGCCGCGCTGATGGTCACCTATCCCTCTACCCACGGCGTATTTGAGGCGGAGATTGTCGATATCTGCGCCATCATCCACGCCCACGGTGGCCAGGTTTATATGGATGGGGCCAACCTCAACGCCCAGGTGGGGCTGTGCCGCCCCGCCGACTTTGGGGCCGATGTCTGCCACCTGAACCTGCATAAAACCTTCTGCATTCCCCACGGGGGCGGCGGGCCTGGGGTCGGCCCAATTGGCGTTAAGGCCCACCTTACCCCCTACCTGCCGGGCCATGGCCTGCTAATTGGGGTGGGGGGCGACCAGGCGATTGGGGCGGTGACCTCGGCCCCCTGGGGTAGCGCCAGCATTCTGCCCATTTCCTGGATGTACATTGCCATGATGGGGGGCCAGGGGCTGCGGCGGGCAACGGAGGTGGCGATTCTCAACGCCAACTACATCGCCCACCGGCTGGCGGGGCATTACGACATTCTCTACACCGGGCAAAACGGCCGGGTGGCCCACGAATGCATTCTAGACGTGCGACCCTTCAAAAAAACCGCCGACATCGGCGTCGAGGATGTGGCCAAGCGGCTGATTGACTATGGCTTTCATCCCCCCACTATGTCGTGGCCGGTGGCGGGCACCCTGATGGTCGAGCCGACGGAGAGCGAGTCTAAGGTCGAACTCGACCGCTTCTGCGACGCCATGATCGCCATCCGTGAGGAGATTCGGGCCATCGAAACCGGCCAGGCGGATCGTGACAACAACCTGCTGAAAAACGCCCCCCATACCACCGCCGATCTGGTAGCCGATTGGCACCGTCCCTACAGCCGTGAGCAGGCGGTGTTTCCCACCGCGTTTACCCGGCAGCACAAGTTCTGGCCAGCGGTAAACCGGGTTGACCAGGCCTATGGCGATCGCAACCTGGTCTGCTCCTGTGTGGGGATGGAGGGGTATGGGGGGTAATAGGGTGATGGGTGATGGGGTGTCTCAAAATGCCATGACCTGAAACCTTTAGAATGGTGACATCAGCCTTCACCCCCTTTCTCAACGGAATTCGCCATGGTGTCGTCATCGCGTCTGGCTCGGCAGGGCGAAATTATTGAGGTTTTTCTCAGACACGGGTGGGACTATATGCGGCGGCTGCTGCTGGGCGGCAAGACCGACGAACCCGATCTGCCTCCCCCGGCAGTGCTGGTGAATATTCTGACCGATTTGGGGCCGGTGTATGTCAAGCTGGGCCAGCTGTTGAGCACCCGCCCCGACCTCATGCCCCCGGCCTACATTGAGGCCCTTAGCAGTTTGCAAAGCACCGTTCCCCCGGTCGATGCCCAGGCGGCTGAGGAACAAATTCGCCAGTCGCTGCCTCGCCCACCCGAAGACCTGTTTGAACACGTCGACTACCGGGCCATTGCCGCTGGCTCCATCGCCCAGACTCATCGGGCGGTGCTTAAGGATGGCCGCCCCATTGCCCTTAAGATGCAGCGCCCCGGCATCGAGCGCCAGGTCGAGCGCGACATGACCCTAATTCGCGATATCGCCCGGCTGGTGTCGGCCACTCAGTTTGGCCAGCGCTACAACGTGGTGGAGCTCGCCGAAGAGTTTGGCGACGCCCTCAACGCCGAGCTCGACTTTACCACCGAGGCGGGCTACACCGACCAGCTCCGGCGGAATCTGGCTAAAAGCGCCTGGTACGATTCGCGCCAGCTCGTGGTGCCCCAGGTTTACTGGGAGCTGACCAATACAAAGCTGATGGCCATGGAATGGCTGGAGGGCCGACCGCTACTCAAGACAGAGCTCGCGCCCTCAGACCATCACAATTCCCGTCGCGGGAGGGAACCCGAGGTCGCCCTCAGCCGTGACGACATTACCACGCTCCTGTTTAGGGCGTTTTTTAAGCAGTACTTTGTGGACGGGTTCTTCCATGCCGACCCGCACCCCGGCAATATTTTCCACCTGCAAGATGGGCGGGTGGCTCTGCTCGACTGCGGCATGATGGGCCACCTCGACCCCCGTACCCGCAACACCATGACCGAAATGGTGCTGGCCATCGTCAACTGCGACGCCCAGCGGTGCGCCCAGCTTACCCTCCAGCTGGCCGAGCCGTTGCAGCCGGTAAACCTGGCCCGCCTAGAGAGCGACTACACCCGCCTGCTGGGCCGCTACTTTGGCCTCAGCCTAGAGCAGCTCAACACCGCCGTCGTATTTGGGGAAATTTTGGCGGCGGGGATTCGCAACAACCTGCGCTGGCCCGCCAACGTGGGGCTGTTTACCAAGTCCCTGGCGAATTTAGAGGGGGCAGCCCGGCAGTTTAACCCTGGAGTTAACCTGATCGAAGAAATTCGCCCCCTGATGGCCGACCTATTTCGCCAGCAGCTGGTGGGGGATGACCCAGTTCAGGCCCTTTTGCGCACGGGGCTAGAGTTTCGCAACCTATCCCTGAGTTCCCCCCGGCAGTTTGGCTTTTTGCTCGACCGCCTCAGCTCCGAACAGCTGCGCTGGAACGTCACCATCCAGGGGGTAGACGAGCTGCGCCGCAGCATCGACGATGCCGCCAACCGCCGCGCCTTCAGCACCGTGGTGGCCGCTCTAATTGTCGGAGCCGCCATTGTGTCTACGGGGCAGCAGTCATCCCAGGGGCAAATTCTCAGCATTATTCTGTTTGCGGCGGCCAGCTTCTTTGGGCTGTGGCTAGTGTCGAGCATTTTGCGGTCGGGGCGGCTGCGGTAGTCATTGGATAGGAACCCCCCAAATTCGTAGGGATGCACGATGTTCGCCCCTCTGCGGTTCATTTTTGAAATGAGCTTAAGCAGGTGAATCACCGAACCGAGCCGCAGCCGAAGGTAATAGCCTGGTTGACTGATACAAGAGCATTGGGGGGAGTAGAATTTCACGGCGCACGGCGCACGATGAACAGTACATCCGCAAACCGCAAACCGCAAACCGTTCACCATATCTCCCCTCCCCATCCTATAATCTGAAAATGATTATCATTCTTTAGGCGAGGTGTAACCATGGTCGCTGCTGCACAACACTCTGTCCCGGTTACGGTGCTCACGGGCTATCTGGGGGCGGGCAAGACCACTCTGCTGAACCGCATTCTCACCTACGAGCACGGCAAGAAGGTGGCGGTGATCGTCAACGAGTTTGGCGAGGTGGGCATCGACAACCAGCTGGTGATCGACGCCGACGAAGAAATCTTTGAGATGAACAACGGCTGCATCTGCTGCACCGTGCGCGGCGACTTGATTCGCATCATCGGCAACCTGATGAAGCGGCGCGACAAGTTTGACCACCTGGTGATTGAGACCACGGGCTTAGCCGACCCGGCCCCGGTGATTCAGACCTTTTTTGTCGATGATGAGGTGCAGACCCAGGCCAGCCTCGATGCAGTGGTGACAGTGGTGGATGCTGCCCACATCGCCCAGCACTGGGAGGCCGACGAGGCCCTGGAACAGATCGCCTTTGCCGACGTGATTTTGCTGAACAAAACCGATCTGGTCACCGAGGCCGAACTAGAAGCCCTAGAGCAGCGGATTCGCAGCATGAACGCGATCGCAACGATCCACCGCACCCGCGACGCCGAAATTGCCATGGATGCCATTCTTGGCGTCAGCGCCTTTGACCTCGGCAACGCCCTCAAAATCGACCCCGAGTTTCTCAATGAAACCGCCCATGAGCACGACGAAACCGTGGCCTCTATTGCCCTGGTGGAATCCGGCACCGTTGACGGGGCCAAGCTGAATCAGTGGCTGGGAGCACTGCTGCGCGATCGCGGCACGGACATCTTCCGCATGAAGGGCATTCTCAACATTGAGGGCGAAGACTGTCGCTTTGTCTTTCAGGGCGTACACATGCTGTTTGAAGGCCGCCAAGACCGCCCCTGGCGACCCGACGAAACCCGCAAAAATGAACTGGTGTTTATTGGGCGGAACTTAGAAGGGATGGGGTTGGAGGAGGCGTTTAGGGGATGTTTGAGTTCTTAGTTTTGAGTTTTTAAGGTTGAGTTTTGAATGGTAGCTAGCTCTCTCTCAAACTCAACTTAAATCTCAAAATTCAGGACTTAAGACTATCTATCATGTCCAAACCTCTTCTAAACCAAAGCTGGCAAACGCTTCTATCTGACTATGTAATCGCGATCGCCTGGTCACTTGAAGGCGCTCGGCTGGCGGCCTGTTCGACGGCGGGGGAGGTGGTGGTGTTTGACGCCAAGACCGGGGCATCGATGGCGCTGCAAGAAAAGTGTGGGGCATCGGTGGATGCGATCGCCTTCTCCGCTGATGGAACGTTTCTGGCGGCGGCGGGGCAAGCGGGCACCGTATCAATTTGGCGGATGGAGGCAGACGTGGCTGAACGGCTAACTCAGATCGAGAACTCCAAAGTATGGGTCGATCGCCTGGGGTGGCACCCCCGCTTACCAGAGCTGGCGTTTAGCCTGGGGCGCTACGCCCAGGTGTGGAATGCCGTCGAGCAATCGGTGGTGGCAACACCAGTATTTGAGGCGTCGTCGGTGCTGGATTTGGCCTGGCACCCCAGCGGCGACTATCTGACCCTGGCGGGCAATCTCAGCGTCAAGACCTGGCGGCGAGAGGATTGGTACGACGACCCGGAGATTCGAGAAACCGGCGGGGCGAGTGGTGCGATCGCCATTTCCCCCGACGGGCAATACCTGGCCTCGGGCAACAACGACCGCACTCTGCTGGTGTGGGCCTGGGACAACCCCTACCCCTGGCAAATGCAGGGCTTTCCGGGCAAGGTGCGGCAGTTGGCCTGGTCTAACGTTCAGCCCCAGGCGGGTTCACCATTACTCGCCTCTGCCAGCGCCGAGGGCGTTGTGGTGTGGGCCAAAGCCAAGGATGCCGCCGAGGGCTGGACCTCCCATCTGCTGGATTTGCACAGCGCCACGGTAACAGCGGTGGCATTTCGGCCCCAATCAACCCTGCTGGCTACTGCCGCTGAAGATGGTTGGGTGTGTCTATGGAAGCAGGCAACTCAGGCAGCTCAAATTCTCGAAGGGGCATCCGACGGCTTTTCGACCCTGGCCTGGTCGCCCCAGGGCAAATACCTGGCCGCCGGGGGCTGTGGGGGAGAGGTGATGGTATGGACAAAGGTGATGACGGGGAAGGGGTTTAGGTAGGGGGATGTTGGGTATTGGGTGTTAAGGGTCAGGTATCAGGCGTCAGGCCACAACTCGATGCCCGGCAACCGCTATCCGATGCCCGCTATCCGATGCCCGCTATCCGATGCCCGCTATTCGATACCCACTATTCGATACCCGCTATTCGATACTCGATACCCAAACCTATGCCCGACCTCACCCGCGTCATTGAACTCTTCCAACTTCCCTTCATGCAGCGGGCTCTGTTGGGCAGCATTCTCACGGGCCTGATGGGTGGTCTGTTGGGGAGTTTCACGATCCTGCGGCAGCTGTCGTTCTTTAGCGATGCCCTGGGGCATTCGGCGCTATTGGGCATTAGTCTGGGACTGCTGTTTGGCATGAGTCCGGGGTCGGTGCTGCTGCCCTTTGCGGTGCTGTTTGCGTTAGGCGTCACCTATTTACTAGAGCGCACGCGGCTATGGACCGATGCGCTGCTGAATATTGTCTACTCGTCGTCGCTGGCGATCGGGGTGATTTTGCTGACCTTTGTGGGGCAGTACAAGGGGGGCATTAACAGCATTTTGTTTGGCGATATTTTGGCAGTGCGGCAGGGCGATTTGGTGGTGAGTATGGTGCTGCTGATAGTGTGCGTGGTTTTTGTGGGGCTGACGCTACGATCGCAGATCTTGCTCACCCTGCATGAACCCCTTGCGATCTCCAGTGGCATTGCGGCCTCGGCCCACCGCACCGTCTTTGTTGTGCTGCTGGCTCTAGTGGTAGGCGCGTCGATCCAGGCGATCGGCGTATTGCTGATCAGCGCCTTTGTGGTCATTCCCGCCTGCGCGGCTCGAATGCTCAGCTGTACCTTCACGGGCTACATAATTTTGTCAGCAGTGCTGGGGGCGCTAGGGTCGTTGCTAGGCATGGTGTTGTCAGCCCTGTTGAACCTTCCCTCAGGGCCTGCCATCGTCACCATGCAGTTGGCCATTTTTCTAACTGCCGTGGTTTTGCCTAGAGCAAAACTATTGACGGTTTAGCGATGTCTGGGGCAGGGGTGTGGGGTGTGGGGCAAAGGTAGAACCTTGAACCGCAAACCTTGAACCGTAAACCTCAAACCGCAAACAACGAAGAGACTGCCCCGCCTAAAACAACATCTCAGTTGTTTTAGCTAATAGCCTAATGCCCTGTTTTTCCCGGCCTAAATCTGTAGTAATTATAAAAAAATTTTTGGCTACAATAAATAGCCAAATGTCACAAAATAATCTATCCAGAATCCTTTCAGCAGAGTTATAATCTTAGGGTAAGTCGAGCTGAAAGAGCCCATTTCTAAGGAAAACTGGGCACAAAAACAACAGTAAAGTTGGCAAAAGCTGGATTATTTTTTTACTCTGTTCCACTTACAGAAAAGATCTTTTTGATACTTTTTTTGAAAATTTTGGTTACCTATGAACAATCGGGCCTCCTCAGATTTAGATGGCTCCCTTGTAGGCTATACCCAGTCCAGATCGCGGAGTCCAGATCGA
This sequence comes from Nodosilinea sp. CTOTU7336, assembly GCA_036848635.1. Classification (GTDB taxonomy): domain Bacteria; phylum Cyanobacteriota; class Cyanobacteriia; order Phormidesmidales; family Phormidesmidaceae; genus Nodosilinea. The sequence continues at coordinate 141,007 of DAIUJR010000001.1, forward strand.
GAACTGTAGCTTTTCCACAGACAGACCTCCACTTCTGGACTTGATAAGGTTTATTCGCAAAGACGCTGATTGATATTTCGCAGGCTCAATGTTTACCCGGCCGCAAGCCACAACCACGAGGATTCACCATGATTGCCGATCATTTACCTCCCCTAACTCAGTCTGACCTGGATAACTTGCTGGGTTCCCCTCCCGACTTTCAACCTGGCGCCTGGCAAAAATCTATCGATCTGCGCGACTTCATTCAGCGCAACTACACCCCCTATACCGGGGATAGCACCTTTCTCGCCACCGCCACCCCTCGCACCAAAACCCTTTGGGAGCAGGTGAAAGAGCTGATGGCCCTAGAGCGCGAAAAGGGCGTGCTTGATGCCGATACCGCCGTGCCCTCGGGCATTATCAGCCACGCGCCGGGCTATATCGATGTCAAGCTTGAACAAATCGTTGGTCTGCAAACCGATCGCCCCCTGAAGCGCGCCATCATGCCCTTTGGCGGCATTCGCGTCGTCGAAGCTGGCCTCAACGCCTACGGCTACGAGCTAGATTCCCACACCCGCGATACCTTCACCCGCTACCGCAAAACCCACAACGACGGCGTGTTTGACGCCTACACCGCCGAAATGCGCCGCTGCCGCAAGTCAGGGATTATCACTGGGCTCCCTGATGCCTACGGGCGAGGCCGCATCATCGGCGACTATCGGCGGGTGGCGCTGTATGGGTGCGATCGCCTGATCGCCGACAAGCAGGCCCAAAAGACCAGCCTCGAACTCGACAGCCTCGACGAGGCGGCCATTCGTCTGCGCGAAGAGATTTCCGAACAGATCAAAGCCCTCGAAGAGCTCAAAGAACTGGGCACCGTCTACGGCTGCGACCTGGCTCGCCCCGCCATCACCGCCAAAGAAGCGGTGCAGTGGCTCTACTTTGGCTACCTGGCGGCGGTCAAAGAACAAAATGGCGCGGCCATGTCCCTGGGGCGGGTTTCCACCTTTCTCGACATCTACTTCGAGCGCGACCTGCAGGCTGGTCGGCTGAGCGAAGCCGAAGCCCAGGAGATCATCGACCACTTTGTGATGAAACTGCGCCTGGTGCGGTTTTTGCGCACCCCTGATTACAACGCCCTGTTTAGCGGCGACCCCACCTGGGTGACCGAGTGCATCGGCGGCATGGGCGTAGACGGGCGACCCCTGGTGACCAAAACCAGCTTTAGAATGCTGCACACCTTGGTTAACCTCGGCCCTGCCCCCGAACCGAACCTCACGGTGCTCTGGTCTGAGCGTCTGCCCGACGCCTTCAGGCGCTACTGCGCCGAGGTTTCCATCCAAACCAGCTCGATTCAGTACGAAAACGACGACCTGATGCGGCCCTACTGGGGCGACGACTACGGCATCGCCTGCTGCGTGTCGGCCATGCGCATCGGCAAGCAAATGCAGTTCTTTGGGGCGCGGGTGAATATGGCCAAGTGCCTACTCTACGCCATCAACGGCGGCGTAGACGAGCACTCTGGGGTGCAGGTGGCCCCGGCCTATGCCCCGATCGCCGCCGACGTCCTCGACTACGCCGAGGTGTGGCCCCGCATGCAGCAGATGATGGCCTGGCTGGCGAAGACCTACGCCAACACCATGAACGTCATCCACTACATGCACGACAAGTACTGCTACGAGCGGCTAGAGATGGCCCTGCACGATCGCGACGTATTGCGCACCATGGCCTACGGCATGGCGGGCCTGTCGGTGGTGGCCGACAGCCTCTCGGCGATCAAGCACGCCCGGGTGCGGGTGGTGCGCGATGACCGAGGTCTGGCGGTCGACTACATCGTCGATGGCGATTTTCCCAAGTACGGCAACAACGACGATCGCGCCGACGATCTGGCGGTGCAGGTGGTGCAGACCTTCATGGCCGAACTGCGCCAGCACCAGACCTACCGCAACGCAGTGCCCACCCAGTCGATCCTCACCATTACCTCCAACGTGGTCTACGGCAAGAAGACCGGCAACACCCCCGACGGTCGCCGCGACGGCGAGCCCTTTGCTCCGGGGGCCAACCCCATGCACGGGCGCGACAGCCATGGGGCGGTAGCCTCGCTGGCGTCGGTGGCCAAGCTGCCCTACGCCGACGCCCAAGACGGCATCTCGAACACGTTTTCGATTGTGCCGGCGGCGCTGGGGAGAACAGAGGGCGATCGCATCAGCAACCTGGCGGCCCTGCTCGACGGCTACGTGCGCGACGGCGGCTTCCACCTCAACGTCAACGTCTTTAACCGCGAAACGCTGCTCGATGCCATGAACCACCCCGAGCTGTACCCGCAGCTCACCATCCGGGTCTCGGGCTACGCGGTCAATTTCATCAAACTCACCCGAGAACAACAGCTGGACGTGATCAACCGCACCTTCCACGAGCGCTGCTAACCCCCTAGCCCCTCTCAGTCCACTGCCGAGAGGGGCTTTCCATCCTGTCCCCGCTGGGGCGGGGTGCCCGGAGGGCGGGGTGGGTCTCGGAGTCTAGGCTGACCCACCCCTAACCTCTCCCTAGAGGGAATGCCGCCAAATTCCCTTCCCCATCCATCCATTCATCCTTCCTATGCCGTCTCCCACTGCCCTCACCCAAACGGGCCGCGTCCATTCCGTCGAAACCTGTGGCACTGTCGATGGCCCCGGCATTCGTTTTGTGGTGTTTATCCAGGGCTGCCCCCTGCGCTGCCTCTATTGCCACAACCCCGACTGCCAGGAGATCCACGGCGGCACGGTGATGACGGTAAACGAGATCATGGCCGAAATCGACCACACCAAAAATTACCTGCGCAACGGCGGGGTGACCGTCAGCGGCGGCGAACCCCTCATGCAGCCCGAATTTGTCGCCGAAATCTTTCGTCGCTGCCACGACATCGGGCTACACACGGCATTAGACACCTCCGGCTATGTCCACATTGAAGCGGCAGAACCCGTATTAGAAAATACCGATTTAGTTTTATTAGATATCAAATCTTACAATCCCGATTTATTTCAGAAAGTCACCAGCGTTTCTATCGAACCCACGCTAAGTTTTGCTCGATATTTAGCCAAAATTAATCAGCCTACCTGGATACGATTTGTATTGGTTCCCGGCCTCACTGATCCCGAAGAAAACGTAGTGGATTTGGCAGATTTTGTGGGCACCCTAGATAATGTTGAAAGGGTAGAAGTTTTACCCTTTCACAAGCTGGGAGAATATAAATGGCAGCAATTGAGATTACCCTATACTTTAGGCGATACTCAGCCACCCACACCCGCGCTGGTTGAACATGTCATTCAAATATTTCGAGACTGCGGATTAACTGCTGTTTAAGATTTCACGCCATACTCCCCCCAGGAGGCTTCTATGGACGTTCAAGCTACTCACCAAGACGGCGTAAAATTTCAGATCAGTTGTCGAGAACCCAAGACTCTTAGCCATCAGCTACATAGTTACCATATCCATATTCAGGCAAGATCTTGATGCCCAGCGAACTACGCTACCAAAAGGGGCTAGGGCGAGCGGTGGATACCTGCATTATTCACAACACCCTCACCCACCCGCCAACGATGGTGACGGAGACTCGGTCGCCTGCGATCGCGAAATAACTTGCCCCATGAAAGATATTTCTTTGCAAAATCCTCTCAAGAATCCCCCTGCCCCCTTTACAAAGAGGGTAACTGTTACCACAAGGATGGGGGGATCGATCCCAGGCATAGCTTATTTCACTCCATCAAAAACGTTATCCATTTAGCGACTCTTTTCTCTACCTTTATCCTCATTTTCATCTCCAGCTACCCCAGGAGGACGCGATGTCCACAACCAATCTCACCGAACTTGAAACTCTAATTCAGCAGGTTAAAGCGGCCCAGGAGCAGTACGCCACCTTTAGCCAAGAACAGGTCGATCATATTTTCCGAGCCGCTGCCCTAGCCGCCAATGCCGAACGCATTCCCTTGGCCAAAATGGCCGTGGCAGAAACGGGCATGGGGGTGGTCGAAGATAAGGTGATCAAAAACCACTTCGCCTCAGAATATATCTACAACAAATACAAGCATGAAAAGACCTGTGGCACCCTTGAAAAAGACGAGGGCTTTGGCATCGAAAAAATTGCCGAACCCGTGGGCATTCTTGCTGGGGTGGTGCCCACCACCAACCCCACTTCCACCGCGCTTTTCAAAGCGCTGATTGCCCTTAAAACCCGCAACGCCATCGTCTTTTCTCCCCACCCTCGGGCCAAGCGGTGCAGCATTGCCGCCGCCAAGATCGTGCGCGACGCCGCTGAGGCCGCCGGTGCCCCCGTCGGGCTAATCGGCTGGATCGATGAGCCCACCGTGGCCCTCTCCCAGGCGCTGATGCAGCACCCCGACATCAAGCTAATTCTCGCTACCGGCGGCCCCGGCATGGTGAAGGCGGCCTACTCCTCCGGTAACCCCTCCCTCGGGGTGGGGGCGGGCAACACTCCGGCGGTGATCGACGCCAGCGCCGACCTGCCCATGGCGGTGAGCTCGATTTTGATCAGCAAAACCTTTGACAACGGCATGATCTGCGCCTCAGAGCAGTCTGTTGTTGTTGTAGATGCTATCTACGAGCAGGCTAAGGCCGAATTTTTGGCCCGGGGAGCTTACCTGCTCAGCCCAGTGGAAACCGAGGCAGTGCGGCGGATCATTCTCAAGGACGGGCGATTAAATGCAGACATTGTCGGCCAGTCGGTGGATACCATTGCAGCCCTGGCAGGCTTTACGGTACCCGACGGGGTCAAAGTGCTGATGGGCGAAGTGGAAGCCGTGGGTACCGAGGAACCTTTCTCCTACGAAAAGCTGTGCCCCATTTTGGGCTTTTACCGCGCCAAGGATTTCCTCGCCGCCGTGGATACGGCGGCGGCGCTGGTGCAGTTTGGCGGCAAGGGCCACACGTCGGTGCTCTATACCGACCCCGCCAACCGCGATGACATTGCCATTTTTGAGAACGCCCTGCAGACCTCGCGGGTGCTGATTAACACGCCCTCGTCCCAGGGGGCGATCGGCGACCTCTACAACTTTAAGCTCGACCCCTCGCTGACCCTGGGCTGCGGCAGCTGGGGCGGTAACTCGGTATCGGAAAATGTTGGCCCCCACCACCTGCTGAACATTAAAACCGTCTCCCAGCGGCGGGAAAACATGCTATGGTTCCGGGTGCCGCCGAAGATCTACTTTAAGTCGGGCTGTCTGCCGGTGGCCCTGCGGGAACTGGAAGGGAAAAAGCGGGCCTTTTTGATCACCGACAAGCCCCTGTTTGACCTGGGCATGCTGCACTCGATCACCCAGGTGCTGGATGAAGTGGGCGTAGAGTGGGATGTGTTTCACGATGTGGAGCCTGACCCGACTCTGACCAATGTGAACCAGGGCCTAGAGCGGCTGCGGCGGTTTGAACCCGACGTGCTGATTGCCATCGGCGGCGGTTCGCCCATGGATGCGGCCAAGGTGATGTGGCTAATGTACGAGCAGCCTCAAATCGAGTTTGAGGGGCTGGCCATGCGGTTTATGGATATTCGCAAGCGGGTCTATGAGTTGCCCGCCCTGGGGCAAAAGGCCCAGCTGATCTGCGTTCCCACCACCTCGGGCACGGGCTCAGAGGTGACCCCCTTTGCGGTGGTGACCGACGATCGCGTTGGCATCAAATACCCCCTGGCCGACTACGCCCTGACGCCGAACGTGGCGATTGTCGACCCGGCCCTGACCCTGCACATGCCCCGCAATCTCACTGCCTTTGGCGGCATTGACGCGCTGACCCACGCCCTGGAGGCCTACGTGTCAATCATGGCCAGCGACTTTACCGACGGACTGGCGCTCCAGGCGATCGCGCTGCTGATGGAGTACCTGCCCCGTGCCTACAAAAATGGCGCGGCAGACCCCGAGGCCAGGGAGAAGGTGCACTACGCCGCCACCATCGCCGGGATGGCCTTTGCCAACGCCTTCCTTGGGGTGTGCCACTCGCTGGCCCACAAGCTGGGGTCCACGTTCCACGTGCCCCACGGGCTGGCCAACGCGCTGATGATCAGCCACGTGATCCGCTACAACGCCACCGATGCGCCCTTTAAGCAGGCGATCTTTCCCCAGTATCGATTCCCCAACGCCAAGCACCGCTACGCGGCCATTGCCGACCACCTGGGTCTGGGGGGCATGACCGACGACGAGAAGGTGCTGCGGCTGGTGGATGCGATCGAGGATCTAAAGCAGCAGGTGGAGATTCCGCTCACCATCCGCGAGACCTTAAATGCCTCGGAGCAAGACTTCTACGACCATCTGGAGCTGATGTCTGAGCAGGCCTTCGACGACCAGTGCACCGGAGCCAACCCCCGCTACCCCCTGATCCGCGATATGAAGGAGCTGTACACCCTGGCCTACGGCGGCTGCCGGGTAGATGCCACCCTGTACCACCAGCCCGATCTGGCAGCGGTGTAGCCCACTCTCAGAGAAACCGCTGCGCCTCTACACCCCCAACCCCTCTCCCGGAGAGAGGGGAGCCGTAGGGTGGGCATTGCCCACCACCCACCTAGAGCCACACCACAGCCACCCATGACCAAACTGCGGATTGGGCAACAGGCAATGCCCACCAAGGTTTAAGGCCTACCCCCAAAGACCACGCAGACCCAGGTTAAGGGCTACACCCCAGGATAAAGGTGGGCAATGCCCACCCTACGCAGTAATCAAATCTTTCAAAATTGTAAATTCAAACTTAGTAGACCGTGCTGGCCCCCATGAGGACTTGACTATGCTGACCTGCCCCGATCCGGTGACGGATCTTTGGAAAACTGGGAGTCACCCCCTGGATTCGATCTTTGCGCCCCGCTCGGTGGCGGTAATTGGCGCCACCGAGCGCCCCGGCAGCGTGGGCCGCACGGTGCTGTGGAATTTGATCAGCCACCCCTTTGGCGGCACAGTCTACCCGATCAACCCCAAACGGCACAACGTGCTGGGCATCCAGGCGTTTGATCGCATCTCCTCTCTCCCCGAAACCCCCGACCTCGCCATCATCGCCATCCCCGCTTCTGGGGTACCCGCCGTGGTGCAGGATTGTGTAGACGCCGGGGTCAAGGGGGCGATCATTCTCTCGGCGGGGTTCAAAGAAATTGGCCCCGAGGGCATTGAGCTAGAGCGCCACGTTAAAGACATTGCCCAGGGCCGTCTGCGGATTATTGGCCCCAACTGCCTGGGCCTTCAAAACCCTCTAACTGGTTTGAACGCTACCTTTGCCAGCCAGGTGGCGCGGCGGGGCAATGTGGGCTTTATTAGCCAGAGCGGGGCACTGTGTACCTCAATTCTCGACTGGAGCCTGCGGGAGAACGTGGGCTTTAGCGCCTTTATCTCCCTGGGATCAATGCTCGACGTCGGCTGGGGCGACCTGATCGACTACCTGGGCGATGACCCCTATTCCCACAGCATCGTCATCTATATGGAGTCGATTGGCGATGCGCGGGCGTTTTTGTCGGCGGCGCGGGAGGTGGCCCTGAGCAAGCCCATTATTGTGATCAAAGCCGGGCGCACCGAGGCAGCGGCCCAGGCGGCGGCCTCCCACACGGGGTCTTTGACCGGCAGCGATGCGGTGCTGGATGCGGCCTTTCGCCGCTGCGGCGTGCTTCGGGTTGACCACATCGAAGAATTATTTGATACCGCAGAAGTGCTGGCCAAGCAGCCGCGCCCCCGAGGCTCGCGCTTGAGCATTATCACCAATGCGGGCGGGCCCGGGGTGCTGGCGACGGACGCGTTGATTCGCGCTGGGGGTACCCTGGCGGAGCTTTCTGCCGCTAGCGTAGAGGCTCTGAATGAGGCGCTGCCCTCCCACTGGAGCCACAACAACCCCATCGACATTTTGGGCGATGCCGAACCGGCCCGATTTGCCCACGCACTCAAAACTATTCTGGCCGACCCCGACAGCGACGGCTGCCTGCTGGTGCTCACCCCCCAGGCCATGACCGACCCGACTAAAACCGCTCAGGCGGTGGTCGAAACCTGGCGCAGCAGCGGATCGAGCCAGCCGATTTTGGCCAGCTGGATGGGGGGCGCAGAGGTAGACGCGGGCGAAGATATTCTCAACCAGGCGGGGATACCCACCTACCGCTACCCCGATCAGGCGGCGCGGTTGTTTGGGCTGTTGTGGCGGCACAGCTACGCGCTCAAGGGGCTGTACGAGACCCCGGCCTTGACTACCAACCGCGGCATCGATCGCACCACCGTGGCCACCATTCTGCAAACCGCCCAGGCTGAAGAACGCCACATTCTCACCGAGACCGACTCTAAGGCAGTGCTGGCGGCCTACGGCATTCCGGTGGTGCCGACCCAGGTGGCGGCGACGGTGGAGGCGGCGATCGCCGCCGCCGATACCCTGGGCTACCCGGTGGTGCTCAAGCTCTACAGCCATACCCTCACCCACAAAACCGACGTGGGCGGCGTGCAGCTCAACCTCGACAGCCGCCATGCCGTGGCCCGCGCCTTTGATCGCATCCTCACCAGCGTCACCGAAAAGGCGGGAGCTGAGCACTTCCAGGGGGTGACCGTGCAGCCCATGATCCGCGTCGATGGCTATGAGCTGATTCTCGGCAGCAGCCAAGACCCGCAGTTTGGCCCGGTGCTGGTATTTGGCAGCGGTGGCCAGCTCGTCGAGGTGTTGCAGGATAGCGCGATCGCCCTGCCCCCCCTGAACAGCACCCTGGCCCGCCGCCTGATGGAAAACACCTTAATTTATAAAGCGCTGCAGGGCGTGCGGGGCCGCCAGGCCGTCGATCTAGAGGCCCTAGAGCAACTGCTGGTGCAGTTTAGCCAGCTGGTCGCCGAGCAGCCTGAGATCGAATCGATTGACATCAACCCGCTGCTGGCCTCCCCCAACGGGCTGCTGGCGCTGGATGCGCGGGTGATTTTGCGATCCACCGCTGCGCGGCCTATTCCCCTGGCCATTCGCCCCTACCCCACCCAATACATCTGGCCGGGGCGCGACGGCATCACCATTCGCCCCATTCGCCCCGAAGACGAGCCGCTGATTATCGCCTTCCACGACCTGGTCTCTGACCACAGCATTTACCTGCGCTACTTCCACACCATCAAGCACAGCACCCGCATCTCCCACGATCGCCTCACCCGCATCTGCTTTAACGACTATGATCGCGAGATCGCCCTGGTGGCCGAACGGGCCGACCCGGAGCCCACGATTTTAGGCGTCTGTCGTCTTACCCAAATACATGGCCTGCCCGAGGCCGAGTTTGCCATGCTGGTGGCCGATCCCTACCAGGGCCAGGGCTTTGGCACCGAGCTGCTGAGCCGCCTGATCGAGGTCGCCCGCGCCGAAGGGCTAACGCGCCTGACAGGAGAAATTTTGGCTGAGAACCACGGCATGCAGCACCTGTGCAAGCGGGTCGGGTTTCAGCTCAAACCCACGGCAGAACCTGGCATTTTATCCGCCACGTTAGAGTTGACCCTCTAATCCTAAATGCTGGCGGGTCATGGTTTAGGCCCGTCAGCACCCAGCCCCAGCCTCGCGTCTCCCAGGCTGAGATGCGGCAGGCTGTGCGCACCCTGCTGATCGGCTTGGGCGAAGACCCCGATCGCGAAGGGCTGCTCGACACCCCCAAACGGGTAACCAGCGCCATGAAGTAGTCATTAGCATAGTGCGCGGTACACCGGAGAGGGGGGTGGTGGGGGAGGGCATAGGAGGGGAATGGGTATTGGGTGTCGGGTGTCGGGTATCGGGTATACGGTTCACGATTCAACCGGACACCTTGCACGGTTGGGCCGGACACCTAGTCAGTTATCAAAGACCCGATCTAACTGCGATCTCCATCACTATCGTTATAAACCCGATCATAGCGAGGCGTCCGCTCCACAGTTCGGCGCGGCGAGAGGCGGTAAGGGGCTTGGGCGCTTCGAGGGCGCTTTCGTCTGGGGAGACGGTTAAGGATGGATCGGTATTGGAAAGGTTTTTCATGGGTAGGATTAGGAGTCGGTTTGCGGTTTGCACCAAACACCGTGTACCGCTCATCGTGCACCGCTCGCCGCAAACCCTACTTCGGCGCTGCCACTACAAGCAGCGTAGCCAGCAGCACGGCGACGGAGGTGGCGGGTACCAGAAAGATGACACGGCGGTAGACGGCGGCACTGCGATCAATAACGTCGGGGAGGGGCGATCGCAGTTGGCCCGATCGCAGCAGTTGGTCCAAATGATGGCCGTCGTAGCGGGCCATGCGGGCAAAGGGCAAATCTCCTGCGGCCCGCTGGGGAAGAATGCGACGGCGCTGGTAGGGGACACAGGCTTCTCCAAACTGATCGAGGTACTCGTCGCTGTTGAGCAGTGCCTCCACAAAACCAGGCAATCCCTGGGTGGCGAGCAGAATGGACCAGGCCAGTGTTTCTCGCTGGTTATAGACCGATCGCCCTAGCACTCGCTGAATGCACAGCTCGGCAAAGCGATAGTTACTGTTGGTGTCAAACACCAGCCGCCGAAACGAATCCGCCAGCAGCAGCCCGCGAATAAAGTCGCGCACCGTCAGTTGACCGTTGCGCAACTGTGACTCCAGCTCCACCTGCCGGTGGGCCACAATCATCTGCTGCTCGTTAAAAATTTGCCGGTAAGCCGCCCAAATCAGAGCATCCATCTCGGTATTGTCCGGCACATTGTCCCGAGAGAAAATCCTTGGCTGCTCATCCCCAGGGATTTCAAAGTTTCGAACCCGCTGGTTTTGACTGGAAGGGGGATAGGAGAGAAGGGGGAGGGTCATGGTGGATATTAGGTGTTAGGTTTCGGGTTTCGGGTGATGGGTATACGGTTTACGGTGTGGGGTTTACGGATCGAGCCGTGCACCCTATACCATGCACCGTAAACCCAAGACCTCTCAAATCCCTGCTCGCTGAATTTCAAGCAAAATAAAGCAGGCGAAGGTGACGCCGCCAAGGCCACCGATCAGGAAGCCGGAGGTAAACAGGCTCCAGTCTTTGTAGGTGGTAATATTGCCGGGGAGTTCACCGTTGGGGTTAGCGCGGCCTTGGAAAACGGCCCCGCCGTAGAGGAAGAGGCAAACGCTGAGAATGATCACTAGGCCAGAGGCACCGCCGAATCCGGCGGGGAGAGCAGCGTCGGTGTTGCGCAGGGGGCCGAGTTTGAGGAATGGGCCAAGCAGCAGGTAGCCGTGGGCCATGCCGATCTCTAGACCCCGGGTGATGGGGGCTAGCCCTGGGCGGTAGATCGGTAGGTTTTTGACCCAGGTGAGGGTAATGCTGCTGCTGTTGAGGGGGGTGGCCA
>DAIUJR010000002.1:0-133789 GCA_036848635.1 Nodosilinea sp. CTOTU7336
ACTTTAGTGCGAAGGGTGCTGAAGTGAGACATAGTGTTTCCTCCTGTAGGGAAATGAGAGAGACAACGAGGTTTGAGAGAGAACGAAACCAGCTAACCATACATGGGCTATCTGGACACCAACTGCTAGCTAAAGCTAGCCCTTCCCCCGACAACCGCCGGGAGGAAAGCCTGTTAAAACTCCATCCGCTGATATTCAGCGACGGAGGCTGCCGCCGGACGAGCTCGTTGACGAGCCCAGTCCCGTAGGGCCGTGACCTGTTCACTCATGGTCTTAGACAGCGGCAGCGTAGCTCGAATGGCTGCAATAATGTCTAGCTGAGTAAACTCACGTCCCTGGGCAAACGCTTCGTACATGGCAGAAATGAGCCCCTGCTCAATTTCTGCTCCCGAAAACCCATCGCAGACCTTGGTCAACTGTTCAAGGTCGAAGCGTTCAATGTCGCGGCGACGCTTATGCAGATGGATTTGAAAAATATCCTTACGCTCTTCGGCGTTGGGGAGATCAACAAAGAAAATCTCGTCGAATCGACCTTTGCGGAGAAACTCACTGGGTAACCGCTCTACCCGGTTGGCTGTAGCCATGACAAACACTGGGGAGGTTTTTTCCTGCATCCAGGTGAGGAAGGTGCCAAAGATGCGGCTAGAGGTACCCCCGTCAGAATCGGAGGAGCCGACGCTACCGGCAAAAGCCTTATCAATCTCGTCAATAAACAAAATAGCGGGGGAAATCGACTCAGCGGTGCGCAGAGCGTTGCGCAAGTTCGCCTCGGAACGCCCCACCGTGGAGCCATCGTATACCCGGCCTAGATCTAGGCGCAGCAGCGGCAGGCTCCACAGGCGAGAGGTGGTCTTGGCAATTAACGACTTACCACAGCCTGGCACCCCTAAAATCAGCATCCCCTTAGGCTGGGGCAACCCGTATTCCCTAGCGCGCTCGGTGAAGGCATCGGAACGCTGCTTCAGCCAGTGCTTCAGCTCCTCTAAACCGCCTACGGAATCAATGGTTTCGTCGACATCCATGAACTCCAGGATACCGTTGCGGCGAATCAACTGCTTCTTTTCGGATAGAACAATATCTACCTCATCGGCGGTAAGGCGCTTAGAAATAACCCGGGCCTTACGATAAACCTTCTCGGCCTCATCGCGGGTCAACCCCAGAGCCGCCTTCAGCAGCTTCTCACGCTCTTCGGTAGAGATGCTGCTGCCCCGAGTACGATTTAACTCGGTGGACAGCACCTCATCCAGTTCCGTCATATTGGGCAATGGGAAGTCGAGAACCACGACCTCTTTTTCTAGCTCAATGGGGACTTCCTGCACGGGCGACATTAAAACGATGGTCTTGCGTGTACCCTTCAGGGCCACGATGGCATCTCGCAGGCAACGAGTTACCGCCGCAGAATCCTTGAACGGGTGCAGGTCTTTGAAGATAAAAATGCCGGGCTCACGCTGGCGAATTACCCACTCGACCGCTGCTTCAGGGGAAACGGTGTTGTTGTGCTGGGTGCCGGTGCCAGCATTGCCGTACTCAACCATGCCCCGAGTCATTGTCCAGGTGTAAACCTTAAGGGAAGACTTCGGATCTATCTCCCTAGAAAGATGCTTAGCTACCGCATTAATTGTCTGCTCGGCACGCTCTTCCTCGAAGGTTACCAGGTAAATTAGAGGGTATTGGGCCTGTACTAATACGTTTAAATCCTCTCTCATGACCGATACCTTCTTGGGTTTACAGGGCACCTTACACAGCGGCGATGACAAGGCTGATTTAAAAGCTAATTGACAGCTAATAAACTAGCACTTTTCCCTAAGCAGTTAGATGGATGATAACGCTAACAAGTTCAAAATTCGGCAACAACCGCTACTCTAAATCAGCAGCATTATCAAACCACTTCAAAACTAGCAAACCACCAATTCTCCTTGATCAAATTGACAGGGTTCACCAACCACCTCAGGCACGTCAACAAGGCTATCAGCAGTAAGCTTACCGCCAACTCCAGAAGATTGAGCCACTTCGACTAACTCTCCTTGACGAACCACTAAGGTCGTCGTGCAGTGGGGGCAACTATGCACCACGTGGGACTGTCCAAAGGGCGAATCGATAACATCCATTACCACGTCAGAGTGGGCCAGATAAAAATCAATAGCACGCTTAGCAATAGCAGACATCGCCTCGCCTTCAACAGCGGACTGAATCTTTAATTGACGATGCAGGTCGGGTGGTAAATACAACGTGACCTTAGTAGCTTTTTGCTCTTCCATAACGTCTTTCTGATAGTGGTAACCCAGGTATGGTGTTAATGTAGCGACATCCCTAGAAGCTGTCAAGCCAGCATGGCGTTATGACAGCTTTTTCGTAACATTGCTTTACTAAAAGGGCTGTGGCGTTCCTCGGGTTGCTGCAACACTGGATGTCAGATCGCCCTTGATGCATCAAGATATCAACCCAGGCCGGTTGTGGGGTGGACGTAAACTTATGCGACGGCCAAAGAATTTTCAGGATAGCGGCAAGATATGCTTTTAAAGAGCTGAGCTAAAGGGCTAGAAATACCGGACTGGGGGTACTTTACCCAGGGCGGTGGGTTTTTGATCCGGCGTCAAGCCAGGGTCGTGGCCTCGCTTGGTACTAAGGGGGCTTTGGTAGTTCTACTGGCTACTTCCCTGCGGGGATGAATTTCGGGTCAAGATTTGGGGAATTCTGTGGTCGTTCTTCGTGTTGTGCGGGTTAATTATGTCTTTGCAGAATGGCTCTAGGGGCAGTACGGCTACCTCATCCCTATCGACTTCCACGGATACGGAAGGCTTTTGGCACTGGTACGCCCAGGGAGAAGCCTTGGCGAATGGCGAAGACTATGGCCGAGCGCTGCGCTGTTTTGAAGAGGCGGCGGTGATTGCGCCCCTCGATTCGGCGGTGCTGCTTTATCAGGCGGTGTGCCTGATCCATCTGGGGCAGCCCCAGAAAGCTTTGGCGGTTACCGAGGTCTTGGTGAATGGCGACCCCGCCCATGCTCAGGGTTGGCTGTTTCGAGGGGTAGCGCTGAACCGACTGGGTCGTTTTCAAGAGGCCTATGCCAGCTACGACCGGGCTACCGCCCTGGCGACGTAAATCCTTGATCAACACTGAAAAGTGTCTGGCTTAGGGCATGCCTTAGTCTAGATCAGGAGTCCAGATCAGGTTTTTAGCGCTACGATCCGGCCTAGGCCGTCCACATAGATCCCGTAGATCCTCGGGTTCTGGGATGAAATGCGGTGATCAGCGCTAGCTATGCGTCTTCAAATCCGGGGGTCTAGGCACTCTGTGAAGTGGGGTTTTAGTTTCCCAGATCGGTCTGGTTAGCATGGCGTTGTAGCGACCGGGCGGTTGAGGCCAAAACTTTCCTGGCCGTAGGAATTAACCCGAGGGACGTTTTAGCTTGCACCGAGGTTATGGTTGAGTTTGCACCACCCGCTCCGACATTTCCGTCCTTAGAAGGGGCTTTGAAGCACTATTTTGGCTACGAGCAGTTTCGGCTCGGCCAGCGCCCGGTGGTTGAGGCGGTGCTAAAGAATCAGGATGCTCTGGTGGTAATGCCCACGGGGGGCGGCAAGTCCCTATGCTACCAGTTGCCCGCCATGCTTAAGCTGGGGGTGATGGTGGTGGTGTCGCCCCTGATTGCCCTGATGCAGGATCAGGTGGATAGCCTGCAAGACAACGGCATCAACGCTATTTGCCTGAATAGCGCCCTGGGGTACGAGGCGATTCGCCAGCGGGAGGTGGATCTGCTGGCCGGCAAGGTAAAGCTGCTGTACGTGTCGCCGGAACGGTTGGTTAGTCCTGGGTTTTTTCAGCTGCTGGGCAAGCTCAGCCAAACGGTCGGGATTAGCGGCTTTGCGGTGGATGAAGCCCACTGCGTGTCGGAGTGGGGCCATGATTTTCGCCCGGAGTACCGGCAGCTGTCGCTGCTGCGGCAGCAGTTTCCTCAAATTGGGCTGATGGGGCTGACGGCCACCGCTACCGAGCGGGTGCGGCAGGATATTTTGCAGCAGCTGCGGCTGCAGGATCCTCTGGTGCATGTGGCTAGCTTTGATCGCCACAATCTGTTCTACGAGGTGCGGCCTAAGGGGCGCGACACCTACCGTGAGTTGCTGACCCAGGTGCAGCAGACCCCCGGTTCAGGTATTATCTACTGCCTCAGCCGCAAGCGGGTGGATGAGTTGGCCCAGCGCTTGACTGCGGATGGGGAATCGGTGCTGCCGTACCATGCGGGACTGGCCGCCGAGGCGCGGCGGGAAAACCAGACCCGCTTTATTCGCGACGATGTGCGGCTGATGGTGGCTACGGTGGCTTTTGGCATGGGCATCAACAAGCCCGACGTGCGGTTTGTGATTCACTACGATCTTCCCCGCAACATCGAGAGCTATTACCAGGAGGCGGGGCGATCGGGGCGCGACGGGGAACCGGCCCACTGCACGCTGTACTTTGCCTACGGCGACGTGGCGACGGTGGACTATTTAATTAACCAAAAGCCCAGTGAAGACGAACAGCGGATTGCCCGTCAACAGCTGCGGCAAATGGTGGACTATGCCGAGAGCACGGTGTGCCGTCGCCGCATCCAGCTCAGCTACTTTGGGGAAGTGCTGGATGATCTGTGCCACCGCTGCGATAACTGCCTGAACCCGCCCCCACTGGAGGACTGGACGGTGGAGGCGCAAAAGTTTCTCTCCTGCGTGGCCCGCTGCCAGGAGCGCTTTGGCATGACCCACATTATCGACGTGCTGCGGGGCTCGCGCAAGCAAAAGGTGCTGGAGCTGCGCCACGACCAGCTCTCCACCCACGGCATTGGGAAGGATCGCTCGATGGAGGAGTGGCGGCTGCTGGGGCGATCGCTGCTGCACCAGCGGCTAGTGGATGAAACCGCTGATGGCTACCCGGTGCTTAAGCTCAACGCCGCCAGCTGGCAGGTGCTGCGCCAGCAGTTGACGGTGCAGATCGCCATTCCAAAAGATCTTACCCCACCCAAGCCGGAGCGCAGTCGCCTGGAAGATTCCCCAGAGGCGGCGCCGCTCTTGGCGATACTGAAATCCCTGCGCAAACGCCTGGCCGACGAGCAAAGTGTGCCCCCCTACGTGGTGTTCCACGAATCGACCCTGCGGCAGATGGCCCAGGTGCGGCCCCAAACCCCGGCGGCGTTTGCCCAGCTCTCGGGGGTGGGCAGCCGCAAGCTAGAGCAGTATGGCCAGGTCTTTACCGATACTATCCGCCAGTACTGCGAAGAGCAGGGGCTAACCGCCCAGGCATTACCTCCCGCTGAGGCTAAACCCGCCCGGCCTCGCCCCCAGCCCATCGGTGACACCCATCGTCTGACCCTGCAGCTGTATCAACAAGGGCTAGCGGTGGAGGCCATTGCCGATCAGCGTGGCCTCAAGCCCAGCACCATTACCACCCACCTAGAGCAGCTGATTTTACAGGGGGAAGCGATTGATTTAGCCCAGCTGGTGGCCATCGAGCGCCAGCACACGATTCGGGCTACCCTGGCGGCGGCGGAGAGCCTGGCGCTGGCGGATTTGCGGGAGCGGCTTGACCCGTCCTACGGGTATGACGAGATTCGTCTAGTGCGGGCGGTTTGGCAGATGGAGCAGGAGGAGGGCTAGACACCTTGATTCTATAGGGATTGGGCTTTGGAGGCCCGCAGTTGACCACAGGCGGCGTTTTCTTCCAATCCTCGGGAGTAGCGCACACTGACGGCGATGTGGCGGGCTTCGAGCTGGGCTACAAAGTCGCGAATACTGGCTTCGCTGGGGCGCTGGTAGTCGGCTTCGTCGATGGGGTTGTAGGGAATGAGATTGACGTGGCTTTGAAAGCCGCGCAGGTGCTGGGCCAGTTCCTGGGCATTGGCGGGCCGGTCGTTAAGCCCCGCCAGCAGAATATACTCAAAACTCACCCGCCGCCCGGTGAGCTTAACGTAGTCGCGGCATTCAGCCAGCAGAGTTTCAAGGGGGTAGGTTTTGGCGCTGGGGATGAGCTGGAGCCGCTGGCGCTGGTTGGAAGCATGCAGGCTGACCGCCAGGGTGACCTGTAGCTGGGCCTCGGCCAGTTTGCGAATGCGGCCGGGCAGGCCCACCGTAGAGAGGGTAATGGCCCGCTGGCTAATGCCCACATCCTGATTCAGGCAGCGGATGGCGGCGACTACAGCCTCGGTATTGAGCAGAGGCTCCCCCATACCCATGAAGACAATGTGGCTGACCCGCTGGCCAAAGTCTTCCTGCACGGTGAGCACCTGATCGACAACTTCGTGCGTGTCAAGGTTGCGCACAAAGCCACCCTTGCCGGTGGCGCAAAAGTCGCAGGCCATGGGGCAACCCACCTGGGAGGAGACACACACTGTTAGCCGCTTGGGGGAGGGGATGCCGACGGTCTCAATAATTTGGCCGTCGGCCAGCCTGAGCAGATATTTTACGGTGCCGTCGGTGGCGACGGTGCGGTGGTGCAGCGCCGAGCGGCCAAGGGGGAAATCGGCCACCGCCAGCCGCCAGGCTTTGGGAAAGACGGTAATGTCCTGGAGCGATCTTGCCCCCTTTTGGTAAAGCCAGTTGTGCAGCTGCTTACCCCGGTAGGCAGGCTGGCCCTGGGCGGTGACCCAGGCGGTTAGATCGCCTAGGGGCTGGCCTAGAAGGCAATTTTCGGAACGATTGGCCGCACCAGGGGAGACCGTAGCGGCCTGGGGCGAAGGGGAAACCGGAAGGGGGTTAACAGCCATAGCCAGAGGGGAGGAATGCGCAAACCCTCATTATAGTTGACAGGCTTCTCGAACTTTATCGAAGCCTTGCCCTCACCCAGGGGCGAAACGCTTTGACCCAACTGGTTTCGCCATCGTCCTCCCTAAAGCACCATCCAGGTGCTGGGCGCGGTTAAGGTGGCTGTCATGGCGCATCCTCCTAACGGCCTGGCACATTTCTCCAGGCTACGGCTCCTGGGTTGACTAGCCTTTCCTTAATTAGACGGTCGCCGCCGCCGACTGGGAAAGTCGTCGCCGTTCTTACCGTTGGGTTCGGGGGTAGTGGTGTTGGTGTTCATCAGGTCGATGAGTCCTTCATTCAAAAATTTAGGATCCATAAACACCACTTTGGAGTTATTACTTTCCCCTAGCTTTTGGTTGGCCTCAACATAGCTCTGGGCAATTAGGAACTTGAGAATTTCAGGGGAATCGGCCCGCTGGCTGAGGGCATTGGAGAGCATTTGAATCGATTGAACCGTAGCTTCGGCCCGCTTGATGGCGGCCTTCTGTTCACCCTCGGCTTCTAGCACCATGGCGCGGGCCTTCAAGTCTGCCGCCTGCTGCTGCTGCATGGAGCGCCGCACTTCGTCAGGGGGGATGATTTCCTGCACCTCTACCCGGGTAACCTTGACGCCCCAGGGTTCGGTGGCCTCGTCGAGCTGCGACAGCAGCGCCCGGTTGAGTTCATCCCGCGAGGAGAAGGTGCGCTCAAACTCCATCTTGCCGATTTCAGAGCGCAGCGTGGTGATCACCAGCTCTTCGATGGCCTTCTCCACGTCTTCGATGGCATAGTAGGTTAGCTCTAGCTCTAAAATTCGCCAGTAGACAACGGCATCGACCTCTAGGGAAACGTTGTCTCGGGTGATGGCTCCCTGCTTGGCCACATCCAAGATTTGTTCGCGCACGCTGTCTCTAAGCACAATGTAGTCGAGCACTGGCACAATGAAATTGAGCCCCGGCTTGAGTTTGCGGTGGTAACGCCCCAGCCGTTCAACCAGGGCTTCGTTACCCTGGTTGATAATGCGCACCGAGCCGACGGAATATCCAATTATCAATAAAGCTAAAATGCCGATGATTTGAGACACAGCTCGACGCTCGCGCGAAAGAAAGTAAGCCTGTTCTACTGACCAGTCTACTGGTTTCTTCTGAAAGTGGGCGACTCAACCCGGTAATTCCAGCTCATGGACGCCACCGCCGATTTTTTCTGAGGAATACTCTGAGGTTTTTCTCTGCTTTTTATTGGTCAGACTCTCGCCCCTACAGCAGGGGGAGGAGCATGCCCACAAGGGCTAGTATTCCGGCGGCCACCATGGCCAGGGCGGGCATGGCTTTGCGGGTCTGCATCCAGCGGCTCAGAAACACCACAATGAGGGCGACAGTGATGCCCAGGGCCAACCCAATGCCGCCGGGCTCGCCGTTGTACCAGAGCACACCGCCCAAAATCAACAGCCCGCCGCTAACTAAGCCGGTAATCAGCGACACTTGGCTGCGGGCTTGGGCATAGCCGATTATGCCACCGATCGCCACAAGCACCCCGTAGATCAGGGCGCTGAGTACTCCAATAGACATAGAGGTAAATAATCCAGGTATGGTGTCTAAAGCGTAAACGTCACTCTCTTATTTTTCAAATTTTTTATGCCCCAGACAGTTGCCGCGGCGGTGGCGGAAGTTCAGCGCTATGGCCAGATGATTGATGCGCTATTGCTCTACGGCGGTGTGTGGGAGCACCCGGTGGGGGAAGCCTTCATAGGGCTGCTCAAAGCCATCGGAGCAAAGGATCCATCGGGTAGTCTACGGGCCTACGGGGACTGGTTTCAGGCCCTGGCTACCAGCGGCGAGACCTGGACTAACCATTTACTACGGCAAATGGCCTATGCCGACAATGCGTTTACCCGGCAGGCGCAAACCCAGGATTTAGAGTACCTACCTTCGGCCTTGAGGCAGGCCGCCGAGCACGATTTAGCCCAGCTTCAGCAACTTCAGCAGCTTGACCCGGCCCAGGTGGCGAGTTGGGTGCAAGCCGTGGCGGCCCTGGCAACCCGTCCTGTTGTCTGGAATGACGAGGGGGATGGGGCAGCGGCGTATTTACCGCCCTTTCAGTTTGCTCCAGATATTTCCTGGGCCGTCGCATTACCCGAGTTAGCCCAGCACTATCGTCGCTATGGTACGGGTCAATTTGCCCAATATCGCGCTTTCATCTGGCAGTCCAATCGCCTGCAAGGTATCGATACCCCAGACCCCATCCAGCTCAGCCAGCTGACCGCCTACCCACACCCCCGCCAGCAGCTGGTGCAAAACACCCTGGCCTTGCTGAAGGGTTATGCCGCGCTTAATGTACTGCTTTACGGCAGTCGGGGGGCGGGTAAGTCATCCCTGGTTAAAGCCTTGCTGAATGAGTACCATGCCCGGGGGCTGCGGCTGGTGGAAGTCTCGAAGGCTGAGCTCCACGACCTGCCCCAGATTGTGGAACTTCTGCGGCCCAGCCCCCAAAAGTTCATCATTTTTGTGGATGATCTGTCTTTTGAGGAGGACGATGATGCCTTTAAGGCGCTCAAGGTGGTGCTTGAGGGGGGAGTAACGGCCCGGCCCCAAAACGTCGTTGTCTATGCCACCTCCAACCGCAGGCACCTGGTGCGGGAGTATTTTAGCGAGCGCCCCCGCCCCAGCGACCAGGACGAAGTGCAGGCCTGGGATACCCTCCAGGAGAAGCTGTCGTTTAGCGATCGCTTTGGCCTCACCCTCACCTTTGAGCCTGCCGATCAGCCCACCTATCTAGACATCGTTAAGCATCTGGCCCAGCAGGCCGATATTTCTCTGCCTGAGGACGATCTGATGGCCCGGGCCCTCCAATGGGCGACCCGCCACAACGGGCGATCGGGTCGCACGGCACGGCAGTTTATCGATTGGCTCAGCGCTGAGTTGAGTGGCCGGTAGAGTCTTGGTTGAGGAGGGGAAAAGACAGAAGGCAGAGGGTGGAAGGCGGAAGTTGGTTGGGTATGACGGCTGTTTAGTCTGAGTTGGGAATCAGCTTGACTACCGCTCCCAGCGTCTTCAGCAAAGTATCTTCAGGTTCAGATAGGCCGGTGACCCCGTGAATGTTGACCCCTGCGTAGGGGCGATTGGGACGCAGCACTTGAAGACAGCGACCCTGGTGCAGCTCCCAAATTCGAATTTCATCGTCCTGGCTGGCGGTGGCTACGGCGGTGCGGTCGGGGCTAAAGCCAGCCTGCCAAATATCGTGGGTATGCCCGATTAACCGGTGGCAGCGCTGATTAGTTGCCACCGCCCAGATTTCGAGCTGGGCCGCTTGACTGGTGATGGCTAAAATATCGCCAGCAGGGTCAATCGTCACCCCGTGGAGCCAAGCCCCATCGGGATGGTACCAGCAGCCGAGGGCATTATCTTGAACCCAGGTCCACCAGCGAATGGTGCCATCGTGGCTGGCGCTGGCAACGAGCGTACCGTCGGGGCTCAGGGCTAGCCCATGAACCTGCCCCTGGTGCCCTGTCCAGACCCGAGCAGGGGTAAGACGATCTAAATTCCAAACGCGAATGGTGCAGTCGCGGCTGCCGCTGATTAGCCATTTGCTATCGGGGCTAAAGGTTAGCACTGACGGCGGGCCATCGTGCCCGACCAGCTGCTCAACGCAAACGCCGGTGGCCACGTCCCAGAGGGCAATGGCCGGATCTTCCCCGGCACTGGCTAACCAGCGGCAATCGGGACTAAAGTCAAGGAGGGCAGCCGGGCCATGGGTGGGCGCTAATACATAGGCGCAGTCACCGGTGGCATTTTGCCAGAGGCCAATGGTTTGATCGTCGGCGCTGCTGGCTAACCACTGGCCATCGGTGCTAACGGCCAGGGTTAACAGGGGGCTGCTATATTTCGCCAGGGTGCGGGGGCCGCTGGCGAAGGGGCTGACGGCGCTAATTTGCCATAGCCGCAGGTGGCCATCGTCGTGGCCAGTGATCACCCGACGGCTATCGGCGGCGAACGCCACCCCCCGCACCGGGTGGGACTGACTCAACCAGCTGCGCACCCCATCACCGGTGGGAGTACTCCATAGCTTGAGGGTATAGTCGCTGCCAGTGACAAAATACCGATTGTCGGCGCTGACGGCCACCAGCCAGACGGGGGAATCCAGGGCCGGTAGGGTATAGCAGGCGGTGCGGCTAGGAATATCCCAAACGGTCACGGTAAAATCTTGACGGCTACAGATCAGGTAGCGACCGCTGGGGCTAATGGCCATTGCCGGTATGGTCTGCACATCGGCGGGTAAAATCCAGCAGGGACGACCAGCCTCTAAATCCCAGATGGTGAGGCAGTGCTCGTCGTAGCCAGCGGCAAAGGGGACGGGGGGGGCGGCGGGCTGGCCCGGATCAGTCAAGAAACCGGCGGTGCGAACCCAGGCCGCAGGGCGAGCTTGAAAACAGCTGATTAACGTTCGCTGAGGCACGTGCCAGAGGCAGGCCCGCTGATCATCGCCGCCGCTGACCAAACGATCACCCTCGGAATTAAACGCCAGACTATGAATTGAGCCCTGGTGACGGTCGAGCTGCCCCTGGCATAGCCCTGACGCCAGATCCCATAACACTATATGCCCAGTCTCATCCCCTGAGGCGAGGCGAGTGCCATCGGCGCTAAAGACCAGGCAGCGGACAGGAGCCTGATGGTTAAAGAGGCCATCGACTTGCTGGGTTGCCTGTACCGGCCATAGCCAAATCTGGCCCGTGTCGGTACCAACTGCCAGCAAATTGCCATCGGGGCTAAAGGCCAGAGCCTGAATGGACTGGGATACCGGGTCTTCCAGCACCCGCACCAGGGTACCCTGGTCTAACTCCCACAGCAGTAGGCGACCGTCCTGATCGGCGGTGACCAGGTAGCGGCCATCGGGGCTAAAGGTTGCCACCGGGCGGCGACCCAGGGCTGTGGCCAAGACGGTGTCCTGAAGTTGGGCCTGACTAAAATTGGCCCCCTGCAGGCTAACCTGGCGCAGGTCGGCCTGCCAAATCGCCAGGGTTGAGAAGTCTACCTCGCTCAGGCTAATGCCTAAATACTGGCTGAGGTGAATAAAATTACCGGCACCGTAGCCAGGCCGCCCTAGACAAATCTGCCGCAAGGCCTGGTGCAGTTGCTGCCACTGGGCGGTAAGCAACGCCTCGGTAGGGTAATGGTGTCGCAGCTCCTCCCCCAGGGAGTGAAGCATGGCCTCCCGCTGCTGCGATTGAATGACCTCCCAGGCGGTCATCGTAATCAGGGGCAAACGGTTGAACCAGTCAAGCGACCCGCTAACGAGTTCAGCGGCTAAAACCGATACCAGTTGAGTGTTGACCAAAACCCGTACGACAGGCTGGAGGTCGAGGGTCGGGGTAGCGGCCCCTGGTTCAGAACTAAACTGACAGAGCGATCGCCCCAGCAATGACTGTAGTGCTGTGGTGCCGGGGTAATCAAGCATGGCGGTTTCCAGGTCAGACACCGCCACCGGCTGATGCGCTACGGCTAGCCAGTACAACAGCGCCAGCTCCTCTGAAGACAACCGCACGATGGTCTGATCTAGGCTTTGGCACAGGGCGACAGGAATGATTAAGGGTGCCGCCGACAAAAATGGCTTCACCTGCTGCTGGTATACCGTTTGAATAGTATCCGCTAAACCCTTTAGCAGCAGCGGACTACTGCCGTAGCGAGCGGTTAGGGCCAGCCAATCGGCGGCGGCGGCATTGAACCGACCGATCCGCTGAAAAAAGGGCTGCACCTCTACCGGAACCAGATCATTGAGGTGATACTCTCGCACCCGCCCGCCCAACAACTGGGATAGATCGACAGGTTTTTCGCCGCTAATCCACACCAGACAGCTGCTATGGCGACGGTTGGCAGCCAGCTCAAATAGCCTTTGCATACCGTCGGTGCCGGGTCGGTAGGTGCCCGTCAGCTGGCCAGGTTCGAATAGCTGCTCCATGTCATCAATAATCAGCAAATAACGGTGGAGTTCGAGCTGTTCAAGCACCCAGTCAACGGTGGGGGAAAGGGGATAATCGGCGGGGCTAAGCCACTGGGCCAGGGTAGTCAGGACAGGTTCGTCCGTGACCTGCTTAGGCAACGTGAGGTAGCCAAAAGCCTCAAACTCTGCCCGCAGGCCAACCGCTACTTTGGCGGCTAGGGTTGACTTCCCTACCCCCGGCAGTCCCCAAAGCACAATTGAGCGACAGCGATCGCGCTGAATCCACTGATTGAGGGTGGCCAGATCAGCGCTACGACCACAGAAGTCAGACAGGTCAATATCAGGGAAGCCCTGCACCTCCATTGTGGCTGGCGGCGGCGATCCCCCCAGCCCAGGGAGGTACAGGCCCGGGGGATGCGTCGATTCAGGAACAAGCCCCGGCTGACTGGCCCAGGTTTGCAGCACATTTTGAATGTTGCGCTTGGTGACTTTAATGCCCTGGCCCTGGGGGTCAACTAAGTCTGACAACAGCCGCCACAGCTTCGGCCCCACATCTTTTTTGAGGTAGTCTTCGGTATAGCCAACGGCCAGGGTCGCCATGGTGGAATAGGTTTGATTTTCCCAAGCGCCCTTGAGAACAACACGCTCTACATCCTTTAGGAGTCGGCCCTTTTGCTCGAGGGCAGCGCGGTTAATTAGGTTGGCGATATCATCAAATTCCATTGGCTAGACGCACAGAAACTACCAGCCCCAAAGCTTAGTCTAGCCTGAATATTTCAGAGTTTTTCTGAACCTAGAGCGGCGCTACCAGACGGTAGATCATACCAAATCCGAATCGCATAGCCCCGCTCCCCAACCGGCCAAACCGTGGGGGAGCATGGCATGCGTCCAATTAAATTGGGGGTAACCAAGCAGGATTTGGTATAAGGTTGTGCCCAAAGCCAGGGTTGTGCCCAAAGCCAGGGTTGTGCCCAAAGCCAGGCCTTCGGCAAAACACCGACCAGCAAGCAGCCAGACCCTGGGCAATCGGTTAGGGAATTTCTACTAGCGGCCCGATGATAAGTTTTATCCTACGCTTTGCGGTACTGCTGGCGAAGGGCAACCAGCTGTCTCAACCACCACCGGGCCGGGGGGCCGTAGAAGGCAAAAATATCGCCGTAGGCGAGACGGGCGTTTTGGTGGTGCTTAAAGTGGCGCTCGGGGGTGGTAATGCCCAAGGTATCACAGCAGCTCAGCAACCAGGCGGGGGTGCCATAGCCAGGGTCAAACTGGTGCCGCCAAATCACGTGGGCTTCGGCCAGCAGCAGCCCCAGCCCCACGCCTAAGGGCGAAAACGGCCACAGAAAGGGAATCAGGATTAGGTAAGGAAACGCGCCCAAAAAACCGTCGATGAGCGCCACCGGGGTCCGGGTACGAATGGCGTAGCGCACAAAGCTGCGGTTGGGGCTGTGGTGAACGATGGCGTGAAATTTTCCAAACACATGCTCGGGCACGTGGTAGGCAAAGGTTGCCAAAAAATCCCCCAGCAACAGCAGCCCCAGCGCTGTTAGCAGTATGTTGACCACCACGGGTACTCCTCACAATGTTGCATCACAATGTTGCATCGGTCGAGTCATCGCTTAGGGCCAGGCCCTCGGTCGCACCCAACGTAGCAAGCCATAATTAAGGGGCATTTAATGGAAGGTGAACCTCAGGCTATGGGGAGGGGATATTTGGGTTTTGGGTTTTGGGTTAATCCAATGCCTGGTGCCCCTACCTAGAGTCACCCCTTAAAACGCCGCTAAAGTTGCTGTTTTGTAGTCTTCGCTACCTTAATTCCCCCCGCCCCTGGGTAACGTTCAAGAACTTTGAATGGGTTGAGAATGCCGTTCGTCGCCTAAGCCAGCCCTACCTGGTACTCAGAGGCGGAAAAAAGCCACCTAGTGGTGTCAGTGGAAACCCTTGTCTGGCCGGGGGATCCCTTTCTATCCTTTGGCCTTTTTACGGCTGCCTTTCTGTACCAGGCCGATTGCCCTAATCAACCCAAAGCGAGATGTTTCAGGTCGGTCAAACCGCTCTAGGCGAGCATCGCTGGCCCCCTCTGATTAGGATAAAGATACCAATACCCCCTGTGCCTTAATTCATGCTCAGCCAGATTCAGTCTACGGTTGCCACCATCACCCCCCGCCTGGTTGAAATTCGTCGCCACCTGCATAGCCACCCAGAGCTGAGCGGCCAGGAATATAAAACCGCCGCCTACGTGGCGGGGGTGCTGTCGTCCTGCGGGCTACGGGTGCAGGAGCTGGTGGGCAAAACCGGCGTAGTGGCCGAGCTGCCGGGCCAGGGCGATCCAAGAATTCTGGCAATTCGGGCCGACATGGATGCCCTGCCCATTGCCGAACGGGCCGAAGTGCCCTTCGTCTCGACCCAGTTGGGCATTATGCACGCCTGCGGCCACGACCTGCACACCACCGTGGGTCTAGGCACGGCCATGGTCATGACCCAGCTAGGGGAGCCGCTGCCCGGCACCCTACGGTTTCTGTTTCAGCCCGCCGAAGAAACCGCCCAGGGGGCCCGCTGGATGATTGAAGACGGCGTGATGGAAGGCGTTTCGGCGATTTTGGGGCTGCACGCCTACCCCACAGTCCCGGCCCGCAGCATCGGCGTTCGCTACGGGGCGCTGACCGCCGCCGCCGATGACCTAGAAATTATCATCATTGGCGAGTCGGGCCACGGGGCGCGGCCCCACGAGGCCATCGACGCCATCTGGATTGCCGCCCAGGTGATGACCGCCCTCCAGCAGGCCATTAGCCGTACCCAAAACCCGCTGCACCCCTTGGTGCTGACCATTGGGCAAATTAGCGGCGGTCGCGCCCCCAACGTCATTGCCGACACGGTGAAGCTACTAGGTACGGTGCGATCGCTCCATCCCGAAACCCGCAACCACTTACCCCAGTGGATTGAAACCATCGTAGCGGGCGTCTGCCAGGCCCACGGAGCCAAATATGAGGTGTCCTACCGGCGGGGGGTGCCCTCAGTGCTCAATGACCCCTGGCTCACGGAACTCACGGCCCGGTGCGCTAGCGAAGCCCTGGGTAGCGAATACCTGCAAATCATCCATGAGCCTTCCCTGGGGGCCGAAGATTTCTCTTTATATTTAGATCACGCCCCCGGCACCATGTTTCGCCTGGGGGTGGGCTTCACCGACCGAGCGGTAAATTATCCCCTCCACCATCCTAAATTTGAGGTGGATGAATCGGCGATCGCCGCCGGGGTTACTACCCTGGCCTACGCCTGCTACCGCTACTGGCAGACCGGCGCGGCCACCTAAGCCCCGCCCCTGCTACCCGTTAGGTGCCGCCACCGGGACAAACTCGTATACACTGATTCACTTTGGGGCATAACCCCCAGGAGGATGCTACGTTGACAACGCCAATTCCGATTTACCTGGTCAACGAGACGGCCCTAGCGAAACACCACAGCGATAGCCAGGACTGGGCCAGGGCGACGGCGTTTAAGGGTGACCCCGGCACCCTTTGCCTCGTACCCGGAGCGGGCGGCAGCATTGCTAAGGTTTTAGTGGGCCAGCCCAACCCCATCGACACCTGGACCCTGGGCCAGCTTTCCCAGGCCCTGCCTCCCCAGACCTACTACCTGGGCGATGACTGGCCAGCGGCGGTTGCCACCAAGCTCTGGCTAGGCTGGCAACTGGGAGAATACAGCTTTGCGCGCTACAAGCTTCAGTCTACCGCCCAGCGGGCGACCCTGACCATGCCTAAGGGGGCCAACGACGCCTACGTTCAGCGCACCGTGACCGCCACCACCCTGGTGCGCGACCTGGTCAATACTCCCGCTGGGGATATGGGGCCGGTGCAGCTCGAAGCCGCCGCCCAAACCCTGGCCCAGGCCCACAACGCCAACCTGACGGTAATTTGTGGCGACGACCTGCTCAGCCACAACTATCCCCTGGTGCACGCCGTGGGCCGCGCCTACACCCAACCGCCACGGCTGATCGACCTCACCTGGGGTGACCCCAAGGCCCCTGGGGTCACCCTGGTCGGCAAAGGAGTTTGCTTTGATACAGGCGGCCTCGACATCAAGCCCGCCGCCGGCATGAAGCTCATGAAAAAAGACATGGGCGGGGCCGCTCACGTCCTCGGTCTGGCGGATATGATCATGGGTCTGGGCCTGCCGGTGCGGCTGCGGGTGCTTATTCCTGCCGTGGAAAACAGCATTGCCAGCAACGCCATTCACCCCCTTGACGTGTTGCCCTCGCGGCGGGGGCTCTCGGTGGAGGTAGGCAATACCGATGCCGAGGGTCGCCTGGTGTTGGCCGATGCCCTCTGGGAAGCGGTGACCGCCGACCCCGTCCCGGCCCTGGTGGTAGACTTTGCCACCCTCACCGGGGCCGCCCGCATTGCCCTGGGCAGCGAGCTGCCCGCCTGCTTCACCAACCGCGCCGACATCGCCACTACCCTGCTGGCCTGCGGCCTAGCGGTGGATGACCCGCTCTGGCAATTACCCCTGCACCAGCCCTACCGGGCCATGTTGGAAAGCTCCGTGGCGGATCTCTCGAATATTTCTAACGGTTCCTACGGCGGGGCGATTACGGCGGCGCTGTTTTTGCAGGAGTTCGTGCGCCCAGAAATTCCCTGGATTCACATTGACGTAATGGCCTGGAACATGCGTTCTCTGCCCGGTCGCCCGGAAGGGGGAGAGGCCATGGGCATGCGGGCGATGTTTGAGCTGATTCAGAAGCAGATTGGGACTTAAAAGATTGCGCCTTCCCGCAGGGGCTGTGCAGCTCAGGAATGAGGATTAATCCTAAGCCTCTCAGATTTTTTAAAGGGAGGAGGGTATCCGTCTTTAGCGACGCTACGTCAGCCGTAGCCGATGCCAGGTTTTTTTGAGAACCCTGGCATCGGGCTACCGAGCTTCCTATCGTTGACAAAATGCCCGGCGGCGGAAAGACCCCAGGGTTTTCAAAAACCCTGGGGTCTGGGGCCTACGGCCGGGTTAACCCACCCGCTGCCAAAGAAAAAACACCGACTGAACGCCGCCAATGGCGAACCCCAAAATCCCGCCTAGGTTGACAATGGCCTGGAGTTCGCTACGCACAATGCCCTGTACGGCCAGCTCTAGCTCCCGCGAAGAGGTGTTGTTCACCCGGTCGATAATCACCTGGTCAATATTCAAAATTGGAATTAGCTGGGTAATCAGCGACTCTAGGTCGCGCTCCAGGTAGCGCTCTAGAATCAGCGCCAGTTCTTCGCTCACCGGGTCTAGGGATTGGTTAATCACCTCAGAATTTTGTAGCCGATTGAGCAGCTGGGTGGCCAGCATTTCCCAGTTTACCGAGCCCCCTAGCCCCCGCACAAACTCTGGACCAAGTACCTGAATGTAACCCTGCACCGACTCCCGCAAATTGCCCCGAATTTGGCGCACCGTAGACACCGGCAGGTTTTGCAGCGACACCCGCTGGAGCCAGTCATGCAGGCGTTTTTTCACCTGCAGGGCGGTACTGAGCTCGGCGATGCGGGCATTGCTGACCTCCCGCTCGTCTAGGCAAAAGGCGCGCAGGCGGCCCAGGGCATTGCGAACGCCGAATAGATTGGCCACCACCCAGTAGGTGCCGCTGGTGCGTTCCCGAAAAATGGTGTCAACCACCTGAATGTTGCGGTCGGTAAGAAAGTCGATGACCAGCTGCCGCACTTTGTCCGGTGGCAATACGCCGGTCAAAATCCAGGTGGCGATCTGGTCGGCCTGGGCCGCGGTGAACTTGAAGTCTAGCAGCACTTGATCAAACAGCTGGTTGAGTTGGGGCTCTAGAAAATCGTCGCGCCGCGCCCAGACCCGAATCAGCCGGGGTAGTGTTTTGCCAAACAGATCCTGCAAAATACTGCCCGCAATTGTGGCGGTACGGGCCTGGGCACGGCTCTGCACCTGCTCTAGGGCAAGCTGCAACAGCCACTTGATGGCCGCCTGGGTGCGCTCGGTTTGCAGCAGCCGCCGGGCCAGGTTTTGCAGCTCTTCGGGGGTGAGCAGCGAACCCATAATCGTGTCAGAAATGCGCTTGGCCAACCGCTCCTGGTTGCTGGGGATGAGCCCCGGTGTAAAGGGCAGCCGCCGCTTGCCGATATAAATGGGTCGGTAGGGGCGAAACAGCATCTTAATGGCGATGTCATTGGTGAAATAGCCAATCACACCGCCAATTACGGGGGGAGCCGCCAGTAGCCAAACCTCAGCCCAGGTCATGGCAGCGAGTAATTACGAGAACCCCCATCAGTCCCCCAGCAATGGGGTAGTGCACGGCTTGCTCAAACCCAGCCTGACGAGCCAGGTTGACCTGCTTTGGCCCCAGCGGGAAGCGATCCAGACTGGGAGCGATGTAGGCGTATTCCTCGGTTAGCCCCATCTGGCGGGCGGTGGGCACCACAACGGTATCTAGATACCACCGCTGAAACTGCTCGGTTAGTTTACCCTGGGGGCGGTGGAAATCGAGGATGGCGGCGGTGGCCCCTGGCTTTAGTACCCGCCGCAGTTCGGCCAGCCCCTGGGGAATATCGATTAAATTTCGCAGGCCGTAGCCCATAGTGGCCGCATCAAAGGTTTCTGGCTCGAAGGGTAGGGCCAGGGCATCCCCCAAGGTCCAGTGAAGGGGGGCCACCGCCGGGCCAGGCTGAAACCGCTGCCGCGCCACGGCCAGTTGCTCTGTCGCAAAGTCAACCCCGTAGACGGTACCCAACGGCCCCACCTGGCGGGCCAGCATGATCGCCAAATCGCCGCTGCCGCAGCAGAGATCCAGGGCGGTATGGCCGGTTTTGGCCCTACTCCACCGCACCGCCATACGTTTCCAGACCCGGTGCAGGCCAAAGCTAAGACGCTGGTTGAGGTCGTCATAAACCGGGGCAATGCGGTCAAAGATGCCCTGAATATCGGCGGCGGCGGTTGGTGCAGGTGAAACAAGTCCCACGGTGGATGCGGTTGAATGGGCCAGCCTTTACTGTAGCGCCGCTGAGGGGTGGTCGCTACGAGGGTTCGTAGTGTTTGTTACATAATTTGGGTAGGGTTAACCGCCTGGCTCAGCTCAATGATGTTGCCGTCGGGGTCTTGGGTGAACAGGGCGGCGCGACCCGAGGCACTGGCTTGAATCGGGCAACCGGCGTTGATCAGGGCCGTTTTAGCCGCCTCCAGATCCTCCACAGCAAAGGCCAGGTGGGCGTTGCGACCCCATTTTTCGGGAGCGGGGGGAACGCTACGCCAGCCCTCGGCCACGATCAGGTGGAGCTGGAAATCGCCCACCTGGTACCAGCAGCCGGGAAATGAAAGCGGTCGAGGGGCGGGCGTCAACCTCAGAACGCCGCCATAAAAGGCCTCGGCCTGGGCCCTGTCGCTGACGTTAAGGGCGATGTGAAGGGGAGCTTGAATGGCGATCATGGCGAGGTAAGCGGCGTCCACCGGTTGATAAGGGTTTCACCAAATCGGTTTGGCGCCATGGGTGACGCTGCGCTAATCCATCCTCCGGCTAGCGGCGAAAATCTCTGGGGCCGGTGTAGCCCGACAGCTCGGCCAGGCGCTCTAGGGGCTGGGCACCAGAATAAAACTCGCCGTTAATCTCCCAGGTGGGGAAGCCGGTGATCTCAGGCTTGGCTCGGCATACTTCGGTCTGGGGGTTTTTGCCATCCTCCGCGCATTCGGTGTAGGGAATCACCTCCACCGCCTCGGCTCCGAAGGCGAGCTTTTGGTCGTGGCAGTGGGGGCACCACCAGGCTCCGTACATCACTGCGCCGGTATCTTTGAGGTGCTGGGCCAGGGCAATTTCAGCGGGGCCAGAGGCGGTGGTAATGGGCGGCCCCGCTTCCCCAGCACTATCGGCGGTAGCGTTGCCACCAGACTGGATGGGCGCATAGATGGCCAGGGTGCCGGTTAGGGTGACCACGGCGACGATAACACCCATAAACGCCAGCTGACCGACGTCTTCCCAGTGGTTACCCAGCAGGGTGATGATAAACATCGACAGCGCCAGCAGGGCGGAGGTGACACAGTAAGGGCAGAACTCCTTCAGCTCAAAGGCGAGTACGGTCATCAGGTAGCCGCTAAAGACCAGCATGGCGGTGGCCACCATGAACATCAGTGGCCAGCTCCAGGATTCGAGCTTTTGGCGCAGGGCTTTATTTTGGTCGGCGTTAACCAGCAATGGCCCCACCGCCAGCCCCACCATGGTCAGGTAGGCGAGGCAGCCAAACAGCGTCAGGGGCAGCCCAAATACCGTGGCATAGGGGCTAGAGAGAACGCGATCGCACCCCTGGGTCGGGCAGGCCGCCCCGCCCAGCAGCTTGGTGGCGGTCAAGTAAGCGGTGCCCAAGGCCCCAACGGAGGCAATGCCCGCCAGCAGCATCCGCGACCGGCGATGAATCCAACGGCTCTCTTGGCGGCGACGTCCCATGGTTAACCCCTTTCCCTAAACATCAGTTCAGACCCAACTGGCCCAAACTATGACCTATGATTTACCAGTCCTATAGTAATCCCTTGGTCAGGATTCTAGGCAGTCTTTAGATTATTCATGCTCCGCAGGAGCTGTCCACCATTGCTGTGGAAACGGGAAGCCATACTGAAGCACCATATTCTCGATTGGATTCTCGCCTAGAGCCTCTCCCGGCCAAGGCTTCTGTGGATACACATCTCGGCCCTCACTCCCTTTCCCGCTCCCAACAATGGGCGTAGCTAGCTTCCCGCAAGGTGGGGGAAGTTAGACCAGGCTTTCCGGCTCCCCCGCGCCCATCCTGGACGCAGGGGTTGAGGGATGAGAGGAAATCGAACAGTAGGGGTTTCAAAACTTATGGGTACACAATAACCCTGCCCATGCGAGGCGAAAATGACCGCCGTTAACCGCTATGCCGATGCCCAATTCAGGCTAGGGCCATACGATCTGTCCCGGTTTCCTAAGGCGTTACCATTGTCGGCGCCGCCACCGCCGATGGCGGGGTCAGCAAGCCTTCCTCCATGGCCTCCACAAATTGACCCACTCGGGTCGGGTCAATGGGCTGGTTAATGTCGCCCCGGCGCTTCAGGGAGCTGGCCACAATCACCCCGTCGGCGGCCTGCATGAGGGTGCCAATATTATCCCAGTCGGCCCCGCTGCCAATCAGCACCGGGTGGTTGCCGGCGGCGGCCTTAGCCAGCTCCAAATCCTCCAGGCTGGGGGGGCTGCCGGTGGCCCAGCCTGACAAGATCACGCCGTCGGCCATGCCCCGCTGCAAGGTTTCTTGCACCGCCGTGGTGAGGTTGGGAGAGCCCAGGGGACGGGCGTGCTTGACCAGCACATCGGCCAGAATTTTTACCCCACTACCCAGCTCGTTGCGGTAGCGCAGCAGCTCATAGGCACAGCCCTCAATCAGCCCCTGGTCGGTAGCCATAACGCCGGTTAGCACGTTGACTCGAATGAACTGCGCCCCGGTGCAGGTGGCCACGGCCAGGGCGCTGCGGCTATCATTCCGCAGCACATTTAGCCCAATGGGAACGGTCACCAGGTTTTGGAGGCGATGTACCACCAGAGTCATGGCGCTGACTACGGCGGGATCGACCTGCCCCTTGGTAAAGGGGGCATCGAAAAAATTTTCTACGATGATGCCGTGCACACCGCCCGAAGCCAAAGCTGTGGCCTCCTGTTCGGCGCGATCGACAACCTTCTGTAGGTTGCCCTGCCAGCGGGGCGAAGTGGGTAGAGATAACAGATGAACCACCCCGATGACGGGGCGATGGGTGCCAAAAATTTCAGTTAAGTCCACGTTAAATGATGCCTGGACTCGAATCAGTTACAGAACCATGGACAGCCGAGCCGCCGCCGTTGCCACTGCTCTGCCATCCTAAACCATTATCAGCATATCAAGGCCCACTGCGCTAGGGTGGGGGCGGTGGATAGAGCGATCAGGGTGAAGCCTTCCCTGGCCGCAGGCGCTGTTGATGTATACGCGTTGACCTGTGGGATGGCGGTGGGATGGACAGCTCCGCCGACCTGGCCTCGACGCTGACCGGAAAGATGCCCCATGTGTTGTATTATCTATCAGTGTTAATTTGTGTTGCTAGAATTGCTTTATTAGATGTAGTGTCCTTTAACTGGGTCGGCACCTGAGCTCAGGTTATTTGTCCTAACGCCCGACTTCCGCTCCCCGATCAGGCCGTCCTTAAAGTTTCCCTCCACGCTGAAATCTGGGGGATACGATTCTTTCCCTAATTTAGATAGTTTATGCATTTTGACCACACTTGGGATACACCATGGGCCTGAAGCCAACGGTTGCGTTTAACCACCTCGGCTGCGAGAAAAATCGCGTCGATACCGAGCATATGCTGGGGTTGCTGGCCCAGGCGGGCTACCCGGTCGATGCCAACGAAGAACTGGCCGACTACGTGGTGGTCAACACCTGTAGCTTTATCGAGGCGGCCCGGGAAGAGTCGGTGCGCACCCTGGTGGAGTTGGCCACCGCCAACAAAAAAATTGTGATCGCGGGCTGTTTGGCCCAGCACTTTCAAGCCGAGCTGCTGGAGGAAATTCCTGAGGCGGTAGCTTTGGTGGGCACTGGTGACTATGCCCAGATCGTCACCGTGATCGAGCGGGCCGAGGCCGGAGAGCGGGTCAAGCTGGTTTCCCCAGAACCCACCTACATTGCCGACGAAACCGTGCCCCGCTACCGTACCACGGCCTCCAGCGTGGCCTACCTGCGGGTGGCCGAGGGCTGCGACTATCGCTGCGCCTTCTGCATTATTCCGCACCTGCGAGGCAATCAGCGATCGCGCTCCATCGAGTCCATCGTGGCCGAGGCCCGGCAGCTAGCGGCGGAAGGGGTGCAGGAGCTGGTGCTAATCTCCCAGATCACCACCAACTACGGCGTTGATCGCTACGGCAAACCTCAGCTAGCGGAGCTGATTCGTGCCCTCGGTGCCGTTGACGTGCCGTGGATTCGCATGCATTACGCCTACCCCACGGGGCTTACCCCGGCAGTCATTGCCGCTATCCGCGAAACCGAGAACGTCTTACCCTACCTGGATTTGCCGCTCCAGCATTCCCATCCTGAAATTCTCCGGGCCATGAACCGGCCCTGGCAGGGGCAGGTGAATGACGAGATCATCAGCAAGATTAAGGCGGCGCTGCCCGAGGCGGTGCTGCGAACCACCTTTATCGTCGGCTTTCCGGGGGAAACCGAGGCCCACTTCGAGCATCTGCTGGCCTTTGTGGAGCGCCACCGGTTTGACCATGTAGGGGTGTTTTCCTTTTCTCCTGAGGTGGGCACGCCGGCCTACGACTTGCCTAACCCGGTGCCCGACGCGGTGCGGCAGCAGCGGCGAGAGGCCCTGATGCTGGCCCAGCAGCCCATTGCCTGGCAGCGTAACCAGGCCGAGATTGGGGCCGTGGTAGACGTGCTGATCGAGCAAGAAAACCCGGCTACGGGCGAAGCCATTGGTCGGTCGGCCCGGTTTGCCCCCGAGGTGGATGGGGTGGTCTACGTCACCGGCGCGGCCCCCCTAAATCAGATCGTGCCCGTGGAGATTACCGCCGCCGATACCTACGATTTGTTTGGTCGGGTTTTGGCCTGACGGCCGCTGCCCCTGTTGTATTGTTGTCCCGAGGAATTGTCATGACGCTATCTTTTGCCAGTTTGGGGTTATCGGCGGCCCGGGTCAGCCACCTGGAGGCCCTGGGTTACCATGAGCCTACCCCGATTCAGGCGGAGGCAATTCCTCACCTGCTGTCGGGGCGCGACTTGATTGGCCAGGCCCAGACCGGTACCGGCAAAACCGCCGCCTTTGCCCTGCCCCTGATGGAGCAGGTGGATGTCAACAACCCGGCGGTGCAGGTGCTGGTGCTCACCCCCACCCGCGAGCTGGCCATTCAAGTCTGCCAGGCCATGCGCAGCTACCGCCTCAACGGTCGGCCCAAGGTGCTGGCTCTATATGGCGGGCAACCGATTGATCGGCAGCAGCAGCAGCTGCGCCAGGGCACTCAAATTGTAGTGGGTACTCCCGGTCGCGTGCTGGATTTGCTCAGTCGCGGCGCGCTTTCTCTCAAAAATCTGGGCTGGCTGGTGCTCGACGAAGCCGATGAAATGCTTAATATGGGCTTCATTCAAGATGTCGAAAAGATCCTTAACCAGGCTCCGGCAGAGCGGCAGACGGCCTTCTTTTCGGCCACCATGGCCCCGGCGATTCGGGAGCTGACCACCAAGTTTCTCCACTCCCCGGTCACGGTCACCATTAAGGCGCCCAAGTCATCCCCCAAGCATATTCAACAGGTGTCGTATATCGTGCCCCGGGGCTGGAGCAAGGTGCGGGCGCTGCAGCCGATTCTAGAGCTAGAAGATCCCGAAACCGCCCTCATCTTTGTGCGCACCCGCCGCACCGCCAGCGAACTCACTCGCCAGCTCCAGGCGGCGGGCTACAGCGTCGATGAGTACCACGGCGACCTCAGCCAGTCGCAGCGGGAGCGGCTGCTGCTGCGGTTTCGCCAGCAGCAGGTGCGCTGGGTGGTGGCCACCGACATCGCCGCCCGGGGCCTGCACGTAGACGACCTCACCCACGTGATCAACTTTGATCTGCCCGACGCCGTCGAGAGCTACGTGCACCGTATTGGCCGCACGGGCCGGGCGGGCAAGGCGGGGGTGGCCATTTCCATCGTTACCCCCCTGGAGAAATACAAGCTGCGCCAGATCGAGCGGCAAACTAAGCAGCCTATGGCTTTCATGAAGATTCCGACCCGGGCCGAAATCGCCGCCCGCAATCTAGAGCGGCTGCGTAGCCAGGTCAGGGAAGCGATTACCAGCGAGCGGCTGGCCTCGTTTTTGCCCATTGTCTCTCAACTCAGCGATGAGTATGACCTGCACACCATTGCCGCCGCTGCCCTGCAAATGGCCTACGACCAAACGGTGCCCGCCTGGCAGCGCCATGACGACAGCCAAACCTCTAGCGCCGACGCCGGTAGTAAAGAACCGCCCCTGCTCAAAAAGCGGCAGGCCTCGGCGTCTAACGCCGGCGGCGCAGAATCGACCCAGGTTCAAGATTGATCCTAAGCTTGCGTTACATTCAGTGTCATTTCGTGAGAATGCGTATGAATATACACCACTCATCGGGTTGGTCAGCCTAAGATTAAGGAAAGCTCGGGTTAACCCGAGCTGGATTTTGGAGGTGGCTACCCATGTTGGTGATATTGACCGATGACCAACTGATTTCCCCCCAGACTGTTTGTTCGTCCTGCCTGATGGCTGACCAAAACGGCCAGCCTCGTTGGCAGCAGGGTAGGCTGGGGTGTGGTCGCATGTTGCCTGGCCCCAGCCAGGGGCAACCGACCCAGTTTGAGTGCCAGATGGGGTTTAGAGTTGCCCAGGTTGACTAGGGCTGGGGTGCAGGAAAGAGTTTTGGTGGCGGCTACACGCTTAACTCAGTGCCATTGAACACTGGGAGCTGGAGTTCTAGGTTTGAACAAGGCTGAATCGGCAATCGGTTCCGGCCACCTCAAAATGACTGGCCCAGGGCCTATTTGCCGTAGGTTTGCGATATGGTAGAGCCTAGGCACAGTTGACCATCCCCCGGAGATAGCGATGACCTGGAACAGCTCCCCCTCTATTCTTGACCGCATTTTTGCGGCCCTGCCCTACATTCTGCCGATCACCGCCGGGCTGCCCTACGGCATCGAGCTGATCCAGCAGTTTCCGGCGTTTGGGTTTTTGCTGTTGCCCCTGTCGCCCTTCATTACCTTTTATATTGGGCTAGAAAGAACCATTCCATTCTTTGGGCTGATTGTTTTCTTTGCCCTGATTCTGCTGGTGGTGCGCAACGAAAGCATTAGCCGATTTATTCGCTTCAACACCATGCAGGCGATTTTGCTCAGCATTATTTTGGCCGTGTTTGGCCTGATTTTGAGTCTACTGGGTTCCAGCGGGGTGGGTGGGCTGTTGTTTAACACCCTGGCCAACGTTGTGTTCCTGGGCATGTTGATTTCGGTAGGTTACTCCCTGGTGCAGACCTTCCGCGGCGAGTATGCCGAAATTCCCACGATTTCTGAAGCGGTGCACATGCAGGTGCGCTAGGGCACTGGTGCTGAAATTAAGATCCCGACTGAAGCGAGGTGGGCGCGAGGGATTCCCGCCGGTGCAGCCATAACGGTAAGGATTTATTGCAGGGCTGATCGCTAGGTACCGGCCTAGGCCTGGCTGGGTTGGTCTTAGGGCTGGGCGACTACGGTGTTGTCGAGAACCCCAATCCCCTCAATTTCAACTCGGACGCGATCACCCACCGTTAGCGGCCCAACCCCGGCGGGGGTGCCAGTTAAAATTACGTCCCCCGGCAGCAGAGTCATGATGGCACTGGCGTAGGCCACGAGTTGGTCGGGGCTAAATACCATTTCATCCACCGAGGCCGACTGCACCGGTTCCTCCTGGTCGTTCAAGAACGTCTGGAGCAGCGCCCCAGGGCTGAGCTCACGGACAACCCAGGGACCCAGGGGGCAGAACGAGTCGAAACTTTTAGCCCGGGTCCACTGGCCGTCCTGCTTTTGCAGGTCACGGGCGGTCACGTCGTTGGCAATGGTGTAGCCCCAGATTTTAGCCCTGGCCTCCTCCAGGGTTGCCTGGGCACAGCGCTCCCCAATCACGACGGCCAGCTCACCTTCGTAGTCAACCTGCTGAGACTGGGGGGGGTAGTAGATCGGTGCCCCAACCGAGGTGACGGCGGTGGAGGGTTTAAGAAACAGCAGCGGCTCAGCCGGGGTGGCGGTGCCCATTTCGGCGGCGTGCTTGGCGTAGTTTTTGCCTACGGCCACCACCTTGGATGGGGCGCAGGGGGCTAAAATTGAGTAGTGATCCGGCAGCAGATCGACCTCCGTGGGCTGTCCCTGTAGCCAGGGAGGGGCATCGAGCACCTGCACGCTGCGGTCGGGACGGAGCAGCCCGTAATGCAGCTGCCCGGTTTGGGACTGAACTCTAACGTAGCGCTGCGCCATAATATCTGCTAATTCTTGGTATGATTGTAGATCCTTGTCTTTGCGCCCAGGGTCAGGCTAGGCCATTCAGATCCCGCTCCGGCGGTAAAATTTGTGGTTTATGCCCATTCTTGGCCGGTAAAGGCCATTCTGTCCATAAGGAGTCTCGATGAAAGCCTACGTCTACGAAACCATGTACATTTTGCGGCCTGACCTTAATGATGAGGCCGTAGACGGCACCATTGGCAAGTATCAGTCCATGCTCAAGGAGCAGGGGGCCTCGATCTTAGAAACCCAGCATCGGGGTAAGCGGCGGTTAGCCTACGAAATCGATCGCAACCGCGAAGGAATTTATATCCAAATGAACTATACCGGCCCAGGGGCCGCCATTGCCCCCCTTGAGCGGGCTATGCGCCTTAGTGACGACGTGATTCGCTTCCTCACGGTAAAACAGGAAATCAATGAGTTGCCCGCAACGGAGTCTGACTCAGCTCCCGCCGCCGCCGATAGCGTCGATGTTGCTCCAGCCATGGCCAGGGCTGCCGTCGAACAGGAATAGCGCCGCTGTACCTGGGTATTTGGCCCCTGCTGCGGTTCCCTTAAACCTAGGTCATCGGGGGGGCCATGCTCAGTAGATCGAAAATGAGCCTCTTGGCCTTGAATTTGCCCTCGTCCCAAACCCCTCTCCCCAGCTGGGGAGAGGGGTTTTGAGTCTTTCCGCCCCATCTTTCCGCTCCCCTTCTAGGGGCTGTAGCTTGCTTCCCACCGGGTGGGC
The DNA here is from genome assembly GCA_036848635.1 of Nodosilinea sp. CTOTU7336. Classification (GTDB taxonomy): domain Bacteria; phylum Cyanobacteriota; class Cyanobacteriia; order Phormidesmidales; family Phormidesmidaceae; genus Nodosilinea. The sequence continues at coordinate 28,409 of DAIUJR010000002.1, forward strand.
CAGCGGGGACTTCGCGATCTACTGATACTCCTGAATCGCTGGGGCAAGGCGATTTCTGGAAAAGAGGCGTTGCTGGACATAGGGATGAATCAAGCCTTCAACGTCCCTCGTAGGGGCAAACGGTCGTTTGCCCCTGCCCAAATTCAGGCCTGAATTCAGCAACACCGGAAAAGCAGATACCCGATATCAACAAACCCTCGGGCTGGATTCCCGCGCCAGTGGGAATGACGCGGTAAGTTCTGGGCTGGAAATCTCCCAGGTCGACCTTTGCCCTGGTAGTCAGTTTTTTAGAGTCTTAAGTAACGGCGGTCTTCTCGCAAAATTAAGATCGCCAGTTCTGTGTCAACTTTTTCAACCGGTGCTACATTTAGTGGTGCTTATTATCAGGGAGCAGTCCTGTGGCTCAGACTCCGTACACCGAGACAACCGAACACCAGGCCGAGATCGTCCGGCTTGAGGCCGAGCTAGAGATTCGTGACCAGCTGGTGCAGCAGCTGTCCCAGGAGCTATTTCGCCTGGTTAAGGGCAACGCCGGATTTCTGCCTAGCCCCGAGGTGTCTGAGCAGCACCAGGCGGAGATGAGCGCCCTGCGCGACCAGCTGCGGGGGGTAGAAAAGCAAATTGACTTTTACCAGGGGCAAATGGCAGAGCGCGATGCCGAGGTACTACAACTGCGCCAAACCGTGCAAGATTTGACCGATCGCTCCCGCATGCTAGAGCAGGTGGTGCAGGAGCTACCAACGGTGTATCGACAGAAATTTGCTGAGCGCATGGCCACCGTAAAACAGCGGGTGGCCGATATTCAGCGAGAAAATCGCCAGCTTCAAGCTGAGCTGCAAAGTGTCAGCTATCGCCTAGCGGTGCGCACTCGCCGCCAGCAGCGGCTAGAGCTGCCCGCCCTAGATCAGGACGGGTTTGGAGGAATTTCTCTACCCTCGTTCGGCTCGGCTTCGGCTTAATTGGGTGTTGACTGGGGCACTACGACATAGGGCAGCGGCCGATCCTGAAGCCGCCCCATATACACCAGGGCGCGGTGCAGCATCGTCATCACCTCGGCGCGGCTGGCCAGGCGATTGGGCTCTAGGTAGTTGAGGTCAGGGTAGTTAACCACTAACCCCGCTTCGGTGGCCGCCACCAGCGGTCGTTCGCCCCAGGGAAGCACCTGGGCATAGTCAACATACTGCTTCAGCACGGTGTGGGTGCCGCTGCTAGACCTGAGGCTGAGCCCGTTGGCTAGGGCCACCACCACGTGAATGCGGGTTACCCCCTGCTCAGGCAGAAAATTGCCCTCGGGGTAGCCGCTTAAAAACTTCATTTGCACGGACTTTTGAATGGCACGGTAGGCCCAGTGGTCGAGAGCCACATCCTGATAGACAACGGCTTCCTGGCGGGGAGGGAGATCAAAGAGGCGGGCGAGCTGGGCGGCGAATTCGGCCCGGGTCATGGGCTCGGCGGGTCGAAAAGAGCCATCGGGGAACCCAGTCATGAGCTGGCGATCGACTAAATCCGCTAGCACCGGCCCGGCCCAATAGTCTGACGACACGTCGGTAAACCCTGGCTGGTTTTGCACCAGCGGCGGTTCTGGCCAGGCCTGCTGGGGGGGCAGAGCTTGGGGAATCACTGGCGGTGGTACGATAAGGGGAGCAGAACGCTGGGAGCCTTGGCTCGTAGCCAGAGAATTGCCAGAATTTCCCCCGACCACCCTTCGCTGGAGGCTCGTCCGGGCGGCTTCAAACGAGCCGGGTAGGCGCTGAAGCCAGGCTCCGCTCAGGGAGTTTTGGCCTTTCCAGAGCCAAAAGGTCAGTCCCCCGGCGGTTGCCATCAGGATGGCGACGATCAGTCCCTCAAGTTTGGTTCGAGAGCGCGAAGATGAGGGCATTGAGTCAGGGATAGGTCGGCGGCTGGCGGCGGGCTCGGCCAGGGCAGGCTTCTGCACCTTATGATAGGGCTTACATCGGGTTTAGACGCGATTATTCCCCAAAATCATGGGGCTGGGTTGGGAGGTAAGCGATGAAGAAACGAACCGGTATTATGGTGGCTTTGGCCACCGGGGCAGGGCTGCTGGGGCTACTGGCGGTAGCCGCTGCTCCGGGGCGCGGGCCCAAGCCTTTGGCGGCCACTTCTTCCCAGGCGGCACCGCCTGCCGCTACGGATCATGCCGCCGCCTATGCCTCCCAGGCCATTACCATGCTCGATGGGGTGCTGGTGCCCCTCAGTTCACTCCGCGCGATGCAGCGCTCCCTCGCGGCCTCCCCCAGTTCCACCGTCCGGCAGGTGCCGACCTTAGCTCTACTCAACGCGCCGCTGAAAACCACCGGCCTGGGGGCAATTCGCATCGGCATGAGCCTCGACGAGGTGGCCGCCGCCGGGTTTACCCTGGCCCCTGTGCAGGGCGTTGGCAGCGGTGAATGCCAGTTCTACCGGATCCAAGACCACAGCGAACCCATTGGTCTAATGGCGGTGGATGATCGCATTCTGCGGATCGACGTTGGCCCCGGTAGCCTCACCCAAACCCTCAGCGGGGCTAAAATTGGCTCCTCTGAGCAAGACCTGGTGAACCTCTACGGCGACCAGCTAGAGGCCACCGCGAACCCCGTTACGCTGGGTAAAACCATCGTGTTTAAGCCTAAGGATCCGGGGGAAGACATCTACCGCCTGGTGTTTGAAACGGACGACCGTGGTAGGGTGGTGCAGTATCGAGCCGGGCAGTTTCCCTCGGTGACCTGGCCCGAAGGCTGCTCTTAACCGTCCCTGACTCACGGCGTTTATAGTTACGTGCATTTATGGTTAACCGTCTGGTAGATTCCCTCAGCCTCTACCTGCGTAAGCACGCCCATAACCCCATCGACTGGTGGCCCTGGTGCGACGCGGCGCTGCAACGGGCCAGGCAAGACGATAAGCCGGTTTTTCTCTCCATTGGCTACTCAAGCTGCCACTGGTGCACGGTGATGGAGGGAGAAGCCTTCTCAGATCATGAAATTGCCGCCTACCTGAATGCTAACTTTCTGCCTATTAAGGTCGATCGCGAAGAGCGCCCCGACCTCGACAGCGTCTACGTGCAGGTGCTGCAAATGCTTACCGGCCAGGGGGGCTGGCCCCTCAACGTAATGCTCACTCCCGATCGGCTGGTGCCCCTCTATGGTGGTACCTATTTCCCGGTGGAGCCTAAATACGGTCGACCTGGATTTTTGAGGGTGCTGACGGCCCTGCGGCAGTTCTATGACCAAGACAAGGCCAAGCTGGCCGCCGTTACCGACGAGGTGATGGCTAAGCTCCAGCAGAGTACGCAACTGCCGACAGGGGCTACCGTAATCCAGGACGCCTTATTGGCAACGGGGCTAACCACCAGCGCCAAAATTTTGGTGCCCTCGGGCTACGGCACCTGTTCTGTATTCAGCAACACCGCCGGTTGCGCTGCTTCCCAGACCTGGCTAAACTGAGCCCAGCGATACGATCTGGTTCTTTCGTCCGGTGTGGAATAGCTATGGAATGGCACGTCACCGATGCCCAAAGCTTAAAAATTATCGACCATGAGATTGGCACCCATAGCTTTTCCCCGTCGGAATATGAAATTGTCCGACGGGTGATCTACGCCACCGCCGATTTTGACTACAAAGATCAGATTCACTTTTCTGCCCAGGCGCTACAGTCGGGGGCGGCGGCATTAGCGGCCCGCACTACTATCATTGTGGATGTGCCCATGGTGCAGGTGGGCATTACCCCCGGCATTCAGGCCACCTTTGCCAACCCCGTCTATTGCAGCATGGATGCCCTGACCCGTCCCCAAAAAGGCAAAAGCCAGGCCGCCTGGGGGATAGAGACCCTGGCTCAGCGTTATCCCGAGGGCATTTTTGTGATTGGGGCCTCCGAAGCCGCCCTGGCCACCCTAGTGGATCTGATTGAGCTCGACGAAATTCGCCCGGCCCTGGTGGTGGGCACCCCCGCTGGGTTCATCGATACCGCCGCCCTCAAGGATCGGCTCCAGGATGCCATGATTCCCCACTTGCGGGTGGATGGGCGCAAGGGCAGCGCTGTGGTCGCGGCCGCCATGGTGAATGGACTGGTAGATTTGGCCTGGCAAGCCTACGGTCAAGAAACCTAGCCTATGCCCTAGTCGCCAATATCGTCTGGCTTACCCCATCCCCATCCCCCTCGTTCCCAGGCTCCGCCTGGGAATGCCCCCGGCGGCTCCACCGCCCCAAGAGGCAGAGCCTTCCCACCGCATTCCAGCGCAGTGCGCTGGAACGGTTAATGTAGCTAAGCTTTGGCCTTACCGGGTAGATTGCGGGGCGGCACTTCGCTGCCCTGGTAAAACTTTTGCTCTAGGTTTCCTAACCAGAGCCACAGGGAACCCGCTACCAGGGGAATACCGCTAAGGGCAAACCCCACTGGCACCGTCGGAGCACCGACCAGCGCTAACCCAAGGGGAATTAGCGACCACAGAATGGCACTGACGATGAGTGCCCCCCGCCGCACCTGCTGAAGTCGCTTCAGGGCAGGGCCACAGCTACCGCAGTGCTGGGTATGAGACTGGTAGCGGTCCAGCAGGGCTGATGGTGGCAGGGCCGGCGGTAGCGGCTGGCCCGGAAACGGGTCTGCCTGAAACCGACTGACCCAGTTGCGAAACTCTAAAACATAGCGGTCGGCCTCGGTGGGCAAGTAGCAGGCTTGGGCGTAGGTCTCAGACCCCGCCTGTTCCAGCCGCCTTTCCTGAAGATGCAGAAAGATTTGATCATCCTCCAAAACGCGGTTGTTGCCAATGTGGCTGTACCAGCGAGGGGTTAGTTTAATCAAAAAGCCCGGCAGCTTGGCAGAAAACTTAAAGGGAAACCGGGCAAATAGGCGGCACTCTCCCTTACGGGTGGGTACGGCATAAACCACGGTGAGGGTGCGACCAAACTGTTTAGAGGTCAAGTCGTGGTACATCAGCGCTGGGGCGACAAAGGTGGTGTGCTGGGTACCGAGCTTTCCCCTCCGTGGCCCCTCGGGCCAGACGCCTTGGAACCCTTGCTTGCCCGATGCTACCACCTCGACCTGCATAGGTGCCGCATTTTCACGCTGACCTACGGTCTTGTGGTGGGTGTAGGGAATGTGGCTAGCATCCAGCACATTTTCCAGCAGGGTAAGGGCATCGTAGGGCAGGTCGCGAAATGTGTTCAGCAGCACCCAGCCGTCGGGGTCTTCCTCTAAGGGGGCGATGCCAGGAATGGGGACGCGGGGGGCATTTTCGACAATACCAGGGTAGACAAACAGCATGCCCTGATGGCTCGCTGTGGGTAGCGCAGCCACGCAGGCCCGATTTGAACGGTGCGCCTCCCCATCGGCGGCGGCTTGGGGAATGTGCTCACAGCTGCCCCGACCTGAAAAGGCCCAGCCGTGGTAAGGGCACTCTAGCTGTCCGGCTTCGTTAATGCGCCCTTCTGATAGGGGGGCCAGGCGGTGGGGGCATTTATCCTCAAACACGCGCCAGCTCTCGCCGTTGGCATCCCACCAGATCACAACCGTCTGATCGAGCAGGGTAAACCGGGTCAGGCGGGCGGGGTCTAAATCCTCAAGATAGGCGATCGGGTACCAGGCTTCGGCCCAGTCGAAGCGGTCGGGGTCAGCACCACCAGCGGGGAGCGCGTTGGGGGCGAGGGCAGCGGCAGGCGAGGGCGCGACTTCGGCAAGAGTCATAGGTCTGGGCCAGAGAATAGAGGTCATCTCTATTTTGTAACAAAACTTTAGGAAATTTCCAGCCAAGAACTTACCGCATCATTCTCGCGCAGGCCGGAATCCAGCCCGAGAGTCTGTTTATATTGGATATCTTCTGTTCTGGAAATTGCCTTAGGGACGTGCCTCTCAATAAAGTACCAGGTGTGTTGATCGCCGTAGGGTGCATTCGCGCCGCCATGCACCACTGGGAAAGTCGGCAATTGGTGCCTTATTTTCTTGCGTGTCCCTTATAACTTGCCGATCACCGCGTTGGCATCGTGGACAATCGGCAGGGGCGAATGAATGATGCGCTAGAGATCGCGCTGGTACTCTTCCAGGGCGGTAACGAGATCCGCCTGGCTGGCGGTGGGCATCAGATCGAACAGGGGCACAGTCTTTTGGCCACCACCAATGGCAACGAGGGTGCTGCGCAAAATATCCGCAACGGCGGCGGCGGTGATTTCACCATCGCCCAGGACAGGATAGAGCTTTTCTGCCAGGGAGGTGTGAAGCTTAGCGTCGCCCAGGTACAGGTGCCACTTGGCGACATCTAAGTACGCTTTATCGCCAATGGCGGCGGCCAGGTCTTCGATGGCCTTAGCGGTGCCAGAGTTAGCCATGGTTATGGGTCTCCTTTAGGGGCAGGGTTGGCAAGGGGGGAGAGGGGTGGGGGGGAATAGTCGGCGATCGCAAAGATATATACCCCATGGCCAACCAGTATCGCCAGCCAGGCCAGCGTCACCCACCTGACTCCCTCAGCCCAGCTGGGATTGAGGGTATGCAAAAACCAAAGCCCAGAATTAACGGCTAAACAGGCCGCCACGTGCACCGCAAAGTTCATGCGGTCTTCTAGGCGGCGGTAGGCGGGGTCTTGGCGGGTGGGTTGGCGAGGCCAGCGGGGTGGCATAGGTTAGGGATAATTTCTACCCTTTTATTCTAAAGGTGGATGGGATTCTAAAGGTGGATGGGACTCTAAAGGTAGACGGGATGCTAAAGGCGAATGGGGCATTCCCCATTGACGAATATATTCATACATGGCCATGGCGGCAGCCGTCTGCACATTCAGCGACTCCACCAGCCCGTATTGAGGAATCACCAGCACCTGGTCGCACAACTCTAAGACATTAGGGGGGATGCCGGTCAGCTCGCGCCCCAGCACCAGCACCGTGTGTTTGGGAAATGCCGCCTGGGCCAGCGGTTTGGCCTGCTGGTGCAGCGCTAGGGCGATAATGCCGTAGCCCTGCTGGCGCTTTTGGCTCAGCCAGTCGGGGAGATCATCCACGGCACATTCTTCCAGGGGTTGCCACTGGTGGGTAGTTACCGCCACCTGCCGGAACGGTCGGGTTTTGGCCAGGTTAATATCCCTCAGTACCAGGCGCTCTAGCCTCAAGGCTTCGGCGGTGCGGCACAGCGCCCCCAGGTTGATCGGGCTTTCCACCAGCACCGCGCACACCACCAGCGAGTGACGAGGGAGGTTTGGGTACTGTTGGCGTAGGGGGGGCATGGGGGAGTGGGTTTTGGATGTTAATCATCAGGCTACAGGCCTCAGTTTCAGAGCCCGATACCCTCAAGCTCGTATACTAGTAAAGTTAAGATTGAGTTAAAAAAGCAATGTTTCGGTCTAACGACTACTGGGGTTTCCGGATTACCTGCGTGTTGGCCGATGGCGGATGGCACTGGCGGGTGACCCAGACCTCTGGAGCCTCCACAACCTCTACGGAAATTTTCGACACCCCTGATTTAGCCATCGACGCCGGTAAAAGCTGGATTATCGCCGCTACGCTGCAAAACTCTTTGCAGAGCTGTCTTTCGGAGCTGCTCACGCGAAACGTCTTGCAACACCAGGAATACGTGAATCTGATGCAATCTCTCCAGGGCGGCATGACTTAGCGAGCTTTTAACTAAGGAACTAGGATTAAACAACTTGTAACGGCTGGATTCTCTATGAGGGCGAACAACCGTTCGCCCCTACCCAAGAATTTCACTTTAATAAATCCACATTCTTAAGCACATTCCAGGGAATCAATCATCCAACTGATGGCCCTCTCCCCCTCAATCCCCCGCTCCCAAGTTTGGGAACGGGGGAGGCCAGTCCCTAAAGCCCTCTCCCAAAACTGGGAGAGGGCTTTTAGGGTGAGGGATAGCTTGGCTATGGATAACTTATTTATTGGACTATTCTTAACAATCCAGCAAACCCACTAAAAGCGCCCCCAGCCAGCAGGCCAGGAGCGCCAATGGTAAACAGATACCCGGCCCCTAAACCGGCATCAGGGACGAAGCCGCATTAGAGTTTGTGCCCAGTTCCGCCACCTGCACCTGCTTGAGCTGCTCCCGCAGGGGCGCACCCTCAATCACCTCGGCCTCTAGCAACTGCTGGGCCAGGGTTTCGAGCAGGGAGCGGTTGTCGGTCAAAATCCCCAGCGCCCGCTGGTGGCCTTCCTCCACTAGGGCCTTCACCTCTTCGTCAATGGCCCTGGCGGTATCTTCGCTCATGGGGCGACGGGCGGCAGGCATGCCGTTGTCTAAAAAGGCGTTGCGCTGGCCGCGATCGTAGGCCAACGGCCCCAGTACCTGGCTCATGCCGTAGGTGGTCACCATTTGCTCGGCCAGGTCAGTGGCCCGCTGGAGGTCGTTGGAGGCCCCGGTGGTAATGCTGCCAAAAATTAGCTCCTCCGCCGAACGCCCGCCCAGCAGGGTGGCGATTTGCCCCTTGAGTTCCGCCTCATCCCGCAGGAAGCGATCCTCCGTGGGCAGTTGCAGCGTGTAGCCCAACGCCGCCATCCCCCTGGGAATGATGGAGATTTTTTCGACCTGGTCGGTGCCGGGCATAACTGCGCCGACTAGGGCATGGCCCACTTCGTGGTAGGCAACGATTTCCTTTTCCTTGTCGTTCAGCACCCGGCTCTTTTTCTCCAGACCCGCCACCACGCGCTCCACGGCTTCGCTAAAGTCCTCTTGCAGTACCTGGGTGCGGTTGTTACGGGCGGCCAGTAGGGCCGCTTCATTGACCAGGTTGGCCAGGTCGGCCCCGGCAAAGCCTGGGGTACGGGTGGCCACCTGCTTAAGGTCAACACTATCGGCCAGCTTGACCTCTTTGGCGTGAATTTTGAGGATCGCCTCGCGCCCCTTTAGGTCGGGGCGGTCTACCAGCACCTGGCGGTCAAAGCGACCGGGGCGCAGCAGCGCGGGGTCAAGGGTTTCAGGTCGGTTCGTGGCGGCCAGCACAATCACGGTGGTGCCACCGGCATCGAAGCCATCCATTTCGGTGAGGAGCTGGTTGAGGGTCTGCTCGCGCTCGTCGTTGCCGCCGTAGAACCCGCTGCTAGCGCGCGATTTGCCGATGGCGTCGAGCTCGTCGATAAACACAATGCAGGGGGCCTGCTTTTTGGCCTGGTCAAACAGATCCCGCACCCGCGACGACCCTACCCCCACAAAGAGCTCCACAAACTCAGAGCCGGAGATGCTGAAGAAGGGCACCCCCGCTTCCCCGGCTACGGCCTTGGCCAGTAGGGTTTTACCGGTGCCGGGGGGGCCAACCAGCAGCACCCCCTTCGGAATTTTGGCCCCCAGATCGGTAAACCGCTTTGGGGTTTTGAGAAAGTCAACGATTTCTACCAGCTCGGTCTTGGCCTCTTCGACCCCGGCGACGTCGTCAAAGGTAACTTTGCCAACGTCGCCCTCGACGTAGACCTTGGCCTTGCTCTTGCCAATGGAAAGTGCCCCTTGGGGGCCACCGTTGCGGGCGATAAAGAAGCGCCACACGGCAATAAAAATTAGCGGCGGAATTACCCAGCTCAGCAGGCTACCAAACCACTGGCCCTTGGGGGGCGGCACGGCGGCAAACTCAACCCCGCTGTCTTCGAGCAGCTGGGGCAGCTGGAGGTCAAAAATGGGTGTGGTGGCGTAAACCTCCCCCGGCTGGCCGGTTTCGTCTTTGACCTGGTAACGAATTTCGTTTTGACCCACCGAGGCCCGCAGCACCTCCTGGTCTTGCACTCGGTGAATGAACATGCTGTAGGGCTCTTTAGCGGTTTGAGCGCCGAAGAATCCAGAGAACACAATATTCAGCAGCAGCAGGCCGGTAGCGGCCCAGAGAACAGCGCTGGCAATCTGGCGTGATCGCGGCGGTTGGGGGTCTTTATTGACAGGCATAACGGTACGGAGTGAAAGGGCAAACGGAGATCAGTCAGGCGCTGGAAAGTTTCTAAACAATGCGCTTAAGTCACCAATCGTAAATAGTGCATCTACACTCAACAACCTACTCGGGATGGATATCCACCGTAGTTTGCGAGGCATCTAAGGGGTCTTGCCTAGGGCGCGATCGCTTACGGGTCAGGCTGGAGGTCAAAATCTGCGACATTGAGGCGACCAGAATGGAGACCACCACCGCGTCATCAATCCAGCCCAGGATGGGGATGAAGTCGGGAGAAATATCAATGGGGCTGAGCAAGTACAGCAGCGTGCCCGCCACCAAAACCCAGCGATACTGGGGATGCTCCAGGGTTTTTTTATACCAGGTGTAAAACGACTGAACGGGTTGTGGCATGGGTTCGGGTTAAATCAATGTCTTTATAGTGCCACGGCTCTAGGGCTGGCCTATTGGAGAGATAGCCGCCCGCCGGAGGGACAACGGCCGTACCCAACCCCGCCACCGATCGGTCAATCGGGCTCGTATCCTGTAGCATGCGGTTTCATCCCGTTTCATGGCTCGGGATTTCGGGTGTCGGGGCTTTGGGAGCCTCGATCATAGCCTTGCTAATGCCCTGGGATGCTAGTTGGCACTTGAGCCAAAATTTTAGTCGGAACTTTTACCATAGAAGTGCTCAGGTGTGAGGTGGGCTACTGCTAATCCTATAGGAATGGGCTATCATGGCGGCAAATGTTTTGGTTGTAATCCTTAGGGAGAAAGCCTTTGCACTCCCTGGACGGTCATCGACCTGGCATTGGTTAGTATTTCGGTTCGGAGAGACTTGTGACTATCTACATTGGAAATTTGTCCTTCCAGGCTTCTGAGGACGACATTAAAGATATCTTTGCTGAATATGGCGAAGTTACCCGCATTAGCCTGCCTATCGACCGCGAAACAGGGCGCAAGCGGGGCTTTGCCTTTGTGGATATGGCCGATGAATCTAAAGAAGACCTGGCCATCTCTGAGCTAGATGGAGCAGAATGGCTGGGCCGCGAACTGCGAGTTAACAAAGCTCGCCCCCGCACCGATAACGACGGGGGCGATAGCCGCCCCAACCGCAGCAATCGGTTTTCTCACAATCCGCTTTAGGATTATTTTAAGAGCATGATCGATAACCGACCCTCCTGGTAGGGGTGGGTTAATGCCGCTCTCCATGGCAGACTTAAGCCAAGGGGCTACAGACCGCCCTGACCCCGCTGGTTAACTGACATGGCCTGGTGGCAGTTTCTAGTTTTGCTAGTAGCGCTGGTGCTGGTACTCGGCACGAGTCTTATTTTGCTTGACACGGTTACCCGCGTCTACAACACTGTTGTGTTGATTTCGCCGCTGCTGGCCCAGGGGCTGGTAGTTGTAGTGATGGTGGTGGCCCTAGCCGTTTTGGGAACCGCTCTCTACTATGGCTGGCTGTTTCTGCGGCCCCGGCGGCGGCGGCGCCTACCCACCGCACCGCGCCAGCCCACCGCAGCCGCCAGCGTTAATCTAGAGGCGGTGCAGCGCCAGGTCAGCCAAATTCAAGACCAGGTGGCCCGACAGGCGCTACTAGAAAAATCCCAGGCGCTACGGGCGGAGATGGATCGCCGCGATTTAGCTATCGCCATATTTGGGGTAGGGTCGGCCGGTAAAACCTCGCTGATCAACGGCCTGCTGGGGGAACCCGTAGGGGAGGTGGGGGCACCCATGGGCACCACCCAAACCCCGCAGACCTACACCTGGCAGCTCAGTAATCTGCCCAGGGGGCTGCGGCTGGTGGATACCCCCGGCATTGCCGAGGCGGGGGTGGCAGGTACCCTGCGGGAGCAGGCGGCGCGGGAAATTGCCACCGAGGCCGATTTGATTTTATTTGTGGTAGACGACGATCTGCGTCAGGCAGAATATGCGGTGCTGAAGCCGCTGCTAGAAATGGGCAAGCGGGCGATACTGGTATTGAACAAAGCCGACCGCTATCCCGAGGCGGAGCTGGAGCTGCTGCTGGGGCAGTTGCGATCGCGGGTCGTGCCTCCCCTGGCCTTTGACGATGTCGTCGCGATCGCCGCCAACCCTCAACCCCTGCCCCGGTTAGAGGGCGGCTGGCTGCAAATGCGGCCCAACTTGACCCCGTTACTAGCTCGTCTGGCGGATATTCTACGTCAAGAAGGGGATACCCTGATCGCCGATAATATTCTGCTTCAGTCGCAGCAGTTGGGGGCCACCGCCCGCCGCTTACTCGACGACCAGCGCCAGGTTCAGGCCGACGCCATCATCGAGCGCTACCAGTGGATTGGGGCCGGGGCCATCGCCGTTACCCCGCTACCAGGGCTGGATTTTTTGGCGGCGGCGGCGGTCAATGCCCAAATGGTAGTGGAACTCAGCAAAGTCTACGGCGGCGAGGTTAGCCTGGAGGAGGGGAAGGCTCTAGCTATTTCCCTAGCTAAAACCCTGACTGGACTGGGACTGGTAAAAGGAACGGTAGATCTCTTAGCCTTGGGGCTGCAAACCAACCTGGCCACGGTGCTGGCCGGTCGGGCCCTAAAAGGCGTTAGCGGGGCTTACCTAACCCGCATCGCCGGTAAAAGCTTTGCGGAATATTTTCGCCGTAACCAAGACTGGGGCGACGGCGGCATGGGGGCGGTGGTCGAGCAGCAGTTTCGCCTCAACCAGCGCGATGCGGTGATGAAAGCCTTCGTCAAGGAAGCCCTGGCTAAGGTTGTGCCGGTTCTGCCGAACAATTTTTAGCCAAAACTGGGAAATCTGCCAAATTCCTCGGTTTTCGGGCGTTAACGGCGCCCCTGGGCCAGCCATAGGTCAGCTATATCGAAGCATCCGGGTCAGCTCCGTCACCATTGGAGCTGACTTTTTTAAGGTTATAGCTAAAGCCATTCAGGTTAAGGCAGCAAACTGGGCCAGGTTTTTAGACCAGAGCCAAACTCAAAAGCTCCGATTCAAAATAGGAACCCCTTAGGAGCAATGCATTGCCTCGACCAATTGGGGGTATGCAAATAGAATTTTAGGGATAGAACCAATTTGTCTAAACTTAAGGGGGCGAATTTATTTTCAGGAGATCTCCATGGCGACCCCTAAACTACTGGCCTTTTCGGGCAGTTTGCGACGGCAATCGTTTAATACCATGCTGGTCAAGGTAGCGGCGGCGGGGGCCGAGGCAGCGGGGGCCGAGGTCACGGTGATTCACCTGAAGGATTACCCCATGCCCCTTTATGACCAGGACTGGTCTGATCAGCATGGGCTACCCGAGTCAGTTCTTGCCCTCAAGGCCCTGGCCAAAGCTCACCACGGCTATCTCCTAGCCTCCCCTGAATACAACGGCTCCCTGACAGGGGCGCTGAAAAACACCATAGACTGGCTATCGCGGCCCGAGCCAGGGGATTCGCCCCTGGGCTTGACCTGCTTTCGAGAAAAGACGGCGGCAATCATGGCCACCTCCCCCGGTGGGCTGGGGGGCCTGCGGGGGCTTACCCACCTGCGCACCATTTTGTCGGGCATTGGGGTGCTGGTGATACCTGACCAGCGGGCGGTGCCGGGGGCGGGCCAGGTATTCGACGCAGCGGGCAACTTAATTGACGAAAAACAACGCGATCAAATCGCCGCCCTAGGGGCCAGCCTGGCCCAGGTCACGGCCAGGCTGATCGATTAACACAAGAGAGCATGGCCTATGGACATCAAGCCCTTCCCCTGGAACATTGCGTCTGCCAAGCCCTGCCCTGATGATTGGCTCCGGGCCGTAGGGCAGGCCCTGGGGGCCGATTCCCCCGCTGCGGCCCAAATTCTCTGGCAGCGCCAGCTGTGCAACCGAGAAAACCTGGAGGGCTTCCTCAATCCTGCCGCCTACCAGCCGACCCCGGCCAGCGCCTTCGGGACCGATATGGAGCGGGCCGTCGCCCGGCTCAAGCTGGCCCTCGGGCAGAATGAACGGGTGGCGATCTGGGGCGATTTTGACGCTGACGGGGTCACCGCCACGGCCGTGCTGTGGGATGGTCTCGGCCAGCTTTTCCCCAAGCAGGAACGGCTGATCACCTACATTCCCAACCGCCTGGTCGAATCCCACGGGCTGTCGCGGCGGGGCATTGACCAGGTAGTAGCCTGGGGCGCCAGCCTGATCGTGACCTGCGATACCGGCAGCACCAACCATACCGAAATCGACTACGCCCGCACCCGGGGGCTAGAGGTAATTGTCACCGACCATCACACCCTACCGGCGACCGATCCAGCGGTGGTGGCTCTCATTAACCCCCGTCGTTTACCCTCCGACCATCCCCTGGCCACCCTATCGGGGGTGGCGGTGGCCTACAAGCTACTAGAGGGGTTTTACGCCGCCCTAGACTCCCCGCCCGCCCTACCCCTAGAGCACCTGCTAGATCTGGTGGCCATCGGCCTGATTGCCGATTTAGTAGAGCTCAGGGGCGACTGCCGCTACCTGGCCCAGCTGGGGCTGCGGCGGCTGCAAACCCAGCTTCAGCCCCAGCCCCCCTACCCTCGCCCTGGGGTGGCTGAGTTGTTGGCTCTCTGCAAGCGCACTGGCGATCGCCCCACCGACATTTCCTTTGGTTTGGGGCCGCGCATCAACGCGGTCAGCCGCATCCATGGCGATGCCAGCTTTTGCGTCGAGCTCCTCACCAGCCAGGATGCCCCCCGCTGTAAGGCCCTGGCCTACGAGGCCGAGCTAGCCAACACCCGCCGCAAGGCCCTCCAGCGGGATCTCTACGGTCAGGTGATGCAGCGGCTCGGGCAGGTGGATTTAGCTACCACCCAGTGCCTGGTGCTGGCCGACGAGTCGTGGCCCGCCGGGCTGCTGGGTCTGGTGGCAGGACAGATTAGTCAACATCTAGGCAGGCCCACCCTGCTGCTGCGCCTCGACCCGCCCCCGGGGGATGGCTCTCCCCGGCTGGCCAGGGGTTCGGCCCGGTCGGTGCGGGGGTTAGATTTGTATGAACTATTCCAGGCCCAGGCCGGGTTGCTGACCGGGTTTGGGGGCCATCCCCTAGCGGCGGGGCTAACCCTACCCGCCGACCACGTGCCCCTGCTGACGGCGGCGCTGAACCGAGCTGTGCGCGAAAAACTGGGGGGTGATGGTATTGCCCCGCCGGCCCTGGATGTGGATCTGACCGTTGCCGTAACCCAGCTCGGGCAACCTCTGTTTCGCCAACTGAAGACCCTAGAGCCCTACGGTATGGGCAACCCGACCCCCAAACTACTGGTTCGCAACGGCTGGTTCCAAAAGACCTTTCACAAAAAGATTCGCGATCGCAGCGGCCAGTCCGTCGGCTACATTAAGACCGAGTTTGAGCTGTGGGATGACAGCACCTCGACGGGCTTTCCGGGGGAATGGTGGGGCCATTATAAAGACGAGTTGCCCCAGGGTCGCTGCGATCTGGTGGTGGAGCTTGACCACAATACCTACAACGGCTACCACATCAGGCTAGTCGACGTTCACCCTCTATTAACCTCGGCGGCTAATCCCAGCCCGCGCCCAGAGCCGCCCTTACTTGACTGGCGACAGCGTCTCCCGGATGCGGCAGGGGATGCCCTGGTACTGCACCAGCCTCCGGTACAGTGGAGCGACTGGCATACCTGGCAGCAGCAGGCCGTGACCACCGGCGCCTCCCTAGCCGTAGCCTTTGGGTATTCTGAAGAACAGCCCCCCCTGGAAACCTGGCAGCGGCTGGTGGGCCTGGCTAAGTACCTGGCCCGTACCCAAACCCCGGTCACCCTCCCCCAGCTCACGGAGCGCCTCAATCTCACCCCGGCCTCCCTGGCCCTGGGGCTAGAGGCCCTGGCCCAGGTGGGTTTTGAGGTGGAAAAACCCACCTCCCCGGCGGCTGAGTTCAACATTCACCCGGCCCGGCCAGTGGCTCCCCAGCCTGCCACTGCCGTCACGGCGTTTCTCGATGCCCTGCAAGAAGAGCAGTTTCGCCGCCGGTATTTTGCCCAGGTGCCCCTGGCCACTCTGGCGATGAATGGAATAGATTAATCACTATTCCGTTTTGAATCTTGGGGAGACTGATGCCACTACTGTGTACTATCCTACCTACTGTCAGGAGGACAACAACCATCTAAAGCAGGGCCAGCAAAAAGCTCAGCAACCGGGAGATCAGTTGACCAATAGCAAGACAGGGTTGATCTACGGCAGCGTTTGTCCACTTGATATGTACCTCCTTTAAGCTTAGTACGCGTGGGAGGTGACTGTAGGCTGGCAAGCGAGGAAACATGGAAGCAACATGGCCGATTGCAGCCCTGATCAAAAACAATCTAGGGGTTGCGTTTAGGCAACTCAGTCATCGTTGAAATGGTTGGAACTGGAATTAAAATGAATCAGTCTTTGCCACAAGAAGAAGATCAAAAGGCCCATAAAAATCAGATTTTAACTGCAATTGCATATCAGAGTATAATCACACAGCTGAGTCAATTTGCGCTCTCTCAACTCCCACTAATCGATCTATTTCAAAAGACGGTTACGTTAGTTTCTGAGGTTCTCAAGGTTAGTGGTAGCGACTACTGGCAAGTCCTATCCGATGGGCAAAAGTTGTGCCGAGTGGCTAGCACTCAAAAAGATTTCGAGCCTAATTGTACCAGCCTTCAAGAAGCCTCAATTCTCACCCATCTACCCAATGCCTATGAGCAGATACTATTCGTAGCTGATGGGTCTTCCTCTAAGCATAGCGGCTTGCACAAAATATTTCCTCAAGATATGTACGGGGCCGGATATATCCTCTCAGGTCGTAATTCCCCCCTAGGCGTGCTAATTGTATATACGCAGCAGCCCCATGCCTTGACCCCTAGCGAAAGTCAATTTCTAGAGGTCATTACTCAGCTATTGGTCACTGCGGCTGAGCGCAAACGCTCGGAAGCGCTCTTGGTTGCTCAAACACAAGTACTTGAACAAATTGCCTCTGGCTCGATGCTAACCAGAATATTAAATAGTCTCTGTTTGCTTTTAGAGCAAGAGCTCCCGGGTGCTTTTTGCTCGGTACTGTTGATGGATGAGGGCAGTAAAACCCTATGTTCAGGCGTAGCTCCTAGCTTACCTGAAGACTATGCCCGCGCCCTTAATGGCCTAGTGGTTGGGGAGCAAGCTGGGTCGTGTGGAACGGCCGCTTATCGAGGAGAACCAGTATTTGCTAATAATATTGCAATCGATCCCCTGTGGGCGCCATTCCGTGATTTAGCCTTATCCCATAATATAAATGCCTGTTGGTCAATTCCTTTTTTCGCTAAAATAGGTGAAGTTTTAGGTACCTTTGCGATATCGCATCAGGTTGCCTGCGAGCCCAACCAAGACCATATCCAAATCATGAAGACCGCTGCCCATCTAGC
This sequence comes from Nodosilinea sp. CTOTU7336, assembly GCA_036848635.1. Classification (GTDB taxonomy): domain Bacteria; phylum Cyanobacteriota; class Cyanobacteriia; order Phormidesmidales; family Phormidesmidaceae; genus Nodosilinea. The sequence goes on from DAIUJR010000002.1 coordinate 45,597, forward strand.
CAGTATTGCAACTAAGAATCACTTGAATGGTGAGCGCTTACGACATCAGGCTCTCTATGACGATCTGACCCAGCTAGCTAATCGTGCCTTTTTTACTGAGCAGCTCAAACTAAAGTTAAAGCAGCACCAGTTAGACCGGTTAAACTCATTAGCTTTAATTAACGAATTTTCGGTATTATTGCTCGACATTGATCGCTTCAAACTGGTCAACGATGGGTTGGGGCATACCGTTGGCGATCAGTTTTTAAAAGTATTCGTACAAAGACTAAGGAACTATATAGGCCCCCAGGCTCTGTTTGCTCGGCTCGGAGGAGACGAATTTGGCATTTTGCTTGATCAAGCTCAAGATCTAACGAAGGCTTGTCAATTAGCTGACCGTTTACAAGCGGCACTCGCCATACCTTTAAAAGTCGGCACGTATGAAGTTATCGCCTCAGTCAGTATTGGTATCGTTCATTCTTCTGGGAACTATGAGCAGACAGAGGATATGTTGCGCGATGCCGACATGGCAATGTATCGAGCAAAGGCAAATACTGAGGAGAGGTATGTTGCTTTTGATCAAACAATGTACGCCTCAGGCCTTGCCCGCCTACGCACCGAGCAAGGTCTCCGCTCTGCTGTAGAGAACTTGCGCAATGAAACCTGCCATCCATTTCAGCTGTACTATCAACCCATTATTTCCCTCAAAACAGGTTTAATTCTTGGCTTTGAGGCCTTGATCCGTTGGTTTCACCCAGACGATGGCCTGCTACTACCCGGAAAGTTCATTCCCATTGCAGAAGAAACTGGCCTGGTGGTTCCCCTGGGAAACTGGGTGATCAAAGAAGGGTGTCGACAGCTGCAACAGTGGCAGTCGAAATTTTCAAATCCCTCGCTGAGCATGAGTTTCAATATCTCGGCTCGACAGTTTTCTCAGCCCGACATGGTCTTCAGAATTCAAGATGTTTTGAATCGCTATCAACTGCAGCCGACCAGCATCAAGTTAGAAATTACGGAAAGCATTTTATTGGAGACGGTGCAGACCGTTACTGAGCGCCTTGAACAGCTAAGAGCTATTGGGGTACAGCTGAGTCTTGATGACTTTGGTACGGGTTACTCATCGCTGCAGTATCTGAATGATTTGCCTGTTGACACCCTTAAAATTGATCGTTCTTTTGTCCAGAGTCTACAAAAACATGATGGCAAAATCATTCAAGCAATTATTGGGTTAGCTCAAAATCTGGGGATGATCGTCATTGCTGAAGGCATAGAAACTGAAGAGCAATTAGCCCACCTCAAAACTCTCAACTGTGATCAAGGCCAGGGCTATCTCTTTTCTCGTCCGCTCTCTAAGGCTGCGGCTGAAAATATACTCTCAAACACAGCAAATTTTATGCTGCAATCGATAGGCCCAAACATAAATTGAATGCATTCTAGCCCTTCGAGACTCAATGTGAGAACTGATCATTGGGGCATATCGGGTCGCCGATTCTAGAATGAAGTGCAGGGAGTCGGCCCGATAGACCAACTCCCTGCATCCCTGCCCAGGAGGGCAGAGGTTTAACCGGAACTAAGGTTGTTCGCCCAGACTTGGCCAACCTGAGCCACTCGGGCACCAAATTCCCTACGCGGCCTGTGCCTGGGGCTGTTGCAGCAACGCCTGAATCGACGTTTTTTCTAGCAGGCCAGCCAGAGAACCATCTCGATAGATGACGGCCAGACTTTGCAGCTTCTGGGTTTCTAAGGTTTGAACGACCTCCAGCAGGGGTTGGTCAGCGGCGACGGTAGCCATGGCGGTGGCCGACTCCATGACCGCAGCAACGGGGGTAGCCGACCAGTGCTCGCGGGGCACCTGTTTGAGCGCATCAACCAGTACGGTGCCCACCAGGGCTTGATCAGCATTGACCACTAAAAACCGGCGCCAGGTATTGGCCCCAGCCAGGAGGGCAACATCGGCGAACTCCCGCAGGAAGGTGCTGTCGCTAATCACAGGGCTGTTGGCGACCACGGCATCGGCGGCGGTAAGGCCCGTCAGCCGACCCTGAATTTCGCCAAACTGGGCCGTGCGGTTGGCGTTTTGCAGTAGAAACAGACCAATTAGCAAGGTCCACACGCTGCCGATGGGGCTAAGACCCACCACGGCGGCAAACCCCAGGGCGATCGCGCTCCAGCCCATCAGCTGCCCGACTCGACTGGCGAACACCAGGCCCTTGTAGGGCTGGCCGGTAATTTGCCAAACTAAAGCCTTGAGCACATTGCCCCCGTCTAGAGGGAGACCAGGAATCAGATTAAAGGCCCCTAGCACCAGGTTAATGTAGGCCAGCAGGCCAATTATTGCGCCTGCCGGGCCGGTCAGGGGAAATACCTGGCCTGCGGCAAAGAATAAAGTTGCCAGCGCAAAGCTAACTAGGGGACCCGCGATAGCAACCCAAAAGGCTCCTCTAGGGGTGGCAGATTCTTTCTCTAGGGCCGCCAACCCCCCAAATAAAAACAGGGTAATGGAGTTTACCCCAATCCCTTGGCGCTGAGCCGCAAAGCTGTGGCCCAGCTCATGGGCCAGCACCGAGGCAAATAGCAGCAGGGCCGCGCCTAACCCGAATACCCAGGGCAACCCTCCCCCCAGCTGCGGGAAGGCGTTAGCCAACCCGCCGCCGTAGTCCCAGGTGACCAGGGCCAGCACCAAAAACCACGACACATTCACATAGAAGGGAATGCCAAATAAATTTCCTAACCGTAAGTTGCCGTTCATCGGGCACCTCATATCACATTTCTGGACGGCAGTAAGGATTACTCCATCCGCTTAGTGGCATTGTAACGAATTATTAAATGCTCTCTCAGGTTGCCCGTGGAGTAAAATCCGTAGGTTTAGGGTGGGGTTAATCGCAACTCAAGCCAGAGACATCCACTACTTAAGCTCCTCTAGCGAATTGAGGTAGACCACCATTTCGTAAACCGAAATGTCCAGGGGTTGCAGGTTAGGGTCATTGCCAGGAAAGAGGGTATCGCCTACCACGGCACCGTAGGCTTCAGGGTACTTAGCTGCGGCGGTGTCGGCAGGGGCCACCCGCAGCAGCAAGTCGCCGTGGTACTGGTCGAGTCTGCTGCCCTCCAGAGAGAGGGTGCCCTGGTAATCCCAGCCAAAACCATAGAGCTGAAAGTCACCCAAGACCGCCTTAATCCTAGCGTAGGGAACGCCCACCCCCAGCCCCTCCGGAATTTTCCAGGCGGGGCCAAAGTCTTTGGCGAGTAGGGGTTGGGTACGCTCGGCATCTAGCCAGACGATGGTAAACCGGCGGTCAGTCCCCAGCTCCACCCGGGTGCCGGGTTCGGTGGTGCCCTCGCCCATGGCCACGGGGGCATCGTTAAGGACGGCCTCGCCGTAGAGAGCCGCTAAATCCTTTCGGCTGGTGGTGGCAGTAACAGGCCCCACCCGCTCGCCGGGGATAATCGTTTGGTCAGCGGCAGCGGTTCCCGCAGGGCCTGGGGTTGCTCCAGTGGGTGGGGCAACGGGAGATGGCTCTATGGCCTCGGGGGCCGATGGGCTAGTCTGAGAGGCAGGCTTGTGGAGAGAATTAGAGCGCGTACAGGCGGTTACTCCGATTAGGGAGACCGTCAGCAAACTGACCGCCAAGGAACCTATTTTCATTAAGGGCTACCTAAGTTTGCTAGGGAAGAAAATGTCTTCTACTTACCTCCATGGTAAAAACTCTGAAGCAGTTCAGCCAGGCACAAGCGTATGCGCTGTATCGCTAACGGTGCTTAGAGTCAGAAACCCAACACCAGCAACGGTTTCGTTGGGTTACGCTATCGCGAACCTAACCTACGACTGCTGAGCAGGCGAAAAGATTGAGCTAACCCGCCGCAGTCCATCTTTGGTTCTCAGCAAATAGCTTTTATACGGTCGGGTTCAGCGATTTGTTATGCGGCTGGCGAGGTCGTCTAAGAGGCTTTGAAATCATCCTTCTACCGCTGGCTACTTGTCGTCGCCGCAAATCATCACAAATTGCTTTCAAATCGTAATTGAAAGCTTTTGCGTGTTCCTCTCGAATTCTGTAGATTTCCTCTAAAACCTCATCTCTCCACATTTTTAATCTCCCATTAATTCGTAGGGTGTACAAATCGTAGGCAACTCGTATCCAGCATCCAAACTAATTTGAGCTAGCTTCTTCTGAATCTGAGCATTTGCGATATGGTTACAGTTCCACGTTAGCAAATAATCCAAGCCATAGACTGTAGCGACTGCAATATGGAGGGAATCATCAGCAGCCTTGGGCGGAAGATTGCTTTTTGTGAGAAACTGCATCGCCAAATCTTGGACAGCTTCATCCACTTCAAGCAGTGGGAAATCGCTTAATACCTCCAGTCTCCTACTGGCTATCTCTGCGTCACCCCGTACAACCTCATCTAGAACCGTTTGGAAAATGTAAAGATCGAACTGAGTCCGGCGAGTTTCCCACCATTCTCGTGTGGCCTCTAAATTTGCCATCAAAATGAGGTTATTACTTGTTCTGGCGGTCAAGTAACCAACGATACTGTTTTCTATGTAGACAGTCTCGCTCATGTTGAAGTTTGGCAATTGGCTATTTTATTCTACAGCGACAACTTCGGATGAGATGCCATACCAAGAACGTCCTTCTTCGTCAGCGAGGCCAATCCACATTAGCTCGGATCGATCCGACCATGGAGGTGCTGTCCACTCTGTGTCTAGAAAGATTCGACGTGTCATGGTTCACTCCTATGATCCCTAATGTTCCTGCTAACGGATGCAAATAACTTCTGTATCTCACCGATAAGAGTACTCCAATAAATAAAGCGTCCATTTGCTAGGCAAGCTGTGGGGTAATTTCGACGAACCACTTTTCTAAGCCGGGTAAGCGATGGAACTGCTTCTCCAAGTCTGCCATCGCCGTTTGAGTCAGTTTAACGCCGGTTTCATAGGCTTGGGTCACGAGGTTGACGGTGGGGCGCTCGCCCTTGAAGGTCAAGGATTCAGCGAAGCGCACGACAGTCTCGACGGAGTTCAATAAACTGCCTCGCCAATGCTGCTCCAACCATCCAAAGGTCCGTTCTACTGGATTGTATTGGCTGTGATAAGGCGGATAGTAGGCGAGTTGACTTGTAATCTGCTCCCGTTGGGCCAGCGCCACTAACCGGTGCATGAATTGCGTCCGTCGAGAGCTGTTCTCGGGGCCATTATCCGCATTAATCACCCAACGACGAATGTGGGGGAACTGGGCTTTGACCTGCTGCCACCAGTCCTCTAATCGGTCGACCATGCAGTCTGCCGTCAGTTTTGAGGTCACGAGCGCTAGCGAGAGTTGGTTGTATTGGGGCAGAAAAATGCCAAACGGGGTGACGGTGGCGGTGGGCTTAAAATCGTGGTCAGCCGCTCGGGTGCTGACCCGATTTTTTCCCCCTCGGTCATAGTCGCCGACTTTGACCGTTGCTTTGGCATCCATGGAAAGCCGCAGGGTCTGGGTATCGGCATCGGCGGCTTGGTTCACCCGATTCACTTCGGCAAAAATTGCCTCGGTTTCAGCAATCACCTTTTGAGGCTTGGTCTTAGCCACCCGCTTCAGGCGATAGCCCAACTGATTCAACCGTTGGCGGATCACTTCGTCACTCGGAAGTTCAGTATCGGTGTATCCTTTTTGGGCCACTAACTGGCGGCGCACTTCAGGCGCGCTCAAACGAGTATAGAGTCGCTGACTGCTCAGCGTTGGGTCAGCTTGGGTTTGAGGCTCGACTATCGCCTGAATATCCGCTAGCAACTGGGGCAGTTTGGCTTCCGCTGGTTTCCGCCCCCGCTGCTCAAAGGCGTCGTGAATCGGGCCGTGCTCCAGTTCATACAGTCCTTTACGAACCGTGCCCCGATTCCAACCCAACTCCCGTTCGGCTTGAACGCTTCCCCCACGACCTAGCGATTCAACCACTTGCGCCATAAATTGGCGTCGCTCTGTTCCTTTCAGCCGGGTCGCGGTGTCTTTCAACAACACCTTGAGGCTATCGGTTAACGCTAGAGGGGTAGAATCCATGATCTGAGTCGGAAAATAAGACGGATCCCTCCTAGCTTAATGGATGACTATTTACTTGGGCTACTCTTAGGGTATTCGGATGGCGGAGAGGGCATCCAAAAGGGCAGTTTGGGCGTGGTCGCCGTGCTCGCTATCAGCTTTGTCCTCAGAACTTAACCCGTTGATTTGCAAAACCCTGCCTAAACTAGCGTCTGATACTGAATCCGCTTTAGCTACCCCCGATTGGTCTGGGCAAACACCGTTTGCCCAGACGCAAGCCGCCTGTTTCGAATCAGGGCTATGCGATCCGGATTTGGTATGAGCCTGACTCAACAGATAATCCGCAGAGGTTTTTCATAAGTCAGACATGCGCCGAGTTACTGATTATTCCTGCTGAAGAAAGTTCAGTAGTTCGGGATTGACTTGGTCAGCATGAGTCCAGTTGATGGCGTGTGGCCCGCCAGGAATGACCACAAGCTTACTGTTTTTAATCAGCTTCGGGAGTCTTGCTGCGGTAGACTCAAGTGGCAAAATGCGATCAGCATCGCCATGAATGATCAGGGTTGATACATCAATGCGGGGCAGATCGTCGCGGAAATCGGTGAGCCAGGAGGGGACACAGTCTAAAGTCCCTTTAGCAGACGCCCCTGCTGCCACATTCCAGCTTGCCTGAATGGCTTCATTGCTGATGCGGTCGCCCAGCAGCACATCCACATTAAAGAATTCTCTGAAAAATGCCGAAAAGTAGGCTGGACGGTCTTCAATGATCGCTTTCATAATGCCATCGAAAACGCTTTGGTCAACGCCTTCGGGATTATCATCGGTCTTTAGTAAAAAGGGCGGCACGGGAGCCATCAGCACGGCTTTTTGCACCCGCTCTGAGCCATATTGGCCAAGATAGCGCGTGACTTCGCCGGTTCCCATGGAGAAACCGACCAGCACAGCATCCTGCAAATCAAGTTTGGTCATCAGCACGTTCAAATCTGCTGCAAAGGTATCGTAGTCGTAGCCAAGCGAGGGTTGGCTAGAAGCCCCAAAGCCTCGGCGATCGTAGGTAATCACTCGATACCCCGCATCCAGCAGCACTAAGACCTGCTTTTCCCAGGAATGACCGTTGAGGGGAAATCCATGAATGAGAACAATCGGTTGACCTGTCCCAAGGTCTTCGTAGTAGAGATCGATGGTTGCAGAATTTTCTTGGCCGACAGTGACGTAAGGCATTGTAATCTCCTATGGATATGGATAGCACATTAGATTTTCATCTGATCTAGCCGAAGTGTAATGAGTTCTAATGATCGGTTTCTTTCAGATTCTTAGGAGGTTTTGTCAAATTCTTGCGCGATAACCTTCAGGACACAGCGCTGATCAACTCTTCGCTTTTCACCCAAAGCTGCTTAGCGTTGTTAACGTTAAGCGCATACGACCTGACGCCGTCGGCAAACAGGTTAGGCGCGTTGTTGATCGGCACGATCGCGCAATCTTCGAGATAGTTTCCACCGATCTCGTCTTTGTTAGCCACGACTGCGGCCCAGACCGATGTCGCAGTGGCCTGCGGGATTTCTTTCAACTCTTTCGGCGGCAGCCCCGCTGCGGTGCGCGCTGCGTCAACAGTCTGTAAAAAAAGACCCTGCAAGTTCTCTGACGAGAAATGGCGGGTTAGGTCCGTGAGACTGTTTCCGGGCATCACGGAAGCAGTCCGAATGCCGCGATCGCGATGCCGATGATGAAGACTTTCATAGCTACTCTCCGGCGTGGCGATCGCTGGCGACCATTGCAACGGCGGCCTTTAGGCGTTGAATCCCGCGTCTACCGTGACAACGGATCCGGTCATGAAGTGCGCGGCAGGACTCGCCAGGAACGTCACGGCAGCCGCAATGTCGACAGGATTGCCGTAGCGGCCGAGTGCCGTGAGCCGACGATTCGGTTCGGCCCAGTCGCCTGATGATGCGGCTGCCGCTCGTCAGGTGCGGAATGGCCGCCTGCGAGGCAAGCACGGCCGCACGTGTGTTGACATTCAAGAGGTCTTCGATGGTGCCGACGGAGATATCGCGCGCTAAGCTGGCATAGACTTCGCCCACGTTGATGGCGGCACCCTTCCAAAAATCCGCAGCCGTGAGGCCTACACCCGACGCGACCGGAGCATCGGGTGCCGCACAGTCTACGCTTGCCGACAGCGCCAGGTCGCCTACCTGGACGCCAGCCAGATGGCTGCCCACCAGTTTGAGCCAGCCTTTTGATCCCCGAACTTGCAGAACAAAATGAGCGTCGGTTTCAATCCCCGCGAGCACTTGCACGGATACGGAAGCACCAAGTGCCGTCTTGGCGATCAGGTCGACGTGGTCGGGAACCTCACGGGCGAAGGTCCCGTCGCCATCCACCAGCTCGCTCTCCGGCCACAGCAGCTCCGTCCGCGCATCGACTTCCAGGATGTTTCCGAGCACGCCCTCGACGACGTCGAGGACGTGGGCCGTGGTGATGGTCAGGAAGCTTGCGCCGGAGGCCGCCTTGTTGAAATAGTCGTAGGCGACGGGAGATGTCGGCCCGTAACCGAACGTGGTCGCCCGCACGTTGGCCGACATCGGCCTGCCAATCATGCCGGACGCAATGATTTCGGTGGCGCGACGCACGGAAGGGTTCAACCGTCCCTACAATCCGATCGCAGTATGCAGAGATCCTTCCGCCGCCGCCATCTCCTCCGTCTCGTCCAGGTTAGCGCCGAGCTCGCCGTTGTATCCGCCCCGATGATGCCAATGCGTATGCATGTTCTCGGCAAGCTGCTCGACACGCTTTGCACCGAGGATGACCGTGGTCACGACCGGCTGATGCAGAAGCCAGGCAATGGCGATCTGGCCCACAGTGGCACCATGCCGGTGCGCGATGGTTCTGAGAACTTCAATCAGCGGTTCGCCCCGCCCGCGATCGATCGGCGGAGAGTCCAGCTCCTTGAGCCTGCCGCCTGCGCCGTCACCGCCCCCGGAATATTTTCCCGTCAGATAGCCACCGGCCAGGGGGCTCCAGACCAACAGGCCAACCCGCTCGGAGGTCAGCAGTGGGAGAATCTCACGCTCCAGGTCCCGGCCTACCAGCGTGTAATACGCCTGCAGCGAGACGATGGGTGCAAGACCCCTGTGGGTGTGCCACGGCCAAATCAGAATTTATTTACCGATTGGTACAGAATAGTGTAGGCCTTCTCAGCCTGTCAAGGGGGTTTTATACTGAATGGTATGGAAACGAGAAAATCCCCTGGTGTGCAGGGTCGTCCGCGCGCTTTTAACATCGACATCGCTCTAGACCAGGCGTTGCTCCTGTTCTGGCGCAAGGGCTATTTGGGTACATCGCTTAGCGATCTGACTGAGGCGATGGGCATTAACCGTCCGAGCCTTTACGCCGCCTTTGGCAACAAGGAGACCTTATTCCGCAAGGCACTCGGTCGCTATCGCGAGGCCCTTAGCGCCAATATCACCAATTCTTGCCCCAGGCTTGATTTCAGCAATCCCCTGCATCATCGATGCTTGAGTGGCTTCAACCAGTTTCCGGGCGGTTGCGGATACATTGCCAACTGGGAATGTATTAGACGTGTCGCCATGATAACCGTCTAGGCGTGGCGTCACATCGATATTGATGATATCCCCATTTTTAAGGATGTGCTTTGGATTCGGAATTCCGTGACAAACCACTTCATTAATGCTAATGCAAATTGAGCCTGTAAACGGGGGATGATCGGGAGGCGCATAGCCAAGGGTGGCACTGGTTGCACCATGAGCTTGCATCCAACGCGCCGCCTCATCGTTTTAAGCTTGCGTACTCACTCCAGGTTGCACCATTGATTCAAGATGCTTGAGGCCAGGTTGCACCATTGATTCAAGATGCTTGAGGAGATTCGCAGCAAGTCGTCCAACCCGCCGCATCTTGTCTAGTTCTCTACTCGAAAGCAAGACAAGTCTAGAATTGCTTTGTGATTGTGCGAGATCTCCGGCGATCGAGAGCAAATTTTGACGGTTCATGGACAAAGCCTTGATTACTCATGCTGTGCCATGCTAGCACAGCATAGCATGGCACAGCACTGGCTAGGCTATTGCTGGTATTTTAGAGGTAAGAAAACCAACTGTAAAACTCAAAATGGGCGGTAAAACAGATTTAGATCGAGTGGTTGCTTACATTCCTTCCGACCGGAAACAAGAACTGGAGGAGTGGGCACAGGCAGATGAACGGTCTGTCTCCTGGCTGGTTGCAAAATTAATCGATCAGGCTTTGCAAGAACGCCGAAAGCAGCAAAGTGCGTCAGAAGTAGTACATATGAACTGAAGCTAGATTTTGGGAGAGTAGGTTGCTCTTATTGCACTTACAGTAGCTGGGCTCTCAACACTGACGAGTCAGCTTTCAGGTTCGTCCACGCAGACAACCTGAGCGGCAGAAAAGAAGTCGCCAAGCTTCAAGCCAGGGCCCGGCGATCGCCTGCATCCCAGGCCCGGTCATGCGTGGCCTGCTGGCTTAATAGGTCATGGCTAAGCTCCGCTCCCCTAGGCCGACGGTGGCAGGCTATCCTGTTCTCCACCCTGACCGGCCAGGCGTTGCTTCATCGCCGCCAACTCGTTATCCACCGTGGCTGCCCCCCTCTAGGGCCGCAAACTGGCGCTCCGGCAACCCTGACGCTCTTGACTGACAAAACTTTAGAGGTAAATTGGGTGCAGCGGAGCGAAATCCAACAGCAGTAAGCCTTGGGTCATGCTAGCGCGCCACCCAACCTAGACCATAACAGTCGCTTCACAGGTTTTGTCAATTAATCAGCGGTTTTACAGGGTAAGTTGAGAATTGGCCGAACATTGTTATGATCATTAAACCCTTAATTGAATTGATTAACGGGGGCCTAAAAAGTAGGCATAATAATCTAATTCGCCAACTTTTTTCCATCCAGAATTTTGAGCAGACATAATCTGAGATGGTAATCCTGCTTGCACAGCAACATCTATGTTCGCCGCCTTTAATGCATCTAAGACACTGGTTTTTGTTGCTTCATCTTTATTCCAAAAATTTTCTGGGTCTTTGAGTTGAGCTGCAATCTTAACCCTGGCTAGCCGAGCCCAATAAACATGATTAGAGCGATGATTTTCATTACCAAAAAAGGCAATTTTATCTCCTGGATTTAGCCCTAGAGAAGCCATATCTTTGGCAATCTGAAAATTCATATTGCTTTGCCAATCAAACGCAATACTCGTCATATTTTGGATTATTTTAGAACTGAAATAGAATCCTGACACCCCTACGACAAGAATTGCAAGGCTGCTAATTAAGCTTCGTGCGATGAGAGAATTGGGTAGTTTTATTGATGAATATAATCCTGCAAATAAAATGACTACAAATGGAGCAATAAAGCGACTGCTCGGCTGATGAACTAAGTTATTAACGGTGAAATTAGTAGATATTGCATACAGAGTCAATCCAGCTATCGAAGGAATTAGCAGGTGCCAATTCCCGATTAAACTGGCAAAATTTGGCTTAATCAGTACCGGTTTAACTCGGCCAATCCACAAGCCCAAGACGGCATAAACTAAGACGAGTACGCCCAAGAACATACGCCAGTAAAATTGAGTATTTTGAATAAATATCTTAGCTATTCTTCTCGGTCTGAATTTGGCAATTACCCCATCATACCAATACGATGGATCAGTCCAGAGGGGATAGGTACCGTCGATTGGTTCTCCAAACTCAAATACCTCTGGATCTTGGAATATTTTTCTAAGGGGGTTTTTAGGTGCTCCAAACTCAGGATATTCGCCATCCCATAGGGTATCAGGAACGACCCGCAGAGTTGGATAGACATACCAAATATAAGACAGTTTGCCGGTTTCGCTAAATGTCAGATGTCCCTTTTTGAGGGATAGCGCGGTGACATAAGGGGATACTATAAGCAGAAAAATGGCTAATGCAGAAAGGGCCCGTGGCAAGGTTTTACGTGGTTTTCCTACAATCAACAAGCTACAACCTAAAAACAAAAATCCTAATGGGAACATCGCCGCCCTAGAAAAATAGCCAAACGCCAACGCTATGCCTAGAGCCAAAAAGCTGAGTACACTTTCCGGATGTCTGTATATTCTTAGAATTAAACCGGCGGCCAAATAAATGAGTCCCGCGTTTATCATGTCGGGAGTGTCGCAGTTAATTCCTATCCAGTAGAGACTAGATAGCAAGAAAAGAGGATATCCTACGCACAACCAAATCCATTTGGGAATTTTGAAGATATATCGACAAAGAGATTCGTTAGAGCTGTTCGGTAAGTTTTTTTGGTGAGTATAGCGTATTAGCTGGCTCAAGAAAAACTCAAAACAGCAAAAAATAAAGAGAAAGATTATAAAATTTACTAATTTTATAAGAGGAAACTCATAGGCAATTGTCGGGCTAAGTGCCCACATAAAAGCCGCTAAAATCCAGGAGTAGAGAGGACTCCAATTTCCATTAATCGCGTTACTCCAGTCGTCGCTTAGATAGGCATCTGCCACGTCAAGATAAGCCACAACATCGTTTGAAGACAAGTTGTAGCAATACCGGATAGCCTGGCTAGCAGCCGCTGAAATTCCTAAGATCCAGTAAAAAGCTTTGATCTTATTTGTGTGACAATCTAAATTAAGTCGCTTGAAAGCTAGCTTAGGCATAGTCCAAAAAGTGAAATTTTAAGCACATAAGTGTGAGTTTCTGCCACCGACCCTGTCAAGATAAATTACGAAATCTTAAGTTTTGCATGACAACCGGATCAAAATCGCAAAAGTGTCAATATAGTTGCCCTCTCCCTAGCGAGACGAGCAATCGTAGTTAAAATATTTGTTGGTTAAATCAATTAGATTCGATGCATATAGCATGTTTTCTACTTGCCTATCCTTGGGTAGCTCTGAACCGCTTTTCTACTGAATTAACGGTGTTCCGGAAGAAAGTTCCCTGGTGTAGACAAGATTTACATTTACTTTGAATAAGTAAACAAAAGTAAAGGTCATTCCTCCCCTGCCATCGGGCCGATAAATCCCAGGTTTTCAGGGTAATCGCATCCTCATAATAAGGCAAAATGGAGATGCAATTCCCCAGAGCTGAATGTCACTAAAATAAACTGGAATCAGCCTCAGCAAATCGTCAGAAGCCTTGATCTGTAGTAAAGGGGCACTGCCCACCAGCCCTAATTCAGTGACATTTCACCCTACAGTGGGTAGCCTTTGGCGCTGATGGAAACCTTCAACTAAGACGCCTCTGGGCATACCAAGCCCGAACCAGAAGGCTTTGGTAAAACAAGACTGGCAGCTCAAAGCCTCCCTCAGTCATGATTGATGCAACTTTTTCGGGTGACAATAAGGCAACATCGCGACCGTAGGACGTGCGGAATTTTTCAATTTCTGTAGCAGGCAATTCAGCATATCTCAGCATTCGCAGCCAAATTTCGAGCAGACTTTGATACTCGGCAGTAGCCATATCAGCCGTCAAGTCAGCACTCACTAAGTACCCACCAGGCTGAAGTCGGGCCGCAATTTGCTGAAAAAAGTGGCTGCGCTCATCGGGTTGCATAAAGAAATGAGACACCAAAATGCAGGTTGCCGCCTGGAAAGCATCTGAAGCGGGCAGTGAGTCAAGATAGCCCTGATGAAATGTGCAGCGTGACGCGATGTCGCTCGCTTCAGCTTTACGGCGACAGATATCGAGCATTGGTGCGGCCGGCTCTACCGCAGTAAACCGCCATTGCGGAAACGCTTGGGCAAGATAAATCAGTTCTGCTCCGGTTCCCACTCCCACACAGAGAATGTTGGCATCGACGGGAAGTTCTGACAGGATGATGCGAATCTGTAGATGGAGGGCATCACGAATTGGCGCTAGGGCATCAATCTGTTGATCATAGGACGAAGCGCGTTCTTGATCGAAAACAATGGCCGATTCTGGGCTTTTCATAATGAAATAAGTTAGTAATTGTGTATTTTCTCGTGTTCTAAAGATTTACACCCATTGAGGCAGACCGTAGTCGCCGAGATCGCCAAATTCAGCATTTTCATTTTTTTGACCTAGCCGCCCCAAACCCTCTGGCCGCCCCACGTCACCTACCCCTACCACCCGGCGGGGCGACTTCTCCTGCTCCTGGGGGGCAGCGGTTTGGTCAAGGGTGGTCACCGTAGACCGCAGAGCACCGGGTTCTACCCAGCCCTCAAAGGCCAGGCCCGATCGCCCGCAGAATAGGGTATTGGCATCGGCCCAGATCAGGCGATGGTCGTTGTTGGCAGTTTGCGGTTCGGACCTTGTACCGTAAACCGTTTACCTTGTACCCTCTTTCTTCAGTGAAACGCCGGGCTGTGACGAATCAGGCTCATAAACTCCTGACGGGTGCGGGCATCGTCGGCGAAGACGCCTTTCATGGCGCTGGTTACCGTCCAAGAGCCGGGCTTTTGCACGCCGCGCATGACCATGCACATATGGGTGGCTTCGACCACGACGGCGACTCCCTGGGGTTGCAGTAAGCCCTGGAGAGCATCGGCGATTTGGGCGGTGAGGCGTTCTTGCACTTGCAGGCGGCGGGCATACATTTCGCAGATGCGGGCAACTTTGGAGAGGCCAATCACCTTGCCGTTGGGGATGTAGGCCACGTGGGCACGACCCAAAATCGGCAGAATGTGGTGCTCACAGGAGCTGAACAGGTCGATGTCGCGCACCAACACCATTTCGTTGGTGTCTTCGTGGAAGACCGCCCCGTTGAGCAACTCATCGAGGGATTGGTTGTAGCCGGAGGTGAGGAACTTAAGGGCTTTGACTACCCGTTTGGGGGTGTCGAGCAGCCCTTCGCGATCGGGGTCTTCACCCAGGCCAATCAGCAGGGTGCGCACGGCCTGCCGCATTTCGGCCTCGGAAACGCGAGGTTGAGGTTGGGTAGAAAGGGCAGCGATCGCCTGGTCAGCGGAGATGTTCTTGGAGGGGAGTTGTGCGGTCATTGCTGATGAAGTCCTAACTGCGTGAGTGGCTAATGAGTAAGCGGTCTACGGTTTGTGGTTCGAGCCGTGCACCGTAACCCGTTCACCATTTACCGAGACCTGACAAGCCGCCAGCCGCTTTCGCAGGTCATCGGCATCCAAATGGCGGCCAATGAAGACAATCTGGTTGCCGGGGGTGGCGCTTTGCCAGGGTTCTACGTCGAGGGTGCAGCGTTTGCCGCTGAGCTGAAAGATGTGCTTGTTGGGGCTTTCGTTGAACCACAGCAACCCCTTGGCGCGAAATACGTCACTGGGTAAGGTTTCGAGGAACTGCTCGAACTGGCGCAGGGCAAAGGGGCGATCGCTGCGATACGACACCGACACAAAGCCGTCATTTTCTAAATGGTGGCTGTGGTGGTCATGCCCCTGATGGTTATGCCCATGGTGGTCATGCCCGTGATGATCGTGGTTATGGTCATGATCATCGTGGCCGTGCCCCGCAGACTCTAGGGGAATCATGGCATCGTAGGCCATGGGGTCGTTGAAGCCTACATCCAAGATCAGCGGCAGGGGCACGGAGGCATTCTGGCAGCGGATAATGCGGGCACCTTCCTTTAGAGTTTGGATATGGGACTCTAGCTTTTCCGCCACCGCACCTGGAACCAGATCGGTCTTGTTCAGCAAAATCATGTCGCTGTAGGTGATCTGCTTGAAGGCAACTTCGCTATCAAACAGATCGGGGGCAAAGGCTGAGGCATCAACTAGGGTAATGACGGAGTCAAGCCGGGTGAGATCGCGCAGTTCGGTGCCTAAAAAGGTGAGCAAAATGGGTAGAGGGTCAGCAACACCAGTGGTCTCAATCACCAGGTAGTCGATATTGTCGCCCTGTTCGAGCACGTTGTAGACAGCGTTTACCAAATCGTCATTGATGGTGCAGCAGATGCAGCCATTGCTAAGCTGTACCATGTCTTGATCAACGGAGACCAGCAGCTGGCTGTCGATGTCGATATCGCCAAATTCATTCACCAAAACCGCAACCTTGAGGTTCTGATTATTGGTCAGAATGTGGTTGAGCAGGGTAGTTTTTCCACTGCCCAAAAAACCGGTAATGATGGTGACGGGCAGTCCTCGTTTGGGGATAGCTGAGGATGGAGTGAGAGAGGTCATTGTAAAAGCCTTAGGGTGAACAACGAACTGAAGGCGCGGGCAAAACGTCTTGCACGGCAACATAGGTATCGCAATACACGGTCAGCCCTTCAACCACTAGGACTTCAGCGCTCAATCGGGCTCCTCCTAAAACCGTAGGCCCACACCCTGGGGCACCACGGCCACGGGCGGGGTTGACCACAGCGGTAGCCGTGACTGGGCTGTCCCTTCGAAGGAGGTCACCAGGTTGGCGGCGTTTTGGCGCATGGTGCTGAGGTAGTAGTCGGGCTGTACCGATTCTGGACCACCAACTTCAAGGGGGTTAAACATCCCCACCTGAATGCCTAAATCCTGGGTAAGGGCACCAAAGGCATCCTCCCCAGCGGTGGGTTCCGTCAGAATTGTCTTTAGGTTGGATGCCTGGACGGTATCCATGACTCGCTTAACGTCTTCAGGAGAGGGATTTTCTTCAGGTACATCCACTAAAAACTCGGCCTGGAGGTTGTAGCTTTCGGCAAAGTAGGGGGCAAAGTCATGAAAGGCGACAAAGGGTTGACCGCTAAAGGGAGCGAGTTGCTCAGAAATTTCGGCGTCCAGGGTCTCTAGCTCGGCGATAAAGGCTGCCGCATTGGCGGTATAGACGTCTGCACCTTCAGGATCAACGGCAATCATGCTGTCGCGAATGTTTTCGACCTGCTGCATCGCCCGCTTGGGGTCGAGCCAAATGTGAGGGTTAAATTCGCCATGATGATGGTGCCCGGCTTCGGCATGGTCATGAGCCTCCCCTTCGCCGTGATCGTGGCCATGGTCGGCATCAGCGGCGGCAGCATCGCTGTGCTCGTGGTCATGGTCAGCGTCAGCGGCACCGTGATCGGGGTCGTTAGCTTTGCCGTCGCTATGACCTTCAACAGTTTCGTTAGAGATCACCGCAATGCCCTCGCTAGAGTCAATGATCACCAGGTCTGGGTTCTCGGCGTTAGCCACCAGATCGTCTAAAAAGGCCTCCATCTCCAGACCGTTTTTGACCAGCACATTAGCGTTGGCCAAGGCCTGCACATCGGCCGGGCTAGCCTGAAAATCGTGGGGGTCTACGTCGGTCGGCATCAGGGGAATCACCTCGGCGCGATCGCCCACCACCGCATTCGTGAACTGCGTGATCGGCAGAATCGTCGTCATCACCGTCAAGTCGGTCGCGATCGCACCATCGGGCGATTCGCTATCGGCCACGTCTGTCGTACCTGAAGCGCAACTACCCAGGGCGACGGCCACGGAAGATGCGAGTAACAGGGCCGTTCGGCGAAGAGGGAAAAGTTGGTGCATGGGGGACTCCTTGTTTGTGTGGGAGGGTAGGCAGGTGGATGGGTAGGGGTAGGGAGTGGACGGGTAGGGAGTAGACGGGTAGGGAGTAGACGGGTAAGGGGGTGGATGGGTAGGGGGGTTAACTCATCAGTGGTCTTTACTTATCCACTCATCCACCCAAAACCCTCGCCGCATCCTTAGCGAAATAGGTCAAAATCACATCTGCTCCGGCCCGTTTGATGCTGGTCAGGGTCTCAAGCATGACGGTGGTTTCGTCAATCCAGCCCTGGGCGGCGGCCGCTTTGACCATGGCGTATTCGCCGCTGACGTTGTAGGCGGCGACGGGTAGGTTGGTGTGCTGTTTGATGCGGTAGATGATATCCAGGTAGGCCAGGGCTGGTTTGACCATGACGATGTCGGCCCCTTCAGCAATGTCGAGATCGACTTCTTTGAGGGCTTCGGCAGCGTTGGCAGCATCCATTTGATAGGTCTTTTTGTCGCCAAACTTGGGGGCGCTCTCCAGGGCATCGCGAAAGGGGCCGTAGTAGGCGGAGGCGTACTTGGCCGAGTAGGCGAGAATGCCGACATTGATCCACCCTTCGGCGTCGAGGGCCTGGCGAATGGCACCAATGCGGCCATCCATCATGTCGGAGGGGGCGACCATATCAGTTCCGGCTTCGGCCTGGGCCAGGGCTTGCTTGACCAGCACCGCTACGGTTTCGTCGTTGAGAATTTGGCCGTCTTCCACAATGCCGTCGTGGCCCATGCTGCTGTAGGGGTCGAGGGCGACATCGGTAATCACCAGCAGCCGGGGGAAGGCCTGCTTGATGGCGCGCACGGTTTGGGGAATTAGCCCCGTGGGGTTGTAGCTTTCGGTGCCCGCGTTGTCTTTTTGGTGGTCAGGGATCAGGGGGAAGAGGGCGATCGCACCAATCCCCAGGCCCACAACCTCCTGAAGTTCCTCTAGCAGCAGATCGAGGGAATAGCGATAGCAGCCCGGCATGGAGGGCACTTCCTGTCGCTGCCCAGTCCCCTCCATGACAAACATGGGGTAAATCAGGTCAGCGACGGTGAGCATCGTTTCGCGCACCATCCGGCGTAGGCCTTCAGTGCGGCGCAGGCGGCGGGAACGATGCGCCAGGGACAGCACCGTAGATGAGGTTGGCGAGGACTGGGCAACTAGATCATCTGCGATCAAAGCCGTTGTAGAGGGCGAGGGAGACAGAACCATAGTGATGCAATATGATAATGATTATCATTCCTGAGCATCCTAACCCATATTGCTGTGGATCGCGACCATGATTTTGAAAAAAGATGCTGAAAATTCTGTTGAAGCCACCTCAAAGGGGCCGCCAAAACCGCGCTTAACCGCAGGGCAACAGTCGGTGTTAGACGCCTTGCAACATCAGCCCCAGCCGTTGTCGGCCCAGGCACTCTATGGCGTAATGCGCCGCCAGCAGCCCATCGGTTTGGCGACCATCTACCGCGCCTTAGATGTGCTCAAACTGCTAGGGCTGGTGCAACACCGGGTGATGCTGACCGGGGAAACGCTGTACAGCGCCGTGGAGCACGACCACCACTACCTCACCTGCTTGCAGTGCGGCGTCTCGGTACCCTTCGAGACCTGCCCCGTGAAGGAACTAGAAGCGCAGCTCCAGGGAACCGGGTCGTTTCGGATTTACTACCACACGCTGGAATTTTTTGGGGTCTGCGATCGCTGCGAGGGATGAGGAGGGGGACGGTATACGGTGCAAGGTACAGGGTTTACGGTACCAGACCTGACTGCACTCGCCATAGCCCTGCATAGATTCTATTAAGGGCCAGCAATGCCTCGTGGGTACTCTGTTCTACCAGTTGTCCTTGATTCATGACATAGATGCAGTCGGCCTGGCGAATGGTGGAAAGGTGGTAGGCATTGCTGTCGGCGCTGACGCGATGGCCCTAGGGCGGGTCTTTGACCATCGCGCTCATACCCCTCCGCCGTAAAGCTTTTGATCGTGGCCATGCCCGAGAGATTGTTGGCC
The DNA here is from genome assembly GCA_036848635.1 of Nodosilinea sp. CTOTU7336. Taxonomy (GTDB): domain Bacteria; phylum Cyanobacteriota; class Cyanobacteriia; order Phormidesmidales; family Phormidesmidaceae; genus Nodosilinea. Next base: position 64,989 of record DAIUJR010000002.1, read on the forward strand.
AACCGACTGCTGATCAGCCCGCTTTTCTCGCGCACGTCGGCATAGCGCGGCTCTAACCTGCGCTGAAACACCATCGACCCCCAAATCACAACGGGAATTGGGATCATCGCCCACCACGACACGCCTGGTGCTAGGCTAATAAAGGTGCTGCCCACAAACAGAATGGTGGTGAGAAAGTGCAGAATATTGTGGGCGCCAAAGTTCAAAAACCGCTCTAGCTGGTTGATATCGTTGTTGAGCACCGACAGCAGCAGGCCCGTACTGCGGGCTTCAAAATAGCTCAGCTCCAGCGCTTACAGCTGGCTATAGGCATCGACCCGCAGCTCGTGCTGAAGGGCTTGGGCCAGGTTGCGCCACAGGCAGCTGTAGGCGTACTCGGTCAGCGACTCCAGGCTCCAGATCAGCAAGGTCAGTAGGGACAAGATCGCGAGTTGCCCGGTGATGGTGGTGATGCCGAGGCGAGCGATGAGGGAGTTTTGGTCGTTAACCACGACATCGATGGCGATGCCGATTAGGTAGGGTGGGGCCAGGTCAAAAATGGTGTTGAGAATGGAGGTGACTATAGCAGCCCAAATTTGGCCCCGATAGGGCTTACCATACCGGAGTAGACGCAGAAGGGGACTAGATATCATTGAGGGTTAGTAATCGCAGTAGAATAGAAGTAGCAAGCAAGTCTTAAAGTATGTCTGCACGAGACCTTTTCCACGATGCCGTAAAAGCAGCCTTACAGAAAGACGGGTGGGCGATCACCCATGATCCTTTACCATTGACCTTGCTGATGGTCAGCTTCAAATAGATTTAGGTGCTGAGCGATTGATCGCGGCCTATAAAGACGAGCAGCAAATAGCGGTAGAAATTAAAAGCTTTACGGCCCCCTCTGCAATTTCTGAGTTTCATACAGCATTAGGACAATATCTAAACTACAGGGTGGCCTTGAAGCTAAAAGAGCCTAATCGCCTGCTCTATTTAGGTGTTTCTGTAGAAATCTATGAAAGTTTTTTCTTTCGTCAGCTACCCCAATTAAGCTTGCAGGAATATCAAATAAAGCTAGTTGTTTTTGATCCAGAAGGTGAGGCAATTGTGAAATGGATAAACTAAGCCAGCGGCGTCAAATTGTTAAAGATCTTCTGTGCAAATATGCTCAAATTAAGCCAGCATACGGCGAAATCGAGCGTCAAACAATTTTCGATCAAGAACAGAATCATTATCAGTTGATTAATGCAGGATGGGAAAATCGGCGGCGAGTCTATGGTTGTTTGATTCATATTGATATTCAAGCAGACGGGAAAATTTGGATTCAATATGACGGGACAGAAGCAGGGTTAGCCAATGAATTGGTTGAGGCTGGTATCCCGAAGCAGGAAATTGTTTTGGCCTACCAGTCAGACTATATGAGAAAGCTGACTGATTTTGCAGTAGGTTAGCTACGGATTTCTGACTGCCGCACAATCGGCCTTTCCCTGATGTCTTATTGCCCAATTAATCAATTGGGCCAGTGTTAAATAAGGAATTTTGACTGGAATTATCTGAGGAAAACTGATAGGTGATTTAATCTCGATTGCGTTCGCAGCGTACCCATCCAACCCATCACCCTACAGAAGGAATTTTGGCAATGCTGGCTGACTGCAACACAGCAGGAAACTGTTTCCAGGGAATATCGCCTGTGGTGCTATTGAGATAAAGGTGGCCAAACTGAAGGAGTGCAGGGGCGTTTTCATCGGTTGGTAAAGTGGTAAATAGGTAGGTGGGTTTAGTAGGGGCAGAGAAGGCGACGGCACAGGGGCGATCGCATGTCCAAAGGCAACCTAAAGGCTGGATTTCAACTTCATCAAACTGTGCTTGTTTACCTCTTAATGCGTTGAGCTTTTCAATTAACCGTATGCCATCAGTAGGTTGCTCTTCAGGTGTTTTCTCAGAAGACTGGTGACAAGATTGGCAAACAAATAAAGTGATTTTAGACATAAGCTTAGGATGGACTGACGAGATATTTAAACAGATCATCTAAAATAGCGTTAATCGCTAAAATATCTGAATTATGCCAGTGCGCTCCTACAAGATGCACTTGGTCGCGTTGAACAACGTCGAGTTGTGCCCATAAGGGGTTTTGTTCTAGCTTCTCTAATGTCTTTTTGTCATCCTCCCTCCCCCACGACAGGAAGAAAAGAACGTCTCCATCGAGATCGGATACTTTTTCTATGGATATGTTTTCGATGTAGAAAAAATCTCCTCTCTGAGATTCAGGACGTTGCAGTCCAATATCTTTAAGGATCTCTCCCACGGGGTGCTTTTCTCCATAAGACCAAATGCCATACTCTGAAGAGGTATTGCCAATGGAAACCTTTAGATGAAGTCGGCGATCGCCCAAAGCCTGCTTCAGGTTCTCAACTCTTTTCCAATAGTCGTTGATCAGTTGCTTGCCCTCCTCCTCTCGATCCAGTATGTAAGCAATTTCCTCTACCTGCTCCTGCCAGGGAGGCGAAGGAAACGGCATATTTAATACAACAGTTGGTGCAATTTTAGATAACTGCTCGTAGAGATTTTCAGAGTAGTAGGAATCCGCTACGATTAGGTCAGGTTGCAGGAATAAGAGTTTCTCAAGATTTGGGGAACCGTATCCACCAATGGTTTGAACCCTGTTTACCTTATCTTGAAGATATTTGGGAAAAGGAAATCCAGGAACGGAAACCGTAGCTATTGATTGCACTCCTAATTCCAAACCGTTGATCCAATAGTCTTCTCTTAGCATCACAATTCGTTGGGGATTGCGAGGAATGCAGGTGTTACCCATCACGTGCTCCACAGTTCTACAATCGTGAATAACCTGTTTGGTGCCAGACAAATTGGTATTGTCCACTCCGCTACAGCCTGAAATTAAAATGCTGACAAGGACACTCAAAAGCAGCAGAAAGATAAAACGGTAGGAAATATTTCTCATCAATTTCTACTCCTTAAAATCGCCAGGAAATAGTACCTTGAATAGTAAGTGGCGCACCCACATCGACGCGAGTGATAGAAGTAGCTGTCGGGTAGTATTCAATATCGAAAAGATTGCGAACGTTCAGGGCTGCACTAAACCTGTCTCGCTCATAAAAAATGGCAGCATCTGTACGAAAATAGCTGGGTAGCTCAAAACTATTGGCAAGATCTCCAGGGCGCTCACCGACAAAGTAGAAACCTAACCCAAACCCAAGACCCTGTAAATCCCCTTCCTGAATTCTGTAGGTTGTCCACAGGTTAAACGAATGTTCAGGAGCATTTAGCAGTCGGTTTCCCTCTGGAATGGAGTTGTCTTCTGTGACTCTGGCATCGTTGTAGGCATACCCAGCGATGATATTCAAACCTGGCAAAATCTCGCCATTAATATCGAACTCGATGCCTTGACTTCTTTGCTCCCCAGTCTGTACAGAAAAGTTGGGATTATCTGGATCAGGGGTTGTGACATTCGTGCGGGTGAGGTCGTAAAAAGCTAGATTCGCTGAAAGCCCGTCGCTAATATCTACTTTTGCTCCTACCTCATACTGCGTTCCCCTCTCTGGGCTGAAGGTATCGCCATTCTCTGCCACTCCAATTGTGGGAGCAAACGATTGAGAAAAACCAGCATAGAGAGAAATCTCTGGAATGGGTTGGTAAACCACACCGACCCGTGGACTGAATGCCGTGTCTGATTGGCTGGATTCTGTGTTGGCAAATCGATTGTTTGAGCGCTCTTCAAAGAAGTCAATCCGACCGCCCAGCAAAAATTTTAAATTCTCTGCCAGTGTGATTTGATCTTGCAGGTAGATACCGAGCGTATCTCGTGTGGTAAAGCTATCCAGAGTACGAATGCCAGTTGCATTCACAGTTTGATCATAGACAGGGTCAAAAATATCAACAGGAGCAGCGTCGCCAAATTCAAAGCTAAGATCAGTCTCATCTCGGCTTAAGCTAACCCCTACCAGAAGTTGATGCTCAACTGTACCAGTGCTAAATTCACCAAGGAGATTGGTGTCTAAATAGTAGCTATCGTAGAACTGACTACCAATGACATATCTTCGATTCAAGGTGCGGTTGTCAGCCGCTAAACTACCATTAAAAATTATTGGTTCGCCATCTCGGTCGTCGTCATCGTAAATTGTGTAAAGAAATGCATTGCGAATTCGCCAGTTTTCATTAAACCGATGTTCCAGACGGTAGCCCACCCGGCCATTGACGGTAAAATTATCGGTCTGCGGTCCAGCAGGATTAAAGCTATTGCGAATCTGCCCGTTGGGGTTTGGCAGTACTGTGCCTATAGCAGGCTGTCCTTCGGGTTGTTGTCCGTTTCGCTCCTGAGTATTGACATCTCCTTCAATCGTGAGGTCGGTATTTGCCCCTAGACTCAGCGCGACACTGGGCGCAACAGAAATTTCTGTGCCTTCTTCAAAATCAATAAAACTGTCAAAAGTCTGATAGGCGGCAATAAAACGATAGAGGGCAGTTTCCTCCTCGTTTAGAGGGCCAGAGAAATCGATCGCTCCTTGGTAGTCACTGTAGCTAGCAGCCGTAGCACTAACTTCGTAGAATGGCTCGCTTAAAGGCTGCCGAGTGACGACATTGATTGTGCCTCCTAAACCGCTGAATCGAGTTGAACCGTATAAGATGGAGGCTGGCCCCCTCAATATTTCTAGCCGTTCCACATTGACAAAACTACCATCTGAAGAAATCTGCGGATCAGGGATACCATTGACGAGAAAGTTCTGATAGTTTTCAAAACCTCGAATGGTGAAACTGTTTCTGGATGAAGATGGATTTGCTAATGCAGTCACACCAACAGCGTTTGATAATCCATCTAGGATACTTCTTGCCTGCTGATCCTGAAGTACTTGTTGTGGGATTACCTGGATTGATTGAGGCACATCTCTGAGGGGTGTATCAGTTCTTGTACCGACACTTGTTGTATTTTGCTCCCCTGTCACCACAACTTGAATTGCTTCATCATCATCTGCATCTGCTGCATTACCGACGGTCAGATTCAATGTCAGTTGTTGTGCATCACTGCTGATTTGAGCCACCGGCGGCGCATCCGTCCCCGTAATCGCCACCCGCACCCGGTTCCCCGGTTCATTTGTCACGCTCACCAGGGCAATGTCCTCCGCCGGGGCAAACTGCTCAAACGCGCCCCCCTCCGGCAGTGCCAGCACCGCATTGGGAATATCTGCAATCAGCGCATTGCCCACCGTCTGAGTCACTGGGGTCGCCAGCTCTCGGCCCTCGGCAGTTTCCAACACAAGCTGCAAGCCCGCCTCGGTGGTCTCAATACGTACCGCCGTAATCTGAGTGAGCGACGCTTCGATCTGGGCGATCCAGTCGGAGAGAGTTAGGGCAGGGTTTTGGGTGTCGGGTTCTAGGTAACGGGTATCGGGCAATCCCCTCCTGGGAGGGGTAGGGGTGGGTTGGTTTTGAGCACCACCATCAACTCCCCCTGCCATCTGAGACCCGACACCCGGCACCCCCTCTTCCCCCGACACCTGAGACCCGACACCTGACACCTCCTCTTCCCCCGACACCTGAGACCCGACACCTGACACCTCCTCTTCTCCCGACACCTGAGACCCGACACCCGGCACCACCACCACTAAACCCAACGTCACCGCCAGCGACACCGACCCAGAAACCTGCCACACGTTCATCCCAACACCTCACAATTGTCCTATTGGCAATCTTTCTCGATTGTGATAGGAGGCAGTGTAGGGAACTGGGGAAATCTGCGTCTACTCAAATCCGGCCTTTGATCCGAAACCGGACAATTTTGTTGAACTAATTCTGGCCAAACGCCAAAATCTGAGCCGCACTGAGGGCAAAATCGGGAATCACCGTGGATTGAATGGGCTGATCGCCCTGATAAACCTTGTCTTCGTACTGCCCATTTACCCACAGGCACACCGTCACCTGCTGCATTTCCGGGTCAATAATCCAATATTCCGCAATGGCACGCGCTGCATATTCCGTGTGCTTGTAGCGATAGTCGCGATCGCGATTTTCTGGCCCTGGCGACACTACTTCGACCACCAGCACAGGTGGCGGCATCTCCTGAGTGATAGTGTTGCGGCGTTGTCCGGCCAATGCGGCACGCCCCTCTTCGCTGAGTACCGCTAAATCAGGCAGGCGCACCTTTGCCCGCCGACCGCTGACAGCAATTTCTAAATCCTTGAGGTTAATCAGCGCGATGGGCACATGTTTGGCCAGCTCAAACATCAGCAACTTAGCCAGCTGGCAATTTTCCGGCGATTCCGTCGGCATTTCCACTAGTTCCCCATCCACCAGTTCGTAGCGGGTGTCGGTGCCGTCGTCATAGTCTAAATACTCCTCCAGGGTCATGGTTTTGGAGGACAGACTCGCCGTTTGTGTCATGGTCACCAGCCTCCGAGATCGCCCTAGTCGAAAGTCATTCACACTCTGATCCTAACCCATCTTCTCCTGGGAGGGGTGCCCGTAGGGCGGGGTGGGTGCCCAGGGTGACCGCAGACAGCTAGCCATCCACCATCTTCCGCCCCATGGCACACTGCTTGGGCGTAATGCCAAACTTGCGCTTGAAGGCAGCGGCAAAGTGCCCCTGGTTGCTGTAGCCGCAGCGGTTCACCACCTCCGCCACGGTGAAACCCTGCCACAGCAGTTGCTTTGCCCACCGCAATCGCTGCTCGGTGAGGTAGCCCAGCACCGTGGTCTGAAAGACGGCCTGAAAGCCGCGCCTGAGGGTGCGATCGCTCACCCCCACCCGCTGCGCCAGCTCGGTTTGCGAGGGCGGGTCTTCGAGGTGCGCTCGCAAGATCTCCGCCGCATAGTGAATGCGGGCTGCGGTATCGGCCCTGAGTGACTCGGCAGGGGTTGCAGGCGGAGGGTCGAGCATGCCCTCCAGTTGCAGGGCCATCAGCTCAAACACCTTGCCCTGGAGGTACAGCCGCTTGGTCACCCCCAAAAACGGGCAGTCGATGATCTGCTGCACCACCGATCGCATAGCCCCCGTCACCCTGGGCGAAAACACCTGCTGCCAGTCATCGCCGCGCAGCAGGGGCTGTAGCTCCGGGGGCAGATCTCCGGCTGGGGTGGCAAATAGCTGGCTAAACAACTGCGGCTGAAGATGAATGTTCACCCCAATCTCGGGCTGATCGGAGTGGACATTGACGACGGCCCGCTGCATGCCGCTGCCGCCAATGTAGCTGTGGGTGGCATCTTGGTAGAGAAAGCTGCCGCTATCGACCACCCCCGACAGATGCACCATAAACTGCACCAAGTGCTGGTTCTCTACCTCGCGAAAGGTCAAACCCTTGGGGTAGGTTTCATGAAAAATCGCCAGCTCCAGCCCTGGGCACAGCTCCATCTCGCGGTGGTAGCCGTGGCCTAGCTGCGAAGGCACCGTGCGAATGGTCTCCAAGCGATCGATCGAGGTGATGGGTAGACACTGCTGTTCAGATTCCATCCAGATGTCATCAAATTCTTGGACGGTCAGGTCAAGGCCCATGGCAATTAAAGCATGATTACTATTGAGACTTAGCCTCAATAGTCTCTGACTACGTTTGAGAAGTCAAGCGATTAGACAGCAGATGAGAGATCCAGCCCTCGGCAGCATCCTTGGCTTTGGCCCACACCACAACGCCGCCGCCGCCGCCAGAAACGTTCCATCAGCGGAGAAGGCGATCGCATCCACCGATGCCCCACACTTTTCTTGCAGCGCCATCGATGCCCCGGTCTTGGCGTCAAACACCACCACCTCCCCCGCCGTCGAACAGGCCGCCAGCCGAGCGCCTTCAAGTGACCAGGCGATCGCGATTACATAGTCAGATAGAAGCGTTTGCCAGCTTTGGTTTAGAAGAGGTTTGGACATGATAGATAGTCTTAAGTCCTGAATTTTGAGATTTAAGTTGAGTTTGAGAGAGAGCTAGCTACCATTCAAAACTCAACCTTAAAAACTCAAAACTAAGAACTCAAACATCCCCTAAACGCCTCCTCCAACCCCATCCCTTCCAAGTTCCGCCCAATAAACACCAGCTCGTTAAAAAAGGTCTGAATCACCGGGGCCGGGTCGGCTAAGCCTGTGGTCTCAATCACCAGGTGGTCAAACTTGTCGCGCCGCTTCATCAGGTTGCCAATGATGCAAATCAAGTCGCCGCGCACGGTGCAGCAGATGCAGCTGTTGTTCATCAAACCGTAGACCTTGACTCCTCGCCCCTCGCCTGCTTAGCAGTCTCTCATTTCAGGCGTTTGGTTCAGAATCTGGCTCCGCATTGAGACAAAGTCACGGTAGGCGTCAGACTCCACAACCTCAGGCCGAAACGCGGCTAATCGGTGGCAATTTTGGAACGCTAGTTTGACATTAAAGTGGCGTTCCACCGCGGCTCGAATGGCATCACCGCCCACCATGCGCAGCAACTGCCCTCGGGACTGCTCGTTGGGGGGTGCCACGGCGTGGTCGGCCCATTCAATGTCGGTATCATTTACAGCGTGGGCCAGGGTTTCAACAATACCCCAGGCGTAGGGTAGCGACTGGCGGATACTTTCCACAAAGGCCGTCTCATCAATCTGATTGCGCTCAGCCTGCTGAATCAACGATGCACCAACGGTTAAGGACATAGAAGCCTCATCACTCAACTACCCCTACAGAATAGGGCATCAGTTTGATATTAATGATAATCATTATCAAATTTTAGCAATTTCTCGAAGAGTGAGGGGTTGGGTGCCGGGACAAAGCCTCGAAACCCTACTAGAGCAAAGAGGTGCGAAAAAATGGCGTGAGAATCGCCAATACGGCGTCAGGAAATTCTTCGTGTCGACCCAACGTGCTTGATGGAGTGGCGGTCTGTATGCTGGCCATTGCCTCCAGCATTCTTATCTCGACCTGGTCTAATCCTCGAGCCTCAGTCACAGCAATTTCCCTCTTTTCAACTCATAGTTGTGCTCAGACTAAAATGATAATGATTATCATTTTAGGTGGAATGGGAGGGTATAAGGTTTACGGTGCAAGGTCTACGGTTTTGCCGCAAACCGCAAACCGCAAACCGCTAACCGCAAACCCATCCACTCCCCATGCCCTCCTCCACCGCCATCGCCATCATCGGCGCAGGCCCCCAGGCCCTCACCCTGGTCACCCATCTGCTGCAAAAGAAAGCCGCGATGTGCAACCGCTTTGTGGTGATCGACCCGGCGGGGGAGTGGCTGCACCAGTGGCACCATCAGTTTGCGGCCCTAGAGATTCCCCACCTGCGATCGCCCGCCGTTCACCACCCCGACCCCACCCCTTCAGCTCTGCGCACTTTTGCTGAAGGTCGTCCCGATGAGCTGTTTCCCCCCTATGCTCTACCCAGCACCTCACTATTTCGGGACTTTTGCCAGTCGGTGATCGAGCGGTGGGATTTGGCGGATCGGGTGCTGGCGGGGACGGTGCAGCACCTGGAGCTGTGTCAGAGATTGGGACGGCAGCGGTTTCGGCTCGGTTTAGCGGATGGTCGTCAGCTTTTGGCGCGGCGGGTGGTGCTGGCGATCTCAGGCGGCCCCCCCACTGGCTAGACTGGGCACGGCAAATTCCCCAGGCCTATCCCAGCGATGGCCAGGGATCGGCCTTTGGCCATCGCCTGCGCCAATCCCACCAGATTGACCTGCAAGGCTTATCGCTCAACGGCGAGCGAATCTTAATTTCGGCAGTGGTTTAACCAGCGGCCACCTGGCCCTGGGGGCTACGGCTCGCGGTGCCCAAGTGATCATGATGGCGCGACGGCAGTTTTGCGCCAAGCTGTTCGATGCCGAACCGGGCTGGCTCGGCCCAAGTACCTCAAGGGCTTCTACGCCGAACCTAGTTGGCATGAGCGCTGGCAGATGGCCCGCAACGGCGGCTCGGTCACCCCGGTCATGCTGCTGCGCCTGCGACGGCTAGAGCGTCAGGGGCAGATTACCTTCTACGAAGAGTGCGAAGTGCAGCGGGCCGAGTGGGCAGGCGATGCCTGGCGGGTGCACTGTAGCACCGGGGCCGAGCACGACTGCCTCACCCATCTACCCATAGATACCTGAGTTCGACAACGGTGAAGTGCAGAAAGAAAGAAAGAAAGAAAGAAAGAAAGAAAGAAAGAAAGAAAGGCTGAGGGTTATGCTCAAAGTATTGAATTCTAAGCACCTCAGCCATGTCTTTGAGTCTAGCGCGCCTCGACCTGACCGAAATCTTCTGCGACGTTGACGACTTCTACCGGGAGTTTGAGCGGCTCTGTGAACGAGCTATCCCTCGCCTGCCGTGCGAGGGCCAACCGAAAAAGTATCAGTCCCGATTGAGCATCAGCGAAGTGATGACCATCGTCATCGCCTTCCATGGCTCGGGCTACCGAACATTTAAGGATTTTTACAAGCAAAAAGTCCTGGCTGACTGGCGGGGTGACTTTCCCAATTTGGTCAGCTACGGACGGTTTGTCGAGCTCATGCCTTGAAGCTTTATGGCCTTAGTGAGCTTTCTAAACACGTGCTGTTTTGGCGAGGTTACCGGTCTCAGTTTCATCGATTCCACCTCGGTAGCCGTCTGCCATATCAAGCGGGCCAAGGCTCACAAGACGTTCAAGGGCTGGGCGGGTTGGGGCAAATCGTCGGTGGGGTGGTATTTCGGCTTTAAGGTACACCTCATCATCAACGACCACGGTGAGCTGCTGGCCGTCGCCTTAACGCCGGGCAATACCGATGACCGCAAGCCCGTTCCCGACATGACTCAAGACCTGGTCGGAAAGCTGTTTGGCGATCGGGGGTATATTTCGCAGGCGCTCTTTGAGTCGCTCTTTGCGCGTGGCCTGGAGCTGATTACTAAACGTCGCAAGAACATGAAAAACGCCCTGATGCCGCTGCTGGACAAGATCCTGCTGCGCAAACGCCCGATTATCGAGACGGTCAATGACCAACTCAAAAACCTCTGCCAGAACGTTTGCGAAGCGTGCCGAAGGCAAACATTCGCGGCACCACAGTCCTTTCAACTTCCTCGTCAATCTGGTCTCGGGCCTGATCGCCTACGCCTACCACCCCGACAAGCCTTCGTTGGGTATTCCTGATTATGAGCTTAAAGCACTGCCACAAGCCGCTTTCTATTGCACCCGAGGAGTAGGTTAGGACAGTTTTCTAAAGGCATCATCGACGGCATCCTAGAGACAATCAAACAGCGCTAAGGTTTGGCCGAGATATTGCTTGAGCCGTGCCCAAAACTTCTCTATCTTGTTGAAATCTGGCGAGTAAGGCGGCAGAAAGAGCAATTCACATCCTGACTGCCTGACAGAAGTGGGTGAAAGGCTTGAAACCTCGTGACGGGAGGGGGAAAAGGTGAGCTGACATGAGACGCTGAAAATTGCATCATCTCAGGGTCTTTACCATGTCAGCCACCACCTGCCTCTATGATCAAGTGCTGCCGTTACTGCGTCAATACAGCCATCCTCGCGACCTGCGGCACCTCAAAGCCCTGGCGTGGATGGTGACAGCGCTGGTGTGCAGCGGTAAGTTGAGCCTGCCGGAATGGGAATCGTATGTGCCGAGTCGCGCCCGCCAAGCGCAAAGCACCGAGCGACGGTGGCAGCGCTTTATGAGCAATCGCCGGGTGCGGATCAAAAGCTTGTACGTGCCCTTGGTGCTTGCCGCCATCCATCAGTGGAACGGGCGACGACTCTACCTGGCGCTTGATACCACGGTTTTGTGGAATCGCTACTGCATGATTCACTTGTCGGTGACCTGTTGTGGACGAGCCGTACCCCTGCTATGGCGGGTTTTGGAGCATCCCAGTGCCACCGTCAGTACTGAGCGATATATTCCTATGCTGCGATTGGCCCATCGACTGTTGCAGGCCTATCCCGATGTGATGCTGTTAGCCGACCGAGGGTTTGCCAACCATGACCTGCTGGCGTGGCTGAGTCAGAGCAGGTGGCACTATTGTTTGCGCTTACCCAGTGACGTGGTGGTACATGGCCCCCGCCGTCATCCCATTGAAGTGGGCTATCTGTGGCCCCCGAAGGGCGAAGCCTGGCTAACCGACAAAACTTTTGTCTACGGCGGTTCAAGCCGCCGTTAGAGGATTAAAGTCGGTCTTTGCCAACCTTATGTTTGACCTTTCAAACGGTAATAGCGAGTTTTGTACTGGCAGGCGCGGTTTTTAGCTGCCCGCGTCGGTTATCTGTCAGTTAAGCAGATTATACTCTTCACTTTTGCTAGGATAGAGTATAAAGGTTTTGCCTATGGATGGTATTGCCGATAACAATTGTTGTTACTCTTAGTCCCGAATTAGAAGCGCTATTACGGAATAGAGCTGTGCAACAAGGTCAAGATGTCAACTTGCTTGCATCTGAGTTGCTGGCAAGTATTTTAGAGTGGGAAGAACAAGATTTAGAGGAAGCCATTGATGGTATTCAGCAGGGGTTAGATGACTTTGAGGCAGGTCGATTCCGACCTTTTCAGGATTGTTCTGAAGAACAACGCCACAAGTATAATCTGCAAGCCAATTCATGAAGTATCGTATCGAAATTTCAAGCGTGGCAGAGGCAGAAGCAGACGGTGCATTTCTACGGTTGTCTCAAGTTACCTCTCCTGCAAGGGCAAGTCAAAGGTACTCAGAGCTACTACAAGCAATTGAGTCCTTATCTCAAATGCCTAAACGCTGCCCATTGGCGAGAGAGAATGAGTCCTTTAGCCAGTAAATCCGCCAAATACTCTACTCTACGGTCGAGGGCGTAATTCATACCGAGTCCTTTTTACTATTTTGGAAGAGCAGGATATATCAACAATTCGCATTCTCCATATCTGCCATGCATCACAGCAAGCGATCGGTGAAGAACCTGAAGAACCCGACGCAACCTAACAACCCGGTTGGAGCGGACTGGCGAAGTTGGTTGGTGTTGCAGCAGAGGGCATTTACAGCCGCTCAACCGGAACGTTAGGCTGATTCTCTTTACGAGGTACATCTTTAGAGCTTGTCAATAAGTGTTTTGGTCGCCCAGGAAGATTCTGACTCTCTATGACTAACTACTTTGACCTAATCTCACTTATTGCAGTTTTAATGTGTGTTAAAACTTTCTGGCAATTGTTGCACGATTGGTCAGAGTTTTGGGAGGCCCAAGTAACCTGTAAGGATCGAGAGTTAGTACAACAATTGGCTGTATTTGTTTTAATACCTATTGGTGTTCTGCTGCACGAAATAGGCCATAGTCTGGCAACTTGGCAAGCAGGAGGAACAGTATCAGGTTGCCAATGGCGTTTCTATTGGGGGTATACTATTGCGTCAGGCAGTTTTAGTCCTGTTGAATCTTGGTAGGTAGCCTTTAGTCAGGGTAAACGCAAGAAAAATGAGCTTGTAAAATGCTAGGGAATCACCCGGTCACTATTCCCGAGGTTTTTCATGGTTAAAGGCTTTGTGTCAGCCAAAGATTTAGTCAAACAGCGTCCAGCCTCGCAACCGCTGCCACTGGCGGTCGACGCTGAATCAGTCCAAGCGAGTGGCAAGTGCAATTCGCTGACCTAGAAAACCCGCGTGGGCGTCAGAGGGGAGAACATCCGTTCTTAAGCATTATCATAACGTGCTGGTAGTTTCAGCATTCTATAGGCAAGTACACGAGTCTCATGGCACTTAAACCCTGGTAAGTAGGTAGACCTAAGTATTCAGCACGCCGGTCACGGCACAACAAGGCTTCCAGCGATTCAAGACTACGTTTAATTAGATTCACCCACTTACAAAAATGACGGCAGAGAACGCCCCAGCATCGTCCTGAGCTGAAGTAACGCTCATCGTTTGCCCCGGGTTAGGGGGTTAATGCTGGAGAATCCTACGGCGAAATAGCCGACATCCTCGTCTGGATGCGACAATAGTGCGAACGAAACTAGCCCTTGCGAGGTAGACCTATGCTTGCCGACCTACAACGTGCCTTTGCCACCCACGGTGCCCTAAAAGTTATCAGCGGTCTAACCAACTATGACCCGGCCCGCGTTGTGGCCGTGGTCAGAGCCGCCGACCAGGGCGGCGCTACTTTTATAGACATCGCAGCGGATGCCGACCTGGTGCGCCTGGCCAAGGCCGAAACCGCCCTGCCGATCTGCGTATCGGCCATCGAACCGGAAGCCTTTTTAGCCCCCGTAGCCGCCGGAGCCGACCTGATTGAAATTGGCAATTTCGATGCGTTCTATGCCCAGGGACGACGCTTTGAAGGCTCCGAAGTGTTGGCCCTGACCCGCCGCACCCGGGCGCTGTTGCCCCACGTTACCCTGTCGGTGACCGTGCCCCACATCCTGGCCCTGGATGAGCAGGTGGAGCTGGCCGAAGCCTTAGTCGCAGCCGGAGCCGACATCATTCAAACCGAAGGGGGCACCGCCAGCCATCCTACCCACGCCGGTACCCTGGGCCTCATCGAAAAAGCCGCCCCCACCCTGGCCGCGGCCTACGAAATTTCCCGCGCTGTCAGCGTGCCGGTGCTCTGTGCCTCGGGCCTGTCAGATGTGACGGCTCCCCTGGCCATTGCCGCCGGGGCCGCCGGAGTGGGGGTTGGTTCTGCGGTCAACAAGCTAGATAGCCCCCTGGCCATGGTCGCCGTAGTGCGGCGGCTAGCAGAAAGCCTGCAAACCGCCCGCTTTGGGGCGGCCCAACGCTAGAGCCGAAGTTTGTTCGGGCTAGCCTACCGCTAGCCCAGATTAATGGCCAATCGCTACCTCCACTGCACCCCCTATTCAGATTTACAGGTCGGGATGGGGGGCTGGGGCCAGGGGTGGATACCCTGGTAGGAGTGGGTCAAAAGCCAGCACTCAAGCCCCTGCACCCGGTGCAGGGGGATGTCATTCGGGTGACTAGGGGATATCCATCGCCAAAGCCCTTCGACTGTCTAGACTCAGTAGATCGAAAACGATGGGCCTAGCCGCAGAATTGCCCTCACCCCAAACCCCTCTCCCAAGCTTGGGAGAGGGGCTTTGAGCCGTTTTGGCCCCCCTCTCCCAGGTTGGGCGAAGGGGCTGGGGGATGTAGCTTGCTTCCGCAGGGTGGGCCAGCAGAGGCTTTGTGATCTACTGAGACTAGTTTCCGTTGCCCAGGCAAAGCCTGAGAACGAGGTTGATGAGGTAATCGCTACTCTAGCCTTACTAAATTTGTCGGATGATGCCTCCCTCACAGATTTCGATAGAGGGGGCTCAGCGTGCGAGTAGCTCATTCCAGAAGATTAGTTGATCAACCCCCCGCTTAGCCGCTTCATCACCCGACTGGCGATATCGGCATACTGCACTTCTCCGGCCAAAATTTGCCCCAGCCGCTGGGTGGCCGTAGGTCGCTTGATGCCCACCCGGTAGCCCAGCCCCGGCAGGCGGAAAAACAAGGCCGAAATGCGCCTGGCCCAGGGCATATCAGCTCCCCATGACTCGTGGATGGCGGTGGTATACCCGGCCAGGGCATCGGGGTCTCCCTGGATAGCGGCATGGATGGCCGCCGCCGCCTGGCTACCGCTGATCAGGCCGGGGCGAATGCCCTCTGCACTGAGGGGGTCCACCATGGCAGCGGCTTCCCCCACCAGCACCGCCCGGTGGGTATGGAGGGGATAATTGCCGTCCCAGAGCTTCAGAGGATGGTGATGCACCGTTCCCTGGGCGGGGTCAAGTCCTAGAAACCGGCTGTATTCAGCCATGGGAAGGCCGTAATCTGGCGTAGTTCGGCCCTGAAACGCCGCTGCCCCAATGGCGTACCCCCCCTGCTTAGGAAAACTCCACAGACAACCCTGCTTGACCAGCCCAAACTCGAAGCCGATGGGGCTGTCATTCCCCAGGGGGGCTGGGGCTGGCAGCTCCAAAATGCTGGCCGAGCGCAGCGCTAAGTCGGGAAACCCCAGCCACTTGGCCATGGGGCCGGTGGCTCCGTCGGCGGCGACTAAGTAGGCCGCCTCGAAGACCCCAGCGGGGGTGATCACTTGCCACCCGTCGGCCTGACCCGTAATCGCTGTCACCGGGGTATCCGCTTTGAGGGTAGCCCCCTGGGTCTGGGCCTGCCCCACTAAGAACGGGTCAAACACTTCCCGCCGCACCATCCAGATTGGCTCGGTGGTAAGCTCGGCCTCAACCGGGTCGCCTAGCTTCCAGGTGTAGCGCACCCGCTGGGCCCGGCGATCGATGGCGGGGCTAAAGTCAAAGTCAAAATACTCCGCCACCCTGGGAGACACCGCCCCAGTACAGGGCTTATAGCGAGGCCAGGAGGACTTTTCCAGTATCAAAACTGAATGCCCTAGCTTAGCCAGATGGTAGGCGGTGGCGGCCCCGGCTGGCCCGGCGCCAACCACAATACAGTCATACATGACGGATTAACCCTTGAGGAGCAGTGGGGCTAGCCGACTCGGTGGTTTAACGGCCTGGCTCATCCCCAAGCATCCTGTCATAAAAGGGGATCGCCGCCAATTGAACCCATGGGGTTGACGGGGCTGACTGGGGCTGACTGGGGCTAAGTGGGCCAACTAGAGGCTGGAATAACTCTGAGGGCAGATTTTTTACCCTTGGCGTTGCAAAACCCCGATTAATCTGGTTCAGGTGCCCCCCCCGGGCATTGAAGTTTTGTAACAATAACGATTAAGTAAGAGTTAGGCCACGCCGTTAAGCCCGTTTAGGGGTGCAACTGCGGATTTTTGCAGGACAGGCTCCACCTTAGGACTAATCGGCTCAAGGCTTTTCCGTAGGTGTTACCCACTATTGCTATGCGACATACTGATTTTAAAGGGCTGTCCTTAGGGTTGTTAGGGCTGTTAACCCCGATGGTGCTTCAGGCTTGTGGTGGTCAAACCGTTAGCGACACTGCCCCTACCGACCCGGCCCCTGAAGCGGCCACCCCTGCCGCCGAGACCGGGCAGGGCACGCTGCTGATTCGTGCCAATGGAGAAGATTTTGTCCGCCAGGGGTTTACCAGCAAAGATGGTTGGGAAATTGCCTTTGACCACGTCTTTGTCTCCCTCGATCAGGTAACCGCGTTTCAAACCGATCCGCCCTTCGACCCCGAGGCCGGCACTCCGCTGGAGGCCAAAGCCGAAGCCCAGGTCGAGGGTGCCCAGGTGATTGACCTAGCTGAGGGCGATGATGCCGCCGATCCCGTCTTAGTGGCCGAGCTGGATGCCCCCGCCGGGCACTTCAACGCCCTGACCTGGCAAATGGTTCCGGCTAGCGAAGGGCCAAGCGAGGGGTACTCGATTTGGATGCAGGGCACCGCGACCAAAGACGGGCAAACTCTGCCCTTTACGCTCAAAGTGAGTGAGGAACTGGCCTTCAGCTGTGGCGAATTTGTCGGCGACGAGCGTAAGGGCATCCTCAAGGATGGCGACACCGCCGACCTTGAAGCCACCTTTCACTTTGACCACCTGTTTGGGGATGGCTCCGCCCCCGCCGATGATGGCATCAACACCGGCGCACTGGGGTTTGATCCCCTGGCCGCCCTGGCCGCCAATGGCGAGGTTAACGTCGACAGCGCCACCCTCGAACAGCAGCTCTCAGAGGCCGACTACGCCACCTTTAGGGAAATTCTGCCCAGCCTGGGCCACGTGGGCGAAGGGCACTGTCAGGAAGTCAACTTAACCTAATGAACGCACGACTTTTCCTACCGCTGGTTCTTGGGGGCAGCCTGGGCTGGGCCAGTGCCGCGCAGGCGCACGGAGTAGCGATTGACTACCAAGTCGCCCAGGGCATTGCGCTAGAGGCCCGCTACGACTCTGGAGAACCCATGCAGGAGGCCCAGGTGATTGTTTACGCCCCGGATAATCCTGCTGAGCCCTGGCTGCGGGGTACTACTGATGCCGAGGGTCGGTTTTGGTTTTCCCCTGATTCATCCCTGCCGGGCAACTGGGAGGTAGCGGTGCGGCAGGCTGGCCACGGCGAGATTTTAACCATTCCGGTCGGCGGGGATGCCGCCGCTGGGGGAGTGCTGCCGGTGGGAGTAGCCTCCCAGGGGGGAGAGCTACCCCCCGTGCAGCAGGGCCTTACCATGGCGGCGGTAATTTGGGGATTTGTAGGTACGGCGTTATTTTTTGCGCGGGGTAAGCGCTAATGCATATTCCCGATGGTCTTCTCCCTGCACAGGTCTGCGCCGCCGGGTATGCCATCACTGGGCTGGCCACCTGGTATTGCCTACGGCAGATCAACCGCAAGCCCAATCCTACCGCCGAAATTCCTAAGGCTTCGCTGCTGACGGCGGCTTTTTTTGTAGCATCATCTATCTACATTCCGGTGCCGCCGGTGAGCTTGCACCTAATTTTGAACGGGCTACTGGGAGTGGTGTTGGGATACTTTGCCTTCCCAGCCATTTTAATTGGCCTGTTTTTTCAAGCCCTGGTGATTGGCCATGGGGGGCTCACCACCCTAGGGGTGAATGCTGCCATGATGGGCATTCCCGCCCTGGGGGCCTATCATATTTTTCAGCTGCGGAAGTCTTGGGGCAAGGGGCTGCCCGCACGCGCCGCCACAGGGCTGTTTGGTTTTTTGGGGGGTGCCCTGGGCCTGGGGCTAGCGGCGCTGATTTTTCTTACCCTGGTGATTACCACCATCCCCGCCGGGTTTGACGGCAACACCGAGCGCGGCGCGATCGCAGGGCTAAGCCTGGCCCACATTCCACTGATGATTGTCGAAGGAATCTTTACAGCCATGCTGGTGCTGTTTTTACAGCGGGTTAAGCCTGAGCTACTGGAGAGCTAGGGGAAATGGGAATCACCAGTCTGGATGCCTATGTACATCGAGAGTCGCTCATTCACCAGTGGCAGCCCCGGCTGAAACTGGTTAGCCTGCTGGGGCTGATGTTTGCCTTTGCCACGGTGAGGCAGCTCAGTTTGCTGCCCTGGATGCTGGGGCTAACCGCTGGGCTTTACGCCCTGTCGCGGCTGCCTTTAACCTTTTTGTGGCAGCGACTGAGTTATCCGGGGCTGTTTATTGTGGCGGTGGTGGCGGTGCTGCCCTTCGCCATAGGCGAGACGGTGCTATGGCAAGGGGGCTGGCTGGCCCTGCGCCAGGAGGGGTTAGCGTCGACGGCACTGATTGTCAGCCGATTTGTGTCGATTTTGACCGTGGGCTTCATTTTGCTGGGCACAACCCCGTTTTTGACCATTGTGCAGGCCATGCGCGCCCTGGGGCTGCCGGTGATCTTGGCGGATATGACGCTTCTGTCCTACCGCTACCTGTATGAAATTGCTGATACCCTGGCCACCATGCAGCAGGCCATGGGGCTACGGGGCTTTGGCCATCGCCCCCAGCGGGGGTTTCGCCCCAGCGGCCAGATGATTCAGCAACTAGCACTGCTGACAGGCAATCTGCTACTGCGTAGCTACGAGCGGTCTGAGCGGGTCTATAAAGCCATGCGGTTGCGAGGCTATGGCTATGGAACAAAATCCGCCGTCGGAGCAATGTCCACCGCCCCCACTCCTATCTTAAGCTGGGGGTTAACGATCGCCGTGCTGGGGCTAGCGGCAGGGTTTATTTTGGCAGAGGTGATGCTATCGACACGATGAACACGGCGAACACGGCGAACGCGGTGGCCCAGGCCCAGCGGGAGGTGGCGATTACGGCCCAATCCCTGACCTTTGCCTACCCCGACCAGCCAGCGGTGCTGCGGGACATTGCCCTCACCATTCAGGATGGGGAGCGAGTCGGCATTATTGGCCACAACGGCTGCGGTAAAACCACGCTATTTATGCTGCTGTGCGGGGTTTTAACCCCTACAGCGGGCACCATTGCTCTGTGGGGGCAACCACTCCAGGTGGGGCAGTTTTGCCCCGAAGTGGGGCTGCTGTTTCAGGATCCTGACGACCAGCTATTTTCAGCCTCAGTGTGGGATGACATCGCCTTTGGCCCCCAAAATATGGGGCTTGACCCCGCCGAGATTGAGGCCCGGGTCAACCACGCCGTGGCCATGACCGGCATTCACCATCTGCTCAACCGCTTGCCTCACCATCTGTCGGGGGGCGAAAAGCAAATGGTGGCGATTGCCGGGCTGCTGGCCATGACCCCCCGAATTATGCTCTACGACGAGCCCACCGCCAGCCTTGACCTGCGCACCCGACGACGGCTGATTCGGTTCTTGCAGAATTCCTCAGAAACCCTGCTGATTTCCTCCCACGACCTGGAGTTTGTGCTGGAGGTCTGCGATCGCGCCATCCTCATCGACGAGGGCCGCACCATCGCCGATGGCCCGCCCCGACAAGTCATGGGCGACCAGGCCCTCATGGAGGCCCACGGTCTAGAAAAACCTCACTCCCTCATTCCCCACAGCGAGCCGCACCATGGCGGCTAAGGGCAGAAGGTGCCGGGTTGCAGGTTGCCGATCATGCCTACACCCTGAGACAAGGTGGCCGTTTTGAACCAAGGCGAGCCGCTCCGGCTTTAGCATGCCTCACACAATTCGCAATCGCCTCACTGGCCTCCCTGAGTCTTGGAGCTTGCGGTCAACCCACTGCTTGGCCCTGCAAATAGCCTCCGTGCGGCTGACCGCCGCCGGCACGGCCACCCCATAGCCTGTAGCATAGCTGGCCCACACCGAAAACACTGGCAGCTCGTGGTCTTCGCTTTGGTCAAGGTCGAGCCGAAACCCTCGGTAGGTAAACGACATCACAACTTGGGGATAGTCTGGATCGCTGGGCAGCATAGACAGGCCGTAGTAAAAATTCCAAAAAAGCGGGGGCGGCTTTACCCCCGCTGCGTCACCCGGGGCGACCCTGAATTTGGCTTGGGAAGATCACCCTAAGCCGCTGCCAGATTGCTGGCGGCGAAGTCCCAGTTGACAACGCTGTTGAGAAACGCCTCAATGTAGTCGGGGCGCTTGTTCTGGTAATCCAGATAGTAGGCATGCTCCCACACATCCATCGTTAGCAGGGGCACCTGCCCGGCGGTGAGAGGGTTGTCGGCGTTTAGGGTCTTGGTCACCTTGAGGGTGGTGCTATCGAGCACCAGCCAGGCCCAGCCGCTGCCAAACTGGGTCGCCCCAGCCGTCTTAAACGCTTCGGTAAATTTATCAAAGCTGCCAAAGTCAGCGTCGATTTTTTTCGCCAGTTCCCCAGATGGGGTACCACCGCCACCCGGCTTGAGGGAATTCCAGTAAAAGCTGTGGTTCCAGGCTTGGGCGGCGTTGTTAAACACGCCCTGCTGGGCGGTGTCGCCAGCGATAGCCTTAATGACCGCTTCAATGGGTTTGCTGTCGTGGTCGGTTCCCTTTATCGCGTCGTTGTATTTGCTCACGTAGGCGGCATGGTGTTTATCGTGATGAAACTCTAGGGTGCCCCTAGAAATATAGGGTTCTAGGGCATCGTA
Source organism: Nodosilinea sp. CTOTU7336 (assembly GCA_036848635.1). Lineage (GTDB taxonomy): Bacteria > Cyanobacteriota > Cyanobacteriia > Phormidesmidales > Phormidesmidaceae > Nodosilinea. The sequence goes on from DAIUJR010000002.1 coordinate 86,238, forward strand.
GGCATAGGGTAAGGGGGGCAGTTCGTAAGCCATGGGGCTCCTTTCTCATGGGTTTACGGTTTGCATGATAAAAGGTAAGTTCAGCAGCGGCTATGCCCATCGGGGGGAGGGGGATGGCGTCGCTCAGCCCCTCAGCCCCGTCACCATCTCGCCGCATTGCGTATCGGCGTACACATCTACCCATTCTGCCAACACTACTGCATCCGCATCATGCCAACGCTTGCATCGTGTCAACATTTTTGTCCATGGCATCTGGTTGATTTGTGGCGATCGCGAGTACTTTTTACCCTACGAAGCATTCCCCTGGTTTGAAAACGCACCGGTCAAGCACGTCTTTTATTGAGAAGAACCCCATCCCGGCCACCTCTATTGGCCTCACCTTGATGTTGATCTGTCCTTAGCCACGATTCAACTCAACACCTAGAGCGATTTCCCCTCATCGTTACCCCCCGCCAACCGCGAGCATGATTGCCGCACTGGTGGCACGATGAAATCGGCGCTGGCCATTGGGATGTTGATTGACGACCGTACCCAAGATCGAGGTTTCCCCGCAGAATGTAAGTAGTAGCCCGAGGACAAGATTGACGTCTCTTCGGGGCCAGAACATCCACCAAGAGGAAACCTCACCCATGCGAATGCTCCACACCATGCTGCGGGTCGGCGACTTAGATCGATCCCTAGCCTTTTACTGTGACCTACTGGGCATGCGCCTGCTGCGCAAAAAAGACTACCCCGGCGGCGAATTTACCCTGGCCTTTGTGGGCTACGGCGACGAGGCCGACCATACCGTGCTCGAACTCACCTATAACTGGGGCACCGCGTCCTACGACTTGGGCGATGCCTACGGCCACATTGCCCTCGGGGTAGACGACATCTATGCCACCTGCGAGCAGATCAAGACCAAGGGCGGCCAGGTGGTGCGCGAGCCCGGCCCGATGAAACATGGCTCTACGGTGATCGCCTTTGTGCAAGATCCCGACGGCTACAAGGTAGAGCTAATTCAGCTAGGCACATCCGACGGTCACCTCCGATCCGCCGCGACGCCCCAGGCCATGGCAAGCACCTGATATACTAAATCACCCGCGCGTTACAAAACGCAAAATCATTCGCCGCACCACTATTCACTCGCCCCCGTCCGCCCCGGAGATTATGCAGCCGACCGACCCAGATAAGTTTACCGCCAAAGCCTGGGATGCCATTGTTGAAGCCCAGGATGTCGCCCGTCGCTTTAACCATCAATATTTAGAGGTTGAGCACGTTATTATGGCCCTGCTCGATCAGGAAGAAGACGGCCTCGCCCACGATGTGCTGACCCAGGCCCGGCTCGACTCTGACCTGATTTTAGATGAGCTGGAAACCTTTGCTAAGCGTCAGGCGCGGGTGCGGACGGCGGCGGATAAAAACCTCTACCTGGGCCAGAGCCTTGACCGCATGCTAGACCAGGCCGAGGCGGCGCGGCAGACCCTGCAAGATAAGTTCATTGCCGTCGAGCATCTGCTGATCAGCTTCCAGGAAGACGAGCGCATCGGGCGAAGACTGCTGCGGGGGTTTAACGTCGAGGCCCCGCAGTTGATGGCGGCGATTCAGACGGTGCGGGGGGGGCAAAAAGTCACCGACCAAAACCCCGAAACCCAGTACGTGGCCCTCGAAAAATATGGCCGCGACCTGACCGAGGCCGCCCGCGACGGCAAACTCGACCCGGTGATTGGTCGTGACGAAGAAATTCGTCGGGTGATTCAGGTGCTCTCTCGCCGCACCAAGAATAACCCGGTGCTGATTGGCGAGCCGGGCGTCGGTAAGACCGCGATCGCCGAGGCTCTGGCCCACCGCATCATCAACGGCGACGTGCCGGAGTCGCTGAAGGGGCGCACCCTAATTTCCCTCGACATCGGCGGACTGATCGCCGGGGCCAAGTTTCGGGGTGAGTTCGAAGACCGGCTGCGCTCGGTGCTCCGGGAGGTCACCAATTCCGAGGGCCAGGTGGTGCTGTTTATCGACGAGCTGCACCAGGTGGTGGGGGCCGGGGCCACCCAGGGCACCATGGATGCCAGTAACCTGCTCAAGCCCATGCTGGCCCGGGGCGAGCTGCGCTGCATCGGCGCCACCACCCTAGACGAGTACCGCAAGCACATCGAAAAAGACGCCGCCCTGGAGCGTCGCTTTCAGCAGGTGTACGTGGGCCAGCCCAGCGCCGAAGACGCGATCTCGATTCTGCGGGGGCTGAAGGAGCGCTACGAGATGCACCACGGGGTGAAAATTGCCGACAGCGCCCTGGTGGCGGCGGCGGTGCTGTCGGATCGCTACATTGCCGATCGGTTTTTGCCCGACAAAGCCATCGACCTGGTGGATGAGGCCGCCGCCAAGCTCAAGATGGAGATCACCTCCAAACCTGAGGAGCTGGAAATCATCGACCGGCGGCTGATGCAGCTACAGATGGAGAAGCTTTCGCTAGAGGCCGAAGACGAAGCTGGCCCCGCCTACCGCACCGCCCGGGAGCGGCTGCACCGGATTGAGCAGGAAATGGCCGAGCTGACCGCCAAACAGCAGGCCTTTAGCGGCCAGTGGCAAAGCGAGAAGCAAACCCTGGAGGCGATCAACAGCCTCAAAGAAGAGGAGGATCACCTGCGCCTGCAAATTGAGCAGGCGGAACGGGCCTACGACCTCAACAAAGCGGCCCAGCTCAAGTACGGCAAGCTAGAGGCCGTGCAGCGTGAGCGCGAAACCAAAGAAGCCCACCTGCTCGAAGTGCAGGCCCAGGGCATGACCCTGCTGCGAGAGCAGGTAACCGAAGCCGACATCGCCGAAATCGTCGCTAAGTGGACGGGCATTCCAGTCAACCGTCTATTAGCCTCGGAGCGGCAGAAGCTATTGCAGCTCGAAGGGCACCTGCACCAGCGGGTAATTGGCCAAAACGAGGCGGTGGCGGCGGTGGCGGCCTCCATTCGACGGGCGCGGGCGGGCATGAACGATCCCGGTCGGCCCCTGGGTTCGTTTCTATTTATGGGGCCGACGGGGGTGGGCAAAACCGAGCTGGCCCGTGCCCTGGCCGAGTTTTTGTTTGACACTGAAGATGCCCTGGTGCGCATCGACATGTCGGAATACATGGAGAAAAACGCCGTCTCGCGACTGGTGGGGGCACCCCCCGGCTACGTGGGCTACGAAGATGGCGGGCAGCTCTCGGAGGCGGTGCGTCGCCATCCCTACTCGGTGGTGCTGCTCGACGAGGTAGAAAAGGCCCACCCCGACGTGTTTAACATTCTGCTTCAGGTGCTAGACGATGGCCGCATTACCGACTCCCAGGGCCACCGCATCGATTTTCGCAACACCGTAGTGATCATGACCAGCAACATCGGCAGCGACCACATTCTGGAGCTAGCTGGGGACGATGACCGCTACGACGAGATGCGCACCCAGGTGCTGAAGGCGTTGCAGAAGCAGTTTCGACCCGAATTTCTGAACCGGGTAGACGACCTGATCCTGTTCCACTCGCTGCGCAAGGAGGAGCTGCGCAAGATTGTGGTGCTGCAAATTCGGCGGGTGCAGCAGCGGCTGGCCGATCAAAAAATTGGCCTGGAAATTTCTGACCGGGCGGTTGACCACATTGCCCAGAGCGGCTACGACCCGGTGTACGGCGCCCGCCCCCTGAAGCGGGCAATCCAGCGAGAGCTAGAGAACCCCATTGCTACCAAGATTTTAGAGATGACCTTTGCCGAAAATTCCACCATCGGGGTGGATTTAGACGCGGGGCAGCTAGTGTTTATCAGCCACGGTGAGGAGCCCGCTGAATCGGTTGCGAAGCCTGGATCAAGTCATCCTGCCGCCGCGATTCCCCAATCTGAGACGGTGGTGAGTCATTAGGAACCGGCGCTGAGCCTCCCCTGTGCCTGGGATGCAGCCTCCGGCGGCCCGGTAGCTTCGATCCTGATCAGCTGCCGATCCAGCTCATAAGGTCAAATTTTATCCGATCGGCTAAATATTTTGAGGCAAACCGACTATGCTTAATGCCGTGGTGGGATTGGATTTACTGCGTTATGGCTGTCGATTCCAGACCTGATGCCGATCAGGCTACGGCACCGTCTCCTGGCCGGTGGCGGCGACATTTGCTGAGAACGGTTGCCATTACTGGGGGCGCGCTTACCGTCGGTGCAATGGTGGTGGGCTGGTGGGGCTACAGTTTGATTCGGCGCGAGCTACCACAGTTTTTAAATGAAAATCTCAGCGATGCCCTGGGCCGACCGATTAAGGTGGGCCAGTTTCAGCGCTTTAACCTCGGCGGCGTGCGGCTCGGCCCAGCGATCGTTCCCCCCACCGAGGATGATTTTTCCTGGGTCAAGGCCCAGTACCTGGATGTTAAATTTAACCCTATCGAGCTGCTGCTCACTCGCACCCTGCGCCCCACCCTGGTGTTTGATGAACCCCAAATGGCCCTCAAGCAGGGCTTTAACGGCGAATGGAAGGTTCAGCCTCCCGAGTCGGTGGGCCAACGGGGGCTGATTAAAACCGAACTAGAAAGCTTGCAGATTCGCAATGCCAACCTGGCCATTGGTCCAATTTCGCGCACCTCCATTGTGGAAGCGCCGGAAGGGGTGACCAGCGCCACCCTAATCTTGCTGCAAAACGTCAATATGCGGGTGCGCTTTGGCGGCGCCGATAACCAAACCGCCTCGCTCATTGTGGGCGGGCGACTCAACAACGGCTCCTTTCAACTGCGGGGCGAGGGGCAGCTTGACACCCGCCAGACCAACCTGATGGTGCAGGCCCAGCAGCTGCCCATCGAAGCGATCAATCCCCTGGCGGGGGGCAGCCTGTTCGTGCGCAACGGGCTACTTTCCACTAATTTAGATTTGAAGTATCGGCCCGGTGCTGAAGATCCCCTCATCGCCAAGGGCACGGCCCGGCTACGCAACGGCGATATTGTCATCACCGGCTTGCCCTCCCCCTTCCAGGCGATCAATGGCACGGCGGTAATCGATGGGGTGGGGGGTAGGTTGCAGAATAGCTCCCTGAAGTTCGGCCCAATTTTAGTTAAGGCCGACGGCCGCGTTGACCTGCACCAGGGCCATAACCTTTTTATTGATATCCCCGAGGTCAGCGTTAGCGACCTTGAACAAGCCTTCGCCCAGGCTCTGCCCATCGACGCAGCGGGAAGCTTTCGGGTTAACACCCACATCACCGGGGAACTCACGGCCCCCCAAGTATCCGGCGACCTGGCTAACCTCGACCCAGTACGTATTGACCGCCTGGGCATCAACGCCATCGCAGCCCAGTTTGCCGCCAACCTGGAGGGGTTTACCCTCAACCAGGCCACGGTGCGCCCGGCCACCGGGGGCACCGTGACCGCCCAGGGCCGGGCCAGGTTCCGGCGCCCCGACCTGCGGCGCCCTGACCTCAACTTCACCGCCCAAACCGACCTGCCCCTGGATGGTATTGCTGCCCTGTACGGCGTTCCCTTGCCGGAGACGATTCGCCTGGGGCCGCTGCTGGCCGCCGCGCGGGTCACCGGCCAGCCCGACGACCTGCGCGGTCTGGCCGACTGGCAACTGCCCCAGGCCAGCTTCCCCGGTCGGGGCCGGGTGACCTACGCCAACCAGGTGGTGCAGGCCGAGAATGCCCGTTTTCAGGTGGGGGATGGCACCCTGCAAGCCAGCGCCACCGCCGACCTGAGTAGCCTGGACTGGCAGGCTACCCTGGCCGGGTCGGCCCTGGGGCTGGGGCGGCTGTCGCCCCAGCTCAGGGGCACGTTAGATGCAAATTTGCGGGCCGTTGGCAACCTCACCGCCATCACGCCCCAGGGCATGCGCGCCGAGGGAGAGCTGCGCCTGTCTGACCCCGTTCCCCTCACGCTGGCCCGGCTGGAGGGGGTTGACCAGGTGCTGCCCGGCCCCCTACGCGCTCGTTTTGCCTGGACGGGGCAGCGGCTGGAGGTGCCCGAAGCCACCGCCCCAAATTTGTACGTCAGCGGCGGGGCCGATGTCACCTTTCCCGCCGGGGGTGGGCTACCGGATATTTCCGGCATGGACTTTGCCGCTCGCCTGTCGGACTTTAACATCGCCGCCGCCTACGCCCTGATGGATGGCCCCGGCTGGCTGCGGCCCCAGGGCTGGGTGAATTTTGACGGCAGCCTGCGCGGCAGCCTGCGGGATCCGCGCCTGGCCGGTACGGCGGGGCTGCGGGGGGTGGCCGTTAACGACCTGGCGCTACTGGAGGATGTGTCGGGGCCGATTCGCGCCTCGCAGGGCGAAGGGGTGCTGATTGACCTGCGGGGGGGGCGTACCGAACTTTCCGCCACCATTGACCCCAGCCTGCGGCCCAACGCCTTCCGCCTCACCAATGGTGAATTTGTCGCCGCAGGCCAGCGCCAGGGAGATAGTCTTAACGCCGAAATTAGCAACTTCGACCTTGGCGCATTAGCCCTTCGGCCAGGGGAGATTCTGCAATTAGGGCCAGATTTAGGTAGCGTGGGCGGCGTACTCAACGCCCAGGCGCGGATCAACCTAGCCGAGCGGCTTAACCCTGAAATTGCGGCCAGCTTCGCCATTGCCGACCCGGCCCTGGGCACCATCGCCGCCGACAGCTTCAGTGGGCGGCTGCAGTACCGTGATGGGCTGGCCCTGCTCACCGGCGGCGACCTTCAGCTCACCCCGGCGACTCAGTTCAGGCTCACCGCCAATGGGCGGCTGTTTCCTGAGTGGCAGGCCGAGGCCGAGGTCACCACCGCCAATGCCGAGTTCCAGGATCTGCTTCAGGTGCTCAGCCTGTACAGCTACGCCGATTTGGGCAACCTGCTCAACCCGGTGGCCCTGGGGAGCGCCGTCGATCTGGATGTGCATAGCGTGGGGGTACCGGCGGCCCCGCTGCTGGCCCAGGCTACCCTGGCCCAGGCCCTGCGCGATCTGGGCGAACTTCAAGCCAACCAACTGGCGGAGGCGCTGCTGCCCGCCCTCGACCAGCTTGAGGGCCAGGTGTCGGGCCGCCTGGGGGTAAACGCCTCGCAGCGGGGGGGGCTGGCGGCCGATTTTGACTTCGCGGGCCAAAACTGGGCCTGGGGCCGCTACGACTTTGACAACCAGTTCGTCGCCCAGGGGCAGCTCAGAAACCAGACCCTCACCCTCAACCCAGTGGAGTTCCGCGCCGCCGATACCCGCCTCAGCTTGGTGGGGGATGTCTCCCTAACCGATTCTGACCTGGAGATAATGGCTGCGGCCCTGCCCCTGACGGCGGCGGCTAACCTGCTGGCCAGCCCCCTGGAAGTCACCGGACTCTTGAACCTTGACGCTAACCTGACCGGCCCCTACACCAATCCTCAGCTGGTGGGGCAGCTTGGCGTGGATGGGGCCAGTATCAACCAGCAGCCGATCCAGGAAATTAGCAGCACCTTTAAATATCAAGACGCTTACGTCACCGTGGATGGCCGGGTGGTCGGCCCCTCCCCAGAGCCGCTGTTGTTTGCGGGCCGCGTACCCTATGCCCTACCGTTTATGACGGTGCAGCCCGCCAGCGACGAACTTGCCCTGAAGGCCATGCTTAAAGACGATGCCCTGGCCCTCGTGAATTTGTTTACCCCCCTGCTGGTGTGGGGCGGCGGCGACGCCAACATCGACGTGCAGGTAGGCGGCACCCTCAGCCGACCGCTGGTGTTTGGCGTCGCCGCCTTTGACGGGGCCACCTTTACCAGCCCACTTTTAGACGCTTCCCTGACGGGCCTAACCGGTGAGGTGCAGCTCCAGGGCACCCGGATTGCCGTACCCTCCCTCCAGGGCAACGTCTTCGACGGCCCCTTTGAGCTGTCGGGCGATCTGCCCCTGATCTCCAAGGACATTACACCCGACGACAAAGGGCTACGGCTGGCGCTGAAGGATATTGACGTTAACTTCGTCAACGAAGTCAGGAGTCACGTCAATGGCTACCTCACCGTCACCCATGCCGTTTTGGCCCCCACCCTCGGCGGCGAGGTGCGGCTGCAAGACACCCGGGTGGTGGTGGGGTCAGCGCTGCGCGGGTTGGCCAACTTGACCCTGACAAGTCCAAGAATTGAAGCCGTCAGAGCCTCTCTGGCTGAGGGGCGACAGGTCTTGCCCGTACAGGTTGACCATCTGCGAATAGCGCTGGAGCCCGCTACGGTGAAAGCGCTGCCGCTGTTTTCCTTTGATTTAGAAGGGGCGCTGGCCGTGAGCGGCCAGATTCCAGGTCTCTATGCCGACGGCCACTTCTACCTCACCGACGGCTGGATTCAAACCATCACCGCCGAATTTTTCCTGGAGCCGGGCCGCGATAACGTGATTGTGTTCAGCCCCGCCGACCAGCTTGACCCCTACCTCGATCTAGTGCTGGCCGCCACGGTGCCGCTCCAGCGGAACTACAACCTGGCCAGCCTCAACACCACCACCGGGTCGGCGGAAATTCCCGATCCCGATCTCCTGGCGAGCGACACTATTTTTGATGAATTGCTGATTGAGGCTCAGGTCAAGGGGCCGGCGACTCGCCTGTTTGACAACTTAGTGCTAACCAGTAACCCACCCTACTCCGAGGCTCAGCTGTTGGGCATGGCATCAGGGGGCTACCTGTCGGATCTAAGCGGTACCGAACCGGCCCTGGCCCTGGGCTCTAACCTGGTCAGCGCCCTCTTTGGCGACACCCAAGACTCCATTGGCGATGCTTTGGGCCTCAAGCGCTTTCGGCTGAGCGCGTCTACCGCGTTGCCCGCCGACAGTGGCGATACTCTGGGCTATGGCGTGGGGGCTAACCTGGGCATTACCGAAAACCTGTCGGCGCGGCTGGTGCAGGTCTTAAACCAAAACCAGCCCATCGAGTTTAACGTCCGCTACCGCATTGACAACAACTGGGGGGTACATGGATCCACCAACTTCAACAACGATAACCGACTGTCCGTGGAGTACCGAATCAATTTTTAAGTAAAGGTTATAACTAAACTGATGCTGTTTTGTGCAGGATAAATTTTATCAACGCTGCCATCGTCAGCGATAGGCCAAATGGAGACCCCTATAATAAGTCGTGTACATTCTGATCGTATTTCGACGGATGAATTGGGATATATAAAACTTTAATCACCCTTCAATCAAATAAGGTTTACCGAAGCCCTTAACCCGCCAACGCCCATGAAAAAACGCTGCCTCCCCTGCCATCTAATCGTCAGAAACGTGTGTCTAATTTTGGTGCTGCTAGTCAGTAGCCTGGTGGTATCGGCTAAAATTCACGCCGATGCCAACCTTGCAGATCAAAAAGCAGCGGCCCTGCGGCGTCTATTTGTTTACCAAGTTATGACTAACATGGAGCCTGAGTAGGGGCACAAGGCTTGTGCCCAGGCCCGGCTGAGGGTAGAAACATTAAACCCATCCCTAGGCCTGAAGCCGAGCCGAGGCGTAAGACTTGTCCCCAAGGTTGTTGATATGGCCCACCTCACCCAGCGTCGCCATGAGAACATCCCAGGCGATATCTACGTCGATAGCACCTGCATCGACTGCGATACCTGCCGTTGGATGGCCCCCGAAATTTTCAATCGCCAGGCGGGCCAATCCGCCGTTTACCGCCAGCCCCAAAGCGAGGCCGAACGAGGGCAGGCAATCCAGGCGCTGCTTTCCTGCCCCACCGCCTCCATTGGCACCGTTGCGCCTCCCCAGGATATTAAGCCTGTACAGGCAACGTTTCCGATTCCGGTTACCAATCGGGTCTACCACTGCGGCTACCATGCCGAAGCCTCCTACGGAGCGGCTAGCTACTTGATCCAGCGGCCCGAGGGCAACGTGCTGGTCGATTCGCCCCGGTTTGCCCCGCCCCTGGTGAAACAGCTTGAAGCCATGGGGGGCATTCGCTACCTCTATCTGACCCACCGCGACGATGTGGCCGACCACGCTAAATTTAGTGCGCATTTCGGCTGCGATCGCATCCTCCACGTCGACGACCTCTCCCCCGACACCCAGGGGGTAGAAGTTCAGCTGCAAGGCCACGATCCCATCCCTCTAGCCCCGGATCTAACCATTCTCCCCGTCCCCGGCCACACCAAGGGCCATACGGTGCTGCTGTACCAAGATCGAATTTTGTTTACCGGCGACCACCTGGCCTGGTCAGAGTCGCTACAGCAGCTGCACGCTTTTCGCAGCGTTTGCTGGTACTCCTGGGAGGTACAGCGAGCCTCGATGCAGGCCCTGCGGCAGTATTCCTTTGAGTGGGTGCTGCCCGGTCATGGCCGTCGCTACCATGCCGATGCCGCTACCATGGCCTACGAGCTAGAGCGCTGCATCACCTGGATGAACACTGTAAACTGAGCTTAAACCAGGCCCAAGCTCACCTACAGAGGCAATCAGTCAAACCTACAACCTTTGCAACCGGTCAGGATTGAGAGCACCGGCCTAAGTCAGCGCCGCCGGGCATGGCCATATGTAGAGCCGTGAAGTAGAGGTGTCTGAGGCTTTCTACTTATCCTACAATTGGTAGGTTCTTCACTGGCCTAAGCATTATGGCAATTGAAACCGTAGGTAGTCCGCCCCCCGAAGCCGATCAAATTCGCTCTGTATTACAGCAGCAGCTGCCTGAAATTATTGCCAGCTTCAACCAGGTACTGCGCGAGCAGTATGGCATCGCGGGCATTAGCGTTGGCGGCTTTACCGTGGTGCCAGAAAGTGCGTTATCGGCAACGGTGACCTGCGACCAAGAAAGCTGTTCTGTTGGCTAAGGCGATTGCTGAGCAAGAAGAGACCTGATATAAACAGACTTTTGGTCTGGGTTCCCGCCGGCGCGGGAATGACTAAGCTCGCGTAGGTTGGGTTGAGGTGACGTTGAGCCCTAGGGTGCGCCCAACCCGCGTTACGACAGCTTCGAGCGGTCAAACACCCAGTGATCGCCCGCTAGGGCTTCGAGGTGGGTAAGCAGGCGAGGCAAGAAAACGCTGGGGTCGTTGAGCTGCTCATTCGCCATCCAGGGTTTTAGCCCCTCACTATCGGTAACGCCGCGGGTAGTGCCTTTTAGTAAAGGGCAGAGGAAAAGACGGGCTCCTCCCTTGCTGCCAGTTTCTCTCTGACGAGGCGATTGTAGTCATGGATGAACATCCAGATCGCCCCGATGTGATTCTCTAGCGTCTTCGAGAAGGACAGCGTCTTCCTTCCTAGACAAGAAATCCGCTGCCTTAGCGTATTGTTCAGTCTTTCGATGTAGCTCGTCAAGCCGCTGTCTTTGCCAACCGCGACATGCCGCTGGCTCGGAATCACGTTGACGTAAGCCTCCCAGTAATCGGTGTAGACCTGGGCGCATTGTCGTTATACCGCAGGGATGGACTGCCATAGGGCCATCCCTGATGCTCTAGAGCGGTCGCCGATATGACAGCCGATGATGTCTCGGGTGTCGACAAAAGACCCGAGCTCATCCATCTGCACTTTCAGTTTGCCTTTGGCCTTGGGGACGACGTCTGCCGCTTTTGGCAAGGCTTCGTAGCACTCGTTTAGGGGGAGGGAATATTCCCCTCGACAAGATGTTGGTCGCTATATCCATAGCGTGGTTAGAAAAGCGCTCAGGGCTGGGTAGAGTGACCTGAATGTGTCTAGATGAAGGGTTTATCTGCGCCAGAGCCAGGTCAGGTGAGCAAGAGATTAGCGGTAGCGATCGCCCGCATAAGCGCGATCGCCCCCCGGTGGGACGGCTGGGTCAGCACCGCCGGACAGGCGATCAGCCGCTCCCCTCCCGGCTGTTTAAGCAGGGCCGGGGGCAGAGCCATAAAGGTCACCACCGGCGGCTTAGACAAATCGGGGCAGTTGGCTAGCCGTTGCCAATAGTCAACGGTTAAGGGCGCTAGGCGGTCAAGGATAATAGCATCGGGCTGCCACACCCGGCCCAGCAGGCTGGCCTGGTCTAAATCGTCGGCCTGGAGCAGGCGACAGCGGTAGTGCTGTAGCCAGGGGCGTAGCCCGGTGGAGGGCGCTACCCCCGCTGAATCAGGCGTCTCTAGCAGCAGCAGTAGCGTTAGCCCCTCCCGACGGGGGGCAGGGGTTTGAGTCGGGGGTAGGAGGGCGTTGAGGGTCGGTAGCAGCTGCTCGGCTATACGGTCGATGGGCAGTGTGACCGGGGGGGTAAGCTCCCAGAGCTCAGGGGTAGGCCCTAAAAAAATCAGCTCCGAGGGGCCGGTCTCTGCCGCTGGGCCCAGGTCTGCCAAAGCTTGATTGGGGGCCACCCCCAGGGTCGCTCCGTGAACCAGTACGGCGGCAGGGGTAAGGCGGCGGCGCATCGCAAGAGCCTCTCCATAGCTATGGGCCACCGCTAGGCCGTAGCGGCTTCCTTGTAAGCTGTCGTAGACCTGGTCGATTACCCCAGGGCTGTGGCTGGCTAACAGCAGTAGTGCTCCCGGGTTAGCGGCGACCTCGCTCTCCAGCGGCAGCAGCAGGCTAATGCGATAGCCGTGCACCGCCGACATCAGGCGGGTTAGCTCGCCCCCGTGGCAATGGCACAGGCGACGAGCCAGGGATAATCCTAAATCTTCCAAGGGGTCAGTCTGATCGGTCGGGGGCAATTTTTCGATGCCACCGGCGGGGGCCGGAGCCCAAACCGTTAGGGCCAGCCACCGCCCCCAGGGGGCAATGACCAGACCCCTGGGTTCAGCGCCATGGTGCAGTAAATAGTCTAGAACCCCGTACAGGCTCTGTTGCAGATGCAGCTGGTCGGCGACTAACTCCACCGACGGCGGCGGCAGGGCCAGCTCAAAGCACTGCCCCCAGGCCGGGGCCGGGTCAGCCTCGGGCAACCACCGAAAAAAATTGGGCAACAGGGTACTGGCCAGGTCATTGAGATCAACGGGGGCTAGATCGAGGGTCATTTGGTTGGCCTCTAGCCGCATCCAGTCTAAAAGCTGGTTGATCAGCAGCATAAGCTTACGAATGGCCTGGCGCATCAGGGTGACGTAGTGCAGCTGTCGCTCGTCAAGGCTCCCCACCCGACGGTCTAAAAGCAGGGTCGATAGCCCCAGCAGAGAGGTCAGCGGTGATTTGAGGGCGTGGCTCAGCTCCACCACCCAGGCCCGATCCTGGGCCGAAATCGACGCCGGGACTTCCCGCACCCCTGCCCCCTCGATCGACGTCGGAACTTCCCGCACCCCTGCCCCCTCGGTGGGGTCGAAGGAAACTTGACCAGCCAGCCAGCCCAGCAGCGCCGCCCTCTTGATCACCCCGACATACTGCATCTCAGCGTCTACGACGACAACGGGCTGAGGCATTGACCAGGGGGCCATGGCCCACAAATCCGCCAGGGTAGCCTGGGCCATCAGGGTGACGATTGGCTCTAGCCAGGGCTCACAATCTCCCAACGTGGGGGCATCGGCGGCAGTGGCGCTAGCCTGAATGGCGGCCCGATCCACGGCCCACAGCCGTCCTACTGCAATCGCTCCTAGGGGGCGCTGCTGCTGATCGACCACGATAATATAGCGGTAGGGGAACGTCTCTGCCTGCTCCAGGGCCACATCCGCTAGCCCGGCCGTTAAGGGATAGCTGGGCGGGTGGGCCAAAAACTGAGCCAGGGCGGGTAAAGGCATGGACTGTCCCTAGATGGCAAGCAGTAGGTCAGCCCTGATCTAAGCTAGCTGGCCATCGCTATATTAGCCCCCACGGTAGCAGGTCTAGCCGGAGTTAACGGCTCAGCTCAGCGTTCCGTTGCCAAAAACCCTGCGCAAAACTCAAGATTTCCTGGCAATTTTGTGGTTTTAGAACCAGGCCAGGGCAGAATGTTTATCTGTAGCAACCGACCAACCCTATGACGTCTGATCAAGCTGTTTCCAGTCCAGTGCTGTCCCCCCTGGCCGCGATCGCCCTCAAGGTGGTAGGCATTGTCACCATTCTCTCGGCCCTGCTGGACTATTTAATTTTGCTGATTTTGCCCAACCCCACCAATGCCCAGTGGCAGTTGGCCACCACGACCCAATTGGTTGATCGCGGCATTGTGCCCCTGGTGGGCATTGCTCTCCTGCTGACTGGCTTTTGGATCGATAGCTACGTTGGGCGCACAGCTGGTCCTAAAAGCCTGGCCACCGATCTGCGCTTTTGGGCCTGTGCCCTGGCTAGCCTGCTCAGCCTCCTTTATCTGCTGGTAACGGTGCTGCACCTGAATGCGGTGCGGCTATCCAGCGCGACGGCTCTAGAGCAGGTGAACACCGAGGCGGGCCAGGCCACCACTGAGCTAGAGCAGCGCTTGACCAACGAACTCAACCAGCAGCAGGCCCAGCTAGGGGCCGTACTGCAAAATGAGGATTTACTGGCCCAGGCCATTCAAAGTGGCCAACTGCCCCAGGATATTGGCCAGTACCGCGACAATCCCGAGGGTCTCAATCAGTTTCTACAGCAGCGGGCTGACGAGGCTAAACAAAAAATTCAGGGCGAAATTGGCACCCGCCGGGCCGAGGCCGAGCGCCGGGTCAAAGCCGAAGCCATGAAGTCAAGGGTACGAATTTCGCTGACCAGCTTGATGCTAGCGATCGGCTACGGCGTGATCGGCTGGAACGGGCTGAAGCGGCTGATGTCCCTTACCCGCACGGCCTAGCCTGCCCGATCAGATATCCCCGGCCCCGCTTCGATGGGGAATTCGATGGGGAATATTTGCCCTGCCCCCTAGCCCAGGGCTGACACCATGGCCTGTTGGGCCACCGCCTGGTAGATGTCTTTCAGGTGAATCATCACCACGGGGGCATCTTCCGGCGGCAAAGGAATTTTGCCCAGCACATCCAGCACCGTCGAGTCGGAAGGGGTAATCACCACCAGATCAGGATCGAGGGGACGATCGTAGCGCCAAAAGTTGGTCAGGTCTGGGCCGACGGTCGGTGTTGTAACGGCTTCTACAACATCCTCATCCAGGTCGGTCGCCGCTGAGGTCGCGGCTGAGGTCGCCACCTGGGGGGCGCTGGCCTGGCGCTTTTGCCGCAGCGCGTCTAAGATGCTGTCGCGGCTGCGCCCCCGCAGCTGAAATAGCACAAAGGGGTCTTCCCTAAAAAAATCGCCGAGCTGGTAGTACACCGCCGCAATGTGCTTACAGGGATTTTTAGGGTCGGGGCAGCTGCATTTAGAATGCACCTCCGTGAGGTTAAACGGAAATAGGCTCAGCCCGTTGGCGGTAAACACCGCGTCAATTTCCACCGGCAGTTCTCCCGCCAGCAGCTGGGCCGAGTACAGCGCCTGCTCCGAAAGCGAGTCAATCACGTAGTTCCAGTCTTCGTCGCTGAAGGCATCTAGCCAAATCGACAGCTTGTAGGGGTCCACCGCTGTCCCCTGCACCAAGGCAGTTACCTTAGAACCCTTGTATTCTAGGCTCAAAATGTGTCCCTCCCGCGCGTAGATGCGGCCCCGCTCTAGGCGTTTTTTAAACCGGTAAGAGTTGAGCAAATCGACCCAGCGCTGTACCCACCAGGCTTCTTCTTCGAGGTTATAGGCGGGGGGGGTGGAGTGGGTCATAGGTACATGGGGGGATGGGGGAATGCATAACGCCAAGGCAAGGCTTTGCCAACGCGGAGCCTTGCACCTATGCCAATGTCAATATACTCATGATGTAGAGCTACAGGGCTGTAGAGCTACAAGATAAACAAGGCTAGGATATGCTCATCCCGAACATGTGTGAACTATCTGTCACCCCATTCAGCCAGGTAGCGCCGCATTAACCCAATAGTAACCCCTGGCAGCTCAAGCTGGGGCGTTAACCCCACCCCCGGCAGCGGCTCGAAGCGGCGGATGGCGTCGGGGTTGAGCGCCGCTAGCCGACGCCCAGTATCAATATCGGTAAACTGGGCCGCTTCTCCCCAGAGGATGACGGTGGGGGTGGTGAGCTGGGGCAAGTATTCTGCCAGATCAAAACTCAGGTCGCCGCGCACAAAGGCTAGGGCGGCGACGTCGGCCTGGGGCTGCTGGGCCGATTTGAGGTAGGCGCTAACCATTTCTTCGGAAATTTTGCTGGCGTCGGCAAACTGGCGCTGGGCCAGAAACAAGCGAATGCCCTCGGCGGTGGCGATCACCCCCCTATACAGCAGTTGATCGACCAGGGGCAGTTTAACGAGCTGATTCACAATCGAGGCGCTGGGGTCTTGGCCAAAGTCGGCTAGGCCGGTGGGGGCTACCAAAATCAACCCCTTAATCCGCCCTGGATGGGCAATGGCGACCCGCACCATCAACGCCGCCGTCAGCGAGGAGGCTACTACCATCGCCGGTTCGAGGCAGGTTTGGGCGATCAACTCCCCAATCATCTGCACGTAGCTCTCGGCGTTGTAGGGCCGGTCAGGGTGGTCAGAATGGCCCCAGCCAATCAGGTCGGGAGCCAGCACTCGGTAGTCGGCGGCAAAGGCGGGGTAGACCTTTGACCACTCGTAGCTAGAGGAGCCACCCCCAAAGCCGTGGATAAATATTAGTGGGTCTAAAGAATCGGGGAGCGATGCGGCTGAATCCGTAAACCAAAAGGCTGGGTCGGCCTCTATGTAAGCCATGGAGCCTGCACTGACGACTAGCGATCGCGTCAAAAAGCCGGGAGGAATTAGCATATGACCTGGATTACAACTGCCGTTGCCTACATACTTTAGATTTTCCAGGCTGGTGGCTAGCAGATCTGGTGCCGATGCAGGGTCGCCAGAATGGAGTAGCCCGACCATCCCGACAACGGCAGCCCTAGCGAGCCTTTTTGCGGCGGTAGGCGTCCATATAAATTACGTTATCGAGGGCGATACTGGCTCTAGAGGGGAGCATGGCTGTGGCCCCAGCACCGCCAACAGCCTGAAGTAGCGGCGGAACTCGACCCTCAACATCGGGCACCAGGATCTGGGTGAAATGAACGTTGAGCTGGGCTTCGGGGCTCCAGTCGGGTTGACGAAGGCAGACTTTCTCATGGTCGCAGCGCACCACAAAAAAGTCGGGAACATGGGAATCTTGCCCCTTGAGGCGAACCCGTGACCCTGGCCGAATGGTTAAGGAAGCCATAGTGCTGCACCGGAAAAAGGCTAACCGTTACATGTCTAAGATAGTGCATTTGAACTGCTTTTGAAAAGCAAATTTGCGCTGTATTGAGCCAAAATTTTTAGTTATGGTGTTAATTGTACGGGATCGCCCTGGCCCCTGGGGTTAACCCCAGGTTTAGATTCGTAACCTACCGGCTGTACCAGCCCTGGTGTCTGACATGGTGCTCACTCAAGCTAACTCTCAGGCGTTGGCCCCGGCCCTGCGGCGGCGGCGTGAAAACCTGGCCCAGCGATTTCCTGGCCCGGCAGTGGTTTGGTCGGGGCGGCCAATGCCTCGTAATTTTCCGGCCAATACCTATCCGTTTCGGGCGAATAGCCATTTTTTGTACTTTACCGGTCGTTCGTTGACCCAGGCGGCAGTTCACCTAGACCAGGGGCGGCTGACGCTGTTTATGGATGATCCATCCCCGGCCTCGGCCCTTTGGCATGGGCCGACCCCCGATCGCGAAGCCGTGGCCGCTGACCTGGGGGCCGTGGCGGCCTACCCGCTGGCTGATTTAGATCGGTATTTAACCGGGGCGGCTACCCTGCCCACCCAGGAAGACTTCTTTCAACCACGGCGAACCAAGCCCAGCGTTGCTGACCCCACGGCTGACCAGCTGAGTTCGGCCCTGGCGGAGGCGATGGTAGCCATCCGCCTGAACCACGACGAAGCTGCCCTGGGACAGATTAAAGCCGCCGCCTCGGTTTCGGTTGAGGCCCACCGGGCCGGCATGGCCGCCACCGCCACTGCCACTACCGAAGCCGAGGTGCGGGCCGCTATGGAGCAGGTAATTATTCGCCACAATCTGGGCTGTGCCTACGGCAGCATCGTCACCGTCCATGGGGAGGTGCTGCACAATGAGCAATACCATCACCCACTGCAGCCCGGTGATTTACTCCTGGCCGACGTGGGGGCCGAAGCCGCCAGCGGCTGGGCCTCAGATATTACTCGCACCTGGCCCGTATCGGGGGTGTTTTCAGCCCCGCAGCGAGCGATCTATGCGGTTGTGCTGGCCGCCCATGATGCCTGCATTGCGGCGGCTAAACCGGGGGTAGAATATCGCGACTTGCACCTGCTGGCCTGTCGCACCCTGGCCGCCGGGCTGGTTGATTTAGGCCTTCTCCGGGGCGATCCGGACGGCCTGGTGGAGCGGGATGTCCATGCGCTGTTTTTTCCCCATGGATTGGGGCATCTACTCGGGCTTGATGTGCACGATATGGAGGATCTGGGCGACATGGCGGGCTATGCCCCAGGGCGCACCCGCAGCGATCGCTTTGGCCTCCAATACCTGCGCCTGGATCGCCCCCTGGCCGCCAACATGATGGTCACCATTGAGCCGGGGTTTTACCAGGTGCCGGGCATTTTAGGCCCCGCCCGCCAGGGTGGCCAGTACGATGACGCGGTGAACTGGGCCAGGCTAGACTCGTTTGAGGATGTGCGGGGCATTCGCATTGAAGACGATGTGCAGATTACGGCCACCGGCTGCACCGTGCTAACCGCCGCCTTGCCTACCCAGGCTGATGCCGTTGCCGCCCTGGTCAAGGGCAGATTGTAAGCCGACGTTATAAAAATTTTAGGATTGTCGAGAGTATACGGGTTCCCCCAGGCTGTTATGATTTTCTGTAAAGCCTTTAACCCCTTATTTATGAATTCTATAGAGCTTTCTCCTCAGGCCCAGCCCAATCTTCGGGTCGGTTTAGGGCGGGTACTTATTGTTGAAGACGAAGCACTCATTCGTGAAACGGTGGCCCTGGGGCTAGCGGAGGAGGGCTTCGATATTTTAATTGCCGAAGATGGCCTGTCGGCGCTAGATATGCTGGGGGGCACCGCCTCTTCTAGCCGCACGAATCGCCCCGACGTTAACCTGGTTGTGCTGGACTTGATGCTACCCGGCATGAATGGCCTTGACCTGTGCCGACTGTTACGTCACCAGGGCATTGACGTGCCAATTTTAATTCTTAGCGCCAAGGGCACCGAAACCGACCGGGTGGTGGGCTTAGAAATTGGAGCTGACGACTATCTTACCAAGCCCTTTGGCATGCGGGAGTTGGTGGCGCGGTGCCGGGCGCTGCTGCGGCGACAGCAGGGTAAAACTCGGCCCGAAAAAGAAAACATCCTCAAGTTTGAAGATATTGCCCTCCATCCCCAGGAATGCCGGGTATTTTTGAAGGGAGAAGAGGTCAGCCTGTCGCCTAAGGAATTTCGGATTCTAGAACTCTTCATGGGCCAGCCTCGCCGCGTCTGGTCGCGGGATCAAATTATTGACCAGGTCTGGGGCCATGACTTCATGGGCGACAACAAAACCGTGGATGTTCACATTCGCTGGATTCGAGAAAAGCTTGAAGACGACCCCAGCCGACCTAACTACCTTAGAACCGTGCGGGGGTTTGGCTATCGTTTAGGCTAGGGGCTGGCGCTGCTCGAAGATGAGGCTGAGGGGTTATTTCGGGACTGATCCCCGTAAGCAAAGCATCGAGCCCTTGGAGACAACTCTTTACATTTTCTAAGTGTTGACTTCACCTAATTTTAATTTCAGCAACAAATAATTACAGCTCAGCGACATCTCCTCTAAGCTGAAGAAGACAGAGTGTTCGTTGGCCCAAAACTGAGCCTGCTCCAGAGGTGGAGTACGGTATTGGGGAAGGTTCGCTGCCAAGCTCGACTGGAATAGATTATGCCGCTAACTGTTTTACTTGCGGAAGATGATGAGGGCACTCGGCTCTCTATTCGCGATTATTTAGAGCTAGAAGGCTATTCCGTGATCGTGGCGCGGGATGGGGAGATGGCCCTTCACCAGGTATTTGATTACCAGCCCCAGCTCATCATTACCGACATTGGCATGCCCCACTTAGACGGCTATGCCCTGATTCAAAAGGTGCGGCAGTATCCGGCCTTTCGGCTGCTGCCAGTGGTTTTTTTGACGGCCCATAGCCAGGTGCAAGACCGCATCAAGGGCTACCAGCTCGGCTGCGATGCCTTTTTGCCCAAGCCCTTTGAGCTGGGAGAAATTGGGGCTATCGTGCGGAACCTGCTGGAGAGATCGCAGCTGATCCAGTCCGCCTGGATTCAACAGGTCGCCCTGAACACCGCCCAAGAGCGCGCCCTCCAGGCGGGGCAGCGCCCGTCTGATTACGGTCTACCTGCCCTGCCAGAACCCGACGACCTGGCCCCCACCCTCACCAGCCGAGAACAGGACGTGCTGGCGCTGCTCTCCGATGGCCTATCAAATATACAAATTGGCGACCGGCTGTTTTTGAGCCCCCGAACCGTCGAGAAATACGTCAGCAGCCTGCTGCGCAAGACCGAAACCAGCAATCGCTCGGAGCTGCTGCGATTTGCCATTAGCCATCACTTAGTCAGCTAGTACAGAAAGGCGGAAGGCGGAAGGGGGACGCTAGGTCAAACGAGGGGTTCCGCTTATGCAAATAGTAGGTGGCTGTTTGGGCCTCTGATACCAAATTCGAGTCGTATAGCCCCGATTTTCAACCGGCCAAACCGTAGGGGCGTTGGCGCAGCCTAGCCAGAGGCTTCATGGCATTCGCCCGATTGAATCAGGGGTAACCCAGCAGGATTTGGTATGAGTACTAGGTTTTAAGTTTTGGGTCTCAGGTTTTGGGCTGGTTGACTGACAAAAGTTTCTTGCGGAGGTTCCAGTAGATCACAAAGCCCCTCTCCCAAAGTTGGGAGAGGGGTTTGGGGTGAGGGCAATTCTGCGGCTAGGCCCATCGTTTTCGATCTACTGAG
Organism: Nodosilinea sp. CTOTU7336; assembly: GCA_036848635.1. Classification (GTDB taxonomy): domain Bacteria; phylum Cyanobacteriota; class Cyanobacteriia; order Phormidesmidales; family Phormidesmidaceae; genus Nodosilinea. The sequence goes on from DAIUJR010000002.1 coordinate 106,943, forward strand.
CCTGAGTTTTGGGTTGCAGGAAGCTCAAGACCGGCTTAGGGGCTGACCGACCAATAAAGTACCACCGTCATTACCGCAAAGGCGGGAATCCATGACGGGTCTGTTGCTTGAGTCGGTACTTTATTTCAGCCAAATCCCTTAACTGATCCGCAAAGGCTTGCTCAAAACATCTTGCTCGAAATATTTAAACAAGCCTTTGCACAGGGTTTAAGATTCTGCAGTAAGCCTGTCTTCCGAATGCTGGAATGCCTGCATAAACCTTTTCATATAGGGCTCTAGGAGGGCTTGATGGCTGAGCAAAACTCGATCTGTTACCTCGGCCATCAGCAGCTCGCACCACCGCACGGTCATTTCCCAGGGCACACCGACCCGCGGCATAACCATGGTACATAGCCGCACTAGCTCATCTTCAACCGGATCTACTGTACCTTTTAATACACAAAGCCACAGGTAGGCTTGAAACATATTCAAATCTCGGAGGCAAGAATGTTTCACCCCAGGATGATCTAACCTACCCCGCCGCATGACGGTTTGGGGGAACTGCTGCACAAGATCGGTATAAACCCGATGAGCAATATCTTCGGCCTCGGGCAGCATGCGTTTAACCAGTCGAAAAGCAGGCGAACTATATTGATGGGTGCTGGCAGCAGCACAGACCCGCTGCCACGGCAACGCTACCTGCTCTTCTAGAAATTTGAAGTAAGGTTCGATAAAAAACTTCTCGACGGTGGTCAAATTCTTCAGCAGCGCCACATTGGTAAAGTTGAGATGGGTTGTAAGAAAGCCGACTTTTGCCCAATCTTCAGAAAGTTGGTGACGCTCTTGATACTCTAACAACAGGGGCTCTAAAGTCTTGGCTAGAAAAATAACATCTGAAGCACCTAAGCCAGCTAAAACAAAAGCTTCACCGTCCTCACTTCCCTTTAATTCTAACGGCGAAAAAGTGGGTGAATCGGCGTAAAACTCTAGTAGAGTTGAGTAGATTTCGACGGCACATTGGACAATCCGCTTGGCTTCACCAAGGTCAGTTGGCGACGCAGCACGCTCATGCAGCTCGCGGGTTTGAGCATCGGCAAACTCACAGTTCAACTTGATCAGCGATCGATGTAGCTTCGCCACAGTTTCGCGCCTACCCTCTGGCGAAGCAGCTTGAGCCAGCGTATCAAAGATGAAAGAATTTTGAATAACCGAGTCCCAGCCGTAGAGGCGTGGTTGAGGCCTATATCGACCTGCCCAGATCTCGGTGAGTTCTTTAACGGTCTGGTTTTCAATGGGATCTAAAGCAATTGGCAAAGCATGATCGGAAATGATAAGCATACTGAATCTCTTAATTGAAAGGGTGAATTTATTTGAGCAATCTCGAAAATGTAAACAGCAACTCTTGAACAAAGAAGCTACATCGTGAGCCTTTGGTGAAAGCACTACGATTAATACGATGTATTTGATTTGAGCAAAAGGCGCTATTTAAAAAATCAACAGGGAACAAATTTTGATTTAAACAAACACTGCCTAAAAAGACTAAAACCTTGTTTCTAGAGCCTCTGGGAAGAAGCCCTGCAAGTCAACAAAGCTTTTGCAGACACCAGCAATTTACGCCTGTCCAAAATGGAGATCGGCACTGTGCAGAGATACGTTGAAAACAAACACCTAGCAACCCGAAGGATTAGCAGGACAGGAAAAACCCTTAGTGCTGTTTCGGAGGGATCGATCTCAGCTTAACTTGAGCGCTAGCGTGCCATTGAGACCGACATTTAGCACTAATGTAACTGATTTTATTTTAGGGGCTTAATAAAAAATTGGGTTGGAGACTATCTACAGCAGGTGCTGATGGAACGTAGAGCCTGTACAGCGGCGCTTGCGCCATACAGTAGGTAGAATGCAGGTGACCTATAGCAAAGAAGTAGATGCACAGCGCAATTTTTTAGAGGGCACGCCCCAAAAAAAGCAGCTTACGTAGATATCCCTGTGCTATTGTAACCTTTTTCAATTTTTAAGCAATAGTCCGGATACTTTTCTGGGCAAGCGCTGAAACCCTTGGCTTTTAGCTGGCCAAAATACTGCGGAAGAAGCCTGAAACCCACATTCTACCGTTGATTATCAAAAACTGTCCGGAGTGTTGTTTAAGGCTATAGCATTAACATAACACTATAGTAAAATTAACAGATTATTAAGAACACTGTAATAGGGCTACAGACGATGGGCGCTAAGCATTTTAGCTGCCGTTGCAACTCCATTTTGGTGAATATTACGATGAGCTCATGTCAATTATTTGAGAATTTTCTTAGGAAGTAATGGATTTAGCCATGGCTCCGCTAACGCCTTGACAGGAGGCTCGTTGATTCAGCTGGGGTGTGTTTTTAGTAGCAATCGCCTTAATACTGCAGTAGCGCTGTAATGGGCACTTCGGGCAGCTTGTCTCGCCCTCCCATGGCAACTAGCTCGATCATAAAGCCAAACCCAACCACCTCACCGCCGGTTTGCTCAACGAGCTCAGCGGTGGCGGCGGCGGTGCCACCGGTGGCGATCAAATCATCCACGATTAGCACCCGGCTGCCAGGGGGGAAGGCATCCTGGTGCAGTTCTAGGGTGTCGGTGCCGTATTCCAGGGCGTAGGTCGCGGAGTGGATGGCCGCAGGCAGTTTACCGGGCTTGCGCACGGGGGCAAAGCCTACCCCCATTTTGTAGGCCAGGGGCATGCCAAAGATAAACCCCCGCGACTCGATACCCACAATGTAGTCGGGGCGGTGGTCGACCACTGCCTCTGCGAACCGGTCAATGCTGTACTGGAGCGAAGCCGGATTGCCCAGCAGCGGCGTAATGTCGCGAAACAGAATGCCGGGCTTGGGGAAGTCGGGGATGTCGCGGATGTGGGCTTTTAAATCCATGATTGAGGGGTTAAGGGCGCGGCTAGGGTCGTTGCCATGCTATCACCGCTTGGTGGACGAAAAATTATGGAACCAGCCGCGCCGCCAGAAGAAGTAAATTTGCAGCACCGCAATAACCGCCATGAAGGCCAGGCAAATGACGTAGCCCCAGTACCAGTTGAGTTCCGGCATGCTAAATGGCGAGACCTCGGGGTTAAAGTTCATGCCGTAGACCCCGGCGATAAACGTGAGGGGAATAAACACCGACGAAATTACCGTCAGTAGCTTCATCACCTCGTTCATGCGGTTGCTGACGGAGGACAGGTACACATCCATCAGGCTGGCGGCAATTTCGCGATAGCTTTCAAGAATATCCACCACCTGCACGATGTGGTCGTAGACATCCTGTAGGTAAACCCGCACCTCGCGGCTAATCAGGTCGTCGCTGTCGCGGATCAGACTGTTAATGACGCTGCGTTGGGGCCAGATATGCCGCCGCAGCTTCATCAGCCCCCGCCGCATCTGGTGAATGCGTTCAATCGTCTCGCGGGTGGGGTGCTCGACCACTTCGTCTTCCAGCGCTTCTAGGGTTTCGCCAATCACCTCCAGCACCGGAAAAAAGCTGTCTACGATGGTGTCAAGCAGGGCGTAGGCCAGGTAGTCGGCCCCCTGGGTGCGAATGGTGCCAGTGCCGCGCCGGATGCGATCGCGCACCGGGTCAAAGGAATCCCACTCCGGTTCTTCCTGAAATGTGACTAAAAACCCCTTACCAAACACAAAGCTAACTTGTTCACTGCTAACCCCCGAGCCCGTAGGCTTGGGCTGCACCATCTGCATCACAATCAAAATATGGTTGTCATAAAAATCAATTTTGGGACGGTGGGGCACGTTGACCACGTCTTCTAGCATGAGGGGATGAAACCCACAGGTCTGACTGAGCTGAATCAGGATAGCTTCACTGCCCAGCCCTCGGGCATCGATCCATGTGACGGTGTCGGGCTTACCCAATGCCTCACACTCACTGGGGTGGTCAATGCGGGCTGTGTGGATTGCCTCGGGGCCGTAGTCGATTAAAAGCAGCTCGGTGGGCAGGGCATCGTCTGGAATATTCAGGGTGCCGGGCATCGACCCCGGCGGCATGTAGTTAAAGTCCACCATGCCGTCATTATCCTTATCGTTAGCATGGGCAGCATGGGCTTCGGTGCGATAATCGGCAATTAGTGGGCCTTGATTAGGTGCCACCCTAGAGGAGTCAGGGCCAAAGTCTTCGGCCCTGACTCGCGATAGCCGGTTATGCGGCAATGGGTTGCTGTTTTGCCGTTTTCGTTTACGCGCCATTGCCGCCTCCTAAGAATCAGTATCAGCTAAAGCATAAGGGCACAGCCGTAGCCGTGCCCCTAGGGTTTAAGCATTTATTTCTGAGTCGGTATGGCAGACTACACGATTTACATCATGCCCATGCCGCCCATGCCGCCCATGCCACCCATGCCACCCATGCCGCCCATGCCACCCATGCCGCCCATGCCGGGATCACCGCCCATGGGGGCCGCAGGCTCAGGAATTTCGGCCACGAGGGCTTCGGTGGTGAGCACCAAGCCAGCGATGGAGGCTGCATCTTGTAGGGCCGACCGCACCACCTTGGCGGGGTCAATAATCCCGGCCTGAATCAGGTCTTCGTAGCCGCCGGTAAGGGCGTTATAGCCCATGGGGAAGCTCATGCCCTTGACCTTTTCGACGACCACAGAGCCTTCCTGACCGGCGTTGTCGGCAATTTGCCGCAGGGGGGCTTCCACCGCCCGCAGCACAATGTCGACCCCGATGGCTTCTTCAGGGTCGCTCAGGGACGCCTTCAGCCCGTCTAGCTTGCTAGCCAGGTGCAGCAGGGTAGCACCGCCACCAGGGACGATACCTTCTTCCACAGCTGCTTTGGTGGCGCTGAGGGCGTCCTCAATGCGCAGCTTGCGATCTTTTAACTCGGTTTCAGTAGCGGCACCTACTTTAATTACCGCCACGCCCCCGGCCAGCTTGGCTAGTCGCTCCGACAGCTTCTCTTTGTCGTAGTCAGAGTCAGTGTTCTCTAGTTCTTTGCGAATTTGGGCCACCCGCTTATCGATGTCGGCCTTATTGCCGCTGTCAGAGACCAGGGTGGTAGTGTCTTTGGTAATCGTGACCTTGTGGGCTACCCCCAGCATGGAGAGGTCAGCGGTTTCTAAGTTCAGGCCCACTTCCTCAGAAATCACCTGGCCACCGGTGAGCACGGCAATGTCTTGAAGCATGGCCTTGCGCCGGTCGCCAAAGCTCGGAGCCTTAACCGCAGCGGTGTTGAGCACCCCCCGAGCCTTGTTCACCACCAGGGTAGCCAGGGCTTCGCCTTCGATGTCTTCGGCAATAATCAGCAGGGGCGCGCCTTCGCGAGCAATGCGCTCTAGCACCGACACCAGATCTTGAATGGAGCTTATTTTTTTGTCGGTAATCAGCACGCGAGCGTTGTCTAGCTCGGTGACCATGCGTTCTTGGTCGGTCACAAAGTAGGGAGAGAGATAACCGCGGTCAAACTGCATCCCCTCCACCACGTCGAGTTCAGTGTAGAGGGACTTGGACTCCTCTACGGTGATCACGCCATCTTTGGTGACCTTTTCCATGGCCTCGGCAATCATCTGGCCAATTTCGTGGTCGCTGCCTGCCGATACCGTCGCCACCTGGGCAATGATGTCGTTGCCCTCGACGGGCTTGGCCACTGCCTTGATTTCAGCCACCAGGTGGTTGACGGCCTTCTCAATGCCGCGGCGGAGGCTAACGGGGTTGGTACCCGCCGCCACGTTCCTCAGCCCTTCTTTGACCATGGCCTGGGCCAATACCGTGGCGGTAGTGGTGCCATCCCCCGCCAGGTCTTTGGTTTTTGAAGCCACCTCTTGCATCAGGCGGGCGCCTAAATTCTCGAACGGGTCTTCGAGATCGATTTCTTTGGCAATGGTGATGCCGTCGTTAACGATCTGGGGGGCACCGTATTTCTTTTCTAAAACCACGTTCCGTCCCTTGGGGCCAAGGGTGATCTTTACGGCATCTGCGAGGGCGTTAACACCCTTCTCAAGGGCCTGCCGGGAAGCCTCATCAAAGGAAACTTTTTTTGCCATGTCCTGTTCTTTCAGCTCTCCAGTGACAAACTTAGCACTCTCTGGGGCCGAGTGCTAACTCCGCTAGGTTATCGTTGTGAAACAGGTTAGGTAAGTGGCGATAACCGATCCTCGGGTATGGGTTCTCGCCTGAGGCCCCTGGATCGGACGGCCCATTTCCCGTAGAAGAAGATGCTCCAGGTTTGCCCTGGCAACTTTTTCCATCCCTGGCCGGTCTACTAGAGATGGGACTGCGATAAGTTTAGGGCACTATGCAACGATTGAGCTACCTGGGTCTTGTCACCCTGGCTACCGCCACATTAGGAGGAATACCCAGCGCCAGCGCCGCCGAAGAGGTGGTGCTGAAGTACCGGGGGCTGAGCCGATCGGTGCCGGTGGCTGACCTGGCTATTCTGGCCGACACGGGGGAGGCTCCTGAGTCGGTCGCGGGCCTGCTCGACCAGGCTGGTCAGACCCCTGAGGAGCTACAGGCGCTCTTGGTTCGACCGCTGGCGGCCGACCCTGTCATTCTCGATCAGGCTTTGAATAGCTGGCCCGGCGAATGGGCGCTCGACCAACTGGGGGAGGCCATTCACCCAACAGCGGGGGAGGCCCAACGCCAGGCGCTGAGGGCGGCCCTGATTGAATCTGCCACTGGCGACAACCAGGTCACCCTGCTGGAGGTGCTAGAGGCCTACCCCACCCCCGAGGTGGTGCTGGAGGGCGATCGCATCGAGGCGGCCTATACCCAGCTGGCGACTTTTCTAGAGCCGCTGTCGATCTTGTTTTGAGGAAATTTCCTCGGGCAGATCCCATCTAAATTGGTGAGCCTCTCGTGGGGCGTTAGCGGAGCCATGCCGAAGACTCGAGGGATTTTCGTTTCGGGCAATGGCCTCAGCTCTCTGAGCCAGGCTCTCAGCCAGAGCACAGACAGGGCAATCACCCGCCGTATAGCGAGATCACAATCATGCCCACCACAATAATCACCACCAGCAGCGTCAGGGGTTCTAGCTTAAACTCAGAATCGCCGCCGGAACTTGTGGCATAGGCAATGGTTGTGAGCACCAGAAGAATCACGATCAGATCGAGGCCGGTAAACACGGCGGGTTCTCCGAGAAATGGGGAGCGAGCACTGAGGCCGGAAAAGGGCTAAGTATAGCGCTGGCCAGATAGCTTAGGACAGGGTTGGCGGATCGAGCCACAACTGGGAAGCTATCTGGCTTGCCATCGCCACTCTGATCGCGCCGGGTTGGCTGTGTCCTAACCGAGGTGGCGATGGCTATACCATCAGCCTGGCCTAGATTATAGAGCCGACTGCGAAAGCGGTTTCAAGCCATCCGGTGAAATCACGGCTAAATGCATCGATCCTTAGCCGAGGGATGGCCGATCTAAATCCTTTTGTGGGCGTTTCAACTCCACCGGGCTGAAATTTCATTATTTGAGGACAAATAAAACAATCTTGAAGTTTCTCCCCAATTGGCTGTGGTCGCCCTTACTATCCAAACAGCATGGTTTAGTTGAGAACGTTCAAGGGTGGTGGAATCGAAAGAAAATCTAAATATAGCTATTGGCCCAATTGTCTAGGTCGATGTGAGCGGGGCTAGGGCTAAGCTAGATTGCTAATTTAGCTCGCAACCCGCCTCAAACCCCCTGACGGTGCGGTCTCAGACTGAGGATCGGTTATTTGTTGCCTAGGGTAAAACGGCCTTATTTTTCTTAAAGTAAACCGTCCATCACCCGATCTTGCGGTTCCAGTATCGATTTGCCCTCTGCTTATAATTGCTTGCTTGTTGTGATTGTAGAGTTGCCGTTGCCACTACCTTAAGTCGGACATTAGTTCGGACATTTTGCCTGGGCGGTGACTTGCCAGCGAACTGGCCTAGCCTGGGGCTAAACTCGCTGGTCATGGCTATAGTTTCCCCCGTCTTTTTCCTTGCTCAGCTTATCTAGGGCCTTTTGGCATTAAACGCTTATGACCATTGCACAACCCCAAGAAACCCCCGTAGTTGACGCCATAGACGCTAACCCAACTGGCCTCAAGGTGGGCATTCCCAAAGAAATTTTTGCGGGAGAACGCCGGGTAGCGGCCACCCCTGATACCGTCAAAAAGCTGCAAAAACTGGGATTTGAGGTTTTAGTCGAAACCCAGGCCGGGGCCGCCGCCAGCTTTACCGACGGGGCCTACGAGGCGGCGGGCTGCCACATTCTGCCCGATGCCCCCAGCCTCTGGAGCACCGCCGATGTCGTGCTCAAGGTGCGTGCTCCCCAGGAAAATTCTGATCTGGGAGTCAGCGAAGTTGACTTACTTAAGCCCGACAGCACCCTGGTCAGCTTCATCTGGCCTGGTCAAAACCCCGAGCTGATGGAGCAGCTGGCCCACCGGGGCAGCACCGTGCTAGCCATGGACGCAGTACCCCGCATTACCCGTGCCCAAAAGCTCGATGCCCTGAGTTCCATGGCCAACATCGCCGGGTACCGAGCGGTAATTGAGGCCGCCAACCAATTTGGCCGCTGCTTTACCGGGCAAATTACCGCTGCCGGTAAAACCCCCCCGGCCAAGGTACTGATCATTGGGGCCGGGGTGGCCGGGCTAGCCGCCATTGCCGCCGCCCGCAGCCTGGGCGCGATCGTCAAAGCCTTTGACACCCGACCCGTGGTCAAAGAGCAGGTGCAGAGCATGGGGGCCGAGTTTTTAGAGCTGCACTTCCAGGAAGATGGCACCGGCAGCGGCGGCTACGCAAAAGTGATGAGCCAGGCGTTTATTGCCGCCGAGATGGCCCTGTTTGCCCAGCAGGCCAAGGAGGTGGATATCATCATCACCACGGCGCTGATCCCCGGTAAAACAGCGCCCCTGCTGATTACCCGCGAAATGGTCGAGAGCATGAAGCCCGGCTCGGTGGTAGTAGATTTGGCCGCCGAGCAGGGGGGCAACTGCGAAGTCACCCAGCCCGGCGAAATCTCGACCTACAACGGCGTCACCATCATTGGCCTGACCGACTTGCCCAGCCGTATGGCCGCCCAGGCCAGCCAGCTCTACGGCAATAACCTGGTTCACCTGCTCAGCGACCTGGGCGGAGCCAACCACTTCGACATCAACATGGATGACGAGGTGATTCGCACCACCACGGTAATTCACAACGGCGCAGTTACCTGGCCCGCCCCCAAGCCCGAAGTTCCTCCGGCGGCCCCAGCCCCAGCAGCCGCTACTGCCGCCGCTACCGCCGAAACCACTCCTTCAGCGCCCAGCCTGCTCCGCCAGCTAGTCTGGCCCGTGATCATCGGCGCCGCCTTTGTGGCCATGGGCCTGTGGGCGCCGGAATCGTTTCTATCCCACCTGACGGTGTTCATCCTGGCCAGCTTTTTGGGTTGGAAGGTGATTTGGGATGTCTCCCCCTCCCTACACACCCCCCTGATGAGCGTCACCAACGCCATCAGCGGCATTATTATCATCGGCGGCATGCTCCAAATCTCCGGTGACATTACCTCCCCGATCACCATCCTGGGAGCCATTGCCCTGTTTCTCGGCACGGTCAACATTGCCGGCGGCTTTATGGTGTCGCAGCGCATGTTGAACATGTTCCATAAGTAAATTTTGAACTTTGACTTCAAAGTTCAAAATTCAAAATTAATCCTTCACCCTTCATCCCTATGGCCAACAACCTCGTTACTGTCGCTTACATCGCCGCCAGCGCGTTGTTTATTCTCAGCCTCAGCGGGCTTTCCCACCAGGACACCGCCAAGCGGGGCAACTGGCTAGGCATTTTGGGCATGGCGATCGCCTTCGCCGCCACTGCTTTAATCAGCCAGGGTTATGCCATTCAGGCTAGCTCTATTGGGCTGGGGGTGCTGGTGGGGGTGCTGGCCGCCGCTCGTGTCGCCATGACCGCCATGCCCGAGATGGTGGCGTTTTTGAACAGCTTTGTAGGGCTGGCCGCCGTGCTGGTGGGCTTTGCGGAGTATCTCCAGCCCGGTTCAGCCCTGGTGGGCGGGGATGAGATTATCCACCGGGTTGAGATCTGGGCTGGGGTGTTTATCGGCATGGTGACCTTTACCGGCTCGATTGTGGCGGTGGGTAAGCTTCAGGGTCTGTTGCCCAGCCGCTCGGTGTTGCTGCCCGCCCGCCACGTGCTAACTCTCGCCATGCTGGTGGCCATTGTGGGACTAATCGTACCGTTCATTGGGGCAACGGGCACCGACGGGCTGCTGTCCCTGAGCCTGATGACGGCGATTTCTGCCGTGTTTGGCATTGTGATTGTGATGGCCATTGGTGGGGCCGATATGGCGGTGGTGATTTCGCTGTTGAACAGCTACTCGGGGCTGGCTTCGGCGGCGGCGGGCTTTATGCTCAACAACGACTTGCTGATTATTACCGGGGCGCTGGTGGGCAGCAGTGGGGCGATTCTGAGCTACATCATGTGCAAGGGCATGAACCGCTCGTTTTTGAATGTGCTGATTGGCGGCTTTGGGGCCACCAGCAGCAGCCCCAGCCAGGCGGCGGGGGCGACAGGAGAAGCGACCGCCACCAGCGTCGGGGAAGTAGTGGATTTGCTGGAAGCCGCCAGTAGCGTGGTCATCGTCCCTGGCTACGGTATGGCCGTGGCCCAGGCCCAGCACGCCGTGGCCGAAATTACCCGAATTCTCAAGGCCCAGGGCAAACAGGTGCGGTTTGGCATTCACCCGGTGGCGGGCCGCATGCCCGGCCACATGAACGTGCTACTGGCCGAGGCCAATGTGCCCTACGACATTGTGCTAGAGATGGACGAAATCAACGACGACTTTCCTAAAACCGACGTGGTGCTGGTCATTGGGGCCAACGACACGGTCAACCCCAGCGCCCAGGATGACCCCACCAGCCCGATCGCCGGTATGCCGGTGATGCAGGTATGGCAGGCCGAAACCGTGGTGGTGCTGAAGCGCAGCCTGTCGGCGGGCTACGCCGGGGTCGATAACCCGCTCTTCTATAAAGACAACACCCTGATGTTCTTTGGCGATGCCAAGGCCAACATCAACGGCGTTCTGGGGCAGCTATCGGAGACGGCGGCGCCGGGTAGCGCTCCGGCGGCGGTACTGACGGCGGCCTAGGCCATGGTTGAATGCTGGATGCATACCTATGTCCAGCAACGCCTCGCTAATGGTGTACATATTGGTGTACCTATTTACGCCGCGCTCTACTAGCTGATTAAACCTTAGGTTGAAGACTTAGCTGTGCATCCAGAGTGCTGAGTAGGGCGGCATAATCTTTTGCGTCGTTAACCGGGTACCGTTGCCAATTGCCGTTGACCTTGATGTCGGCAAGAAGCCCTGCTGGGTCGTGGTGAAAGTGCAGCAGCGCCACCGCCTTAAGGTAGAACCGACCGGCCCCTTTTTCCGTCAGCGGCGGCACCCGTTGACGGATTTGTTCAAGCAGCGGCGCGAGTTGAGCTAGGGTTTCGTTATCGGCATGTTTCATCGCTACAGTCCTGAAGCGGCCTGGTTACTATGATGATACTTGACTGCTATCGTTGACCTGGGTTTGGCCCAGGCCAAAATACCCCGCTGACGTTGGCCCCTTCCCAAGCTGTTGCGTGTCTGCCCTCAAGTCTCTCCGTCTGCGTGCCTATATTGCCTTCAGATTGATGGGCCATCGGCTAGTGCAGGCCGCCACTACCTGCCCCCGGTGGTCAGACTGGTGGCGGGCTGCTCAGCTCACGGTGGCCTTTGGGGCGATTATGGTGCCCCTGGGGCTGTGGAGCCATTTGTTGACCCCTACCCCGGCGGCGCTGCCCTGGCGGGGCAGTATTTTAATGGCGGGGCGAATTTTAATTATTCCGGCGATTCTAGAGGAGAGCTTTTGGCGGGTGCTGCTGCTGCCCCACCGAACTGAGCGGGTTAGCGATCGCAACCGCTGGCGGCTGGGGCTCCCCATGCTGGCCCTGTTTGTGCTGATGCACCCCTTCAGTGCCATGGGTATTTACCCGGTGGCGTTGACCACCTTTACCGACCCCATTTTTCTGCTGGCCACCACCGGGCTGGGCCTAATTTGCACCATTGCCTACTGGCGCTCAGGCTCGGGGTGGGTACCTGTAGCCATGCACGGTCTGATTGTCTGGGTGTGGATTATGTTTTTAGGCGGCTACGGGCGGCTGCATGGTTAAGGTGCTGCCTCGGCGCTGGCTCAGCCCTGGCTGTAATGCACGCTCACCGCTTCCTACCCCTGCTCTAGCAGCCTTAGCACTGCGGCTACATCCACCGCCAGGTACTCGCCCAGGCGCAAAATTTCCTGCACCTGGGCGCGATTTTCGGCGGAGAGGGCGGTACCGGCCTGGGCCGCTTGCTTAAATAGGGCCAATACCTGACGATGCAGGTGCTGGTAATACAGCTCCTGGGGTCGATCGAGGGATAGCCCCAGGGCCAGGCGATCGCCCAGGGCAATCAACCGCCCCAGCCACTCGACATCGGCGGCGAAGGTGTCGTAGTTGGGCTGGCTTAGCAGTTGCCATACCGACCGCCAGATCAGCCCCTCCAGCATGGGCTTGGCCGTCGGCAGCGACAGCCGGGCATTGAAGTAGCTGGCCTCAGTGGCGATCGCGTCCAGCTCGCTCAAATAATCTTCCCCCTGGCGTAGGGGATTGCTGGTGGGGTCGCTAGTTTCTCGCTCGAGGGCGTGCAGCACCTCCAGGGTGCGCTGGCTGAGGGCAATGTCTGCGGCCACTTGCAGCTCCTGGGGTACGGGCAGGCCGTCGCGGTGGAAGGCCCGCAGCACACCGTAGTTGTCGCGGTATACCTGGGAATAGAGCTGATCCAACCGCAGCAGGGTGTCCTGGGAGAGCAATCGCATGATCCGATGGCGCTCCTCGGCAAACAAATCCTGCAGGCTGAAGGACTGGGTGCCGAAGGTATCGTTCAGGGTCAGGATGGTTTGGGCGGCGCTGGCCAGGCCGAGGCTGTCAAACACCCTATGCTTAGCGCGGCTGTAGTCGAGGCGCGAGTGGAAGCGGCGAATGCAGCAGTGGAAATCCCAGCCGCCCAGGTGCACCACCGCAAAGGCGAGGGTGAGGCGCTCGCGGGTGATGGTCGAGATGATCTCCACCTGCCCCACCGCTAGGGACATCGGCCCCAGGCGCTGACGGCGATAGTCGTGCTGCTCGACGGTATAGCAGTACACGGCCTGCTCTGGCTGGTAGTCGGCAAACAACGACCCCATGGCATAGTGGGCCGCCACCTGCTCAAAGGAAATTCGAGAGGGCTCCACCAGCTTTTTGTAAACCCCTGCCCCATCCTTAAACTCGTCTACGTTGCTGGGGGCCTGGCCTAGACGCTCCACAAATTCAGGCTCCAGGGCGATCCCCGCCACTTCTCCGGCCAGCTCGATGGCACGGGCGGCGTAGCGCAAAATTTGGGTGCCCTCGGGGCGCGACAGTTCCTCAAAGAACCAGCCGCAGCTGGTGTACATCAGCAGGGCGTGGCGCTGCATCTCCAGCAGTTGCAGGGCTTCCACCCGTTCTGCCGAAGAGAGGGTTCTGGCCTGATGGGCCGCCAAGAAGGCGCTGAGGCTGTCGTCGCCGCGATCGCCAATCACCGCTACGTAAGCATCCCGCGCCGCCCAGGGATCCTGGAAGAGAGCGGCCCCCCGCTGCTCGAATACCTGACCCAGCTGATCTCGCAGCCAGTCGAGGCTGTCGCGCAGGGGGCGTCGCCAGTGCTGGTGCCACTCGCCACCACCGCCGCAGCCACAGGCGTCTTGCCAGCGATCGACCCCATGGGAGCAGCTCCAGGCGGTGACGGGTTTGAGTTCTGCCTCCCAGGTGGGAGGATGGGTCGCCAGGTAGTGGGCGTAGTTGGTCACCGTCCAGCCCTGGCGGGGAAGGTCTTCGGTAACGGCGTAGGCCAGGGTCTTTTCAGCTCCGCCCCGGTGGTGGCCAAAGGTTTCTCCATCGGTGGCTACGGAAATGAGCTGAAAGGGCCGATGATCCCCATGGATGGCCTGGCCGATGCGCCCGGCGAAATGTTCGGAGGCGCTGAGCACGTCGTTAAAGCCCATGTCGCGGGAGATCGGGCCGTCGTAGAAAAACAAATCAATGTAGCGTTCGGGATCGGGGCTGCCGTCGGGGTGCTTGAGAAAGCAGCGGTAGGGCCGGGTGGGGTCAATTTGGCCACCCCCAACTTCGTGCCAGTCTTCGCGCTGGCCGTGTTGGCTAACCAGGGGACGACAGCGCTGCACCTGGGAGGGGGCCAGCACCGTGAACTTGATCCCCGCCTCGACCAGTACGTCTAGGGTGGGGTAGTCCACCGCCGTTTCTGCCAGCCAAATGCCTTCAGGGTCGCGGCCAAACCGGCGCTTAAAGTCGGCGATGCCCCAGCGCACCTGGGTGACTTTGTCGCGGTGGTTGGCCAGGGGCAAAATGATGTGGTTGTACACCTGGGCCATGGCGTTGCCGTGGCCGTGGAGGCGATCACAGCTGTGGCGGTCGGCGGCCAAAATGCGCTGGTAGGTCTCCGGGTCGTAGCGCTCCATCCAGCTCAGCAGGGTGGGGCCAATATTAAAGCTAATGTACTCAAAGTTGTTGACGATGCGAATTACCTCGCCCTGATGATTCAAGATGCGGGCGTAGGCATTGGGCCGGTAGCACTCGTGGTGGATGCGCTCGTTCCAGTTGTGGAAGGGGGCGGCGCTGGGCTGCTTCTCTACCGCGTCGAGGTAGGGGTTTTCGCGGGGGGGCTGGTAAAAGTGCCCATGCACGCAGATAAACACCCCCGTGCTAACGGCAGGGATCAGGCCGTCATGGGAGCCATCGTAGGAACCGGGGATCGCAGACTCGGACTGCAACAGCGAATGCCGTAATGAATCAGCCATAGGGAGATGTGAGTGGGAGGTGTGAGTAAGTTGGAAAAATGCTAAACGAGGTAACGAAACCAAGATCAGCCGTTGTGCACCGATCGCGACTGGCGATTACGGCTGGAAAACCATAAGCCTGGAAATTGTAAAAACTTGGGGATCAAATCTTGGAGATCAAGCTCTGGGGATCAACCCCGGGAAAACCGCAACGCATCGTAAAACTTAGGGGATCAAATCTTGGGGATCAAATCTTGGGGATCAAGCTCTGGGGATCAGCCCCGGGGAAGCCCGCAACGCTTGGCCTGGGCCATGGCGTGACAGCGGCGGCCATTCTTGCTCTCTGTCTTTGCCGAGACAGACTCTAGACCATTAGCTACAGCACAATCAGCTACAGCGAACCTCTCCCCCGAACCGGTATCTTACTTTGACGCCAACTCTTTCCTAGAAGACTATACAACAGCTATATTGGCACCTAGAAGATTTTAACCTTCTCTTGAGAAATGGGGCTGGCAACACAACGCCCATTGATAGATTAGCGAATTTGCAAATTTGGGATGCACGCAGGGTAGGGGATTAGACGGCGGGTTGACGCAGCTTGATTTGCTGTACTACGTCCGGTGTGGGTGCTTTTCCAAGGGTGAGCGCCTCAAATTCTTGAATGTTTTCTTCGATCTCAAAAAAATCAGGATCGAAACGATTCAGAATTTGCCTGGCGTAGTATTCCATTGATGCCTGTTCAAGCGTCGCCAAATCCTTAGAGTGAAGCCGAGTTATGGGCCTAGACGCATTTCTTTCGGACTTGTTATATTGACCGCGAAAATAGTTAGAGTGTAGGAGCGAGATGAGAATTTCATGGACTTTATGTCGGGCCAGCGTAATATCTTTCTCGCTTATTCGGTCTCGAATAATTTTAGTTACCATATTGAACGTGACGGGGACATAATTTTGGTCAAATAGGCGGATCAACTCTTCAAAAACCACGACTCGATAGGCTGGCTCTAGGTTTAGTTTTTGACTTCTAAAGAAGCTGGCCAGGCTGACTGGGACATCCTCGGCGGCAGCGACTTCGTCAGGGTTTTCTTCCTGTAACTTATCTTTAATGTCGAGCCGGAGTTGTTCATCGTCCTCATCCTCAATCTGAAAAATGCCTTTAATATAGCTAGAAAATCCGTTTTGATTGACCACTGCAATTTGCCACTGCCTGGCTCGGAGCAAGGCTCCTGGTTCGTCTAAATCTAGCACCGAGAAAATAGCATTACCTGGCTCAAGCCCTAGCTTCTCTCGGTGCCACACAAATCGTTCAATGCCTTCATCGTAGTTTTGCCCAGATTTACACTCAATCAGCAGGGGAATATTATCAATCAGAAAAAATAAGTCAATCTCGGCACCATTCTCGCCAGGGTAGGCGATCATTGGGTTTCTGAGATACTGGTAATCAATACCCCCAAAATCCAGTAGCTCAGCGGTTTTATAGTAGATGAAGCGCTCAAACCAGCCGCCGTCAAGAAATCGCTGAATATCCTTGCGGTTGAAGGGTTCGGCAATAATGAAGTCGGGCCTTTCCTTAAAGTATCGACCAAAGGCTAGTATTGCACTAGCCCGCAGCTTGCTAAGAAACTCATGGTGAATAGAACACTCGGTGGCGGTATAGCCATGTAGATTAAAGCGCGATCGGCGGCCAATGCTTGATTTTAATCGCTGATAAAAATCCCTCAGCACCGCATAATGATTGCCGAGGTAAAGGGCCAGGTCGTCCAAGTAGCCGTCGATGATGGGATCGGGCTGGTAGTAACTTTCGATGGCAATGCCTTGATGGCTAAACCAGTCAATAATGGCCTGGGCAATGGCTTCCTCCGATAGGTTCTCTGGCTCAGCTTCAACTAACACTTCAGGGCCAGGCCAGCTGTGCTGAGACAAGCGGTCTGCATCAGCCGCTTGCGGGTTGAGTTCAACCTTTAAATCCTCCAGGTTAATCGGCGGCATAGGGTTAATGGTCTGGCGGTTTGGTGGGGGTTGCCCCGGACTTAGTTGAGCGAGTTGAGCCTTACCCTGGTGGCTAGCCACGGCGTTTTCGAGGTGGTTGATTTTTTGGTCGTGCTCGGCAATAGAAATGGCCATATCGTCAACCCCCTCACTGACTTGGGTAACCCAGTTAGAGAGCGTATTGAAGCTTTCTTGGTAGGTGCGGCCACTATCGTGCTGCGACGCTAAAAGTTGACGTTGTTGATGAGTGAGCTGTCGAATACGGTTTTCCTGCTGTCTATGGCTGGCGGCGACAACAGCCCCGATGATACCGCCGACTATGGCTCCTTTCGCCTGGTTGGGGATCAGCCAGTAGCCCGCTGCCCCCAGCAGCAGGGTGGAGAGGAAGATCGTCAAGGCGTTCTGGGTTTGATGGTTCATGTTTAGCTCGATTGCCGAGGACACGAGTCAATCGGGGAAAAGGACGATGGGCCTAACCCGATTTATACTCCACAAATCCTGGATGTGTGGGTCGATTAAAGTCGCCCCAGGATAGTTTGCCTGACTTAGTCCCCCAAATTTGCACCGGCTGGGAGTGGGCCAACCGGCTTTGTGGAACCCGGCGGTACGCGCGGCAGCAGAACCCTGACGGTGGTGCCCTGGTCGGGCTGGCTCTCAAGGTAGATGTGGCCCCGATGGGTTTCAACGATTACCTTGGCGATCGCCAGCCCCAGGCCAGTGCCCTGGTCGCCCTGGCGCAACCGGGCGGGATCGGCCCGATAAAAGCGGTCAAACACATGGGCCAGGGCCTCCGCATCCATCCCCATGCCGGTATCTTTGACGATCACCTGCACCCAGGGGTGGCCCTGCTGTTTGGTCAGCCAAGCGGTTACCGCAACGGTGCCCCGATCCTGGGTGTACTGCACGGCGTTGCTAATCAAATTGGTAAATAACCGGGTTAGCTGGCTGCCATCACCCCAGGCGATCAGGGGCATAGCCATGTCCTCAAGCTGGGGGGAGGGCAGAAATTCGGTTGTTCTCACTTCTCCAGCTCTCGAAGGACTGGCTGCGGCCACCACCGGGCTGGCAAACCTAAGGCCAATCTGGCGCTCAGCGGCCATGATCTGCTGTTCTTCGATGACATCGATCAATAGTTGCTCCAGGTCAACCGCGGCGGGGGTAAGAGGAATTAGCCCGCTTTCCTGTCGAGCCAGAAACAGTAAATCGTCCACCAATCGGCCCAGCCGCCGGGTCAGGCGCTCGATTACCTGGAGCTGTTTTTGCTGAATCTCCACATTGGGGCTAGGGTCTGACAGCGCCACCTGGGCGTTGGTTTGAATCACCGCGATCGGGTTGCGCAGTTCGTGGGAGGCGTCGGCGGTGAACTGCTTCAGCTGCTGGTAAGACTCGCGCACCGGGGCAATGGCAATGCCCGACAGCAGCCAGCCAATGGCCGCCACTGCTCCTACCATCAGGCTGGTACCCAGGGCCAGATCCAGCATGAGCCGACGGCTGGGCTTGGTCACCTCAAACCAGGGATGGCTAACCCGCAGATAGCCCAGGACCTGCCCATTCACCTGCACCCGCTGGGTAATTTGGCGAAACACGGCCTCCGGGCTGCCCCGTACCGTTTCCCCCGCTGGGTTTACGTGCAGGGGCACCGGCAGTACCGTCGCCAGTGTAGACCAGAGCAGTTGGCCGTTAGGGCCAAACCACTCCAGGTCAATGTGGTCGTCTTCGACGGCCTGGGCATTGTCTCGAAAGCTGGCTTCCACGTTGACCCTGAGGGGTGGGCCAAAGCCATCCGCCGTTGCAAACACCCGCTCGCCTCCGGCATCCAGCTCAATCACCAGAGAGCGCTCGATAATTTCCACCACGTGGTTGAGGGTGTCGTCGACCCGCTCCACCAGGGTGGCCCTGACGTAGAGGTAAAAGCCGCTGGCAAACAGCAGCAGCAGCACCGCCGTGACGGCGGTGTACCACAGGGCAAGGCGCTGGCGGGTAGCCTGGAACATGGTTCAGAAAAGCAGAGCAGTTGGGATTAAACCGAGTTTAATCCCTAATTTTGGTTGAACACCTGAGCGATGCCCGGTTATATGCCCTACCGGGTTACTGGTGAACAGCAGGCAATGCCCGCTGTACTAGTTCGGGTAACACCCCATAACCAATCGCAAGCAAAATTAATAATATGTTACATTGTGGTAAGTAACCCACGGTGCCATTGCACCAGGAGGAAACCCCATGAATTTACGCGAACAACTTCCCCTCGAACAGCAGTTTGAACTTCGCCTGTTTGAGAACCAGGTGCGCAACCTCTCCCAGGAAGAAGCCCAGGAGCTGCTGATTCAGCTGCGTGAAAGTATGCTGATGCAGGCTAACGCCTTCAAAGACATCATCAAAGACTCCTGGGGCATTGGTAAAGGCATAGAAAACGCTCTAGAAGCTTAAGCTGCTACAGGCGTGAGGTTCGGCGGTCAGCGGTGCAAGTACCCTAAGGCCTGCCTAGATAGGTCTAGATTCCAGAGTGCTGCTGTGCAAGGTTTTAGCTTAGGATCAAGAATTAAATAACGTAGGATAGCCGTCCCGACTGTCCATGGTCAGGCAGGATGCCTAACCTACGAAACTTAGGTTTTATTTAATCCTCATTCCTTAGAAGAGGTAGGTTCAGTAGATCACAAAGCCCCTGCTGACCCACGCGGCGGGAAGCAAGCTCCCTCCCCCAGCCCCTGCTTCCAACCTGGGAGCAGGGTGGGGCAGAACGGCTCAAAGCCCCTCTCCAAATCGTGCTACTGCTTATAGACATCTCAGCCATGGCTCAATGACCAGCCTTCAAAGAGGGTTTCAAATGGCTTAAGGCCGTTCAGCAGGGTGACAA
This sequence comes from Nodosilinea sp. CTOTU7336, assembly GCA_036848635.1. GTDB lineage: Bacteria > Cyanobacteriota > Cyanobacteriia > Phormidesmidales > Phormidesmidaceae > Nodosilinea. The sequence goes on from DAIUJR010000002.1 coordinate 126,572, forward strand.
TGCCAGGGGAGTGTTGGCTAGCATAGCCTGACCATCCCCCTAATCGAGCAATCAGCCAACTAGCCCAAGCTAAGGTCTTGGGTGGAAATGGGTTTTGCTGTTTGCGGGTGCGACCATTGAGGCGAATGCTGAGGGCGTCCAAGCACCGTTGTTGGGGCGCTGAGAACACCACATCAGCGGTGCGACCCTCATCACTCACGCCTAACGGAAACCCACCCTGGTGCTGGACGTCCAGCACCAGGGTGGGATGGAGGAAAAATCCGACCTCTCGGTCGTTGCTCAAACTTCCCAGATCGGCTGCCTTTAAGCGGCCACGATGCCGACTTAAGTTGACCTCGCTGGTGTCACTCACCGCTAGAGCATGCAACCCCGCAACCTGCTGGTGACAATGGGTGGCTAAACTCTGACGTATTTCTGCCGTAGGTTGGGTTAGCGATAGCATAACTCAACCAAACCGTTGCTGGGGTTGGGTTACCCGGCGGGAAGCCAGCTACGTCGCCTCAACCCCACCTACGCGACAAACTTTTGTCAGTCAACCAGTTAGCTCACCTCCTGGCTTCAAGTCTGCTAGGACAAGTCTATTTAGGACAAGCAGCCCGGCTTTCCAGCCCGGCTCCCATCCCTAAAGAACTTTGCCCCAGCCAGGGAGGGCGGAAATTATCCAAAACCCAGATTTCCCCCAACTCTCCTCTAAACTTAAGGCAGAGACTACCCAACTCCGTGCCCTGTTCACTCAGGGCTACCGCTGTGATGATCTGCTGCCTGAATCCCAACTGCTCTCAACCTAATCACGCTACGCTGACGGCGGCCTGTCCATCCTGTGGGGCCGCGCTAGAGCTGCGCTTGCGAGGCCGCTACCGGCCCCTCAAGCTAATTGGTCGAGGTGGGTTTGGGCGCACCTACGTGGCGGTGGATACCGACCGGCTCAACAGCCGCTGCGTGATCAAACAGTTTGCGCCCCAGGCCCAGGGTACCCAGTCGTTTCTGAAGGCGGTTCAGCTGTTTGAGCAGGAGGCGATGCGGCTTGATGAGCTGGGAGAGCATCCGCAAATTCCTACCCTGCTGGCCTATTTTGAGCAGGACAAATATTTGTATCTAGTGCAGCAGATGATCCTCGGTCCCACCCTGGCCCAGGAAGTGACAACCCAGACGCCCTATGGTGAAACCATGATTCGGCGGCTGCTGGAGGATTTGTTGCCGGTGCTACAGTTTATCCATGGGCGCGGCGTGATTCACCGCGACATTACCCCCACTAATATTATTCGGCGCAGCACCGATCACAAGCCAGTGCTGCTGGATTTCGGTGTGGCCAAACAGTTTAGTGAGGCAATTTTGTACGAGCCTGGCACCCGCATTGGCACCGAAGGCTATGCTCCCATAGAGCAATTGCGCAGCGGTCAGGCTTATCCTTCCAGCGATATTTACAGTTTAGGAGCCACCTGCCTGCACCTCTTGACCGGCCGCAAGCCAGAGGAACTCTATAGCCCTCTGGAGGGCCGCTGGATTTGGCAAGAACGGCTGCAGCAGGGGGGACGCACCGTTAACCCAGGGCTCGCCAAAATTCTCAATGTCATGACCCGAGATCTGGTCAGCGCCCGCTATCAAACCGCCCAGGATGTGATCACCGACCTGCAGCGGTTGCCCAAGCTGGAGGGCACGGTACCCGGCTGGATGTCTGGCCCCACGTCAGAAAGCCTGTTTGCCGGGTTTCAACCCCCACCGATCAGCGGGCCTGGGGAAACAGCGGGGATCTCGGTGCCCACTACATCGCCACCCCAGTGGGATACCTCGTTATCCCAACCGGCCCCGGCGGTTGGGAATCTGTCAGCGCCGACGGCGGTGAACCGTTCGGGTTCAGCGTCATCCCCGCCCCGCTCTAAGCCAGCCAGTTCCGGGCCGGGGTGGCAGCCGGTCAAAACCCTGACGGGCCACCAGTCCTGGGTGATGACGGTGGCCTTGAACCCCAAACTACCGATGCTGGTTAGCGGCAGTCTGGATGACACCATTCGAGTGTGGAACTGCCAAACCGGGCAGCTGCTCCATACCCTGACCGGCCATGTGCGGGGGGTGAATGAAGTCGCCATTAGCTCTGGGGGGCAGGTACTGGCCAGCTGCGGCGACGATGCCACCGTGCGGGTGTGGAACCTTGGCGATGGCACTCTGTTGCGCACCCTCAAGGGCCACCTACGGGATGTTACGGCGGTGGCCATTGGGGTAAAGGGGTTTCTTTTGGCCAGCGGCAGCGAAGACAGCACCATCAAGCTCTGGACTTTGGACAAGGGCAACTTAGTCAAAACCCTCAGCGGCTCGGCGGGTATGATTAAGACCGTTACCCTGGCCGCCGCTGACCAGCTCCTGGTCAGCGGCGGTCTCGATAACACCGTGCGCATTTGGAATGTACAAACCGCTGAGTTGGTCAGGGTGCTTGCGGGTCACGCCAATACTGTCAACCAGGTAGCGGTCAGCGCCGATCAGCGCCTGATCGCCAGCGCCAGCAAAGACCGCACCATTCGTCTTTGGAACTTGGCCACCGGCCAGCTGCTCCACACCCTGCAAGGGCACACCCAGGAGGTCAATGCCGTTGCCTTTTTTCCCGATAGCCAGCACCTGTTGACCGGCAGCAGCGACGGCACCCTGCGGATATGGCAGGGGGGCACGGGTACCCTGCAACATACTCTGCCGGGTCACATTAACCCGATCCACGGTGTAGCGGTGCAGGCGAGCGGCAAGCTGCTGGCCAGCGCCAGCGCCGACAAAACCATCAAGCTGTGGCAATGGCATCGCTAGGGCTCGGCGGCGGAAGGTTTTAGATTCTGGGTCTCAGGGTAGACCTGAGACTCAATATCAGTAGATCACAAAGCCCCTGCTGGCCCACCCGGCGGGAAGCAAGCTACATCCCCCAGCCCCTGCTTCCAGGTTGGGAGCAGGGGCCAGAACGGCTCAAAGCCCCTCTCCCAAGCTTGGGAGAGGGGTTTGGGGTGAGGGCAATGCTGCGACTAGGCACATCATTTTCGATCTACTGAATAGCTGATCCTAAATCCGAGTCCCATCTGCCCGATTCCCAAAAAGCCAGTCCGTAGGGGTGCTGGCGCAGCCTAGCCAGAGGCTTTATGGCATTCGCCCGGCTGAATCAGGGGTAGCTCAGCAGGATTTAATATGAGACCTCAATCGTCAAAACTGAGCCAAGATTTTTTGGTATCAATCGATTCATATTCTAGCCAGATGGGCAAGCTAAATTACTCCCTATCACCAGGTCTAGTATTAATGAGCTTAAGCAGTGATGCCTATCCTATGGCCGCTTTGAGGGTGCCGACCATGACCCATAAAGCTGAAGCCAGGGCCTATCTCATCAGGCTCTCGACCTATCAGCGCCAGCCGCTACTGGGCCATCACCACCAGGGCAAGCTCTGCCTCAGCGACTATGGCACCATTGTCGCCCATGAGTGGGAGCGCTCAGCCGCCAATCGCTCGGGGGTTGACCTTGACCTGTGGGTGGTCACTCCGGCGGGGCTAGAGAGTATTGTGATCATTCAAATGCCGCCCCCGACCTGGGCCACCCCAGGCATTTCAGGGCTGCTACCGAGTCAGAAGCCCTGGTTGTTGTCTTCGTTTATTGCCAGCTTTAAGGCGGCGGCGGCCAAGCGCATTAACCTGTGCCGTAACCTACCGGGGCAGCCGGTGTGGCAGAGCAACTACCACGAGCAAAAAATTAGCACCGGCCTACATCTGGCCCAGTGCCGTGACCAGCTGCGGGCAACGGCGGGCTAAGCTTGGTATAGTGGCCCTAGCCGATCTGATCTGGGGCTGGCCCTAGGGTTGCTGAGCGATGGCTAGAAAAGCCCTGAAAATTTCCCGGGTGATGCTCTCGGTATACTACGCCTACATGGTGGAGTATCGGGCTGAGCTGCTGTTTTGGGTACTGTCGGGCACCTTTCCGTTAATTTTGATGGGGCTCTGGGCCGAGGCGGCCCAGGGGGGGCAGTTTGGGCTGGGGCCAACGGAGCTGGTGCGGTATTTTTTGGCGGTGTTTCTGGTGCGCCAGTTCACCGTTGTTTGGGTGATTTGGGAATTTGAGCGGGAGGTGGTGGAGGGTACCCTTTCCCCCCGCCTGCTGCAGCCCATTGACCCGGTGTGGCGGCATTTTTTTAGCCACGGGGCCGAGCGACTGGCGCGACTGCCCTTTGCCTTTATGCTGGTGGGGCTATTTCTGCTGCTGTATCCCGAGGCGGCCTGGTGGCCCACACCCCTTAACCTGGGGCTGGGAATGCTAGCCGTTGTCCTTTCCTTTTGCCTGCGGTTTATGATCCAATACACCTTTGCCCTGGCGGCGTTTTGGATCGAGCGGGCCAGCGCCATTGAGCAGTTTTGGTTTTTGCTGTACACCTTTTTGTCGGGGATGGTGGCTCCCCTATCGCTGTTTCCGGATGCGGTGAGGGCGGTGGTTCTGTGGACGCCGTTTCCCTACCTGATTTATTTTCCGGCTAGCCTGCTAACCAACCAGGGGGAGCAGGTGGCCCAGGGGTTTGGGGCGATGGTGCTGTGGAGCGGCGTATTTTTGGTGCTCAACCGCTGGCTGTGGCGGCGGGGGCTACGGCAGTATTCTGGCATGGGGGCCTAATGGGGCGCTACTGGGCGGTGCTGAAGCTGTTTTGGGCCACGGCGATCGCCGCTGAGCTAGAGTATCGGGTTAACTTTTGGCTAGCGGCGATTACTAGCCTGGGCGGCCTGGGAGGCAGTATCTTTGGGCTATTTCTGTTCTACCGCACCGGCTACGCCTTCCAAAACTGGAGCTGGGAACAGGCGCTGCTGGTGTTGGGCATGTTCACCATTTTGCAGGGCTTTGCGGCCACGGTGCTGGTACCTAACCTAAATAAAATCGTTACCCAGGTGCAGCAGGGCACCCTTGATTTTGTGCTGCTAAAGCCGATTAGCGCTCAGTTTTGGCTCTCGACGCGGGTGCTGTCGCCCTGGGGCCTGCCCGATGTAGGGTTTGGGATGATCATCATTGCCTATGCCGGGCGTCGTCTGGGCCTGGGCCTGGGGGATTATGCCCTGGCCGTGCCGCCCCTTGTTTTGGGGGCTGCGATTCTCTACAGCCTGTGGTTTATGCTGGGGGCCACCAGCATTTGGTTCGTCAAGGTCTACAACGTGACCGAGGTGCTGCGGGGGCTGCTCGATGCGGGGCGGTTTCCCATTGGGGCTTACCCGGCGGCCTATCGGGTGTTTTTTACCTTTGTGGTGCCGGTGGCGTTTTTAACTACGGTGCCCGCCCAGGCCATGCTAAGCCGGGGCAGTAGTCTATGGCTACTGGTGTCGGGGCTGCTGGCGGTGGCGTTAGGGATAATGTCTAATCGTTTTTGGCGGTTTGCCCTGCGGTTTTACACCAGCGCATCGAGCTGATGACGAGGCCGCGCCCCTCTCCTATCCACCCAGCCACCCCACCCCTACTCACGCCCTTCTCAACCACTGCTCAGATCGCTAACCTATAGTAAGGCTATGAAATTCTACGCATAGGGATGTTCCCATGGTTTTCTTTGGTTTAGGCAAAGGCAAAAAGTCCGAAATGCCCGTTGCTAGCGATGCCCTGCCCGGTCGGGCGACCGCTATGCCGGTGCCCGACAAGCACTACGTCAACGGTAACCCCCTCACCCCGCCCTTCCCCGCCGGTATGGAACTGGCACTATTTGGCCTGGGCTGCTTTTGGGGGGCCGAGCGCAAGTTTTGGCAGCAGGACGGGGTTTACTCGACCTCGGTGGGCTACGCCGCTGGGTACACCCCTAACCCCACCTACCAGGAGGTGTGCTCGGGGCTAACCGGCCATAATGAGGTGGTGCAGGTGGTGTTTGACCCAGCGGTAATTAGCTACGAGCGGCTCTTGCAGGTGTTTTGGGAAAGCCACAATCCCACCCAGGGCATGCGCCAGGGCAACGACGTCGGCACCCAATATCGTTCCGGCATTTACGTCTACTCAGACGCTCAGCGGCAGCTAGCCGAGGCGTCGCAAGCAGCCTACCAGCAGGCACTCAATGCCGCTGGCTATGGTGCCATTACCACCGAAATTATCGACGCCCCTGAGTATTACTACGCCGAGACCTATCACCAGCAGTATTTGGCGAAGAACCCCGGCGGGTACTGTGGGTTAGGGGGTACGAATGTGGCCTGTCCGATTGGGTTAGCCGTGTAGCCTATCGCCCTTCGTTTTGCGGCACAGCATGGCGGTGAGCGTGCTAACCTACTGGCTCCCTGATGGCGAAATCTCATCTAAAAGCCAGGTTCAAGCCCCTAAAGACTAACCGTAGGGGCGAACGGTGTTCGCCCTGACCAGCTCAGCTGCGACCATCGCGCAGCTCCAGGAAGAAGGCCAAGTTATACAGATCCGAGTCGTAGCCTGATTCCCCACAGACCAACCCGTAGGGGCGTTGGCGCAGCCTAGCCAGAGGCTTTACGGCGTTCGCCCTGACGGGCTGGACTTAGTAGATCGGAAACGATGTGCCTAGCCCGCAGAATTGCCCTCACCCTAAACCCCTCTCCCAAGCTTGGGAGAGGGGCTTTGAGCCGTTCTGGCCCCCTTCTCCCAGGGCTTGGGGGATGTAGCTTGCTTCCCGCAGGTTGGGCCAGCAGGGGCTTTGTGATCTACTGAGACTGCGGCTGATACCCAGCTCCAGGAAGAAAGCCAAGTTACTTCCCTCAGCCCAGGGCAACGGCTACATCACCTTGGCCGCACGTGGATATGGCATGGTAGCTCGATGCAATGCCATAACCACCCCGTGACACGGCATAACCACCCCGTGACATAGCACAACCACCGCGTGACATAGCATAACCACCGCGTGACATAGCATAACCACCGCGTGACATGGTATATCCACCGCGTGACATACCATATCCATGTCGTGATGTGCCATATCCATCCCGTGACATGGCATAACCATCCCGTGACATGGCATAACCATTCCGTGACATGGCATAACCACGTCGTGACATGGCATAACCATTCCGTGACATGGCATAACCACGTCGTGACATGGCATAACCACCTCGCGATACGCCATTGCCGCTTAGAGATCTCGTGAAACCGCCCGCTGCAATGGCGATACCATAGGGTCTAATCCCCCTTGGGCACCCCGCCATGGCCACCGACTTTGAAATTCTGCGCAGCATTTACAATAAACCTTATCGGAAATTGAGCCTGTAGAATCAATAGCAGGAGCAGAGACC
>DAIUJR010000003.1:0-129649 GCA_036848635.1 Nodosilinea sp. CTOTU7336
GGCATGGGGGTCAACAAGCCCGATACCCGCTGGGTGATGCACTACCAGGCGCCCTGCACCATTACCGAGTACGTGCAGGAGGTGGGCCGAGCCGGGCGAGATGGCCAGCCCGCCGCCGCCCTCACCCTGGTGAGCGAGCCCACTGGCTGGCTGGATGCGGGGGATCGGCAGCGGGCGAATTTTTTTGAGTCCCAGACCCAGACCCTCCAGCAAAAGGCCCAGCAGCTAGTGAGTGCCATTCCTAAAGCCGGGGATGTGCGCGACATTAGCCGCGACTTTGCCCACGGGGCCATTTCCCTTTCCTGGCTGCACAGCGTTGGGCAGCTTGAGTGGGTCGATCCGTTTCACTATCGGTTAGTCGCCCAGCGGGGGGCGCCGTCGCCGCTACAGGTCTCCGCCAGCCAGCAGATGCACCGATTTCTCCACGGTCGCACCTGTCGTTGGCAGGCCCTGCTGGTGGCCTTTGGCTTTCGGGGTGAGGCCCAGCGGCTGGGAGGCTGTGGCCACTGCGATAACTGTTGCCGGTGAGACTAGGGCACCCTTAGGCGGTTGGCTGGCGGCGACGGTAAGCCCCTTGGCGGCTTGAGTGAGCCTCGTCAAACTCATTCGAGCTGACGTTATTTCTTGCATTTAGAAATTCCCCATGATACGGTTTACCCTTAATATTCTTATTAGCCTCAGCTTAGAGAACTCTTAGCACCGGAGCAGGTCGCCATGACCAGGGTTAAAGCATCCTCTGCGGTGGCGTTAGGGCTGGTTTCGTTTGTAAGCTTGAGCACCCATGCCGCCATGGCAACCGATAATCCTGCTGCGGTAGTCGCCCGCAATGAACCTGCTTCTGGTCTCAGCCACTCAACCGTGGTCGATCTGGCTGACCTGACTGCCAACCCGGGCAACTACGACTTTTTTACCTTCAGGCCCAACCTAGAAAAGCTCATTTTATCCGGTGCCGCCGATACCGAGCACATCAGTATTTTGTGGTACACCACTCCCGACGGCAGCGTGGGATTGCACTATCACGCCATGACCGAGTCGGTATATGTGGTTGATGGCACCCAGACCGACGTCAAGGGAGGGTACCCCACCGGCACGCTCTACTTCAACCCTCCCGGCAGCGGACATCAGATCTCAGCCAGCACGGGCTTTTTTATCCTCGCCTATGCGGCGCCCCCCGACTTCGCGAATGTAGACCTCATTCAGCCCTATACCCCCGTTCAGATCAACACGGCGGATCCTCAGCTTGAGAACCTGTATCCGTTTGAGAGTCGGCAGGCGAACGTCTCGGTTTACGACATTCCCCTAGATCCCCAGGGCGGCCTGAGTGCGCAGTTCATTCAGAGCATCTCAGCCGAAGGCTACGAGTACACCGGCAATTATCTGCTGGTGCTACGGGGTAGCTGTACCATCGACGGTACCTCGTTTGGCGAAAATATGCTGGTTGTCGCCACCACCGTTGAAACCCAGACCTATACCGTCAGCACGGCGGCGGGCACGGCTTGCTTAGCCCTGGGCCTTTCGTTTTAAACGGATGAACTTTTAAAGGGCCATAGCGTCATCCCGTTACAGGCTCTATTGGGATAAGCAAGATTAATGATTCGCTAGATGTATCCCCCAGGATGTGTATCGGTAGCTCCCTGAAATCAGCCCATTTTTAGGGTGTGGCGTTTGATTATTTCAAATAACTCCCGTAGCATTAGCGAAAACTTAAGATTTCCCGCATGAATATATTGCTGGTCTATCCACGCTTTCCGAAAAGCTTCTGGTCTTTTGATAAAACCCTGGAACTCATCAACCTGAAGGCTCAGCTGCCGCCCCTGGGGCTGGTAACGGTGGCGGCTATCTTACCCCAGAACTGGGCCTTTAAGCTAGTAGACCGCAACGTGCGCGACGTGGGCGACGACGAGTGGCAGTGGGCCGATATTGTGATCGTGTCGGCCATGATTGTGCACAAGGTTGACTTTTTAGAGAGCATTCAGACCGCCAAGCGCTACGGCAAGCTGGTGGCGGTGGGCGGCCCCTACCCCACCTCCCTACCCCACGAGGCTGAGGCGGCGGGGGCCGATTTTCTGATCCTAGACGAGGGGGAAATTACCTTACCCCTGTTTGTGAAGGCGGTGGAGCGGGGCGATCGCGGCGGCACCTTCCGTTCTGACGGCGAAAAGCCCGACGTCACCAGTACCCCCGTGCCCCGCTACGACCTGCTGGAAATGGACGCTTACGCGGAAATGTCGGTGCAGTTTTCCCGCGGCTGCCCGTTCCAGTGTGAGTTCTGCGACATCATCGTGCTCTACGGGCGCAAGCCCCGCACCAAGGCCCCTGAACAGCTGCTGGCCGAGCTGCAGTGCCTTTATGACCTGGGCTGGCGGCGCAGCATCTTTATGGTGGATGACAACTTCATCGGCAACAAACGCAACGTCAAGCTGCTGCTGAAGGCCATGCAGCCCTGGATGGAGGCGCACAACTACCCCTTCTCCTTCGCCACCGAAGCCTCCGTAGATTTGGCCCAGGATCCAGAATTGATGCAGATGATGGTAGACTGCAACTTTGGCACCGTCTTTTTAGGCATCGAAACCCCTGACGACGAGAGCCTTACCCTCACCCGCAAGTTTCAAAACGTGCGCGATCCCCTGGCGGAGTCGGTGCTTTCCATTGCTCGGGCCGGGCTGCGGGTCATGGCCGGGTTTATCGTCGGGTTCGACGGCGAAAAGCCGGGGGCGGGCCAGCGCATCTACCAGTTTGCCGAGCAGACCGCCATTCCCACCGCTATGGTGAGTATGCTCCAGGCCCTGCCCGACACTGCCCTCTGGCATCGCCTTGAAAAAGAGGGGCGGCTGCTGGGTAAGAGCGCCGACATCAACCAGGCGACGCTGATGAACTTCGTGCCCACCCGCCCAATTGAGGAAATCACCGAAGAGTTTATCCAGGCCTTTTGGGATCTTTATGATCCGCTGACGGTGCTCAACCGTACCTTCCGCCACTTTTTGATTTTGGGAGAAGCCCAGAAAAAGAACTACAAAAACCGCACCACCTCCGCCGGTGCCCCGGAGATCAGCTGGGTCATCGTCCGAGCTTTTTTCATCATCCTCTGGCGGCAGGGGGTGGTGCGTAAGACCCGGCTGCGGTTCTGGGTCAACCTGGCGATCATACTGTGGCGCTACCCCGCCGTAGCCGCCAACTATCTCTCAGTCTGCGCCCAGGCCGAGCACTTCCTCGACTTCCGGCAAATCGTGCGAGAAAACATTGAAGAGCAGCTAGCCGCCTACGTAGCGGCCAAGCAAATGCAGGATGCCGCCGCTGCGGCCGCTGCCCCCCTGGCCGTGCCGGTGAACTAGGCCATCTAGAAGCAGGAACTGACAGCCTAGGAGACTTTTGGGCCGCCAAGAACCTGGGTGGCGCTCCCGCGCTCTGCCTTGCCTGCACCTGCTTTGGGCAAAATTTAATAAATGAGAAAACCAAGGCCCAACCGGGCGGTCATATTCTAGCGCCGGGCATTAAAATGCTTAAAACCACGGTTCCCAAGCCCTACAGGGCGCCATCTCCCTTCATGTAACATTTCTTGATGACCCCGTAGCTTTAATTAAGGGTTAACAATGTTCCCCGATCCCCTGTTTACAATGTGGACAACATTGCCCCCTCAACTTCCAGGAGAGAATCATGGCCAGTCTCTTAGAGCAGCTTCGGAACATGACCGTCGTCGTCGCCGACACCGGAGATATTCAAGCCATTGAAAAATTTACTCCCCGCGATGCCACCACGAATCCATCGCTAATTACTGCGGCGGCCCAGATGCCCCAGTACCAAGAGATCGTCGATGAAACCCTGCTCAAAGCCAAGGCTGATGCCGGGGCTGGGGCTGCCGATAAAGACATTGCTAACCTGGCGTTTAACCGGTTGGCCATTGCCTTTGGCCACAAAATTCTCGGCATTATTCCGGGTCGAGTCTCTACTGAGGTCGATGCCCGCCTCTCCTACGACACCGAAGCCACCCTGACCACCGCCCGCAACATCATTGAGCAGTACGATCAGCTCGGCATTACTCCCGATCGGGTGCTAATTAAAATTGCCTCCACCTGGGAGGGTATCAAAGCCGCTGAGGTGCTTGAGAAAGAGGGCATCCACTGTAACCTAACGCTGCTGTTCGGCATTCACCAGGCCATTGCCTGTGCCGAGGCGGGCATCACCCTAATTTCTCCCTTTGTGGGTCGCATTCTCGACTGGTATAAAAAAGACACCGGCATTGCAGAGTACGCCCCCCATGAAGACCCGGGAGTGCTATCGGTGACCCAAATCTACAACTACTACAAAAAATTTGGCTATGCCACCGAGGTAATGGGGGCCAGCTTCCGCAACATTGGCGAAATCACCGAGTTGGCCGGGTGCGACTTGCTTACCATCTCCCCTAATCTGCTGGCCCAGCTTAAGGAAACCGAGGTCGACCTCCCCCGCAAGCTCGACCCGGCCAAGGCGGCCTCTATGGAGATTGAAAAGCTCTCCATCGACGAAGCCACCTTTCGCTCGATGCACGAGGCCGACCGCATGGCCACCGAGAAGCTTGACGAAGGCATCAAGGGCTTCAGCAAGGCCCTGGAGGCGCTGGAAGACTTCCTGGCCACCCGTCTTACCCAGCTCACCGAGGGCGCGGTGAGGGTGACCCACGCCAGGGATGACCTGTTCAAAGCCTACGACCTCGACGGCGACGGCTTCATTACCCGCGAAGAGTGGCTGGGTACCGATGCCGTATTCGATGCCCTGGATCTAGATCACGACGGCAAGCTTTCCCCCGAAGAAATTGGCGCTGGCCTAGGAGCCGCCTTCCAGGTCGCCTAGGCCGCTAAGAAAACGGCGGAGAAGGGCATTGCCACCTCTGTTGAGGTGGGGCACAGGGCAGGTTGGGCAATGCCTACCTGCCCGTTGGGGTGAGCCAAAGTCAAGATTTCATGCAGAGACCTTGAAGTCAGTATCGTAGGGTAGGCAATGCCCACCGCCCTTTTGTCGTGAGCCGACATCCAAATCTCCACCGCAGATTTTGAATTTAGGAGATTTCCAGCCAAGAACTTACCTCGTCATTCCCGCGCAGGCGGGAACCCTGCCCAAAAGTCTGTTTATATCGGGTATCTTCTTTCCGAGAAATTGCCTTAGTACCATTCCGTTGAAGAGCGGTTCTCAATGCTTCTCCCTGACCTGAATACCCAGCTCACGCAGCTCGCCGATTATTTAGCCGGAGAGTTTGACAACCGTACCCAGTCCTTAGCTGATCCCGCCTGGTACCTGCACCTGCGGGTGTGGAACCAGCCCCTGCCCCGGAATCTGTTTCCATCGGGCTATGGCTTTTTTATTGAGCAGGTGAACGTTGCCGCTAGTACCCCCCCCTATCGTCAGCGCCTGCTGCACCTGACGATTCGAGACAATCAGCTCTGGGGTCAGTACTATGGCTTGCAAGATCCCCTGACCTGGCGCGGTAGTGCCACCGAGCCTGCTCGCTTGGCAACGCTCACGGCCGCCGATCTGGTTGATTTGCCCACCTGCGGCCTGGGCATCACCGCTGGGGCATACGAGGAGCCGGTCGGCCCCCAATTTGTGGCGCGCCTGCCCGCTGAGACCCTATGTAGCATCACCTACGAGGGCAAGGCCAGCTACATTAGCCTGGGGTTCGACATTGGCCCGGCGACTCATCTTGTCGATCAACTCGATCGGCCGCTGGAGCTGCGAGTCTATGACCATGGGGTCGATGCCGCTACCGGGGCAAAGACCTGGGGGCCAAAAATGGGGCCGTTTCAATTGGTTAAGCAGCGGAGTTTTCCGCTGGCCAATTCACCCAGTCCTGGGGCGTAAGAAAGACCTCATACAGCCGCGCTTCCGGGCTACTCGGTGGAGGGGTAAACCCATACTCCCAACGCACCAGGGGCGGCAGCGACATCAGAATCGACTCGGTACGCCCGTTGGTTTGCAGGCCAAAAATGGTGCCCCGGTCGTACACCAGGTTGAACTCTACATAGCGCCCCCGGCGATAGAGCTGAAACTGACGTTCGTGGTCTCCGTACTCCATGTCGTGGCGCTTTTCCACAATCGGCACGTAGGCGGGCAAGAAGGCATTGCCGCAGTCCAGGGAGAAGGCAAACAGCTGATCCCACTGACGGGGGGGGAGGTCGCCCACGGCCTGGCTGAGGTGGTCAGCGCCCTGGCCCGGGTCAGGGCCGCGATAGAGCCCGCCCTGGCCATCCTGGTAGTCGAAGAAAATTCCCCCCACTCCCCGGGTTTCCTGGCGATGCTTGAGGTAAAAGTACTCATCACACCAGGCTTTAAAGACGGGGTAGTAGTGGGGGTGGTGGCGATCGCAGGCCTCCTTTATTGTCCGGTGGAACTTCACCACGTCGGTCTCAAACGGGTAGTAGGGGGTGAGGTCAATGCCACCCCCAAACCACCACACCGGCCCGGCCTCAAAGTAGCGATAGTTAAGGTGTACCGTCGGCACGTAGGGGTTGCGCGGGTGGAGCACCATCGAGGTACCCGTGGCGTAGAACCGATGCCCCGCCGCCTCAGGACGCTGTACTAAAATTGACGGCGGCAGGTGGTCGCCCCACACCTCCGAAAAGTTAACGCCGCCCTGCTCAAACACGCTGCCCTGCTTTAGCACCCGCGACCGACCACCTCCGCCTTCGGGTCGCTCCCAGGTGTCCTCCTGAAAGGCGGCGCCACCGTCTAGGGCTTCTAGCCGTTGGCAAATGCTGTCCTGGAGCTGCTGCAGCATGGTGCTCACCCGCCGCTTAGAATCGGCGGGGGGCGGAGCGGTTTTTGAACCGGCGGCTACGGGAGAAGAGGTCATAACGGCTGAATTCGCTAGGGAATATGTCGTTGCACGTGGGATATGTCACACTGTGACATGACTCTAGGGTGACATGGCCCACTAAACGTAACAACAGCTTATTAACGCTACCTTGAAACTCGGCACCTGGGAAAGAATCGCGAATAAATGTTGCGAAATTGTTGGCAAAACAACGTGCGAAACGCAACAGTTTGAAACAGCACCATCAAAACGTCTGGTTCAGACTACCAACGGCGATTTACGGCAAGATCCTCCTCGCTATGACTGTTTTGACGGCTTTTCCGGCTGTTTCCCGGATACTCCCACCGCACCTCGCCCTAGAGGAGGAATACGCTATGTTTAAGCCGTGGTCATTTCCCCGCCCGTTTCTGTCCCTGCTGCAGCTGATCCATCGCTGGGTGCAGGTGCAGCGGCAGCTCGAAAAGTCTTACCTGACGGTCAGTACGGCCTCGGTGGATACCCTCTGGCAAACCATGATGAACCTCACAGACGTATCCTGGCATCCCCTCCTGGCCAGCACCAACGCCCCCCAGGGATTGCGACCCAAGCCAGGCCTGATCTATCGCGCGTTCACCCGGTTCTGCCCGATTCCGGTCAATATTTTTGTCGAGCGGGTTCTCCCCCATGAGTTAATTAGCATCCGGCTGCTGCCGGTGCCGGGGCTCGAAGAGCAGGTCATCTATCACTTTAAGTCCACCGTCGGAGGCACCCAAATTTCCTATTCCATTACCCTGCGCGGCTGGCTATCGCCCCTGGCCTGGTCACTCATTCGCCCCTACGCCGCCAGAGTCACCTCGGCCCTAGCCGCCGCCGCCGAACAGCCCGCCACCCTGGCCACCCAAAACCCCCGATTTTCCGCCTGGTAACCACGCAAACGAGGTTTGCCCATCCCGTAGGTGCATTCGTGGCTCCAAAATCTTCTAGGCCAGCTGCTGTCCCTGCCTTAGATCACAATGCACCGCTCAACGCAAAAGACTTCGGTAAAGACGTTGCATGGCTTCGCGTTGGCTAGCAAAGATAGCCTCTGGCAAAAAGGATGCATGGCTTCGCGAATGCACCCCACGGTTGGGTGATGGCGAATAGTTATGGTTATGCTTGAGGAATCTTGCGCCGGTGAGCATCGGTAGATCGGTTCAATCCTGACCCGCGCCCTTTAAGATAGAAGCATACCTGTTACAGTAATCTTTGCTGTTACCACGGCTACCCAGACGTCCGCCCCATGAGCCTAGCCCTAAATTCCGATTCCGTTCTGGAGGTGCTTCGCCCCGTCCAGGATCCTGAGCTACAAAAGAGCCTGGTAGCCCTTAACATGATCCGCAACGTTGTGGTGGACGATGGGCACGTCAGCTTTACCCTGGTGCTCACCACCCCTGCCTGCCCGCTGCGAGAATTTATTGTTGAAGACTGCGAAAAAGCCGTCCGCACGCTACCGGGTGTAGCGGATGTCAAGGTTGAGGTCACCGCCGAAACCCCCCAGCAAAAATCCCTGCCCGACCGCACCGGCATTGACGGCGTGAAGAACATTGTGGCCATTTCCAGTGGCAAGGGCGGGGTGGGCAAGAGCACCGTGGCGGTTAATCTGGCGGTGGCCCTGGCCCAGGCGGGGTCAGCGGTAGGGCTAATTGATGCCGACATCTACGGCCCCAATGCCCCGATCATGATGGGTCTCAGCCAGGCTGACATTAAGGTTCGCCAAGGGCCCCAGGGGGAAGTGCTAGAGCCCGCCTTTAACCACGGGGTCAGAATGGTCTCCATGGGGTTTTTAATCGATCGCGACCAGCCGGTGATCTGGCGTGGTCCCATGCTCAATGGCGTGATTCGGCAGTTTTTGTACCAGGTGCAGTGGGGCGAGTTAGATTATCTCATTGTCGATATGCCCCCCGGCACTGGCGATGCCCAGCTCACCCTGGCCCAGGCGGTGCCTATGGCCGGGGCTGTCATTGTCTCTACCCCCCAAAACGTGGCGGCGGCCGATGCTCGGCGAGGGCTGAAAATGTTTCAGCAGCTCCAGGTGCCGGTGCTGGGGGTGGTGGAAAACATGAGCTACTTTATTCCCCCCGATGCCCCCGACAAGCGCTACGACATCTTTGGTTCCGGCGGCGGCGAAGCCATTGCCGCCGAGTTGGGTGTGCCTCTCCTGGGCTGTGTGCCCCTCGAAATGGCCGTCCGCCAGGGGGGCGATCAGGGCATTCCGATCGTGGTGCAGTATCCCGATTCGGCGTCGGCCCAGGCGCTGTGGGCGATCGCCCAGCAGGTGGCGGCTAAGGTCTCCGTCGCCGCTCTGACCGCTTAGGCCATTTCTAGCTCAGAACTTATCCTGTCGTTTCCGCGCAGGCGGGAATCTAGATTCAGAGTAAAAGTTATTGGCTGGATATCTTCTCGCTCGGACATCACTTTAGATATTCCGCAGGCTCGTTATGCTTAACACCAACATTCAAAAGCGCTGGCAGCTGATGTCTGGCGGTTGGCAAGGGGTAGACTGGCTGCTGGTCGGGTTGACCGTGGGGTTGACTCTATTTGGGGCGTTGGTTATCCACAGTACGCAGATCAACCTCGGCACCGCCGAGTATGGCTGGAACCATTTGGTGATGGGTCTCATTGGCCTGATCCTAGCCCTGTGGATTGCTCGCATTCGGTATGAGATGCTGTTGGAGTGGCAGTGGATCATCTATGCGGTGATCAATCTTTCGCTAATTCTGGTGATTTTTATGGGCACCGTTGGCCTCGGTGCCCAGCGCTGGATCGCCATTGGCGGCTTTTACGTCCAGCCCTCGGAGTTTGCCAAACTAGGGGTGATTATTTCTCTGGCGGCCCGGCTGAGTCAGCGAGATGCCTCGACCCTCTGGGGGGTAGTGAATGCGGGGATCATCGTAGTGCTGCCCTGGGTGCTGGTGTTTGTGCAGCCTGACCTGGGCACCTCCCTGGTGTTTGGGGCGGTTTCTCTAGGCATGTTGTACTGGGCCAACTGTAATCTGGGCTGGCTGGTGCTGATGGTGTCGCCCCTGGTGGCGGCCATTTTATTTCATCTGGTGCTGCCGATGTGGCTGGGGTGGTGTCTGTTAATGGGGGTAATGGCCTGGTTTACCCTGCCCTGGCGATGGTTCAGCACCGTAGTGGCTACGGCCATTAATTTAATCTCGGGCAAGCTAGGGGATGTGTTTTGGGGACTGCTGCAGGATTACCAGAAAGATCGGCTTATCCTCTTTCTTGACCCCGACAAAGATCCCCTGGGGGGCGGCTACCATCTGATTCAGTCGCGCATCGCCATTGGCGCGGGCAAGCTGTGGGGCCAGGGCATGGGGCACGGCACCCAAACCCAGCTCAATTTCATTCCAGAGCAACACACCGACTTTATTTTTTCCGCCGTTGGCGAAGAGTGGGGCTTTATTGGGTCAATAGTGCTGCTGCTGGCCTACTGGCTGATTTGCTTTCGGCTGGTGGTAATTGCCCAAAATGCTAAAGATGATTTTGGCTCCCTCCTTACCATTGGGGTACTGTCGATGATTGTGTTTCAGGTCAGCATCAACATTGGTATGACTATTGGCCTGGCTCCCGTTACCGGCATTCCCCTGCCCTGGATGAGCTACGGTCGCTCGGCCCTGTTAACCAACTTTATGGCCCTGGGGATGGTGGAGTCCGTGGCTAATTTTCGCCATCGGCTGAAGTTTACCGATTAACTCGTTATCCGCCAATTTCCAATAAAATCTGAGGTTGAAATCAGCCTGGGAGGCGAGTAGTTTCACCTCCTGACGAGGGGAAAGGGGTGATACTAAATCCTGCTTGGCTACCCCCGATTCAGCCAGGCGAATGCCATAAAGCCTCTGGCTAGGCTGCGCCAACGCCCCTACAGGTTGGCCTTTTGGGAATCGGACGTAGGGGACTCGGATTTGGTATGAGACCGATCCGGCACCGGAGTCGTCTCCTTCTGGAGCAGGAAACCCCGCCCAGACCAGAGTAATGTCCTCTGTCAAGGCGATTTGCCCCAAAAAAGCAGCCAAACCACCGACCCTTGCCTTAAACTATGGAAGACATTCAAACCACGTTGTCATGATGATTTTTCCTGGTGCACCGGTCACGGTAATTAACGTCAACGATACTTACTACGGGTTCCAAGGGCTGGTACAGCGCATTTCCGACGGCAAGGTAGCCGTTCTGTTTGAGGGCGGCAACTGGGATAAGCTGGTAACCTTCTCCATGGCCGAGCTAGAGCCGGTGAACGCTGGCGGACGACGGGGCTAGGTGATGCGATTGCCCCTTGCCCAGGTCACGGCCCGGCCCCGGCAGCCCAGCCACATTGCCGAAGTAATCGAGACCTCAACTACCGAGTTTTTGGCCCAGTGCCTTGAACCCGAGCAGCTTAACTTCTCAGCCATGCCGCCCTTTGGCAGCTGGGTCACCGCCCAGGATGAAGAATCGGGCAACCAAATCTACGGGGTGGTGTACCACGCCACCACCAGCCCCATCGACTCGGTCCACCGGGCCAGGGCACTGGGGCTCTCCCTCGCCGATCTTCGCGAGCAGCAGCCGCAGATTTTCGCTATGCTCAAAACCGAGTTTCAGGTGGCAATTGTGGGCTTTCGCGCTCCTAATCTGGCGGGCTACCCCGACGGGCCAATTTTTCAGCACCTGCCGCCGCGCCCACCTCAGGTGCACCAGGCGATATGCCAGTGCGAGGCTGACCAGGTCATTGAGTTCACCCAGCAGCTTGATTTTCTTAGAACTTTGCTAGCCCTGGGCCAGGCCCCCGTCGATGGGCTGGTGGCCGCCGTCATTCGCCATGGCTATCAGCTCCGCAACCTCGATCGGCCCTGGCTGGTAAATGCCGGGCGGACACTGAGCGTATTTTTAAAGGATGACTACGACCGACTGCGGCTCATCCTGGGGCAAATTCATCCTTAACGAGCTATGCAAACCTTTGACTGGATAGTGGTCGGCAATGGTCTGGCCGGAGCCGCAGCCAGCTACGAACTGGCCCGTCAGGGGCTAGCGGTGCTGCTAGTGGATCAATCCCTCATCCCCGAAAGCGCTACCCGCTACAGCTATGGGGGCATTCCCCACTGGTCAGGTACCAACAGCCTGACGAAGCAGCTTTGCCAGGAGGGCATCGCCAAGCAGCGCCAGCTGACCGAAGAGCTGGGAGCGGATACCCAGTTCCGGGAGCTAGATTTGCTGCTTACCGTAGCCCCCCAGGCCGACCTAGATGCCCTAACGGCTCAATTCGCTAAGTTTGCCAACCCGCCCCAATTCCTTACCGTCCAGGAGGCCCACGCCCTAGAGCCGCAGATCAATCCCCAGGCCATTGCCGGGGCCTTTACGGTACGCCATGGCCATGTCTCCCCGATGGGGCTGGTGCAGGCTTACAACCAGGCCTTTCAGCGGCTGGGGGGCACGCTGCTGATCGCGCCGGTGCGGGGGTTAGTACGGGTGGGGGCTAAAGTTACCGGCCTCATGACCGACGAGCAGGCTTACCCAGCCCAGCAGGTGCTGGTCGCCGCCGGAGCGTTTAGCCGCCGGCTTTTGCAGGATATCGGCCTGGCCATACCGCTCTACTACACCCACGCCGAGCTGATCGAGACCCCGCCCTTAGACCTTACCCTGCGCACCCTGGTCATGCCCGCTAACAACCAGCGGTTTGCCCTAGAAGCTAAGGCCAGCGCCCCCGCAGTGGATCCCCTATGGAACCAGCCCGGCCATGAGATCACCCCCCCCATCCTCGACAGCGGCGCGATTCAGTTCCAGGATGGGCATTTGTGTATTGGCCAAATCAGCCGTACCCTGACCGATGTTGCGGCCCCGGTTCCCGCTGGGGAGAGCGAAACGGCTATGCGCCAGGCCATTGGACACCTGCTTCCGGCTTTGGCAGGCGTGTCAGGCACCTGGCATCGCTGCCTTGTGAGCTTTAGCCGCGACGGGTTACCCCTAGTGGGGCCGCTGCCGGGGGTAAACGGGCTGCACCTGTTTACCGGGTTTAACTCGCCATTTGTGTATGTACCGGCCATTGCCCAGCGCTTTGCCCACTCCGCTGGGGCAGAGGCGGACAACTGGCTGGCCGCCATGGCACCGGGTCGGTTTCCTACCGTGGTGCAAAGCTAAATATCTAAATATAGGGAGGAATGCCCCTCACCTCCATTACTCATCAAGCCCAGGCAATACCCGCTATTCCCGCCTCCCGCTTGCGCGGGGACAAACTCCGATCGAGAATCCATTTGAGAGGATGTTGCTGTCTATGGATGCTTATGCCTACGGAAATGACAGTCATTGCCTCCTGTTCTGGTGAACCATCCAGGCTAAACGCTAAAATTAGTCTGTTGAGCCCATCAGCTCCCTGCATTTTGGATTTTATGGCTGACCCATCCCCAGTTCCCCCGACCGAACCGATCTCGCCCGACGGTAGGTCCGACCCGGCCCCGGCGCAGCCTCACCCCTCCTTTGGCTGGAACGCCTATGCCGAGCGCATTAACGGACGCTTTGCCATGGTCGGGTTTATCGCCCTGCTGCTGCTAGAGTGGTTCACCCAGCAGAGTTTTTTTACTTGGCTGGGGCTGCGATAGCGCATGAGTCAACGGATGACATCGCCCCTGACCACCGGTTTCTTGTGGCAACGGCTAGGTTCCCTCAGCGGGCTGGCCGGAGTACTGCTGCTAAGCCTCGGCTGCCAGCCCATCCCCGCCGCCGATGAGGCCAGCGCCCTCGATAAAATTGCCTTTAACTTGAACGAGCTTGACGAAAACGGCCTCTACGGCCCCGCCGACAGCAAGCGATCCCTAGACTACGAATTTTGCCTTCCCACCGGCGACCCCTATGTCCAGGAGGTTTCGGCCATCGATCTATCCCTGAATCTCTTTCCCGATAGCCGAGGGCGGATTGGCTGCACCGCTGAGCAAACCCTGGCCATTGGCAATACCCACCAAGCTAACGCCCAGCTCATTCTCATGGAGCTGGCCAACCTAGACTACATCCAGCGCATCCAGCGGGTAGATTGGGAATAGTTCCCCGGCGGGGAACGCGTTTACCCTCCGTTCATCCCCCGGTGTCCTATCCCTTCTCTCAACCCATGCTGAAAATTAACGGCCACACCACCATTCCCCTCAGCGAAATTGAGCTAAGCGCCGTTCGCTCCCAGGGGGCCGGGGGGCAAAACGTCAACAAAGTGGCCACCGCCATTCATCTGCGGTTCGATATTAATGCCTCGTCGCTCTCGCCCCTGTATAAAGAGCGCCTGCTTAATTTAGCCGATAGCCGCATTACCAAAGACGGCGTTGTGGTCATCAAAGCCCAGCAGCATCGCACCCAGGAGCAAAACCGAGAAGACGCCCTGAATCGCCTCCAGGAGCTCATCCAGAGCGTGACCATTACCCCCAAACGGCGCCAACCGACCCAGCCCTCCCGCCGAGTTAAAGCCAAGCGCCTCGACAGCAAGACGAAGCGAGGGCACATCAAAACCTTGCGAGGTAAGGTCAGCGATCAGGATCTCTAAGAAAATAAGGGGTTATCGAGGGCTGGCCCGCTACGCCCATTGGGGTAGCTTGTAGGTTGAGCACAACGGCGTGAAACCCGACAGCATTGGCTGGCGCTCCACCTAAGGGACGTGCGTCCAAATAACATACCCGAAGCATTGATCACCATAGGGTGCATTCGCGAAGCAATGCACCAACAGGAAAGATTGCCATGGGCCTGATTTTCTTGCGAGTCCCTAACCAGCAAATTAAAGATTGACAGGCCATTAGGGCCGCCCCGCCGCGTCAATCAGCTCCCCCAGGGCCGTTTCCAAATCCGTCGTGAGGGTTTCAACCGCCGCCTTGGCCGCCGGTCGCGACTGGCTGTAGTCGGGCCAGCGCTGGGTAATATCCATCGGCGACCCCAGGTTAATGACAGCATGGCGACGACCCAGCTGGGGACGCCTGGGTACTTTAGTGCCCTTCACCCGCTCTACCAGGTCAAACAAGATCAGCGTAGTTTCCGCCAGCCGCTCGAAGGTGGGCCGGTCTTTGACGTAGTGGCCGCTGACGGCTACAAAGCTTTCAACCAGACGCATGTGCTGCACATTTAGGTTAGCCGCTGCCGCCATCCAGTCTGCTAGCCCTCGGTCAAAGGGGTTCAGGGCTTCTATATCCTCAATATCTTCCCGGTAGGTGTAGGTCCATCCTGCTTCTTCTAACCGGCGGCAGCGGGTGACCAGGCTGCCGGTGGTGGGAATGCCAAAGAACTGTTCCCCTACCCTGAGGGACTGCTCTAGCAACGGCCCTAGCCGCTGGGCCATGGTCTCAGGGGAATTTTCTCCATCCTGGGCAGGCTTGCCCCCCGGCTTGCCCCCATAAAACCGGGCATAGAACTGCTCCATGCGCGTCAGCAGGTGCTGGCCCAGGGTAACCAGTCGGGGGTAGTAGGCCGCCACTGAAGCCGGGCTCGGGGCCGAAAAGGACTGCACCGGCAACCCACAGTCGCCCTCAAGCTGCCCCAGCAGACGGTTGAGCGCCCCCCAGTCAGGGTTAGGGTAGAAGTACCGCAGCCCTACCGGCAGCAGCAGCACCCGTTCTGACCGCTGCGCTTTTTGCAGATCCTCCACCGCCCAAAAGGCCACCTGGGCCGTCCCCGGCTCTAGAGGGCTAATAATTTCCCCATGGCCGTTGGTGGCCCCCTCCGGGGCAATGGTCACCGGTAACGGCCCCGTCACCACCTGCTCGCGCACCGTTTTCAGCGCCTTTAGATCCAACCGCCGCCCCCGGTGCACGGGGATGCCTCCCATGCTGGCAAAAAACCAGCCCAGCCAGGCCCCTGCCCACAGGGGCATGCCCCGGTCATACATAAAGAAGGTATGCACAGGGCGCTTGAGGTTGAACCCCTGCTGACGTGCCGCCCGGGGCACCAGCCGCGAAAACAGGTAAGACAGGCACAGCGGGTCATCCACCTGGCTGTGGCGAAAGGCCAAAATGAGGCGAATTTTGCCGGCTTGAAACTGGTGAAAGCTCTCGGCTAGCACTTCGGGGTTAGGGCAAGTAACCGGCCAAATGCCCACCGGCAGCCAGGGCCGCAGCCTTACCCGCAGCAGCAGCGGCAGCAGGATATAGCCCCCCTGCACCACCCAGGCTTTGAAGTGGGGCGGAATAAACCGAAGCGGCGGCTTAGCCCGATGGCGGTTAGGCAATGCAGACTCCACAGGGGCGAGGGATTAATCACCCTCTACTTTACAGGGCCGCTGGGCCGGTTAATCTAGTTGCATCAAAACCAGCCGCCAAGCTCATCCCAACGCATTCGTCAAATCCCAAAATCCCAAATCTGAGCCCCCAACCCCTAACCCCGCCACAACGTATTACAATATTTAAAAATAAAAGTGTCTGACCCCTAAAAGCCCCCTGGGATCAGACACGTTAGCCTGTAAAAACGCATTTTGTGCAGCGATGTCCACAGCCCACTTGCCCCCAAGTGAATCGTAGATTTCATCTGCTCACGTTCTTCAGAATTGGTTCCATTGTCGTCGGATTGTGGGCCAGCGCCGTCGAGAAAATTACCGAACCTGGCATTATTCAAGGGATTAGCCCTGTATTGGGTTCGGTATGATCACCCACGCCAGGGCTAAAGCCCGCCGTTAGCGAATATCTAAGGCTTTCTCAATGCGGCGGTCGGGAATTAGCCAGAGCATAGCCACTAGAACATAGAGCCCTAATGCCAGCCAGGGGCTGAGAAAAGAAAGCACCATCGCTACGGCATAAATGACTACGGATACGTTGCCCTTCACGTCTTTTCCCAAAGCTATGGCCAGGGTAGAGTCGATGCCGTGATTAGCAATAAGTACTCGGCAGAGAATATAGTAGGCCATTGCCGCCAGCAGCAGCACTCCGCCATAGAACGCCACCGGCAAAGGGGCGCGGGAATTTTCCCCAATCCAGGCGGTGCCAAAGGGAATTAAGGACAGCCAGAATAGCAGATGTAGGTTGGCCCACAACACCCGGCCATCAATCTGCCGCACGGCCTGAAACAGGTGATGGTGGTTATTCCAGTAGATGCCTAAGTAGACAAAGCTGAGAACGTAGCTGGAAAAAACCGGAATTAACGGCCCCAGGGCGGCCAGGTCAGCTTCGTGGGGCACTTTTAGCTCTAGCACCATGATGGTGATGATAATGGCAATTACCCCGTCACTAAAGGCTTCTAGCCTGCCTTTTCCCATGGCGATAGGGCTCCGTAGGTATCGGTAACATAGTCAATAAGGGCAGTCAACAAGGGCATTTTCAGGCCGCACCAAAGAACGTCAATCCTAGGTTGAACTAGTTTTGACCAGAGACTTCAGCGTTTTCATACTGGCAATACTCTACCTCCACCAGGGCATCCTGGAGCGTCGCCACGGGCATGTGCTTGACCTTGACCACTTTATAGAGAATGTCGTAAAAGTCGATCCACTCGCCCACGCAGGGCACGCGGGTAAGGCCCAGCACCTTGCCGGCTAAATTTTCACTGTTGCTGAGCAAGGAGGGGCTGCAGGGATTAGGCAACTGGGTGACGGTAAACGAAACTTTCACCATAGAAAAAGACGACATCGCCTGCCGTTCCATTCTGCGTTTGTCGCGCTCGGCCTGCTCGTTCATAGGTACAACCATACGTAGATTATTTAGGCTGAGGATGGGAGGATGGGCGATGCCCCATCTACCGGAGCTCTAGGGTAGCCCCAGTAAGACTCTACACCCACCGCAGCCGCTGCGGCAGTGCTAGGTTACCGGGGCACAATAAATCAGCAGTCCCAGGACGAGGGCAACCATTGACATCTGATCGAGCCTACTGGCTGGCCTGGTCTCAGGCCAAGGGAATGGGGCCAATTTTACTCAAACGGCTACACAATCACTTTGGTAGCCTGAAGGCAGCCTGGCAGGCCGATGGCGCCCAACTGCTAGAGGTGGAGGGCATTGGCATTGGTGGAGGATCTGCTCTAGTGGAGTACCGGCAGTCCATTGACCCGACCCAAAACCTGGCCACCTACGAACAGTACCATACCAATTTTTGGACCCCCGCCGAGCCAGAGTATCCTGCCCTGTTATTTGAGATTTCAGACCCGCCACCACTGCTGTTTTACCGGGGCCGTACCGAGTTGTCCAGGGCTATACAAACCAAGCCCACGGTAGCCATGGTCGGCACCCGCGACCCGTCGGAATATGGCCAGCGGTGGACTCGCCGCCTAACGGAGCAACTGGTGGCCCACGATATCCTGGTGGTGTCGGGGCTGGCCAGCGGCATCGACCGCCACGCTCACCTTCAGGCCCTAGACAGCGGTGGCTTGACCATTGCCGTGCTAGGCACCGGAGTAGACCGGGTGTATCCCTGGGCCAACCGAGCGTTGCAAGGGCGAATTCGGGCTGAGGGGCTGTTACTGAGCGAGCACCCCAACGGCACCCCGCCGGATCGTACCCATTTTCCCCGCCGCAACCGCATCATTGCCGGTCTGAGCCGGGCGGTGGTGGTGACCGAAGCCCCGGCCCGTTCGGGGGCCTTAATTACGGCTCGACTGGCCAACGACTACGGGCGAGAGGTTTGGGCGCTACCCGGCTCCCTCGATAACCCCCGCAGTTTTGGCTGCCTAGAGCTGATCAACCAGGGGGCACAGCTCATTCTAGATGACACCACGCTGGTGCGAGCCCTCAGTCACCTACCGCCCATGGATGCCGCCAGCTCAATTTCAGGAATTTCCTCCAGCCCCCCACCATCCACCGTTGACCTACCGCCCCTGCCTCCGGCCATGGCTGAGGTGCTAGCGATCATCACCCCAGAGCCAACGAAGCTCGACTACATTGTGCAGGAGCTGGCCCGCCCCACCGGCGAGATCCTCGGCACCCTAGTTCAGCTAGAGCTGATGGGGGCCATCGTTCAGCTGCCGGGCCAGCGATACCAGAGATCCTAGGACGGTCGCCAGACCGGAATGTGGCTCAGGGAGATGGGCTCAGCCTCGGCGAGCGGGGCGCTCTGCTCCAGGAAAAATTCAAACCTGAAGGTGCCTAGCT
Organism: Nodosilinea sp. CTOTU7336; assembly: GCA_036848635.1. Taxonomy (GTDB): domain Bacteria; phylum Cyanobacteriota; class Cyanobacteriia; order Phormidesmidales; family Phormidesmidaceae; genus Nodosilinea. Next base: position 18,808 of record DAIUJR010000003.1, read on the forward strand.
CAATCAAGTCACCATCTTCAAGGTAGTGCCGTCGAGCTGAGATTAAGGGCTGACGGTTCACCCAAGTCTCGCATTCACGGGTCAGGCTGGTCAGGGAGAAGCCGTGCTCGGGGTCAAACGCCAGGGCGGCGTGGTATTCGGCCATCCCCGCGGCGGCCACTGAAATGGCGCAGCGGGGGCTGTGACCGACCAGCCAGCGGGTACCGCAGCGGGTGACCTGAATGGTCTGGGGGTGGCTGAGGTTACGGCTTAAAAAGCCCCGGTCGTGAGCCACAATTCCCTGGATGTAAAGCCCTGAGGCCTGGCAGTGCTGGCGAGCCGTCAAAATTGGATCAATAATGTCAGCCACCCGCTCCAGGTCAAAATCGAGGTTGTGCAGCAGGGTGTCTAACATCAGGGGTATGGCAGCCTCTGAGTCATTTTTGGGAGATGACCCTAGCGGCATCTCGAAAGCGGCCGCTAGAGAGGCCGGATCCTTGGAGGTCTGGGAAAAAATGTGTGAGGAAATCATAACTACGTCAATTCCACCGCTAACTACGTCGCTGAAGCCCACTGCCGCCATGACTATGGCCACAAACAATAGACCTAGGGACGACACCTAATGCTAAAGATCAGCAATAAATCAATCTCTAATCTTGGGAATGATCTTTACCCCTAGGGCCTGTATGACTTACTTCCAGAGTGGGAAAGTGTGGTCAGGGGCATTAGGTGCCGTGATTAAGTGTGACGATTTCCTCAGGGCTGATGACTCAACCCAGGCGAAACTTTCGTCATTAAACCGGGTTTTTGCGCATTTAACAATGCCAGGGCGGCCATGGTTTATAAAAGCTTTATCCGCCTGGGGCCAGGTCGCTATTCCGCTTCAAATCATCCCCATAAAATTCCTTAAACTGCTATATCATCGGGAAGTTATTGACAGGCCCGCCTCAGCTGTGGCAAATTTTCCCTCCCGGGCTCAACCCCCACTCGACTTTATTCCTCCCAATCCCGATCCTCGAGTGCTGGCTCTGGCGCGCCTGGGGTTGCCCTACTGGATGGCTCGGCAGGAAAAGATCCGCCAGGTAGAAACCACCAATGTCGATCAGCTGGTTTATCTATGCCGCGATTTTCAGGCGGGGCAGACCCGCTTTTTAATAGCCTTTCGCCATCCCAGCCCGCAGGATTCTTTTTGCCTGGCCCATCTAATTTGGTACGAGGTGCCTAAACGGGCACGGCAGCTGGGCATTACCCTGAAGCGGCCGATTCATGCCCATTTCATTTACGATCGCGGCATTCCCCTCTGGGCCGGGGCCGGGGTGGGCTGGCTGTATGCAAAGCTGGGCGGCACGTCTATCCAGCGAGGCAAGGTCGATCGGCAGGGGCTGCGGTCGGCGCGGCAGCTCTTGGCCGACGGGCGCTGGCCCCTGGCGGCGGCCCCGGAGGGAGGTAACAATGGCCATACCGAGATTGTTAGCCCCCTAGAGCCGGGGGTAGCCCAGATGGGCTTTTGGTGCGTCGAAGATCTTCACAAAGCCGACCGCCCAGAGCAGGTGGTGATTGTACCCCTGGGCATCGCCTATCGTTATCTCATCCCTCCCTGGAAGGCGGTGGATCAGTGGCTCGATCGCCTGGAGCAGGAAAACGGGCTGTCTGCTCGGGTAGAGTCCTCAGTGCTGGAGTATCGCGCTGATCCGGTGGACGCCTCTGAAGCCGCCATGGCACGGCGCTACCAGCGGCTCTTAAGCCTAGGGGAGCATTTACTCACGCTGATGGAGCACTATTACCACGAGGTTTACGGGATGCCGCTGCCCACCCGTGATGCCTCTCAACTCGACCCTGGCCAGCTTACCCAGCGCCTGGCCACGCTGGTCGATACGGCCCTGCGGGTGGCGGAAACCTACTTTAATCTGCCGCCGAAGGGCAGCCCCATCGACCGCTGCCGCCGCATTGAGCAGGCCGGGTGGGATCGCATCTTTCGCCAGGATCTGGCTGGGGATGCGCCCCTGTCGGCGGTGGAGCGAGGACTGGCGGATCGCGAAGCGGAGGAGGCCAGCCTGCGCATGTGGCACATGCGCCTGGTGGAAAACTTTGTTGCTGTCACCGGCCAGTATGTGCGCCAGCGCCCCTCGGCGGAGCGCTTTGCCGAAACCCTGCTCATTTTGCGAGACACTGTTTGCCTGGTCAAGGGGGAGGATCCTTTTCCCCGGCCTAAGCTAGGGCCTCAAGTCGCCCATTTGACGGTAGGGGAGCCGCTGAGTGTTAGCGATCGCTGGCCCGCTTACCAAACCAACCGCAAACAGGCCGTCGTCGAGCTCACCGCCGATTTACAAACCGCTTTAGAGGCCATGATCGTTCCTCCGACTATGCCGCCACCAGCCTAGACCCGATCGGCATAGCCGCCAAAATACGCTCAACCCGGCGCTGATACTCGGTCTCACCCAGCACGGCGGTGGTGTTCTCTACCGCCACCGGTTGCTCCAGTGGCACCCACGACCGACAGCCTTCAAGGGCGGCGGTTCGTGGTACGGTCACCGGCGAGTTCAGGGTATAAGTCCGCAGAATTAGGCCATACAGAGGACGATCCGGGCGCCACCGCAGTCGCTCCTGTAAAAATGGCTGATTCCAGATTAAATAGGGCAAGAGCGGAGCCGGATCGACCCCGACGGACAGGTCAAAAACGTGGGTGATTTCGGCCCAGCCCCTAAAGTAAACCGTTTTGCTGTCGGTGGGAGCATTCCCAGGGGAGATCAGGGGACGAAACTCGGGCTTCAGCAGCGCCGGAGTCTGGTGCTCGACCGTAGGCAGCAGCAGCACTTGCCGCGCCGCCACTGAGAACGGCCCCCGTTGCTCCCGAATGCCGCCCTTGCGCAGCAGCAGCACCGTATCCCCAGCCAGTAAAGCCGTAACCGCCGCCGCCCATTCCTTTAGTGCCCAGGTGACCAAACCACCCCCTAGCCCGACACGGCGTAGAACTGCTCCGCCGCCTGCGCTAAAATCAGAGCCTGATTGGTAGCTTCCCAGGGCAAATCTAGATCCGTGCGGCCAAAGTGGCCGTAGGCGGCAATATCTTGATAGAACCGGCCCTGGCGACCCTGGGGCAGGCGCTGTAGGTCAAAGGCGGCGATAATGCCGGCGGGGCGCAGCTCAAAGTTGGCCTTGACCAGATCCAGCAGGCGATCTTCGCTGAGCTTGCCAGTGCCAAAGGTCTCGATCAAAATGCTCACCGGGCGGGCCACGCCAATGGCGTAGCTGAGCTGCACCTCACATTTTTCAGCCAGGCCAGCGGCCACAATATTTTTAGCCACGTGGCGGGCGGCGTAGGCGGCACTGCGATCCACCTTGGTGGGGTCTTTGCCCGAAAATGCGCCGCCCCCGTGGCGGGAATAGCCCCCGTAGGTATCGACAATAATCTTGCGGCCGGTGAGGCCCGAATCTCCCTGGGGGCCACCGATCACGAACTTACCGGTGGGGTTAACCAGAAATCGGGTCGTGGCGTCGGGCTGAATGGCCAAATCCCCAAAAATGGGGAGCACCACCTGCTCCCACAGATCGGCCTGAATTTTTTCCTGGACGGCGGCTTCGTCGGTAATCACGCCGATGGCAGCGGTGTGTTGGGTCGAAATCAAAATAGTGTCGATGCCGATGGGCTGGCCGTCTTCGTAGGCCACCGTGACCTGGGTTTTGCCGTCGGGCCGTAGGTAAGGCAGCTGCTCAGTTTTACGCACCAGGGCCAGCTGGCGGGCAATGCGGTGGGCCAGGCTAATGGGCAGGGGCATTAGTTCTGGGGTCTCATTGCAGGCAAAGCCAAACATAATCCCCTGATCCCCGGCTCCGATGGCATCAAAGGCTTCGTCGCTGGGGGTGGCGCGGGTTTCCTGGGCCTGGTTGACCCCCTGGGCAATATCTCTGGACTGCTCATCGAGGGTGACCATAATGGCACAGCTATCCGCCGAAAAGCCGTTGTTGGTGGGGTCGGTGTAGCCAATGTCGCGAATTTTAGCCCGCACCAGGGCCGCATAGTTCACCGTCGCCTGGGAGGAAATTTCGCCGGTAATTAACACTAAGCCGGTATTCACCACCACCTCGGCAGCCACCCGGCTAAGGGGATCCTGGGCTAGCAGGGCGTCTAAAATAGTATCTGAAATTTGATCGCAGATTTTGTCAGGATGCCCTTCGGTAACAGATTCCGATGTAAACAAATAACGTCTAGACAATGACTGGCCCTCTTCTTTTCGTTCAATATAGATACCACTAATCGCCCTATCGAAACCCTCCGGGCTTCATAGCTGAACCCCTGGGTGCACCCTCCACCATCTCAATACCTAGGGCCAACCTGGGGATTTTATCCATATCACAGACTACCGCATTTATCGCAGGTTTCATGGGGCAGATTGCCCTGGCTCCGCCACCCAAAGATCATCCCACGACCACAAAATTAGATCAGCTCCGGCCACGGGGGGCCGACCCCAGGCTTCGGATACCGACAGAAACCCTGCCGCCCCCGCCCCCTGGGCCAGGCTCAAGTCCACCCAGCTATCCCCCACAATTAGGGTGTTAGCGACGTTTACCCCTAACGCATCACAGAGATCAATCAATAGCGTTGGATCGGGCTTAGGTGGGTCATCGGTGCCGGTGCCACGCCAGGCCATAATCCAGGGGGTAAGGCCGTAGGCGGTTAGAAATTGATCCACATAGGCAGGGCTATCCGACGATAGCACCCCCAGCCGAATTAGCCCCTGGCTAAGACGGCGCAGCAGGGCCTCAGTACCGACAAAGGGGGGCGTTTGGGCAGTTTTCTCCGTCATTTGCGTATCTACTGCCGTAAACAATTGAGTGGTTAACGCCACTGCGCCCTCGGCGCTATACCCGTCCTCCACGAGACAGGCGATCACCACATCTTGATTGGCCCGCCGGGTTCCCACGGCCATCAGCCCGTCGGGATCTAGCCCGTCGGGGGTAACCCCAAACCGATCAAGAAGATGGGTCATCATGTCTTGATCGGGCTTCCCCAAAACCTTGGTCGCGGCCCAGGCGCGAGCCACAGCGAGGGCGCGTAGGAAGGGTCGAGAGTCGGCCAGGGTGCCGTCTTTATCAAAAATGATCGCATCCACATTAGCGACAGGCTGATGCCGACAATGAACCCAAGCCATCTACAAGATCCCTAGAAATAATTGAGGACGGCGGTTGGGACATCTTCCAACGCCCCAGCCCTGTAGCCCAGCCCGTTGATCCAGATCCCAAGATTGAATAGCGCTGATTTAAGGCTCTGGCATGAGCTCGGTTCGGCTGAGTCCTTCGGTTTGAGCTCAGGTCGAAAGCTCACCGTCAAAGCCCGTCGAACGACTAATGGGCACTGCCCACCCAGCGGGATATCAAGGGTTTTGGTGGTTTCTAAACGCTTAACACCAAATCCTGCTTGGTTACCCCCGATTCAATCGGGCGCATGCCATAAAGCCACTGGCTAGGCTGCGCCAACACCCCTACGGTTTGGCCGGTTGGAAATCGGGACTATAACTCGGATTTGGTATAAGTCAGTACCATTCATCCATGGCACTGCTCTGGGAGATGGAAAATCGCCAGGGTGAGCTGTAAAAATCACCCTGGCGACGTTCAGTTCCTAATGGTCACAACCAGCCTCCAGCCCTAGTCAACCGCCAGCGCCATCTCCTCGTCTTCGGAGGCTTCAGTCTCCTCAGCCAGACCATTGAGATCAGCCATTTTTTCGGCGGCTGCCTTGCGCATTTGCTCGCGGTACTTAGCGGCCATTTCATCGGCCTTGTCGTAAACCAGGTCAGGATTTTTCACCATGTCGCCCGGTTCCGGCTCTAGCTGCTTAGTGGAGAGAGAAATTCGGCCTCGCTCGGCATCAAGATCGATAATCATGACCTTGATCTCGTCGTTGACATCGAACACGCTGTGGGGCGTATCGATGTGGTCGTGGCTAATTTCAGAGATGTGCAGCAGGCCACTAACGCCGCCGATGTCAATAAAGGCACCGTAGGGCTTGAGGCCACGCACAGCTCCGAGTACCACTTCGCCCACCTGTAGGCCGTTCATCTTACGCTCTACCAGCGCCCGACGATGGCTCAGCACCAGGCGGTTGCGTTCTTCATCAACTTCTAAGAACTTCAGGGGTAGATCTTCGCCCACCAAGTCTTCCTTGGGCTTGCGGGTGCTGATGTGAGAGCCGGGAATAAAGCCCCGCAGCCCCTCAATCCGCACCAGAGCACCGCCTCGGTTGGTGGCAAACACCCCGGAACGCACGGTGGCATCTTCCTGCTGGAGCTGGCGCACCCGCTCCCAGGCGCGCATATACTCGATGCGGCGAATGGAGAGGGTGAGCTGGCCGTCTTCATTCTCATCGGTCAGAATGAAGAACTCGCGGGTTTCGTTGGAGCGCAGCACCTCTTCAGGATGATCCACCCGATTGATCGACATCTCCTGGATGGGTAGGTAAGCGGCCGTTTTTGCGCCAATGTCAATCAGGGCACCCTTAGGCTCGAGACTAAACACCGTTCCAGAAACCGTGTCGCCGGGATTGAAATGGTAGTCGTACTGATCCAGCAGTGCGGCAAAATCTTCGTGGGTAAACCCAATGTCAGTGTTCTTGTCCTTCAGTTCCTGATTGCCCATACTAATGTTTTCCTAGTGTTTTTCTCCGTAATACTGCGGTTTCTGTGCAGACGTACAAAACAATCGACTCAGTTATTTAGAAGCCTAGACCCGATACACAAAGCCGTACCGGCGCAGACAGCCCGATAAACCCACAGGATCAAAATTATAGCCGATGTGGCTCAGTTGTTGAAGAATAAAACCTGATTGGCCCTCTCCCCAATCTCCCCCTCGACCCTGGGATCAACCACTCCTAAGAGGTTACAGCCGATACGACAAAGTTTGAAGCTTGGCCATTTTCCCCTGGGCTGGGGGTGGGGTCAACAGGGGTGCCCTGGAGCTGGCTAAGGGTATCGGCAAAGTCGCGAATGCCTTGAAACTGTCGATACACTGAGGCAAAACGCACGAAGGCTACCTCATTAATGGCCTGTAGCTTGGCCAGCACCATCTCGCCAATTTCAGCGCTACGCACTTCCCGCAGGGTGCGCTGTTGTAGCTCGGCCTCGATGTCGTCCACAATAGCTTCCATCACCTGGGATGAAACCGGGGTTTTCTCGCAGGCTCTGACAATCCCCCGCAGCACCTTCGAGCGTTCAAACAGCTCATGCTCTTCGCTGCGCTTAATCACCGTAATCGGCACGTACTCAATCCGTTCGTAGGTGGTAAATCGTCGAGCACAGCGCAGGCATTCTCGCCGTCGTCGAATGCTGCGCCCGGCTTCGGCAGACCGCGACTCTAACACTCGGTTATCGGGATGTTGACAGAACGGACAGTGCATTGGATACACCCCCAAGGGAGGAAAATTCGCGGTGAAACCGGGACAGATAACTTGCCGTTGCGGGGTCAATGCCCCAACAATTCAGCCTAGCCTGCTGTTCCTCAAGAACCTGCCCAGGGCTAAACCACAGGGCCCTAAAGCCGATAACGATATTAATCCGCGACGATTTAAAACTGAAAAGCAAGCTTTCCGACACCGGAAAACTTGCCTCTATATTAGTTAATTGTGGGGAAAGTGGCCAAATTAATTCAGACCAAGCGATTTAACCAGCCCCAAAAGCTGGCCATCTGGTCTCCCCAGCGGCCTCAATATTCTATTCCTTAGGAATTCTAGGCGGCTCGCGGAAGGCGATAGCAAAGAACAGTGTGCCAATGATGCAGGCAAAAATGAAAATATATGCGACAGCTTCCATGGTTAAAACAGCTCCTACTTAGCCTAGTTTTCTCTAGTGTACAAGGATTTAGATGGTGAGTGCTCGGCGTTGGAGTCAATTAATCCAACTTGCCGAGCACCTCACTTACCCTACGGTTTCAAGCCTAAACGGTTTCTTCTTTGCGAGTGGAGGTATCCCCAACCTTAGCGAAGAAGCCCCACTCTACCTGTTCGGGAGACAGGTCAGGGTCAATCCCCGCAAACACATCTCGGAACAGGGTGCGCGACCCATGCCAGATGTGCCCAAAGAAGAACAGTAGGGCAAACACCGCGTGGCCGTAGGTAAACCAGCCACGGGTGCTGGTGCGGAATACCCCGTCAGAGCCAAGGGTCTCGCGGTCGAACTCAAAGGGCTCACCGAGTTGGGCTTTACGGGCATAACGCTTCAGCAAGGCTGGCTCGGTGATGGTTTGACCCGCTAGCTCACCGCCATAGAAGGTAGCGGTGACACCGGTTTGCTCAAAGCTGTACTTAGACTCTGCCCGCCGGAAGGGAATATCCGCCCGGACGACGCCGTCCTTGTCAACCAGCACCACGGGGAAGGTTTCAAAGAAGTTGGGCAAGCGCCGTACGGTCAGCTCGCGACCTTCGCCATCTTTGAAGATGGGATGCCCCAACCAACCCTCGGCAATGCCGTCGCCCTGCACCATGGGGCCAACTCGGAACAAGCCACCCTTAGCTGGGCTGTTGCCTACGTAGTCGTAGAAGGCTAGCTTTTCGGGGATGCGGGAGTAGGCCGTTGCCATGGTAGCACCAGCGCTAACATCCGCCTGCACCCGGCGCTCAATTTCCTGCTTGAAGTAGTCGCCATCCCACTGGTAGCGGGTGGGGCCAAACAGCTCAATGGGGGTAGCGGCACTGCCGTACCACATGGTGCCCGCCACCACAAAGGCCGCAAAGAACACTGCCGCAATACTGCTCGACAGCACGGTTTCGATGTTCCCCATGCGCAGCGCCTTGTAGAGCCGCTGGGGAGGCCGCACCGTCAGGTGAAATAGCCCCGCAATGATGCCAACAATACCCGCCGCGATGTGGTGGGCCACAATGCTGCCAGGGTTAAATGGATTGAACCCCGCCGACCCCCACTCAGGGGCAACCCCCTGCACGTGGCCGGTCAGGCCGTAGGGGTCAGACACCCACATGCCCGGCCCCCATAGGCCGGTCAGGTGGAAGGCCCCAAAGCCAAAGCACAGCAGGCCTGACAAGAACAGGTGAATGCCGAACATCTTGGGCAAATCCAGGGCGGGTTCGCCGGTGCGGGGGTCGCGGAACAGGTCTAGATCCCAATAGACCCAGTGCCAGCAGGCGGCCAAGAATAGCAGCCCCGACAGCACAATATGCGCGGCAGCTACCCCCTCAAATGACCAGAAGCCAGGGTTCGAGGCGGCCCCCGTAACGCTCCAGCCGCCCCAGGAATCGGTTACCCCCAGCCGCGCCATGAAGGGCAGAACAAACATGCCCTGCCGCCACATGGGGTTGAGCACGGGGTCGCTGGGGTCAAAGGTGGCCAGCTCAAACAGGGCCATAGAGCCAGCCCAGCCAGCTACTAGGGCCGTATGCATTAGGTGTACAGCAATCAGTCGCCCGGGATCGTTGATGACGACGGTGTGTACCCGGTACCAGGGTAGTCCCATTGACTACGCTCCTCCTCTAGGTAGAACAGTATTGGTGTGGAATTGTCTTAGGAATGCCAGTTACTGATAAGACTATCAGACTTGGACTGCCAGAATCGCCCCGACCGCCTCTCTCATTTTGGAATTGCGGCCGTTCGACGGCCCCCAGGCAAGAGAGGAAATCATTTGGTACGGATGAGATGTCACAATGAAATTATCTTAAAAAAGTGTAACCACTTCAAACCCCCCCCGCAACCGGGTTTGGCTGACACTGGCGGCAAACCTAGTGGCCCCGGCCTAAAACCCATCGTTCCGTCGTCGCCAAACCCTGGTTTTACCCGCTATAGCTGACGCCGCACGCCAAGGAGAACTGTTCAATGACCACTGTTAAGTTTCTTAACGAAAATAAGGAAGTCATCGTCGCCGACGGGGCTAACCTGCGCTTCAAGGCGTTGGAAAATCGCATTGACATCTACACCTTGAGCGGCAAGCTAATGAATTGCGGCGGCTACGGCCAGTGCGGTACCTGCGTGGTAGATGTGGTTGAGGGGCAAGAAAACCTCTCCCCTCGTACCGCCGCCGAAGAGCGCAAGCTAAAAAAGTGGCCCGCCACCTGCCGCCTAGCCTGCCAGGTTAAGGTGCAGGGGCCAGTATCGGTGGTCACTAAGCCGAGCCGGGCTAAAAAGGCGTCGTCTCAATCGTCAAAAACCGCCTAAGGCTGAGGCGCTTATCTTTCTCGTCAAGGACAGTGATATCCTTAGGTTCAGTAGGCTAAAGCCTGGTTGAGAGTCGTTCGGTTGAGAATAGAGGCAAGCGCTGATGGAAGTTAATAAACTCGGTTTCGTCGCCAGCATTCTCTTTGTGCTGGTTCCCACGGTTTTCTTATTAATTCTATATATCCAAACCTCCAGCAAGCAGACGGGCTCCTAAGCTCGTTCTGTTGATGGCTTTAGGGTTAGTTGCGGTAGGCTTGGTATACCCTTAGAGGCGCTGGTTCAAGCCAGCGCCTTTTTAAGGAATTTGCCAGTCCAAGCTTCGTCAAGCCTCCACAAGAGCCCATGACCTACTGTTTAGGGATTTTAGTCAACGCTGGGCTGGTACTGGCCGCCGACTCTAGAACCAACGCTGGGGTAGACTACATTTCGTCCTACCGCAAGCTGTTTGATTTTTCGCGCCCTGGGGAGCGGGTACTATTGCTCTGCACCTCCGGCAACCTATCGGTTACCCAGGCGGTGGTTCATAGCCTGACCCAGGATATCAAGCGCAACCGCGAGCCCAACCTCTACAGCCTGCCCACGCTGTACGACATTGCCCGCTACATTGGGAACCAGATTCGCACTATGCAGGAGACCGATCGATCCTGGTTAGAACAAGACGGGATTGATTTTCAGTGCAGCTTTTTGCTCGGGGGTCAGATTCAAGGGGAAACCCCAGAACTATTTTTAGTGTATAGCCAGGGCAACTGCATCCAGGCCACCCCCGAAACCCCCTTTTTGCAAATTGGTGAAACCAAATACGGCAAACCCATTCTCGACCGCACCCTGACGTTTGACTCTGCCCTCGAATCGGTGGCCAAGTGCGCCCTGCTGTCGATTGATTCCACCATGCGGTCCAATTTATCGGTGGGGCCGCCGGTACATATGGCGATGTACCAAGCTAACACCTTCGAAATTAGGCACCGGGCACAGTTCCATACTGGAGATCCTTACCTGATTAAAATGCGCAAGCACTGGGAAGTTTCCCTGCGGGAGGCCTCGCTCAATATGCCCGACATTTCCTGGAATCAAGAGACTCCCACACCTCCCTTAGGTATTGCTGAGCTAGAGGCCCTTTAGTTGAGCTAGAGGCCTTTTAGCTAGTCATCAGCCATAAAATCAAGCCCCAGCACCGGTTCCCCAGGGAGGCACTGACCTTGTCCGTTCCAGCGTTGCTAAGCGGGCGGGGGTGGTTCGGTGCAGAATTAGTGGCGGTGGTTCTAAGCCAGGGGACCTTAGCTTGACCGCCAGGGCCGCCAGATAGTTGGGCGCTAGCTGCCACTGGCAGACCCACCAGTGAGAGCCATTGCCAGGGTGCGACCGGATGATTACAGGAACCGGCACCATAACCGGTGGTCCCGGCTCAATGACTAGCTCAATCTGGTTCAGGGGAAACCTCAGCCCTAGCCCCAGGGCCTTGGTATAGGCCTCTTTGCTTGTCCAGTATTGCAGAAAGCGTTGGTCGGCCTGGGCAGGGGGCTGGCTGAGCACCGATTGAGCCTCGGCTGGGGTAAGACAGCGCTGACACAGCTGGGGCAGGCGAGAAAGGGGCCGCACCTGTTCAACATCGACGCCCAGAGGCAGACCAGGGCTAAGGGCAATCACTAACCAATTCCCTGAGTGGGAGAGGTTGAACTGTAAAGCGGTACGCCATGGGTTTGAGTCTGAGCCTGGGTCGCGATCCCCTGGTTTGAGCTCGGGTTTACCGTGGGAGCCATAGTCGATCCCTAGGCTATGGCGCGGCTGGCTGGAGTAGTGGCTGAGGAGGTAACGAAGACAACCGCGGCTGACTAAAAAATTGCGGCGGCTGAGGGGATGGGTTAGGGCTTGCAGTTTAGCTAACTCCTGGGCAGCTAGCCCCTGGGCCAAATCCTCCAGGCTGGGCTGGTCTAGGGCCGCGGTGGCAATGGCCCAAATATGGACGGCCGGAGTCAGGGTTGAGGGGTGGTCGGGGTCAACCTGAAAGGAGGGAAGCTTAGCCATGGTGACGCGATCGCGGGGAAGTACCCAGGCTCTTAGCACTATTGTGCGGCGGCGGGGCACCCTGGAAGGACAAGAGTTCAGCTCTCAAGTTTAACGTTCAACGTCACCCGGCAAAGTATCGCCGCCCAAACTGGCGGCGGCCTAGATCGCTACCCTTTGGTAAATTTGGTCATGCCTATGCGTTTGAAGCGAGAGATTCCATCCCCCGGCTCGTTTGAGTTGGCCCCAGCCCCCCATATTTGTATTTTAGGAGGTGGTTTTGGCGGGCTGTACTGCGCCCTGGCGCTGCATCACTACCGCAGGCGACTGCCCCAGGGGGTTAGGGTAACCCTGGTGGAGCCGCGCGATCGCTTCACCTTTACCCCGCTGGTGTACGAGCTGCTGACCCACGAACTCAGCCCCTCGGAAATTGCCCCCGCCTACGCCGACCTGCTGGCCCACACCACCGTTACCCGCTGCCAGGACTGGGTAGAAACCATCGACCTCGCGCAGCGTCAAGTCATCCTCCGCCGGGGGGAAGCGCTGACCTACGACTATCTCGTTGTGGCCCTGGGCAGTGGTCTGCGCCCCCCGGCTGTGCCCAGCAGCCACGCCCATGCTCTACCCTTTAACACCCTAGAGGATCTTTGGAACCTAGACCGGCGACTCACCGCCCTGGAGCGACAGTCTTCAACCGCCCCGATCCGGATCGTGATTGCCGGGGCGGGGCCAAGTGGAATAGAACTAGCCTGCAAGCTAGCCGATCGCCTCGGTTCCAGAGGGCAAATTACCCTCCTCGAACGGCGGGCGGTGATTTTGCGATCGCACCCAGCCCCCCTGCAACGAGCCGCCGCCCAGGCTCTGCGCAAACGCGGGGTAGAGGTTTATACCCATGTACCCATCGATCGTGTCGAGGCCAATGCCGTCTTCTTCCAACGCCAGGGACAGCCCCAGCAGCGGCAGGCCGACATGATTCTGTGGACCGTTGGCACCGTGCCCCGCCCCTGGCCGGGGCTGGCCTGCCCGAAACAGACCCCGCTGGGGCAGTGCCTGGTGCGACCCACCCTGCAGCTCCTGGGCCATGACCGCGTCTTCGTGCTGGGGGATATGGCTGCCATGCCCGCTGCCGGGCGAGATCGGGCACCGATGACGGCCCAGGCAGCGTTTCAGGCCGCCCCCGTAGTGGCTCACAACCTCTGGGCGAAGATTGCCCATCGGCCCCTGCGCCCCTTTACCTATAAACATTTGGGCGACATGCTGACCCTGGGCCAGGGGGAGGCCGTAATCTGCGGACCCCTGGGCGGGTTTACCCTTTGCCTCACCGGGCGATTAGGGGGCTTTGGGCGGCGGTGGGCCTACTGGCTGCGCCTGCCGACCTGGGGGCATCGCTGGCGGACGCTGCGGTATCGGCTGGGGCGACTCAAACATCCCTAATTAACTGAGTTCAGGATCAGTCTCAGGCTGAGGACAATCGGCCAATCATCTCTCCTGGGAGGGGTTAGGGGTGGTTAGGCTAGACCGTTAAACCGTTTGATCGGCAAAGCCGCAAGCCAGTTGAAACTGACTTACGGCTTTATTGTTTGATCCCTGCCCGGCCCACAAACTCGGTTCCTGCTCTGGGCTAGGCTACGCTTTGCTGGGCAGGCTCAAACTTGTGAGCATGGTCTTGCAATAGCGAGCTGACCTGACCCAGCACGTTGTCCCCAGCCTTTTTCTGGATGGTGTGGCGCTCGGGGTAAAAGTCGGGCTGATCGACACTGCGGGAAATTGCCTGTCTAACCTGCTCGGCAATCAGATCAGACAGCTCGCCCCGTGCCGTTTCACGCTGAAAGTTAGCCCCTTCTTCGGTGGTGGCATAGAGGGGCGGCAGACGGTTGAGGGCGTAGGCGGCAATATCCCCCAAATCTAGGGTGGTGTCGGAGGCCGATTCGATCTCGGCGACCCTGGCAATGGCCTCGGTGAGCACCAGCTCTTCCATGACGTTAATAAACTGCTTACGGGGAACGGCCACCACCTCGCCAGTCAGCAGCGCCCCCATCAGCCGGTCGAGGGCCATGTATTCTTCAATGGAAAGTTCCGAGGCGGTGTCACAAATCCGCCCTACTTCGGCTTCCATGGCGGGGGTAAGGTAGCCATCTTGCAAAGCCTGCTCGACAATTTTTTCGATAGTCATTTGGGTTAAACGCTCCTAAACATGCGGCGGATAAATCGTTTCAGCGATTTATCGGGGAACAAACGGCTAAGGTGTAAATAGAAAAACTGAGATTACTAAAGAAAACGAAATTGACAGATGATGGGGGTTATACCATCACCCCAGGCACTGTTGAACAGGGGCTGGGGCATACCCCACCGAGGTGGCGTCGCTCACAAAATTTGATCCGTTGCCTGGGCCTAGTGTGCCCCGATGACCGGGGGAGGCCACAGGAATGGGGTGGGAATTTGGGGGGCGGCAGATGGGAAATCCACCGATCGGAAAGCGGCCCAGCCGGGTTCCGCCCGGCTTAATGCTGAGTTCTGCCGGGTGGCGTTAGCCCATCTCCGTGGATTAGTCGGCGGATCGGATTTAATACTTTAAGTAGCCGATCGCCTGTTTCCAGATTTGGTGCTTGTGCTGGTCATCGGTGGCGACGCAAATGCAGTGAGGGTCTTGCCAGATCACGCGGCCTGTCACTAAATCCCCAGTGAGTAGCTTAACCTCCACCGTCTTTTGATCACGAATCAGGGTTTGAACCTGACGAACGCTGGGAAACCCGGTGGCAAACTCTTCAGACATAACCCATTAGCTCTTTGACATATGCTGGTCTTACGTTACCCGATTGGGCCAGAGAAGAGCACATCCGGGGAAATTTATTCATGACGCAGAGCCATGATCATGCCTAAGCGCCTACTGATGCAATTAGCCTCTTCCCACCCCCCGCTCAGGCAGAATGGCGGATAATGAAAACCACCCTTTAGGACAGGATGCGGCTATGGAGTTCAGTAAGTACCACGGGTTGGGTAACGACTTTATCTTGATCGACAACCGCCACCAGCCCGAGCCGGTGCTCAGCCCTAAGCAGGCCGTGGTCTGGTGCGATCGCCACTTTGGCGTTGGGGCCGATGGGGTAATCTTTGCCCTACCAGGACAGGACGGTACCGACTACACCATGCGGATCTACAACTCCGACGGCTCTGAACCGGAGATGTGCGGCAATGGCATTCGCTGTCTAGCCAAGTTTCTGGAGGGGTTAGAAGCCGCTGATGGTCTAATTCCTCAAATGCCCCATACCTACCGCATTCATACCCTGGCGGGGGTGATTGCGCCTACCCTCCAGGCCAATGACCAGGTGACGGTAGACATGGGGCCACCAACTCTGCTGGCTCAGGCTATTCCCACCACCCTGGGCAGCCCTGAGGATAAGGTCGTGGGTCTGCCCCTGGTGGCCGCCGGACAATCCTGGGCGGTTACCTGCGTCAGCATGGGCAACCCCCACTGCATCACCTTTGTGGAAGACGTGGCCGCTGTGGCACTGGAAACCCTGGGACCGCAGTTTGAGCACCATGACGCCTTCCCCCAGCGGATTAACACCGAGTTTATCCAGGTGGTACGGCCCGACTATCTTAAAATGCGGGTATGGGAGCGGGGAGCGGGCATTACTCTAGCCTGCGGCACCGGCGCCTGCGCGGCCCTAGTGGCGGGAGTGCTTAATGGACGGTGTGATCGCGCCGCCACGGTGGAGCTTCCTGGCGGCCCCTTACAGATTGAGTGGGGTACCGATGATCGGGTCTATATGACCGGCCCTGCTGAGTTAGTGTTTATAGGCCAGTCAGGCACGGCTCTATTTCAAAAGTGATTCATCCCTATGACTAACCCGGTTAATCCCGCTAGCCCCTGGCAGCTCAAACCCTGGTGGTGCCAGCCCTGGTCGATTGTACTCACGGCCCTGGGCTTGACCGTTGCTAGCTGGCTGATCCTGCACCGCTGGTGGGTAACGCTTTTAGTGGCTATTCCCCTGACAGTGTGGATGGGCTATTTTCTAATTCTCTGGCCACGCTTGATTATGGAAATGGGCGAGTCAGCGGATGGATCTTTGCCTGGAAAAAACGAAGTTGCCGATGGCTAGGTTAGCCATCTTGAGGATCCGATGGAGTAGCTAAAATGAGTTGGTAGAAGGACAGATCAAGCCATCGACCAAACTTAAAGCCGACCTGCTTAATCGTGCCAGTGTGGGCAAAACCGAGCCTTTCGTGCAGGCGGATGCTGGCCTGGTTATCCGCATCAATGCCGCCAACTATCACATGGTAATTCTGTTCCCTGGCGCGGAGAATAATTTGCCTCAGCAGTGACTCACCGGCCCCCCGACCCCGATGGTCATGATGCACATAGACGGAGTGCTCAACGGTATATTTGTACGCTGGCCACGCTCTGAAAGCCCCATAGCTGGCAAATCCAATCAGGGTTCCTTGAGCCGACACGGCGCCAATTACGGGATAGCCTCCCTTTCGCTTGGCCTCAAACCAAGGCCCCATACTGGCTGGCGGTCGAGGTTGGTAATCATAGAGCGCCGTGGAATTGATGATCGCATGGTTCAAGATGTCCAGGATTATCATCCCGTGCTCGGCCTCTGTGCATTCCACAAAGGTTATTGGCGCTTCGTTAGTTGTATTAAGACCCATCTACCCAGTTCTCCAAGCGTAGTCGGGCGATTTTTTCGATTTCCCCGAGGGCCGTAGCGCGTTCTAATTCAGGGGTGTTCGTCAATCGCTGGGCAAAGTTCTCCAGCACCGAGGCTTTGGTGTGCCCTGCCACCGCCAGAATAAACGGAAACCCAAAGGTTTCTTTATAGCGCTGGTTCAAGCGTTGGAAGCGGTCATACTCGGCCGGACTGAGGTTGGTGAGCCCGGCTTGATTTTGCTCCGCTACGGAGGCGGCGGCCATGGCTACCCGCGTACCCAGGTCGGGATGGGCTTGAATGAGGGCCAGCTTTTCAGTTGAAGACATTCCCCGCACAATTTCTACCATTTTCCTGTGGAGGTCAGCAACGGAAGTAAAAGGACGATGGGGCCAGGTTTGGGCAGCAACCCCAGGGGTTGCTTCAAAGGCGGGGCCAATGGCCTGCACAAAATCTGCCTGCGACATTTGATTGAGCTGGGCCAGGGAGTAGGTCATGGGGAACTAGGCGAATACCAGATCGATTCAAGGGCGTGGGCCAGGACGGCAGGATCATCGGTTGGCCCCAGACAGCGGGTAATATGGCCCAGTTTACGTCCTGGACGAGGGGCTTTGCCATACCAGTACACCTGGGCCTGGGGCTGCTGGTTGAGGATAGCCAGTCTGCGGTGGTGTTCTGCTTCCGACACGTCTAACCCTAAGAGATTGATCATGACAGCCTGGAGACAGATGAGGTCGGTTGGCCCCAAGGGGCGATCGCTCACGGCCCTGAGCTGCTGCTCAAACTGGGAGGTCTGGCAGGCCTCCAGGGTGTAGTGGCCCGAGTTGTGGGTGCGGGGGGCGATTTCGTTAATCAGTATCTGATCATCCTGGGTCAAAAATGCCTCAATACCGATAATGCCGACCAGAACCAGCTGTTCTACCAGGGTATGGGCAAACTGCTCCATCGTCCTCGCAACCTCGGCACTCACCCTGGCGGGGGCCAGCACCCGGCGGCAGATTTGAGCCACCTGCTGGGTTTCGACGGTGGGGTAAACGGCGATCTCACCCTGGGCCGATCGGGCCACCATTATCGCCAGTTCCTGCTTAAAGGGCACAAATTCCTCTAGCAGAATGGGGGCGCGATTCGTCTTAGCCCACGCGGCCTGCAGCTGGGCCTGATCTTTCACCACAAAGGTGCCGTAGCCGTCGTAGCCGAGGCGGCGGGTTTTCATCACCAGGGGGAACCCAATGGTGCTGGCTTGCGCCGTTAGGGTCGCATCATTGTCTTCACTCTCTAGATCGACATAGTGGGGGTTAGGCAGGCCAATGCGGTCAAAAAACTGGCGCTGGTGGAGCTTATCGAGCACCAGCGTTAGCACTCCTAGCCCAGGGCGAAAGATCACTCCGCCATCCGCTAAAGCCTGGAGCCCGGCGCCGTCAATAAACTCATTCTCGAAGGTGACTACATCACACTGGTTCGCCAGGGCTTGGGTACCGGCAACATCGGCGACATCGGCTAGCACAACAGCTTGGGCCACACCAACCGCCGGATCCGTCTCTTTAGGGGTTTGCACTACCAGCTCTATCCCCAGGGATTTAGCGGCAAATCCCATCATCCAGGCCAGTTGTCCGCCACCCACCACCCCTACCCGTTGAATGCCCCCAGGGTTTGTTTGCGCCATACTGTCTCTACCACGGTTTCGCTAGCCTATAGTATCTTCAGCCAGTTGCTAAGGGATGGGTAAGCTAAAGCCCTGCTGCCGCTCTATTCCCTGGCCGCATAGCCCTGAATATTCTCGGGACGAAACTGGCGCAAAATTGGTGTGGCCTGGCGAATCAGCGCCTCGGAGCCGCGCACAATGACGAGAAATTTTCCCTGGCTGAGTCGATTCCGGTAGGAAAGCGCATCGCCGCCGCCCAGGGCAATACCCACCCCACCGCCAATGAAAAACGCCCCCATGGCCGCCGCCCCGGCCCCCAACAGCCCCCCCAGAATTTGGTTGCCCAGCTGCCCCGTCCAGGCAAAGGTTTCGAGCCCGGTGATCAGGTCAAACACAAACCCGGCCCCAAAGCCAAAGGGCACTAGCCAGTACAGCATCAGCCGAATTTGCTTCCAGGCTTCGTCGGCGGGGTCAATCAGGCCATATTCGTCGGCGGTTTTAAAGCCCTTGCCTAAAATAGCCATGTTTTCTTTGGGCAGGGCGGCCTGTTCTAGAGCGGTGTAGGCTTCTTCCGCCTTTAGACGGTCATCAAGAACGGCGACTAGGTAGTTCATCGTCAGGGGAGATAGGGCAAGGGCAGAGGTGTGGTTTACATTATGCCGTTTAATATGAGGGCGTATCTAGCGATTTAGGCCAAGGCATGACTGACTTTCTCAAACTAGCGGTGAACGGCACCCTCATGCAGGGCCTAGAGCTGAACCAAAACCTGATTGAGGTGGGGGCCGAGTTTTTGTACGAAGCCACCACTACCGCTGACTATCGTCTCTGGTCAATTCACGATGTGCACCCGGCCATGGTGCGGGTCAGCCAGGGGGGCTGCGCCGTGGCCCTGGAGGTATGGCGCGTTCCCGATACTGGCCTGATCCAGGTGCTGCTGCAGGAGCCGCCAGGGCTGTGCATCGGCAAAGTCACCCTCAGCCACGGTGAAACCGTGCTGGGGGTGCTGGGGGAGCCCTTCCTCTGCGAAGGCCAGAAAGAGATTTCAGAACTGGGCGGCTGGCGAGCCTATTTGGCTCGCCAGCCGATTTAGAACGCCTACACAACCGCCGTCCAATCCGTCGGTACGGTGGGTAAATTGACCGCGCTATCGGGGGTAAAGCCGTTCATCAGCCAGATTAAGGTCTCGCCGCTGGCGCGATTGCGCCAGAGAATATCGGCGGCCCCATTTTGATTGAAATCTGTCACCCCGGCAATATCCCACCCCGTAGGCACCGACAAAATTTCTGCCGATGACGTCGGGGTGGTGCCCGCCATGAACCAAACCAGGTTAGTACCGCTGGCATTGTTGCGCCACACAATGTCCTGCTGACCATCACCGTTAAAATCTGCGGCACCGCCAATTTCCCAGCCCACCGGCACCGGAATCAGCGGCGTGCTGCCCTGGGGGGTAGTACCGTCCATCAGCCACACCACGTTTTCGCCCGTAGTATTGTTACGCCAGAGCAGGTCAATTTCGCCATCGTTGTCAAAGTCTACCGTCGTCCCCACCTGCCAGCCCGTAGGCACGTCGGGCAAAACTACCGCCGTTAGGGGAGCCGTTTCGGCCATCAGCCAGATGGTGGTTTGGCCGCTGACCTGGTTACGCCATACCAGGTCATGGGTACCGTTTTGGTCAAAGTCTCCCAGGGCGTTCAGTTCCCAACCGGGGGGCACTGGGGATAGTAAAGGTACCACGCTAACAGGCACCGGGCCGTCTAGAAACCAAATTACCGATTGCCCGTTGGCATTGCGCCAAACAACATCGGTCTGGCCATCGCTATTGAAGTCAGGCCCCTCGGTTGGGGCCTCAGTGTCTAGGGTGTTAATCACAATTTCCCCTAGGGTAAATTCGGCAAACCCCTGGTCGGTGTTATCCCCAAAGAAGATGAAGTTACTGGTTTCGTAGGGGTTAATGGAGTTGGGAAACGGCGGACTGCTGTTTTGGGGAGAAAAGCTATAGTCGCGCAGCTGGCCCGTCAATACCGTGCTGCCGTTGGCTGAGAGGGTGTAGTTTCCCCCGTCAACGGTGATGCGAAAACGGTTTGTGTTGCTAATTTCCAGCGCAGCGGTGCTTTTCTCGCCTTCGGTAGCCGCATTGAGATTGGCGTTTTGAATAAAAATATAGTCGGTATTGCTTCCTTGCTCTTTAAACCCAAACTCAGCCCCTTTGGTCAGGTTGCTGCTGATTAAGGTAAAGCTAAACCCAGCCCGGTTGACGTTGCTCTGTTCTTGGGTAATGGCCAAGTCAAACTCAAGGGTGAATCCATCGACGGGGTCGAGCGTGGGGAAGGAGTTGCCCACGGGAACTAGGGCCGCAGAATCTAAATTAAAGTTGAAGGGGTTAATATTAGCTAAATCTAGATTAATAGTGTAATTGGTAAAACCGGCGTAGCCTTCTTTGGCGGTCAGGCTCAGGTTACGTCCTGTGGGGTCTTTAGTACTTCCTCCAGACAAATAGTACGGGAATGGCTCATACCCAGGCGAGCTTTGCAGAAAAGTACCGTTGGTGTTTAGGGTCACGCCATTGGATCCGGTGGTTCGGGCCAGTGGCTCTACCTCAAAGACATCAATGATGTCTGTAATGCTGCTGGGGGGAAAGTTTCGCACATAAATGGGGAACGTAGGTAACTGACCGTAGGTTAAAAACCCTGTCGCCAGGGGATCGGGGTTAATGCCAGGGTCATAAATAACGGTGGATGTCATGGGGTGTTTTCCTAGGGCAGTTCAACAATCAGGGTTGTACGTTCAGACGCAAGCGGGTAGAAAAGTTAAGAGCTTGGCTGAAATCAGCTTAAACTCGGCTAAATCTCTAAAAACGCGAGCTTTACTGCACTAAGCCAGCAATTACCGCGTAGTCGACTTGAGAGTTGATTATTCAGGCTTTTAGGCTGGCTTGGTATGCCCTGGCCGATTAATTTATCGCTCCTTTAGACTTAGATAAACCTTGCTCAGCCGTTTAGTTGGGCCGGGTGGCCGCTATGCTGAGAGCAGTACAGTTGCAGCACCCTGGCACCATGGCGAGTCCTTCCGTTCGACCTCAAACCTCTACATGGGGCGCCATTCTTCGCCTCCTCCGCTGGGATAAACCGGCGGGGCGACTAATTTTGATGATTCCGGCACTGTGGTCGGTGTTTTTAGCGGCCGACGGTCGCCCCCCCTGGCCACTGGTGGGGGTAATTGTTTTAGGCAGTCTGGCTACCAGTGCCGCTGGCTGCGTGGTGAATGATCTGTGGGATCGCAATATTGATCCCCAGGTCAAGCGCACCCGTAGCCGTCCCCTAGCCGCCCGTGATCTGTCGGTGGGGGTAGGCCTGGGCGTCTTGCTGGTAACGCTGCTGTGCGCCTATGGACTGGCCCGCTACCTGACCCCACTGGGGTTTTGGCTGTGCGTATTAGCGGTGCCGGTGATTGTGCTCTATCCCCTAGCTAAACGGGTGTTTCCGGTACCGCAGCTGGTGCTGTCGGTGGCCTGGGGGTTTGCGGTGCTGATTCCCTGGGCGGCGGTGACCGGCACCCTAGAACTGCCCACCTGGATTTTGTGGCTAGCGGTAGTGGCCTGGACTCTGGGCTTTGACACGGTCTATGCCATGCCCGATCGAGAGGATGACCGCCGCCTGGGAGTAAACTCAGCGGCACTCTTTTTTGGTGACTTTACCCCCCAGATGGTGGGGTTTTGCTGGCTGGCCACCTGGCTGCTGCTGGTGTGGCTGGGGGTGCTGCTGCTGCTGGCCTGGCCCTACTGGCTGGGGCTCTCCATCTCGCTTTGGATGTGGTCACGGCAGTGGTACTGGCTCAGCCGTCCGCAGCCGCCGCTACGGCTGTATGGGCAAATTTTTCGACAAAATGTGCTGCTGGGCTTTGTTTTGCTGATCGGGATGATCTTGGGCTGCCTACTTTAAGAATTAAGCCATGACGGCCACTAAAATCTCTGTAATTTTAGGCCCCGCAGGCGCTTTTCTAAAGGAAAGCGTTTTTTTTGAGGCTGCGCCTGGCGCAGGCAGGTCAAAATAGCGGATCATATGTATCATCAATAAGGCATTCAGGAATGCTCAGGGATCAGCAATTAAATAACGTCCCGGTGTCATTCCCGCGCCGGCGGGAATCTGTAGCGAGCCTCTTGCTCAAGCCGGTATCTTATTTCAGCGCCAGTCCCCAAGCTGTTGACTTGTCGCTGGGCAACCCTCTTTACCGCGGCTAAGCAGGCTGACCAGATTGCCCTCTACCATCAGATTTGGGCCTAGGCATGGATATTCTAAATTTACTCACCCGCCTGCTGATGTGGCTAGTGATTGGCTATTTTCTGTGGTGGGTAATTTTAAAGTTTAAAGCAAATAACTTTCTTACCTGGTTTGGGGGGGCCATTATTCTGGCGATGATTGCCGCGTCGTTCCTGGCTCCTAACGACGGAACTATAGGTACAATTTGGCAATTTCTTGCATTTCCCTTGACGCCTTTAGGGGGAGCAATTACGTT
Source organism: Nodosilinea sp. CTOTU7336 (assembly GCA_036848635.1). Taxonomy (GTDB): domain Bacteria; phylum Cyanobacteriota; class Cyanobacteriia; order Phormidesmidales; family Phormidesmidaceae; genus Nodosilinea. Next base: position 41,745 of record DAIUJR010000003.1, read on the forward strand.
GCTCGTTATGGCTCTGGCTCCTGATCTTAAAAAAACGAATATCAAGATGGTGATTGCAGCGCTGATTATTTTGTTGGTAGCTAGTACGCCGCTGGTGGCGCGCATCTTAGTAAATCAATCCGAAGATGCGGTGCAGCGGGCCTATGACAATCAGCGGCAGCTGTGCCTCGACATTTGCCCTGCCGTTGACTCTGTGCCCATCGATCGGGCGGTGTCGATGGTCGTGATTGGGGAAAATGCCGACGCCTTTCAGCGCACTAGCTCCTTGCCCAGCCGCACCGATTCCAGCACAAACTTAGATCCAATCTTAGTCTCCCGATTGAACAGTACCGCCGATGTCTATGGCCGTATCAGTGCGGCGCGGCCCTTTGTCACTGTTACAGCAGGGTCAATAGCCAGAGATAGCGAGTCAGGGCAACAGCTAGATGGCGCGATCCGCCAGCAGTTAGTCAATCGGGGTATTCCTGGGGAAGGCATCCGGATTACCAACACTGGCCTAGATGTCCGCGGAGCGGTGACCGATCAGCGCGGTTTCCTCGATAGTCAGGGGCTATTGTCTCCCGTCGCTCCTGAAGGCAACAACCGCGATGCCAACCGTGTGATTTTAGTGGCTCCCGCCCTCAAAATGCGACGAGCGGCCTTGGCCTTTGAGGATGAAGGGTTGCAGGTAGTGGCTGCCCCCACGGAACTATATGGCAATACTCTCGCCGATGGCGGCGATGCCATTGCCCGCCTTGGAGATTTGGTCCCCAACGTAGACGCCCTCAGGCTTACCACCCGCTACTGGCAAGAGCTGCTGTCGTCGTTTTATTACTACCTGCGGGGCTGGTTGCCCTCCTTTAGCATGCAGTGGGATCAGGTAGTTGAGACCCTGCAGCAGCCCTAATCCTTAGCCTATCCCAGCCGCGCTGGTTGAGGAATTCGTCTAGGATGAGAAGGCAGCTAGGGCAGAATCAATGGCGCGATCGCAGCTACAAAAACTCGGAACCTACCTCAACCCTCATTGGCCTAAGGCCGCGCTCGGGGTAGCCGCCCTCTTCGTGGTCAACCTCGTCGGCGTGTGGATTCCGCTGCTGATCCGTGACGGCATTGACGAGCTGCAGGTGACCTTCAGCTTCAATCGGGTCATGTACTATGCCCTGATGGTGCTAATTCTGGCCTCGGTGATGTGGGTGATCCGCATGGTGTCGCGGATTATGCTGTTTGGGGTGGGGCGCCAGGTCGAATTTGACCTCAAACAGCGGATCTTTCAGCACCTGCTGCAGATGGAGCCCGCCTACTTCAGCCGCAACACCGCCGGAGAACTCATCAGCCGCTCCACCAGCGATGTGGACAACATTCGGCGGCTGCTGGGGTTTGCCATTCTCAGCCTGGCTAACACCGTCTTTGCCTACGCCCTGACGGTGCCGGTGATGCTCTCTATCAGCGTTCGGCTGACCCTCATTTCCCTGGCCATTTATCCCCTCATGCTGGTGCTGGTGCAGATGTTTAGCGACCGGTTGCGGGTGCAGCAGCTGGATGTGCAGGAGCGTCTTTCCCGCCTTAGCGATCTGATTCAAGAAGACATGAGCGGCATTTCCCTGATTAAGATCTATGCCCAGGAAGATAACGAACGGCGCGCCTTTCAGCAGCTCAACCAAAATTTGCTCACCGCTAACCTCACCCTGGCCAAAACCCGCACCACCTTATTTCCCCTGCTGGGGGGGCTGGCCAGCATCAGCCTGCTGGTGATTTTAGCCACCGGGGCCGGGGCCATTACCGAGGGCTACCTCACCGTGGGAGATTTTGTGGCACTGCTGCTTTACGTGGAGCGACTGGTGTTTCCCACTGCGCTGCTGGGCTTTACCATTACCGCCTACCAGCGGGGCGAGGTCAGCATCGACCGGGTAGAGACGATTTTAGACGCCGTGCCTAAAATCCAAACCGCCCCGGATGCGGTACCGCTGCCCCTGGAACAGGTGCAGGGGGGGCTAGAAGCCCATAACCTCAGCTATACCTACCCCGGCAGTGCTGTGCCAGCGCTGGATCAGGTCAGTTTTGCCATCGCCCCAGGGGAGCGCATTGCCATTGTCGGCCCCATTGGCTCAGGCAAATCGACCCTGGCTAACGCCCTACCCCGGCTGCTTGACATTGAGGCTGAGCAGCTGCGGCTCGACGGCCACGACGTCACCACTCTGCCCCTCCATGATCTGCGCCAGGCCATCGCCTACGTCCCCCAGGATAGCTTTCTGTTCAGCACCAGCATCAGCAACAATATTCGCTACGGCGCGCCGCTGACGGAATTTCCCGAGGTGCAGTACGCCGCTAAGCAAGCCCAAATCGATCCAGAAATTCAAAATTTTCCCCAGCAGTACGACACGATTGTTGGCGAGCGGGGCATTACCCTGTCCGGAGGGCAGCGCCAGCGTACCGCCCTATCTCGAGCGCTGCTGATCGACGCTCCCATTCTGGTACTTGACGATGCCCTCTCCAGCGTCGATAACCGCACCGCCACAGCTATCCTCGATGCTTTGTCAGAGGGCACCCAGCAAAAAACCGTACTGTTTATTTCCCACCAAATGTCCGCCGCTGCCACCGCCGATCGCATCTTCGTCATGGATCGAGGCCGCATCGTACAGACCGGCAACCATGCCGATCTATTACTAGAAACTGGACTCTATGGTGACCTTTGGAAGCAGCATCAGATCGAAACTAGTCTGGAATAGTTACTACTGCACCACGTCCATAATTTTAAACATGGGTAGATACATCGACACCAGAATCGACCCCACCATACCCCCTAGCACCATGATCATGATCGGTTCCATAATGCTGGTCAGAGCCTTCACCGCTTGCTCAACTTCATCTTCATAGAAGTCAGCCACCTTCATGAGCATCTGGTCGAGTTCCCCGGTTTCTTCCCCAATACTAATCATCTGAATCGCCATGGAAGGGAATACCGAATGCTTTTGCAGGGCTAGGCTAATCATGCCGCCGGTTTGTACATCTTTGCGGGCTTCGTCTACCGCCTCGGCGATCACCTGGTTACCGGCGGTGTCCCGCACAATTTCCAGTGCCGTGAGGATGGGCACCCCCGACTTAGAGAGGGAACCAAAGGTACGGCAAAAGCGAGCCGTGGCGGTTTTTTGGATCAAATCCCCAAATAGCGGCATTTTTAGAGCAAATCGGTCGATTACTCGCCGCCCGTTGAGGGTGGCGTAGTAGCGACGAAAGGCAAATACCGAGGCCGAGATCACCGAAATCATGATCACCCAGTTCAGCGGCTTGCGCAGAAAGCCGCTAATCGCCAGCATGAGCTGGGTAAACACGGGCAGTTCCGCATCAAAGCTTTCAAACATGTCAGCAAAGATGGGCAGCAAAAACATGGTCATGGCAACAAAAATCACCACGGCCAAAAAGCCCACTGTCACCGGATAGGCCATGGCCGACTTAATCTGGTTTTGCAACCGATTCAGGTCTTCTAAAAGCTTGGCCAGCCGGTTCAGAACTTCGTCTAGAACCCCCCCGACTTCCCCCGCTTGTACCAGGGCGACGTAGAGGTTATCAAAGCAGGCCGGGTGCTTGCGCATGGCCTCTGAGAGGCTGGTGCCCTGCTGCACATCGGCATTAATAGCCAGCAAAGCCTTTTTGAGCTTAGGGTTAGGGCAGTCGTCGGCTAGCACCCCTAAGCCCCTGACTAGGGCTACCCCAGCATTCACCAAGGCCGCAAACTGACGAGAAAAAATGGCCTTGTCTTTAACCGTGACTTTGGTGAGTGAGGTCTTGATACTCTCAACATCAAGGTTGAACCCGGCCTCTTCCTTCAGGTCTAGAACAAACAGGCCCTGATCTTTCAGCAGAGTCCGGGCTTCACTGGGATTTTCCGCCGAAACTCGCTCTTTGCGCTGGGTTCCGCTCGTATCACGACCAACTGCAACGTAGGTAGGCATAGCTCAAAGGCTCATCACTATGGGGAAATTATACAAGGTACATTTTTAGCCAGAACCAAACATCCTATCGGCCTAGTGCCGTCTGGCCGCAGCCCCTTGCTGGTTGGTCGCACTAGCCGGGGCTGGCCCCATCAAGCGCTGCAGCTCATCCGGTCGAGAGGTTTTAGACATGGCCGATTCAAAGGAAATAGCTCCCGATTTATAGAGGTCTGATAGCACCTTCTCCAGGGTCTGCATGGATAGCTTACCGCCGGTCTGAATGGCCCCGTAGATTTGGGGGGTTTTGCCCTCCCGGATCATGTTGGCAATCGCCGGTGTAACCACCATAATTTCCTGGGCCATGATGCGCCCAAACTCGCCGGGCTTGGGGTTGGCCCTGGACACCAGAGTCTGGCTAAGCACCGCCACCAGCGAGCCAGAAAGCTGCACCCGAATCTGCTGCTGCTGGTCGGGGGGAAACACGTCTACCATCCGGTCTACAGTCTGGGCCGCCGAGCTGGTGTGCAGGGTGCCAAACACCAGGTGGCCAGTTTCAGCGGCAGAGATAGCCAGGGAAATGGTTTCTAGATCCCGCATTTCCCCCACCAGAATCACGTCGGGGTCTTCCCGCAGGGCCGCCCGCAGGGCGTTGGCAAAACTCTTGGTGTCTTCCCCAATCTGGCGCTGGTGAATCACGCTTTTAATCGGCTCATAGACAAACTCAATCGGATCTTCAACGGTCAAAATGTGCTCAGGCCGAGTCAGGTTAATGTTGTTGATCATCGAGGCCAGGGTGGTAGACTTGCCCGACCCGGTGGGGCCGGTGACCAAAATCAGTCCCCTGGGCTTTTCGGACAGCTCCCGCACGATCGGAGGTAGTCCCAGCACATCCATGGTAGGAATCTTGGAGCTCAGTGCTCGTAGACAGGCCGCGTAGGTGCCTCGATCTTTATAGACGTTCACCCGAAAGCGGGCTAAACCCTTGACACCGTAGGAACAATCTAGCTCCCAGGTTTGCTCTAGCTGTTTCCGCTGGGTGTTGTTGAGCATGCTAAAAATCAGCCGCTGGCAAGACTCCGGCGACATTGGCTCGTGCTCGGTAGGGGTTAGCTTGCCGCTAATGCGGATATAGGGAGGCAAACCCGCCGATAGATGAAGGTCGGATCCACCGCGCTCAATCACCTCTTCCATCAGGTCTTCAATCATTAGTTCCATCGGGCTACCTCTTGGGGAAAAACAGTTAGGGCGAAGACAAGTCCGAGGCCGGGGGCCAAGTTGAAGCTGATACCAGCATGCCCACCCCTAGCCGAAATACGGTCACCGGTGCTAACCACTAGTCCCGGAATCGCGGGGTGAGACAGTAGGGGCAGTCCAGCCACTCTTGCTGAAGCTCGGCCCCGCAGCAGGCGCAGGTCAGAGAGGCTTTACGCTTGGCCTTTAGTTCAGCCTCTAAGCCAGTGTCCGTAAATGTCACCCGCTCCACTTCGTCTAGGGTGGTGTGGCCCTGCCGCACCAGGTCGAGGCTGTAGGATAGCAGCGTCTGCATTCCCTCTTCCACGGCAGCTTCTTTAATGTGCTCTGTCGGTGCCCCGGCGGAAATCAGCTTCTGCAGCCGTTCCGTAACGCGCATGACTTCGTAGACCCCCACTCGGCCTTTGTAACCTCCCCCCTGGCAGGTGGGGCAAACGGTATGGTTATCCTTGGCGGTCAAGTCTTCAACGGTGAGCGTGTTGGCCTTGTAGAAGGTAATATCGGCCTCCAGGGAGGAGGTCATACCAAACCGGGCTAGCTCCTCTGGGGAAGGATTATAGGGAATGCGGCAGTCCACGCAAACCCGGCGCACCAAGCGCTGGGCCAGCACCCCAATCAGGGCGCTAGAGACCATAAAGGACTCCACCCCCATTTCATCCAGCCGAGCAATGGCTCCGGCCGCATCATTGGTGTGTAGGGTGGTGAGCACCAGGTGGCCGGTGAGGGCAGCCTCAATGGCGGTTTTAGCGGTCTCCGGGTCGCGGGTCTCCCCCACCAGAATTACGTCGGGATCCTGCCGCAGAAAGGCTCTTAAGATCGAGGGGAAATCCATGCCCTTTTCCCGAATTACCTGCACCTGGGTGAGCCCCGGCAGGGTATATTCGATCGGGTCTTCGGCGGTGCTGATGTTAATGCCAGGGTCGTTGCGCTCGGATAATACCGAATATAGGGTGGTGGTTTTGCCCGACCCGGTTGGCCCTGTCACCAGAATCAGGCCAAAGGGCCGCGAGGCCATATCTTGAACTATCCGTAGGGAGCCAGCGTCGGTAATGAGCTTATCTAGCCCCAGTTGGGTGGAGGCATTGTCTAAAATCCGGAGCACGACCTTTTCCCCGCAGCGGCTGGGAATCGTGCTGACCCGAAAGTCTACCTTGCGGCCCTGGAAGACCCGCCGAATGCGCCCATCCTGTGGCATACGGCGCTCGGCAATGTCTAGATCCGCGATAATTTTGAACCGAGCCGTTACGGCGGGGATGATCTTTTTCGGCATGTGGGGCAGGGCTTCGGTCAGTACCCCATCCTTGCGAAATCGCACCCGCAGAAACTCTTCGTGGGGTTCTACGTGAATATCGGAGACTCCTTCCTGGAGAGCCTTCACCAAAATTTTGTTGACCAGGGCAATCACCGGGGCGGCCCCGGCATCCTTGAGGGCTTCCCCGAGGTCAGATTCTTCGTCCAGAACGTTTTCTAAACCGCCGTCGCCGTAGTCTAGCTCTTCTAAGCTGGTACGCACGTCAACGGCGGCATCCAGCTCCTCTTTTTTCTGGCGGGCGACGGCATCATCCAGATAGGACGAAATCAGCCGCTGGTAATCTTCAATGGTAATCACCATGCGCCGCAGTGCCAGGTTTTGGGAGCGCAGGATACGATTCAGGTCGTCCTGGGCCTCCAGATTTTCGGGATCGACCATGGCAATTAGGGCCGACGGCAGCTCGCCACCGTCCTGGGAAAGCGGAACCAGGCGATGCCGACGGCAGATATCCACCGGAATCAGCGTGTCGATCAGGTGACCAATCTGGGCGGTGGAAACATCGTCGATCTCCGGATCTAGAGATTCGACCCCGTAGAGAATCTTCAGCTCAAACAGCTGCTGCTTCTTGTACTGGCGCAGCAGTTCTGGAGCCAGGGGCTGCCCGGTCAGGGACTCTAGTACATCGGTTAACGACTGCCCGGTTTTGCGGCTTTCGGCCAGGGCCTTCTGCATTTGCTCAGAATCCACATAGCCCGCCTGGATCAGCTTATTGCCGAAGGGCGAAAAGCTGCGTTGTAAAACCAGAGCTCGCCGGGATGAAGAAGAATTAGTCATAGTGCCGATGCCAACGGATCTTTAAAATACAGGCCGAATCAATCTTTCCAGCACCGATGGGGAATATAGCCGATGATCCAAAACTCCGGGCTAAACCGCCACCATCCAGCTTTTTTTAGCCCCGCACCTGGCCAGAACCTTGGTCAATTTGGTGACTTTGGCCGCTCAAGCGGGTACCTATAGTTTCGATAATACCCTTATCTAAATTATCTGCACCACGGACATAGGCCCCAGGGCCAGGGCTAGCGAAATTGGATTGTCGCCATCCAGGGGAGCATCTGCCCAATCAGGTGAGACGATACAATGAAATCAACAAGCAGCGTCCCGCCGGTAGCCTGGTCAATCCCTGATTAAGATAAGCTTTAACCCGAGATGTTTGTTGAGTTCACGTAGTCAGGTTTATATTCGCATGGTTGACGAAATCCATCAGACTAAACAGTCCCAAAACCCTGCTGATCCAGAGAGCATTGAAGAGCTCCATGAAGAGGATGCGGCGATCGATATTGATTTTGAGCAGGCCCAGAATATCTCCCCGCCCGCCTCTGAGGCGGGGGTAGAACCGGGTGATGCATCTCCTGACGACGCATTAGTCGGGCTTGATGAACCGTCCACTGCTTTAGTCGCTGAGCTCACCCGCCAGGTGGCCGAGCTCAAAACCCAGCTTGAGGATCGCACCAACCAATCAATGCGGATTGCGGCTGACTTTGAAAACTACCGCAAGCGCACCAGTAAAGAAAAAGACGATTTAGAAGTTCAGGTCAAAGGCAATACGGTTACCGAGCTGCTGCCGGTGGTGGATAACTTTGAACGGGCCCGCTCCCAAATCAAACCCCAAACCGAAGCCGAAATGACCATCCACAAAAGCTACCAGAGCGTCTATAAGCAGCTAGTAGAGTCGCTAAAGCGGCTGGGGGTTTCGGCCATGCGGGCTGAGGGCCAAATGTTTGACCCGCTTTTGCATGAGGCGGTGATGCGCGAGCCTACCCCAGACCATGAGGAGGGGATCATCATTGAGGAGTTTGTGCGGGGCTACCAGATTGGGGAACGGGTGCTGCGCCACGCCATGGTCAAAGTCGCCGCCCCCCCGGAGCTTGAGACCGCCGGAACGGATGCGGCAGAATAATTCGTCAGGGCTAACCGGTGCCGTTAAAGCGCAGCAGGGGGGACGGTAGTGATCCACTCCTGCTGCGCCTGGCCTAGGTTTACACATCCCACCCTGAGCTAAAGAAATCGAGAAATAACGCCCCCAGCGACTATTTCTATCGGTCAAGGGGGCAAGCTAAGCACATTGGCCCAATTTTGCTCAGGAAAGTAGGCCAACGTAGAGGGCATGGGCAATTGTTTTGTTGAGCACCGTGGGCTATGGGTAAAGTAATTGGCATCGATTTAGGCACCACTAACAGCTGCGTCGCCGTTTTGGAGGGGGGCAAGCCGGTGGTAATCTCCAGCACCGAGGGCGGCAGAACCGTTCCCAGCATGGTGGGGTTTGGCAAAAACGGCGAACGCCTGGTGGGTCAGCTAGCCAAGCGCCAGGCAGTGACCAACGCCGAAAACACGGTTTACAGCATTAAGCGGTTCATTGGTCGCCGCTGGGATGACACCGACACCGAGCGTCGCCGCGTGCCCTATGTCTGCATCAGCGGGCGTGATAACACCGTGGATGTGCAAATTCGGGGTAAGGCCTACACGCCCCAGGAAATTTCTGCGATGATCCTCCAGAAGCTGAAGCAGGATGCTGAAGCTTACTTGGGCACCGAGGTTACCCAGGCGGTGATTACCGTACCCGCCTACTTTACCGATGCCCAGCGACAGGCCACGAAAGATGCGGGCACCATTGCGGGCTTAGAGGTGCTGCGCATTATCAACGAACCCACGGCGGCGGCCCTCTCCTATGGATTAGATAAGCAGGATCAGGATCAGACGGTGCTGGTGTTTGACCTGGGTGGTGGCACCTTCGATGTTTCGATTTTGCAGCTGGGGGATGGGGTCTTTGAGGTGAAGGCTACCGCCGGTAACAATCATTTGGGCGGCGATGATTTTGACAACTGCGTGGTCGAATGGATGACCCAGGCCTTTCGAGACCAGGAGGGCATTGATCTTTCTGCCGATCGAATGGCCCTGCAGCGCATTCGCGAGGCGGCGGAAAAGGCCAAGATCGAGCTATCAAGCATGCCTTCGACCTCCATTAATCTACCGTTCATTACCGCCGATGAATCAGGGCCGAAGCACTTAGAAATGGGCCTCAGTCGGGCCAACTTTGAGCAGCTAGCGGCGGACTTGATTAAATCTACCCTGGAGCCGGTGAAGCAGTCCCTTAAGGATGCCGACCTCAGCCCCGATGCCATTGACCGAATTTTGCTGGTGGGTGGTTCTACCCGCATTCCGGCGGTGCAGGAGGCGATTAGCGACTATTTCGGCGGTAAAACTCCTGATCGCTCCGTTAACCCTGATGAGGCGGTGGCCCTTGGGGCCTCGATTCAAGCGGGGGTACTAGGGGGCGAAGTTAAAGACTTGCTGCTACTCGATGTGACGCCCCTCTCCCTGGGCATTGAAACCCTGGGCGAGGTGTTTACCCGGGTGATTGAGCGCAACACCACAATTCCCACCAGTAAGTCGCAGGTTTTTTCGACCGCCACCGATGGTCAAACCTCGGTAGAAATCCACGCCCTCCAGGGTGAGCGGGCCATGGCACGGGACAACAAAAGCCTGGGCAAGTTCCAGCTCACGGGCATCCCCCCCGCCCCTAGGGGGGTGCCACAGATCGAGGTATCCTTCGAAATCGACGCCGACGGTATTTTGCAGGTGGCGGCTTTGGATAAGGGCACGGGTCGGGCCCAGAGCATTCGGATTACCAGCACCGGCGGCCTCAGCGGTAGCGAGGTCGAGCGCATGCGTCAGGAAGCCGAAATTTTTGCCGATGAAGACAGCCGCCGCCGCCAGCTCGCAGAACTCACCAACCGGGCGGACAACCTGTTCTACAGCTACGAGGCAACCCTGCGGGATAACTCCAGTCTGCTCGACGAGGTGGCCAAAGCTGATTTGGCGGATAAAGTGGCTCAGCTGCGGCGGGCTACCACCAATCCAGCCATTCAAACCCATGAGTTCCAGGCTCATATCGATACCCTACAGGCGGCGCTGTTTGCGGTGGGGTCTAATCTCTATCGAGATACCGATGATGGCGATGCCATTGACCTAGAAATTCCTAAGGCTTACACCCAGGCCAGTGGTACCTACAACAATGGGGAGAACGACATTGAAGATATCTATGATGACTTAGGGCTGGATGCCACGGTAACAGCGGATTACGAGGCCATTGATTGAATAGCCTGGCGGGACAATCTAAACTCCAAAATTTTCGCCCTAGCCCGCCTCAGTGATGGACAAGGGCGGGTATCACACCTGGTCAGGGTGGGCAGTCGTTTTTAAAATGGTTTAATGTTTGAATGTTACTGGAGTTGTCTAGGTAGCCCCCTATGGCCCGTGATTTCTACGACGTTCTCGGTATTTCGCGCAGTGCTGACCAGGATGAAATCAAGCGTGCCTATCGCCGCTTAGCTCGCAAGTACCACCCGGATGTCAACAAAGACCCTGGGGCTGAAGATACCTTTAAAGATATTAACCGCGCCTATGAAGTGCTGTCTGAGCCTGAGATTCGGGCTCGGTATGATCGCTTTGGGGAAGCCGGTGTAGGCGGGGCCGCTGGGGGAGCCCAGGACTTTGGCGACATGGGCGGCTTTGCGGATATTTTTGAGAGCTTTTTCAACGGATTTTCTGGGGGTGTAGGCCAGGGTACCCGACGGCGCGGCCCCAGCCGGGGGGATGATTTACGCCTTGACCTCAAGCTTGACTTTAAAGAAGCGGTGTTTGGGGGCGAAAAAGAAATCAAAATTAGCCACCTAGAGACCTGTGGCACCTGCACTGGCAGCGGTGCTAAGCCCGGTACCCGTCCCACCACCTGCGGTACCTGTGGCGGTAGTGGTCAGGTGCGGCGCGCCACTCGTACCCCCTTTGGCAGCTTTACCCAGGTTTCGGCCTGCCCCACCTGTGGCGGTACTGGAGAAGTTATTGAAGACCGCTGCGATGTCTGCGGCGGCAGTGGTCAAACCCAGGAAACTAAAAAGCTTAAGATCACTGTCCCGGCGGGGGTGGATAATGGCACTCGTCTACGGGTCTCGGGAGAAGGAGACGCGGGGATGCGGGGTGGCCCAGCGGGCGACCTGTATGTCTACTTATTTGTGTCGGAAGATGCAGCCTTCAAGCGGGACGGCATTAATATTCTCTCTGAGCTAAAGGTGAGCTTTTTGCAGGCGATTCTAGGCTGTAAGCTCAATGTTGATACCGTAGACGGCCCGGTGGAGCTGGATATTCCGGCCGGGACGCAGCCCGGTACAGTGCTGACGCTCGACAACAGTGGCGTACCTAAGCTAGGTAATCCCGTCAGTCGGGGGGATCATCTGATTACCATTCAGGTGGATATTCCTACCCGGCTCAAGCCTGAGGAGCGGGAGCTGATTGAGAAGCTAGCGGAGATCCGCGGCGATACGGTGAATAAAGGCGGGATTGAAGGCTTTTTAGGGGGGCTATTTCGCGGATGAACGACGCTGATGTAACCCTGGTTAAGGGGGCCAAGTCCTCCGATGCCTGCCTGGATCTCCGTGGCACCCCCTGCCCGATCAATTTTGTCCGGACTAAGCTACAGCTCGACAAAATGCCCGCTGGTGCCTTACTGGAGGTCTGGCTGGATGCGGGAGAGCCGGTGGAGCAGGTACCCGATAGCCTGCGTATGGAAGGTTATTTGATTGAAAGCCTAGAGGATTGTGCCGATCATTTTGTGCTGCACGTGCGGCGTCCTGCCTAAGCTATGGATTCATGGCTGTCCTATGGTTCAGATCGATCTCCGCCAGGGGGGATAGTCTGGGGAGTAGTTGTAGCGGTACAGGCTAATTTTTATCGAGTGAACCTCCTGCATCGTGCGTGTTCCCAGCACCTGCCCAACTCTTTAAAGTCAGTCAGTTTTGGGGAAAAGGTAACGTCCTCATCCTTACTCTGCACTCGGCGTTCTCGGCTAAAAAAGATTGGTCAGCGGGTCATGGTGGGCGACTGGGTACGAGTAGAGGATGCCGACTGGGCCGGGGGGCGCGGGGCGATCGCCGAGGTTTCCCCCCGCCAGACCGCGCTAGATCGCCCACCAATTGCCAATGCCGACCAAATTCTGCTGATGTTTGCCCTGGCGGAACCCGATTTAGATCCGCAACAGCTGAGCCGGTTTTTGGTTAAAGCCGAGTCTACCGGGCTACAGGTGATGCTCTGCTTGAATAAACAAGATCTGGTATCTGAAGGAGTCTGCCGAGGCTGGCAAACCCGGCTGTGGGGGTGGGGCTATGGGTCGGTGGTCGTTAGCCTCAGGTCTCATGCCGTATCAGGTCTGCTGGTTCAACGCCTCAAGGCCCATATCACCGTAGTTTCAGGGCCATCGGGAGTGGGAAAATCTAGCCTGATTAACCAGCTGGTGCCCCAGGCGGTTTTGCGCACGGGGGCAGTATCTGGCAAGCTGGGGCGAGGTCGCCACACCACTCGCCATGTGGAGCTGTTTGAGCTGCCCGGGGGCGGTTTTTTAGCCGATACCCCAGGCTTCAACCAGCCGGATTTAAGCCTTACTCCGGAGGCCTTGGGCCAGTGCTTTCCGGAAATTCGCCAGCGCCTCGCCCAGGGTACCTGCCAATTTAATGACTGCCTGCATCGAGATGAACCCGGCTGCGCCGTGGGCACTGACTGGGAGCGCCACGGATTTTATCTGACCTTGCTAGACGAGGCCATGACCACCCAGGCGGCGGCTCGCCAGCAGCGAGACAGTGAAGCCATTCTTAAAGCCAAAGTCGGTGAGATGGGGCAAATTCACCACGAGCCCAGGCTTGAGGCCAAGAAATATCGACGAGTCTCACGCCGCAGCCAAAAACAGGCTTTAGACGATCTTCGCCACAACCTGCCCAACGCTGAGGATGCCCTAGATGACAGGAATGAACTGGAGGATACTGGCGGCTAGGGCATTAAGCTGAGTCTGACTGATGCATCAGAACAGAAGTCAACGGCTACGCTCCCCGCCCCCACGCCGGCGGGGAGCGGGCTTCGGGGAGGAATAGGAATCCATGAGGACTCTGTTGCTTCCCGTGGATTCTTGGTTAAGGCCGCGCTGACCTCGCTGCGCGTACATAGGTATAACATCAACGGATCGCCTTGAGCAAAACGTTCTCATGGTGGTGACGGCGGCTATACCTTGTCTACGCAAGTGAAACCATTAAAGTAGCGGGATGAGCATGGTCACCGGCCAACCCAATGCCACGATCGTTGGCGGCTAGGTGCCGAACAATTTTATACACCGCTTCGACCTCGTGGGCCGCATCGGCCTGATGGGCTAAAGTTTCTACACTAAGCGGCTGATCGGCCTGACGCAGAACGGCAAGCACCTGACGCTGTAAAGCGAGGATGCTAGCGGCGGCTTTTTTGCCCGCCTCTACCCCAGGCTGGTGATAAGCATTAATGTTGACCAATGAGGCATAGAAGCTCACGGCTCGCTCATAGAGCGCAATCAGGGCACCTACCACCCTGGGGTTAACGTCGGGAATGGTGATAGTGACCGAGTCGCGGCCATTGTCGAACAGAGCGCTGCGAGTGCCATAGAGGAACCCGTTGAGGTAGTCACCGGAGGTGACATCGGGCTCCACTTCGATGTCGTCTTGGTTGGGTAAGTCATCCAGCACTTCGATGAAGGTGGCAAAAAAGTTAGGCACCCCATCCCGCAGCTGCTGGACGTAGGCATGCTGGTCGGTAGAGCCTTTGTTGCCGTAGACGGAGATTCCCTGGTGGACGATCTGGCCATCCAGGTCTTTTTCCTTGCCTAGCGATTCCATAATCAGCTGTTGCAGGTAGCGGCTAAACAGCATCAGGCTATCTTTGTAGGGCAGCACAACCATATCTTTTTCTCCCTTGCCGTTGCCGGCGTGGTACCAGGCCAAGGCCAGTAGAGCCGCCGGGTTGCGCTTCAGGTCGCGGACGCGGGTGGCCTCATCCATAATTTTGGCCCCGTCGAGCATGGCCCGAATATCGATACCCTGAAGCGCGGCTGGCAGCAGTCCAACGCCAGACATGACGGAGGTGCGGCCCCCAATCCAGTCGTACATATAAAATTCTCGCAGCCACCCTTCGGCCTTAGCTACTTCGGTATCCATCTTGCTGCCTTCCAGAGTGATTGCCACAGCATGGCTGACGAAGTTAAGACCCAGAGTTTCGTAGGCCGCCTTGACTTCTAACATGCCGTTGCGGGTCTCGGCGGTGCCGCCGGACTTGCTGGTATTGAGAATCAGCGTAGTCGGCAGTTGGTCGAGCATGCGGGTCATGGTGCGGCGCATGCCCGCCGGGTCAGTATTATCGATGAAATGAATGGTCATTGGGGGCACATCGGGGGATAGGGCCTCCGCCACGAACTGAGGCCCCAGGGCTGAGCCGCCGATGCCGACGGACAACACATGCTCAAATCTAGGGGCTTCAGGGGGGCGAATTGCTCCGGCGTGGATTTTAGCCGCAAATGCCTCGACATCGTTGATGCTTTGAATAATGGATGTTCTGGTGGATTCGTCTGGGGCAATGTCGGGGTTGCGCAACCAGTAGTGGCCTACCATACGGCCCTCATCAGGGTTGGCGATGGCCCCTCCCTCCAGGGCAACCATATCGTCGAAAGCCCGCTCAAACCGAGGCCGCATCGCAGTCACAAAGTCGTCATCGAAGCGAATCCGACTCACATCCAGGTAAAGCCCTAGGCCGTCGTGGTAGTAAAGCCAGTCTTGGTAACGCTGCCACAGTGCTTGGGTGTCCATGGGGCATCTCCTTGGGGGAATAGGTTGTGCTTAGTATGCAAGGAAAGTTGTAAGGGAAGGTTAAGCCTGGCTGAGCGCTAAACAGTACCACCGCTGAACCATGGACAGTAGGAGCTGGGCCATTTTGCCCTTAGCAATTTCTTATATTTCGTCTGTATGGTATGCATATTAAGTCAGCATCAATATCTGGGGCAGTTCCATGCAGCAATATTTTACGGACGAAGAATGGACGACCCTTCTGCAAGCACCCATGCAGGCCGTTATGGCCGTGTGTCTGGCAGACCGGGTCGATCCGGTGTCTTTTTTGCAGGAGCTTAAGGGCGGCGTTGCCGTTGTTACCGAAGAGTTGAAGCGGGTTGATGTAGCCGGTGATTTAGCCCCAGCCGTAATTAACTCTATGGCCGCAATTGATGCTCGCGATCCCCTGGACGGCGAACAGTTGGCGCTGAAAAAGCAGTTTGAGCTGCTGGGTCTGATTCAAACGTTTTCCCGGTCGCGGGAGGGCAGAGAACAAGCGGTAGCCTATTTTCAGCGGGTAGCTGCCATCTTAGATGCCAAGGTGACCGGAGCCCAGGCCACCGAATATAAACAGTGGCTCATGTCGGTGGCTCAAAAGGTGGCCGAAGTTCAAAAAGAGGGCGGCTTTATGGGTATCGGTGCTAGCCGCGTTAGCGAAAAAGAGTCTGATGTCTTAAAAGAGCTGGCGAGCGCTTTGGGGCTCTAAGATAGGCAATTTGCTGGGCAAAATTAGCCTGCTTAAATTACCCGCCTCAATCAATTGATTAATAAATTATGTGAGGAGAAAAAACAATGGTTGGTTTCTTAATTAGCGTCGTTGTTCTAGCCGTTAGCTTGCTGATTATTTCTAAAATCCCTCCCGTGGGTGTGGAGGTTGACAACCCCATCAAAGCTCTGCTTGCCGGGGCTATTATCGGTGCATTCAATGGAATTTGGGGGTTTTTCCCAAACGCGCTGCGAACGTTTACGGCGGTTATTAGCCTGGGCTTGATTCCGCTGATTGGCTCAATCATTGTGTTTGGTTTAGCCGCCTGGCTAATTGAGGGATTCCGCCTCCGCTGGGGCATTTGGAGCGCTATTATGGGTGCCATTGCACTGGCAATTGTCAGCTCTATTCTGAACTTCATTCTGAGATCTATTGGTTTAGTGGTTTAGTGGCTTAGAATCTAGCCTGTTGGTTGCAGCATCAATCCTTCAAAGTTTCAGCGATATAGTCCTCAAGGGTGTCCATGGCCTTGGGGACAATTTTTTTAATCGCCCACCTACGTATGGCCTACCTCACTTTACTAGAGTAAATTCGATTCATTCTGCCACCCGCTTTTTACGACTTCAAGCCATGGCCCCTAGTAGCAGTAGCGGCCATTACCGTTTTTCTTCAGGTGGCCTTCTCCCTGGCGCAGGGCTCCGATTAGGGTAGACACAATAATGCAGCGGTGGGTGAGGCGGCCCCCAGAGCCCGTTATGGTAATCGTACCGAGTTGAGATTGCACATCGCCTTGAAAATTAAATCGGACATAATACACTCCGCTTTTATTGAGCAGCGTATTGTCTTCATCCGCCAACAATACCCCTTCGGTCAACGGCATCCACAACGTAACTTGAGCCGGGGAGATGGTTTCAGGGTGATTGGCCCATTCCAGATACCCATCTTGCTCGCGCAGACTGAACTGCTGGGTCTGGCGATTTTGCCCCGCATCTCGCTGGGTAGCGCGCAGGGCCTGGTAGATTGACGACCGGGTGGCGTTGATTTTGCGCTGCTCTAGAAAGCCCAGAAACCCTGGAGCTACAATCATCGCCAGCAAAGCGATGATAACTACAACCACAAGGCCTTCGAGCAGGGTAAAGCCTAAATTTTGGGCATGACTAACGGGCGACCGAGCTGGCCGCTGGAGGAGTTTAGGCATGGCAGATGAGGGAAAATCCTGATGGGTTTAAGATGCCCGTTTTTGCGGAGCGGTTTGAGTCAAACTCTTTCAAACCATCCCTAAAGTCGGTAGGCTAAGGCTATGGCCCCGTTGGCCCGACTTGTTAGGAGATTTTGTGCCATGGATGTTAGAGCTGCGGTGGCCCACGCCCCTGGCCAGCCCCTTACGGTTGAAGCCATTCAGCTAGAAGGCCCGAGGCAGGGGGAAGTGCTAGTAGAAATTAAGGCCACCGGCATTTGCCACACTGACGCCTATACGCTATCGGGGAAAGACCCTGAAGGGCTGTTTCCGGCGGTACTGGGGCATGAAGGCGCCGGGGTAGTGGTTGAGGTGGGCCCTGGGGTTAGCAGTCTGAAGGCGGGGGATCACGTGATTCCGCTCTACGTGCCGGAGTGCCGCCAGTGCGAGTACTGCCTGAGCATGAAAACTAACCTCTGCCAGGCCATTCGCGGCACCCAGGGGCAGGGGCTTATGCCCGATGGCAGCCGCCGATTTTCCCTCAATGGCCAGCCGCTGTACCACTACATGGGCACCTCCACGTTCTCGAACTACACCGTCGTGCCGGAGATCTCCCTGGCTAAAATTCGGGCCGATGCCCCCTTTGATAAGGTTTGCTACATCGGCTGCGGTGTTACCACCGGCCTGGGGGCTGTGATCAACACCGCCCGAGTAGAGCCGGGGGCGAATGTGGTGGTGTTTGGCCTGGGGGGCATTGGGCTGAACGTGATTCAGGGCTGCCGCATGGTCGGGGCTAATCAGATTATTGGGGTCGATATTAACCCCAGCAAAAAGGCCATGGGGGAAAAATTCGGCATGACCCACTTTGTTAACCCGAAGGAGGTCGAGGGTGACCTGGTGGCCTACCTGGTGGAGCTAACCGGCGGTGGAGCCGACTATAGTTTTGAGTGCATTGGCAATGTTAACCTGATGCGCCAGGCCCTGGAGTGCTGCCACAAGGGCTGGGGGGTGAGCGTGATTATCGGCGTGGCCGGAGCGGGGGAAGAAATTAGCACCCGGCCGTTTCAACTGGTGACGGGCCGGGTGTGGAAGGGCACCGCCTTTGGGGGGGCCAGGGGCCGCACCGACGTGCCCAAAATTGTGGACTGGTATATGGACGGCAAAATCAATATCGACGATCTCATCACCCACGTGATGCCCCTGGAGGAGATCAACACCGCTTTTGACCTGATGCACCGGGGCGAGGGCATCCGCAGCGTGGTGACGTTTTAACTCGGTGCAGTTTAGTCCGGTGCAGTTTAGTCCGGTGATATTTAGTCCGATGATGTTTAGCCCGATGATTTTTGCTGAATGATGGCTTGTCCCTTAACCTATGCCCCCTTCCCTCACCTTACGTAACCAGCACGCCTGCTGCGGCGGCACCGTGGGCTACTACAGTCATCCCTCCCAGGAGTGTGGCTGTGACATGGCATTTGCGGTGTTTGTGCCTCCCCAGGCTGAATCTGGCCCGGTGCCGGTACTGTATTACCTATCGGGGCTAACCTGCACCGAAGATAACTTTACCGCCAAGGCCGGAGCCCAGCGCTACGCCGCCGAGCAGGGGCTGATGCTGGTAGCTCCCGATACCAGCCCCAGGGGCGCAGACATTCCTGATCATCCAGAAGCCTGGGACTTTGGTACTGGGGCCGGGTTTTACGTCGATGCCACGCAGCCCCCCTGGAACGCGCACTATCGCATGTACAGCTATGTGGTGGAAGAACTGCCGCAGCTAGTGGCGGAGCATTTTGCGGTGCGCCCCGACCGCCAGGGCATCTTTGGCCATTCCATGGGGGGGCATGGGGCGTTAGTTTGCGGGTTGCGCAACCCAGAGGTGTTTAAGTCGGTTTCGGCCTTTGCCCCGATTGCCGCCCCGACCCAGTGTGCCTGGGGGCAAAAAGCATTTTCGGGCTATTTAGGTGAAGATGCTGTGGCCTGGCAAGGCTACGACGCCAGCCTGCTGGTCAAAACCCAGGCCCGGCCCGACCGAATGATTTTAATTGACCAGGGCACCGCCGATCCATTTTTGGCCCAGAACCAGCTGCAGCCCGAGGTATTTGAGGCCGCCTGTCGTCAGGCTGGGCAGCCCCTTACCCTACGCATGCAGGCGGGCTATGACCACGGCTACTTTTTCATCGCCTCGTTTATGGCGGATCACCTGCGTCATCATGGGGCGATACTGGGGCTTTAGCGAGTTAACGCGGCAGAGCGGCATCCTGAACAGGGTCAGCCTCTGGCCTAGGCGCGGTAAACTGCAACAAAGCTAATGTTAATAAGGAACTTATGCTGATGGTGAAGTTAATCGTCACGGTAGCCCTGGTAGCCCTGTCATGCCTCTGGGCCGGGCCGGTGGAGGCGAACCCATGGGGAGGCAACGCCGCGCTCTTACCGCTTATGGCCCAGGTTACAGAACCCGCCACTATCCCCATGGCTGCCAATGAAATTGCCACCTTTGCCGAGGCCTACCAGGCGATTCAGACCATTAAGCAGGGGGCCGAGGGCGATATGGTCAAGGCGGTGGAATCGGCCGGGCTCACCGTCGAGCAGTTCAATACCCTAGCCGAGAACCAGCTGGCTGAAACCGCCCCCCAGCCTGCCCCAGAGAGCGTAGCCAGGGCTACCCCAGAGAATGAACCCTTCGATGCCGCCGTAGCCGCTATTATCGGCATTCGCCAACTCGCCGAAACGAGTATGGCCGATGCGATTGAGGCGACGGGTCTGTCGGTGGAGCGGTTCAATCAAATCCTAGAACAGGCCGCCGAAGATGTGGATTTGCGATCGCAAATTAGCGCTCAGCTCAAGTCCTAGGGTCTGTTTTAAAGCTCCCTGAACCCTTGATTTTGTGTACTCAGGAATCTGCGTTTGACCGACTTTTAACCCCCGTCCTAGAAGATTGCCCTACAGGTATCTATCGGTATCCTGAACTGTACGCTAGGCGAGGCTCGGCCTTGACTTCGCTATACAGTCCCTCCAGGCAGGAGATATTAGCACCCAGGGTATAGCGGTGCAGCACCCGTTCGCGGGCCTTACACCCTAGCAAATGGGTGATTTCAGGATGATCCCGAAAAATGGGCAAAATCGTATGCAGCTGAGACGACACCCGCTGGGTGTCCAGCACAATGCCGGCCCCGTTAGCCAGCACTTCCCCATCGGCCCCGGCATCGGTCGCAATGCAGGCGGTGCCGCAGGCCATGGCCTCTAGCAGCGACAGCGACAGCCCTTCTACCAGGGAGGGCAGAATGAACCCATCCGCCGCCCGCAGAATGCTTATCCGGCGCTCCTCATCCGATAAATAGCCGAGCCAGAGAATGTCGTCTTCATCCCCATAAAACAGCTTCAAGGAGGCTTCTAGGGGGCCGCTGCCGACAATGGCGAGCTTACACTGGCTACCCATATCCGCCTGTCGCCAGCCCCGCAGTAGGGCTTCCACATTCTTCTCTGGCGACAGCCGACCCTGGTACACAAACAGCCGCTCGGCCCCCAGGTCAGCCTTGGCGGCAGATGCCCCCGGCGAGTAGCGGTGGGTATCCACCCCATTGGGAATCACTACCACCACCGATTCGGGCACCCCGACTTTAATCAGCAGCTCCCGCTGGAGGTCAGAGAACACGATCACTCGGTGATAGTTTGCCAAACAGGGGGCATAGAGCTGGTAGGTGAGGTGCTGGGTGCCCGACGTAAGGCTACGCACCCGCCGGTCAAACGCCGGGTGAAATGTCGCCACCAGAGGCAGGTCTAGCTCAGCGCAGATCTCCGGTAGCCGAAAATCGAGGGGAGACAGGGTCAGCGACGCGTGAACCAGGTCTGGCTGCAGCTGCTTCAGCGCCGCCGCTAGCAGCTTGCCCGACTTAAAGGAGGGAATGGTTAAGATCTGTGACTTGAATAAGAATGGTAAAGAAACCTCAGAACGGTCAGGGTGGACATCCTCTGCATGGGGCTCATGGGGTTGAGCAAAGTGCAAAAAGGTGACCCGATAGCCTCGCTCTAGCAGCGCATTGGTAATTTCTCGGCTATAGGTAACGTTGCCGCAAAAGGGCGTTTTCTTGCCAAGCCAGGCGATATGCATTCTTATTTATAAACAGATCAGAGAAACTGGCCGTATGGCACATACGGCTAGGGGATCAGCGGTTAACGCAGCTAAATGGAGGCTTAGGGTTGCCTTAGTGCCGTATCGGCAATATACCAGGTTACAACTCCCCCAATACCGACAAATACCCCCAGACCGATGAAAACGTTGGCCAGCCCCAGGGCCGTCTCTACCACACTGGCCAGGGCCAGGGGCAAGCATAGGGCAATGTTAATTAAGTTATTTTGCAGCCCAAACACTTTGCCTCGCATAGCTTCGGGCGTTTTTTCTTGAATTAGCGTCTGCATGGGAATGCCCACACAGGCTCCACAGAGGCCCAGCACAGCCAGAAGCCCTAGGGATAGCCACAGCTGCTGCGTGGTCCAGGCTAGAGCCACTAGGCACCCCGCCATACCCAACGTTCCCCCCAGGCTTAAATATCGCTTTGAAAAGCGGCGGCCAAAATGCCCCACCAGTATTGCGCCTACTGCTAGCCCCACCCCACCCGCGGCGAGTAAAAAGCCAAACTGAGAGGCCTTAATGGCTGGCATCATCTCCGCCAGCCGCACCGCTAGCACCGCCAGGGCGGCAAACACCGAAGACAACAGCACCAGCTGCAGAATCGCCACCCGCACCTGGGCCTGCTGGTTTAAGTAGCTTACCCCGTCCCGAATATCGGCCAAAAAGTGAGGCACTTCCCGCGACTTTGAGAGGGTCTCTTGGCCTGGGGTCATCGCCATCAGGCAGAGGCCTGCAAACAGGTAGCTCAGCCCGACGAGGATGGCAGGACCGTTATGGGCCATACCCAGCCGCGACATTAGCCCATCGGCCAGGGCCAGCAGCGGCTCGCCCACGGCAAACCCGACGATTACCGACGCCATCATGGTGGTGGTGTAGAGGGAGTTGGCCGATAGCAAATTGCCCTCTTCTACAATCAAAGGAATGATCGCCTGCTCCGCCGGGGCAAAAAACTGGGTCAGGGTAGAGATTACAAAAGTGATCCCCAGCAGTAGCCAAAAGGCCACCGGCAGACCCGCCACTGTGCCCCAGCCCGACGTTACCCAAAAGCCAACGGGCAGACTGATCACCAGCGCCCCGCGCAAAACATTCGACCAAACCAGTACAGACTGTTTTTGCCATCGATCGACAAATACCCCCGCCAGTGCCCCAAACAGCACCGCTGGAACAGTGAACGCGATCATCACCGCTGAAACCCAGCCGCTGATGGTCTGGCCCGGCGACTCAAACCGGGCCGCAATAATGGCAATCATCAACACCAAGTAAACCTTGTCAGCCAGTTGCGAAAACAACTGTCCTGTCCACAGGGTCAAAAAGTTACGATTTTGAAAGACCGCCTCAAACCCAGGGGGGCGGGGCAGGGTCAGCCTGCGGGTAGGCTCTGCCGGTCGGTCAGAAGATGGCTCAGCAACGTCGTTCGGTGCCAAAGAAGATGACCCCTCGGGGTCGTTCAGTGCCGAGGTAGACGGGTTATCGGGATTAATTTGATCGGCCTGAGGGGGCTCAGCCGAGGGGCGTTGATTCGCCTCGGTAGCACTGGTATCGATATCAAACTCACGGAGCATGGGGCTAACCAATGAACCTGCTCACTGTTGGGCAGTTTAAACGGTAACAAAACAGACATCAACCAAAGCTGCCGAGCGAATGGGGCGCTCAAAATAGTCCTGGGTATATTGTCTCAGAAGTCGTTCGATTCGTGACCATAACTCCTGGTTTCTCAACGTATCTTGGCCTAGTCCAGACGGACTGATGGGTACAGTGGCAATTAATTCAGGCTTGCTAAGCTGCTGTAGCAGGGCCACATCCAGGGCGGTTAAAGTCATGCTGCTGCGCTGGCGGGGCGAGTCAGCGCCATAGCGGGCAATGGTTTCTCTCGTTTGCCAAGATCCCGTTGGGGTGGGTTGAGCCACGGATAGATTTGCCCCGCGCCTGGAACTTGATGGCGGGGCCAAAGACTCGACCTCAGCCCAAGTCACGATTCCTCCAGCCTCACCGCTGAACCCAACTTTCCAATTCGGATCCAGAAAGTCGGGCACAATTTCAGCTTGGCTAATGCAGCACCGATGCAGCTCTGGGGCCACCCCGGCCAGGGCCAGCAGGTGGTACACCCCATGGGATAATGCCGCCAGCAGCGCACCTGACGGCACGGTTTCAAGCCGTTCCAGGTGTTCCACAAACACGTTGAACAGATCTCCCTGGGGGCAGTCGCTGAGGGCCATGAACATGACGATTTCGGCTAGATACTGACTGGCGGTTAGCCGGCCCAGGTGCTGACTCAGCCCCGGAAACGTGCGTACAGTTTCGGCCTGGATTAACTTATCCAGACGTTTGCCCTTGACGGCCAGCCAGTCATTGATTACGAATAGATCGCTGCGCCCCCCTAGCCGCGACTGGTGCTTTCGGGATCCGGGAGCTACCGCCCGAATCAGCCCCACATCGGGGGTTAGCAGGGTCAGCAACCGGTCAGTCTCTCCCAGGGGCATAGACTTTAAATTAATGCCGGTGGTCTTGTAGGTGTGACTCATAGGGGCTGGCTAGAAGAGGATTGAGGCCATTTCTGAGGAAAAAGATGCCTACCGACAACTGGCTCTGCGTCTGGATTCGCTTCTGGAGTCACCGCCGCAAGGCATGGAGCCGCTCCCCACAAAAGCGGGGGTCATGACAGGGTAAAGCTTCAACCAGAAACCTTCTGGCTAAATTTTCTTTCTTTAATTGTATCGACTGTACCGATTTCAGGCCGATGCTCCGGCCTGTTGCTGCTGCACCAACTCTCGCCCCCTGGAGGTACCGAGCCGGGTGGCCCCAGCCTGCACCAGCGCCATGGCCTGGGCGGCGGTGCCAATGCCCCCAGACGCCTTGATGCCTACCCGCCCCTCGGCTAAATCCCTAAGCTGCTCGACCACCGCCACCGTGGCCCCACCCTGCCAGCCGGTGCTGGTCTTGAGAAAGGCGGCACCAGCATCCATGCACAGCTCCGCCGCCAGGGTCAGTTCCGCCGGGCTTAGCAGAGCAGTCTCCAGAATCGCCTTGACCGGTTGGCCGGTTTCTTCGCAGATGGTGGCAATTTCGCGGTGCACCGCCTCGCTACGGCCGGCCTTTAGCCAGCCCAAGTTAATCACCACATCTAACTCCGTGGCCCCCTGATCGACAGCTTCCTGGGCCTCAAATAGCTTCGTGGCCGAGGTGGTCGCCCCGGTGGGAAAGCCAATCACCGTACATACCTTAACCGAGCGCTGGTACAGTAGCTCTACAGCCTGTCTGACGTAGCAGGGGTTAATGCACACTGAGGCAAAGCCATAGCGATCGGCATCGGCACACCACTGGCTCACCTGGTCGGGGGTAGCCGCCGGGCTCAGCAGCGTATGATCGATTAGGGGAGCTAAATCTACCTCTTCATCAAAGGCCGAGAACACCTTGCCCATGCGGTTTAATCTCCTAACGATGGCCCCTTGGCTAACCGCTCTCACTATATCGCCTAGATAGGTTTAAATCAGAAGGTTAAACGGAGCAGATAGGTTACCGTTTTGGGCAACTGGGCAACCTAGGCATAGCGGTTTACCCGCCACCGCTGATTTTGTTTTAAGCCCTCTGGGGCTATCTTTGAGTTATGTCTCAGCCCCTGATGTCAGCGATCATTTGCACCCACAACCGGGCTCACTACCTGGGTGCGGCCATTGATAGTCTGCGGGCGCAGGTCTATCCCGCCTACGAAATTATTGTGGTCGATAATGCCTCCACAGACGCTACCAAAGCCGTACTGGAGGCGCGTCTTCCCGACGACTCAATCACATACGTTTATGAAGGTAGCCTGGGGTTATCCGCTGCTCGCAATCGCGGCGCCACCGTCGCCAGGGGAGAGATTCTCGCCTATCTAGACGATGATGCCGAGGCGGATCCCAACTGGCTGGCCGCCCTGGCCGCGGCCTTTGCCCTTTATCCCCACGCCACCATTGCCGGGGGGCATGTCTCCCTAATTTGGCCCCCAGGGGTTACCAGCCCGCCCCGGTGGCTTTCACCGACCCTGTCTGAAAGCCTGGGCATCTATGATCTGGGCCAGCAGATCCAGCAAATTACGGATCCTCAGCGCACTCCCAGGGGGCTGAACTACGCCATTAAAAAGAGCTTTTGGGAAACCACTGGCGGGTTTGACCTGCAGCTTGGGCGGGTGGGCAAAAATTTACTCTCCAACGAAGAATTACACATGACCCAGCAGGCCCTCAGTGCCGGGTTTGCGGTACTTTTTGTGCCCCAGGCCCAGGCGGGCCACAACGTTGCCCCAGAACGACTGCGGCCCAGCTGGTTTCTGCACCGCAGCTGGTGGCAGGGAATTAGTGAATGCTATCGGGAACACTTGAGTCATACCCTTACCCCAGACCGACTGCGGGTACGAGGGTTGTGCTTTTTGCGGGGCTTAGCTAAGGCGTTGGGGAGCTGGCGCGACCCAGCCCAGCGATTTGAAAACCTGGTTTACGCCTACGGCCAGCTGGGCTATCTTTACAGCGGCATTCGCCATCTGATGTTTTAGCTTGGCTGGTGTACCAGGCCAATTCTCAAGGAACCTGGTTTTATCGTGAACCTAGCTCAGAACCGGAACCTTGCCCTGGGCAGAACTTCGGTTCTGAACCTGGATTAAGGGGATTAACCCCTGCGGCAGCGGCCCGCCCAACCTATGACTTTAAGGGAACCCATGATGCCAACCCCCCCTACCAAAATTCCCGTATCGGTGCTGGTTCCGGCTAAGAATGAGGCACAGAACCTGCCTGCTTGCCTAGCTAGCCTAGAGCGGGCCGCCGAAGTTTTTGTAGTCGATTCCCAAAGTGACGATGGCAGCATAGATATAGCTACCGCCGCCGGGGCCAGGGTGGTGCAGTTTGAGTTTAACGGCCACTGGCCCAAGAAAAAGAACTGGGCCCTAGAGCATCTGCCCTTTAGCCATGACTGGGTGCTCATTGTCGATTGCGACGAGCGCATCCCCCCGGCCCTGTGGGACGAAATCGAGCAGGCGATTCAGCGGGCCGACCATGACGGCTACTACCTGAATCGGCGGGTGTTTTTTCTCGGCACTTGGATTCGCCACGGCGGCAAGTACCCCGACTGGAATCTGCGGCTCTTTCGTCACCGCCAGGGACGCTACGAAAACCTCCACACCGAAGACATTCCCAACACGGGGGATAACGAAGTGCACGAGCATGTGATCATCAACGGGCTGGTAGGCTACCTGAAGCAGGATATGCTGCACGAGGATTTTCGGGATTTATACCACTGGCTGGCCCGCCATAACCGCTACTCGAACTGGGAAGCCCGGGTCTATTACAACCTGTTGACGGGGATGGGGGACGGCGGCACCATCGGCGCGAATCTGTTTGGCGATGCCGTGCAGCGCAAGCGATTTCTAAAGAAAGTCTGGGTGCGCCTGCCCTTTAAGCCCCTGCTGCGATTTATCTTGTTTTATATCGTACAGCTCGGCTTTTTAGACGGGCAGGCGGGATATATCTATGCCCGGCTGTTGAGTCAATATGAGTATCAAATTGGGGTAAAGCTGTTTGAGCTGCGCAAATTTGGTGGCCAGCTTAATGTTAACGCCCAGCCCAACTCAGCTGAACCAGCCCAGGCGACTAGGGTGGTCTGCCCGCCGACGGCCAGCCAGGCCAACTAAGCTAGGAGATGCCTAGCCCCCAAAACTATGAACATTTCCTCCAGTCCAGTTTTATGGTCGCCCCCAATACTCCACCGCCAAAATCTGCCCAGGAGGCCTCATTTTCGGTGGGAGCCCCCGCCTGGGTGCAGCTAAATACCTACGACCAAACCTGGTATTCCCCTGGCCGACCAAGACCGATCATTTTGCTTTGGTGGCTGATTCAGGGAATGTGTTTTCCCCTCACCCTGCATCCCTGGAATGGGCTGCGATGCTGGATACTGCGGCGTTTTGGGGCACGCATCGGCCAGGGGGTGGTCATTCGGCCCACGGCTCGGTTCACCTATCCCTGGAACGTTACCCTGGGGGATCACAGCTGGGTAGGAGATGACGTGGTGGTTTACAGCCTAGCCACTATCACCGTTGGGCAGCACTGCGTCATTTCCCAAAAAAGCTATCTCTGCACGGGCAGCCACAACATCCACGATCCTCAGTTTGGTCTGGAAGTAGCCCCAATCGTGATTGAAAACGGGGCCTGGATTGCCACCGACTGCTTTGTCGCCCCTGGGGTCACGGTGGGGGCAAATACCGTGGTAGGGGCTCGCAGCAGTGTTTTCAAGTCCCTACCCAGCGGCCGGGTGTGCCGGGGTAGCCCCTGTAAACCGGTCGCCTTACGCATCATGGCCGCCTAGCCTGCGCTGCCGTTCCATAAAGATTCCGTAGACTGAGGCCCGACGTCATTGCTGTCGACGAATATCTCTGGTAAACCCCTACTAGGATGGGGTAAAACATCGGCCACGGATGCGAATTTTCAGGAACAATTTATACTGGGCAAACTATCCCAGTAAGCAAGCGGCTGAGTAGGTTTTGCCCAGGCGATCTCCAGCCCCGCGGGGGAGCTACCGTTTCCCACCGCTAAACCCCAGTTCTGGGCCTGGGTGGGGCTAGTGTATCGGGGTCGAGCCTTGGAGCGTTGGCGGAGCAAGGCCAGCGCTGCGGCTGGGCTTGACGACATCTTTGAGCCGGTAAGCGGCTGGTTAAGTTCTGAGGGTTTAAGCCATGGATGACAAGCTCATAAAGCCCCCCACCGACTACAGAAACTACGTTGAAGAGTTTGACCTACAGCGCTATTGGCTGGTGCTGAAGCGTCGGTGGTTGCCAGCTTCGATAGTTTTTTTAACCACCCTGGCGGCAGCTACCTACCATGGTGCTACCCGCCAATCTACCTATGAAGCCTCTGGAAAGCTTCTGCTTCAGGTCGATCGCTCGACGGCCCTGACCGGGGTAGGGGCCGAACTGGGTCGCCTAGAGTCGCTGAAGGAGTTTGGGGGCGATCCCCTGGCTACCCAATCAGACATTATTACTTCCATTCCCGTTCTACAGGAAACCATTACCACTCTGGATCTGCGCGATGACGACGGAGCTCCCCTCAGCCCGCTGGATTTGCGGGAAGATTTAACCGTCGCCCCGCTGGAAACGGCCGACATCATCAACCTCAGTTATGATAACCCCGACCCCCAGCAGGCGGCGGCGGTGGTGAACCAAATTATGGAGAGCTACGTACAGTTTAACGTCGCCATGAATCGCTCTGAGGCGACGGTGGCCCGAGATTTCGTCGAGCGGCAGCTACCTAAGGCCCAGGCCGAGCTTGAGCAGGCGGCGGCGGCGCTGCGCCAGTTCAAAGACGCCAACCAGGTCTATGCTCTGGAGGCCGAAACGGTGGCCACCGTTGATGCCGTTAACAATCTGAATAATCAAATTAATCTGTCCAGGGCTTCCTTGACCGACGCCAATACCCAATCCCTGGAAATTCAGCGTAAGTTAGGGATGCCCCTGGAACAGGCGCTACAGCTAGATACCCTGAGTCAGTCACCAGGGGTACAGCAGGCTCTAGTAGACCTGCAAACCATCCAAACCCAGGTGGCCAACGAGAGCGCTCGCTATACCCCTAATCACCCGATCGTTCAAAATCTAGTCGGCCAGGAGCAGGCCCTCAGACTGCTGCTAAATCAGCGGGTGGCCGAAACCCTGGGCCAAGCCGCTGTGGTTGATCCAGGCCAGCTACAAATGACTGACTTGACCCGCGAACTTACCGGGCAGCTGGCCCAGGCGGAAATTAATCGCCAGAGCCTATTCAACCAGATTCAAACCCTAAACGAGGCGCGTAATGCCTACATTGCGCGATCGCAAACCTACCCCTTTCTAGAACAGCAGCAGCTGGAGCTAGAGCAACGGCTCACCGCTGCCCGAACCGCCTACGAAACCCTGCTGGAGCGCGCCCAGGAAGCTAACCTAGCTGAAAATCAGCGGGTGGGCAGTGCTCAGATTATTGAGGCGGCTATGGTGCCCCTCAAACCCGTCAGTGGTGGCTGGCTGATGTATGTAGCAGCGGGGATTTTAGGCGGCGGGCTACTGGCCGTGGCCACGGCCTTTCTGCTGGACTTGGTCGATCAGTCGGTGAAAACTGTTAAGGATGCCGAGGCGCTGCTGGAGTATACCCTGCTGGGGCTGATCCCCAAGTTTTCCACCGGCAGCGAGGAGGGCGGCGAGGGGCTCCACCGTCAGCCCTCGGGCCTGGCCCCTGGCATTGTCACCCCGGGTCAGGGGCGGCCGTTCATCGCCGGGGCTTACCAGATGCTCCAGGCCAACCTGAAGTTTATTCGCTCTGACCAGCCGCTGCGTTCCATGGTGATGACCAGCTCTGTCGCCCAGGAGGGTAAGTCTGAGGTCTCCGCTAACCTGGCTGCCACCATGGCCCAGGCCGGTAAGCGCGTGCTGCTGGTAGATGCCGACCTACGCTCCCCCTCCCAGCACCACCTGTGGAACGTGTTAAACACCGTGGGCCTCAGCCACGTGCTGGTGGGGGAAGGTCAAATTGACCAAGCCCTGACGGAGGTAGCGCCAAACCTGACCCTGCTCACCGCCGGAGTGATTCCCCCCAACCCCCTGGCGCTGCTCGATTCAGAGCGGATGGCGGCCCTGGTAGAAACCCTCTCCAGTCGGTTTGACTACGTTATTTTTGACACCCCCCCCCTGGTGGGAGCCCCCGACGCAGCGGTGCTGGGCAAGGCCACCAGCGGTATTTTGCTCGTGGTTAGGCCCAGACTGGTGGATGCCGCCAGCCTCGGGGCAGCAAAATCCCTGCTGGAGCGCTCCGGAGCGAGTGTTTTAGGATTCATTGCCAACGGCGTTGATATCCGCAACGAGCACGATGACTACGTTTCCCTGGCTCGCACCCGGCCCTACGGGGCTAGCGACCGACGTTCTGAACCCAGCCTGACGGTCTAGTGCATCTGGCGGCTGAGCCGAGATTTTCGTAAATCTAGGTCAAGAATTCCCGTTCGTTGTTATCTTCGTCACTTCCCCATGAAAACTTTTCATCGAGCCGGTTTATTCATTCTTTCAACCGCCCTGGTAGGGCCAGGAACCGTCCTCATTGCTCCTGTCGGCCAGGCTCAAAGTGCCGAGATTGTCCCCCCTACGCCTGCTGAAACCCAACCTCGGCCCACTCCTTCTACTCCGGGGGAACCCCAGCCCCCTGGCCAGGCCGTGCCGCTCAATCGCCCCGCCGCCCCACCGACGGGCGCAGGGGATGCCGCTACCTTCCCCACCCTCGTCGACCAGGGGAATCTATTTACCGACTATTTGCTCGGCCCTGGGGATCAAATTCAGGTCTTAGTGATTGGCTACGACGAGTTTATGGGACCCCGGGTGGTGCTGCCCGACGGCACCATCTCCATGCCGCTGATTGGCTCAGTACCTGCCGCCGGCAAAACCCTGGATGCCCTCTCCCAAGACCTGGCTACTCGCCTCAGCTACTACCTCACTAACCCCGTCGTTGACACCAATCTCTCGGTGCTGCGGCCCGTGGTGGTCAATGTGGTGGGAGAGGTCTATCGCCCAGGGCCGGTGCAGCTTAGCAGCCTTACCCAGGTGAACACTGCCATTCGCGATAACTCTACCCTGACTAACTTTACGAATACCCCTACCCTGAGCACCGCCCTGACCACAGCGGGGGGCATTCGCCGCACCGCCGACATTCGCAACGTCACCATCCAGCGCCGCCTGGCGGACGGTAGCCAGGCAGAGTTTACGGTCAACCTCTGGGAAGCCCTGAACGGGCGTGATGAGTTGGGGGTACTGGTGATGTTTGATGGCGACACAGTAGTTGTGCCTACCGCGCCGGTGGGAGAAACCCTCGATCCCAGACTCATTGCCAGCTCTAGCATTGCCCCTACCAACGTGCGAGTACGGGTCATCGGTGAAGTCGTGCGGCCGGGGGAGGTAGAGGTGCAGCCCAACAGCTCAATCTCCAGCGCCATTGCGGCGGCGGGTGGCCCC
Source organism: Nodosilinea sp. CTOTU7336 (assembly GCA_036848635.1). GTDB lineage: Bacteria > Cyanobacteriota > Cyanobacteriia > Phormidesmidales > Phormidesmidaceae > Nodosilinea. The sequence continues at coordinate 72,858 of DAIUJR010000003.1, forward strand.
AACACCCTCAGTGCCCAGCTCAATAACGTCAAGCTGATCCGCCTGACGGAAGCGGGCCAAATTCAGGAGGAGGTGGTGGATTTGAGCAACCTGGTAGACAACTACCAAGTGCAGGATGGCGACGTGGTGTTTGTGGAAAAGCGGGGCTATCTCACCGCCGTAGACAACATTTCCAGATTTCTAACCCCGGTGCTGTCGCCGCTTAACATCCTCAATCTGCTGAATCTGTTTGATTGAGGTTAACTCACCAAGCGCACAAATTTCTTTTTGCCCACTTGTACCACCTTGCCGACCAACGCTTCTGGGGTTGCAAAAGCTAAGTCTGGATCAGCACATTTCTCCCCATCTAGCCTGACTCCCCCGCCTTGAATTTGGCGGCGAGCTTCGCTGCTGCTGGCGCAAAGCGGGGTGGCCCCCACCAGGTAAAACAGCTTGACCGGAAAGGTAATTGCCGCCAGGGAAAACTCGGGTACCCCCGCTGCCGGTTCCCCCGTGCCCTGCACCAAGCTGATGGCGGCCTGCTGGGCCTGCTGGGCGGCGGCCTCGCCGTGGAACTGGCGGGTTACCTCCAGGGCCAGCTGCTTTTGTTGCTCACGGGGATTAGGGGGTAAGGTGCCCAATTCGAGGGTGGTGAGCAGCTCAAAATAGTCTTGGATCAGCGTGTCGGGCACCTTTTCGAGTTTGGAGTACATGCTCAGGGGATCCTCCTGTAGCCCCACGTAGTTGCCTAGGGACTTAGACATTTTCTGGCTACCGTCGGTGCCGATCAGCAGAGGCACCAGCAGGCCAAACTGGGGCGTGAGGCCAAAGTGCCGCTGCAGGTCGCGCCCCACAGCAATGTTAAATTTTTGGTCGGTGCCCCCCAGCTCGACGTCAGACTGCACGGCCACCGAATCGTAGCCCTGCATCAGCGGGTAAAGAAACTCGTGCAAAAACACTGGGTTGCCCTGCTCGTAGCGGCCCGAGAAACCCTCCTTCGCCAGCATCTGCCCCACAGTCATGGTGGCCAGCAGCTCCAGAATTTTGCCCAGGTCGAGGGCCGATAGCCACTCGGAGTTGTAGCGAATTTCGAGCCGACCGGGGGTGTCAAAGTCGAGAATGGGCCGCACCTGGTCGAGGTAGGTTTGGGCATTGGTCTTGACATCGGCGGTGGTCAGCTGACGACGAACTTCGGATTTACCGGTAGGGTCACCGATGCGGGCGGTAAAGTCGCCAATGATCAGCACGGCGGTGTGGCCAGCATCCTGAAACGCCCGCAGTTTACGCACCGGAATACTATGCCCCAGGTGAATTTCAGCCCCGGTTGGGTCGATGCCGAGCTTGACCCGCAGGGGGCGATCGGTCTGTTGCAGCCGCCGAACTAAATTTTGGTCTGGATCCGCCGATTCGGGCTGATCGGGAAACACCTCACTGATACCGCGATAAATCCCCTCAAAAGAATCGGGAATCGAGCCGCCAGCGGCCAACGTCGTTAAGGAATTTTCCATTATTTAATCGTTACTGTACGGTGAGGCCGACCAAGCGCCGCCCAATCCCTGATGTGATCCCTGATCTAAATTGTCTGGGGTACCCTATCCTGAGTCAACATTTTTAGTCTGGCCCAGACTGCCAAAGGGCTGGCCAACCCATACAGTTCCACCGTCATTCCTGCGTAGGCAGGAATCCATGACGAGTCTGGTGCTTGAGTCGATACCTTAGTTCAGCAGCTTAGTTCAGCGCAAATCCCTACCTTCGCCCTCCGCCCGATCAAATTATCCAATGCTGAACCTGATGTCAGCGGTCAGTGGGCCAGTGTAGTCACTATAATTGCAGAACTTGCCATCTACCCAGCGCCCTCGGTTTTATTCCCCTAATAGTTAACGCCAACGTGTCTACTCATACCCTTCGCCGCAAAAGTCATTCTCAACCTCAACCCCTGCGACGGGGCTCACAATTCTTTAAGTATCTTCAGGATGTTGGGCAGGTGACGGCGGCGACACTGCTGGGCACCACTATGATCGCCAGCTCGGTCGTGGCTGGAGGGCTGGTGGGATTGGCGATTAGCTTTCGCAATCTGCCCGATGTGCGGGTGCTGAGAAATTACGTACCCAGTGAGACCAGCTACATCTACGACATCAACGGCACCCTACTTTATAGCCTCCACGACGAAGCTAACCGCGAGGTGGTTGATATTGGGGAGATGTCTCCCCACCTGAGTCGGGCGGTGCTAGCCATCGAAGATAGCTATTTTTACTCCCATAACGGCATTAACCCGAGCAGCGTTGGGCGGGCGGTGTTGGCTAACTTCCAGGCCGGTTCTACGGTGGAAGGGGGGTCAACCATTACCATGCAGCTGGTTAAGAATCTGTTTTTGACCCCCGAGCGCGCCATTAGCCGAAAAGTGGCGGAGGCGGTGCTGGCCCTGCGCCTAGAGCAAATTTTTACCAAAGACGAAATCCTGGAGATGTATCTCAACCAGGTGTACTGGGGGCACAACAACTACGGTGCCGAGACTGCCGCCCAAAGCTATTTTAATAAATCAGCTCAAGACCTCACCCTGCCCGAGGCCGCGATGATGGCCGGGCTGATTCAGGCTCCGGAGGACTATAGCCCCTTTAACAACTACGAGTACACCAAGCAGCGCCAGATCGTTGTGCTGAACCGCATGTACCAGCTGGGCTGGATTACGGCGGAAGAAGAAGCCGCCGCCAAGGCTGCGCCGCTGCTGGTGGGCGAAATCAAATCCTTCCGCAGCAGCATTTCACCCTACGTTACCGAGGCCGCCGTTCAGGAACTCAAACAGCGCTTCGGCAATGAGTCGGTGCTGAAGGGAGGGATGCGGGTGCAAACCACGGTGGACTTAAATCTGCAGCACCTGGCTGAAGAAACCGTGCTAGACCACCATAATCGCCTGCGCGGGGTGGCGGATCAAATGTCCCTGGTTGCCATTGACCCTCGCACTCACTTCGTTAAGGCCATGGTAGGGGGCGTTAACTACCAAGAAAGTCAGTTTAACCGAGCCATTCAGGCCTATCGGCAGCCCGGGTCGGCCTTTAAGCCGTTTGTCTACTACGTCGCCCTGGCCTCAGGACGCTATACCCCGACCAGCACCATCGCCGATACCCCCGTTAGCTACCCCGATGGCTACAAGTACTACACCCCCAAAAATTATGACAGCTCGTTTATGGGCAACATCCCCCTGCGCACCGCCCTGGAGCTATCGCGCAATGTACCGGCGGTAAAGCTCGGTCAAGAGGTCGGGGTCAATCAGATTATTGAACTATGCCGCACATTGGGCATTAAAAGTCCGATGCAGCCGGTTACCTCTCTGCCCCTGGGCGCGGTTGACCTGACCCCTATGGAAATGGCCGGGGCCTATGCCACCTTTGCTAGCAATGGCTGGTACTCTGAACCGACCTTCATTGTCCAGGTCACCGATAGCACGGGCAACGTGCTGCTCGACAATACTCCTCGTCCTCAGCTGGTGCTTGACCCCTGGGCGGCGGCTTCGCTCACGGATATGCTGCAGGGGGTGATCGCTCGCGGCACTGGCAAGCGCGCCCAGATCGACCGACCGGCGGCAGGCAAGACCGGCACCACCGACTCCCAACGAGATGTGTGGTTTGTGGGGTACGTCCCCCAGATGGCCACCGCCGTGTGGATTGGCAACGACAACTATGCGCCGATCCGGGGGTATAACGCTACTGGCGGAGGGTACGCCGCTCCGGTGTGGCAAGACTTTATGCAGCGGGCCCTAGTAGACGTGCCGCCCGAGGCCTTCAAGCGTCCCTCAGACTTTGTGCAGCCCTAGGGTTAGCCCAGCCTAGAGACTGGCTTCTTCTACCTGGGCCAGTACCCGCTCCCGAAATTCTGGATCGCTGTTGGCTAGGCCCAGTAATTCCCAGTAGGCCGCCAAACTCAGTCCACTGGTCTGAATCAGTTCCACTGCCTCCGCCTGGAGTTCCTGCTGCATCTGCTGGGATTCAGTTTCAGTTTCAGCCCGTTGCAGGCTCAGTTCCCGCGATTCAATCAGCTTAACTACGGCAAGGTAAGCGGTCACAAAGCGGCTGACGGTTTCTGATGGTATGGTGCTGGCATCGGGCTTTGGGGTCGGTAGCAAGGGCAGGGGGGATGCCATCGCCGGGTCAGCTTTGGGGCTAGAGGCTTCCTCTCCCCCTGGGGCAGCCCACCCTCGGGCAGGAACACCCAGCATCAGCGTGGCCCCTAGCACCAGGGTCAGTAGCCAGATGAAGATTGAAAACCCCAATGTTCGCCCACGCTGGTGTTGACCCGTGATCGCCTGGGGAAGTCCCCAGCGCTGGATACGTCCTGGCCCACATCTGGAGGTTAATTGGTTAACGTACGATCTTGCCCTGGCGGTCATAAAGGCCTACCGGAAACCCGATTAAAAAGTATAGTAGTAATGATGGTAAGCATAAATACATAAACGTAGGGACGATGACTGGCATGGCAAGCAACGACACCCCCCCGGTGCATGCGCCGGGAAGTCTTTCGGATCGAGAGTTGCAAATTGTTGAGCTAGTAACCTCGGGGCTGACCAACCAGGAAATTTCTGAAAAGCTAGAAATTAGCAAGCGCACGGTTGACAATCATATCAGCAATATTTTGACCAAAACCGCTACGGGCAACCGGGTAGCTTTATTTCGTTGGGCGCTACAGTCGGGCAAGGTTTGCATCGATCAAGTCAACTGCTGCCTGCTGCCTGAGGCTAAGATCAACCAGCTTGAAGCGTAGATGCCCTGTCCCAAAACCCTCAAGCTCCCAGGTCGATATTGGCAAGGCCAGGGGCTATCTAAGCCCAGGATGATTTACCTTGGCCCATAGCGCCTTTCGCCTTGGGATGCGCCTTCACCCCAGTCCATTGTTATGGCAAAAACCCATGGAGTCCATTCAATCCCTGCCGGGAACCGAAGATATTCTGCCCCAGACGCAATTCGTGAGCACCGACATTAAAGTCGCTGATATCCATACCTGGCAACGGGTTGAGGCGACGGCGCGGCAGCTCTTTGAGCGGGCCGCCTACCGTGAAATTCGCACCCCTACCTTTGAATCCACCGCCCTGTTTGAGCGCGGTATCGGGGAAGCCACCGACGTGGTCGGCAAGGAAATGTACAGCTTTGTGGATAAGGGCGATCGCGCCTGTACCCTGCGCCCCGAGGGCACCGCCGGGGTGGTCAGGGCCTATATTCAGCACAGCCTCCAGGCCCAGGGGGGGGTCCAGCGCCTGTGGTACGCTGGCCCCATGTTTCGCTACGAACGGCCCCAAAAAGGTCGCCAGCGGCAGTTTCACCAAATCGGGGCGGAGGTCATTGGCAGCGCCGACCCCAGAGCCGACGTGGAGGTGATCGCCCTGGCAACAGACTTACTGAAGGCGTTAGGGCTGAAGAACCTGACCTTTGATCTCAACTCCGTGGGCGATCAGGCCGACCGCAGTCGCTACCGCGAGGCTCTAGTGGCCTACCTCACCCCCTTCAAAGCCGATCTCGACCCCGACTCCCAAGACCGGCTAACCCGTAACCCCCTGCGCATTCTCGATAGCAAAGACGAAAAAACCCAGGCTATAGCCCAGGCGGCCCCCAGCATCCTAGATTATTTGGGAGAGGGCTCCAGACGGCACTTTGACCGAGTGCTAGAACAGCTCACCGATCTGGGTCTGACCTTTGAACTCAACCCCCGGCTGGTGCGCGGACTAGACTACTATACCCACACCGCCTTTGAAATTCAGTCTGGCGATTTAGGGGCCCAGGCCACGGTCTGCGGCGGCGGTCGCTACGATGGTCTGGTGCAGGAACTAGGAGGACCGGAGACTCCGGCGGTGGGCTGGGCCATCGGCCTGGAGCGACTCACCCTGCTGCTCGAAAAACTCCACCCCGCTACCGCCCCGGCCCCGGATGTGTATGTGGTGTCGCGGGGAGAACAGGCCGAGGCCAATGCCCTGCGGCTGGCCCAAACACTTCGCCACGGCGGTCTGGCGGTGGAGTTAGACCTGAGCCGGTCGGCCTTTGGCAAGCAGTTTAAGCGAGCCGACCGCAGCGGTGCTGTGGCCTGTCTAATTTTGGGAGACGATGAAGCTACCCAGGCCACCGTCCAGGTGAAGTGGCTGCAATCTGGGGAACAGACCAGCCTATCCCAGGCCGCTCTGTTGGAAGACTTGGCAACGTTTCAGCATGCCGTTCAGGTCGCCCGGAGGGCCAAACCGTAGGCCATCCACACTGTGAATTTGTGCCGGAGCCTAGCGGCGGGGCACCCCAGCGCTAGGGCACAGCAGGGGAACGACTCCCGATTTGTTCAGCCCGGGGAGAGAGCATTTTCCTGAAAAATTCGTTACAATTATTCATGCAGAAGAATATTTTTTGCCTAGAAATAATTCACTCAACCCCTTGGTCGTATGCCTGACACCATCACAAAGCTGGCCTATCAAACCGTTCAGCAGGGTAAGAGCTACTTTGGCCTAACCCACAAAACCGTTAGCACGCAAATTATGCGGCTCGTTAATCCGCCCAAAGAGCTAAAGACCCAAGAGCTGAGCTTAGGTACCCTACAACTGTTTCAGCAGCGCATGAACGCCCTCCTAGAGCTAGACTGGCAGGACGCCGAAGCGGGGGTTTATCCCAAAGAACTGTTGTTTGACAATGCCTGGGATGATTTCTTTCGCTTCTATCCCCTGGTCTGCCTTGACTTACCTAACATTTGGGCGCGGCTTAACAATCGCGATTACCACACCTTTGCCGCCGACATCGACACGTCGGACTATCCCAAGTACTACCTGCAAACCTTCCACCACCAAACCGATGGCTACCTGAGCGAGCTGTCCGCTAATCTGTATGACCTGCAGGTGGAAATTTTATTCAACGGCACCGCTGACCCGATGCGGCGGCGGATTTTAGCCCCCCTCAAAACTGGCCTAGCCGCCATGGGGGCGGGGGAGAAGGCTAAAATTTTGGATGTCGCCTGCGGCACCGGGCGCACCCTCAGCATGGTTCGCGAGACCCTGCCGAAGGCTTCTCTGTACGGGGTTGACCTCTCCCCCACCTATCTGCGCAAAGCCAACGACAACTTGGCGGCCAAGCCCGGCCCGCTGCCCCAGCTGATTCAGGCCAACGGCGAAGCGCTGCCCTTTGTGGACAATTACTTCGATGCCGTAGTCAGCGTCTTTCTGTTCCATGAGCTGCCCGCCGAGGCTCGCCAGAACGTCATCAACGAAGCCTTTCGAACCGTTAAACCAGGCGGCACGCTGGTGCTCTGCGACTCTATTCAAATGGCTGACTCGCCAGAATTTCAGGTGGCGATGGAGAACTTTCCCACCATGTTCCACGAGCCCTACTACCGCCACTACACCACCGACGACCTCAACCAGCGCCTCATGGATGCTGGATTTGAGCAGGTGACCAATCAGATTCACTTCATGAGCAAGTACTGGATCTGCCGAAAGCCCCTGGCGGCTTAACTCTCTAGGAAATATGCCAGAGATACAGGATCGAGTCTTCCTCAGATGGAACTAGCTTTAGGGTACGATCCGGTAGCCAGTCACCCATGTTAAACTGATGGGAGATGATGCGGCTGCTAGGCTTGAGCTGTGCCTTCAGGCGCGGACGCAGCCGAAGATTGAGGTGGGGCAGCAGATAAATGAGCACCACTGTAGCCTGGTGAAACTCGCATTCAAACAGGTTTTCTTGCTCAAAACTTAGGCGCTGGTCAACTCCAGCTTGGTGGGCCTGATTCCTGGCGATGGTGAGTAAACGGTCATCCACATCAATCCCCACCCCTCGGATGCCATAGTTAACCGCCGCTTGAATTAGCAGCCGCCCGTCCCCACAGCCGAGGTCGTAAACGATATCTGTGGGGGTCAGCTTGGCTAGATTCAGCATCGCCGCTATGGCGTCAGTCGGGGTGGGAATAAATCCAATATCAGGGCGCGGTAATGTCATTGGTATTGAGGCTGGCCCAGTGGGCCTGAATTGTCTGGATCGTAAATAAAGCGGTAAAGTCTAGGCCCTGTGCCTGATAGAGTTCGGCCCCGCCCTGCTGTCGATCGACCAGGGCAAGGATTTGGTTCACGGTGTACCCCGCCCCCCGCAGCCGCTCAACCGCCTTCAGGGCTGACTGCCCGGTAGTCACCACGTCTTCGAGTACCGTAACGACACTGCCGGGGGGGAGGGTAACGCCCTCAATGTAAGCCTGGGTGCCATGGCCCTTGGCCTCTTTGCGAATAATCAGCGGAAACAGCTCCCGCTGCTGATAAACCCCCACCAGGCTAACGGCGGTTACCATCGGGTCGGCCCCCAGGGTGAGCCCTGCTACCCCCATGGCATCGGTGGGTACCAGGTCGAGCAGCAGCCGTCCCACCATCAGCGCCCCCTGGGGGTGCAGGGTAACCAACTTGCCGTTAATGTAGTAGATGCTACGCTGGCCCGACGTGAGGGTAAAATCCCCTTCCTGGTAGGCGCCCTGGCAAAATAGGTCGAGCAGGCGAGATCGCACTTCTCCCAGGTCAAGTACAGCTAACGGGGCCGCAGAACGGCCATCAAACGGGTTACTCATAGGGCTGATTTAATCGAGCAGGGCTAAAAATGTGCCGGTTTCCGCCAGGTGCGTTATAAAGAAGGGCACAATAGTTGTGCTGAATCGCGTTGAGGAGTCTTGGCCATGGGCATTAAATTAAAGCATATTTCTAAGCTGACATTATCGCTTCTGGCCGGTGTCGCTATGGCGGCACCGGCAACCCTGGCCCAGGAGGCGCGCGCTCCCCAGACCATACCAGAAGCCATGGATGACCTATTGTCAACCTACTCTGGCGACTATTTCAGCAACCGCACCCTAACCCGCCAGGCCGCCAACATCTTTGGCTTTGGCTTCCCTGAGCGCGAGCTCGATTGGGATCTCAACGCTACCACCGCCGCCGTCCAAGACCTAATGCGGCTGCAAAACACCCTAGACCCTACCATTCGGGTACCTGACCTGGCCACGCCCTACTCCACGTCGCTACTTACCGGCCCCAGCGGCAGTGCCCCCAACGTCGGCACCGAGTTTATCTTCGAGTCGTTTTAAGTCGGCCTCAGCCAGTCAGAATTCCCCCGCCATGGCCATCAGCGGTAAGTGTGCGAGCCCGGCCCCCTTACTGCCGAGGGCCAAAAAATTGACAGCCGCCCTCAAAGGGCAATCGCTCAGTTCTACGAGTGCGTTAAGTCGTGTAGGGCAAATCCAGGGTGCAGGAGTTGAACCTGCCTGGGGCGAATTATGAGTTCGCTGCCTAATCCGCTCGGCCAACCCTGGTGGGTATGATCCATTGTAAGCCGTGTCGCAAAAATGGCCAGGCCTTTTTAAGCTTTAATTTATTCAAAAGCCAAGGATGTCAAGGCTAAGGTCTTCCGAGGCGACGGCTTTACCGGTGGCGACTCAAGTCTTGAGCGATTCGCTATGCTAATCGTATAGACTCAATGTGCCGCTGATCACGCCTTGGCTAGCCCCATCGGAAGCTGGTTTTGGTTACGCTGACCCGGTTAGGCGGCGGCTTTACGTTAGGAAATAGTGATGAATTCTGCCGTTGCGTTTACGCTCATTTTACTCTCCCTGATGATTGGCGCTGGTGTAGTCAGCGCCTCCTGGGGATTTACCCTGGGGCGTCAGGCGCTCACCGGGGTGCGACAGCCCGAGGCCCGGCCCACCAGCGGTACCCCGATCAGCCGTGAGTCGGCGACCCCAGGCCACGGCCAGGTTGTCTTAGTTAATGAGGCCGAGGTCATTCAGCAGGTGCAGACCCGCATGGGTGGCGGCAGCCAGTAGGGCAAGCAAAGCTGGGGTCAGATTAGGTTAGATTAGAGGTAGAGTTGCTTGCGTTGGTGACGATCTGCCCCCCGCCCCACCCCCTGTTGCCCTGGCGGGGGCGTATAATCGTGCACATGGTTTAGCCCCATGGCTGGTCTAGCTGTTTCATCGTCATCCCTACCCCTCTGGAGTGTGGCCACTAACCCACCACCGCCGTCGGCACAAACGACCCCTGGGCAAGCTGCAAATCAAGCCTGGGGCTTAACTGCCGTTGACCTAATCCATGCTGACCCTAGCCACAGTGCATCGTCAGCTTCCTAATTATGCACCTCTCTCCCCTATTGCTGAGTGTGGTTATTCCAGACGCGTTGTCCATGGGAGCGGTGGCATCCCGACTGATGGCCGTCTTTTTACTCATCGGCATCAACGCATTTTTTGTGGCCGCAGAGTTTTCGATTGTTTCAGTCCGCCGGTCCCGCATCAGTCAGCTAGTCTCCGAGGGCGATGTCCAGGCCAAGACCGTGCAGCAGCTACAGCGCAGCCTCGACCGCCTGCTGTCTACCACTCAGTTTGGCATTACCCTATCTAGTCTCGCCCTGGGGTGGATTGGTGAAAGCACGATGGCCGTTATTTTAGCGTTCTGGCTCGTCAATAGCCCGCTTACCGGTTTTCAGGGCGAAGCCTTGGCCCATAGTCTCGCCATTCCGCTAGCATTTTTGTTGGTGGCCTACTTACAAATTGTACTGGGAGAGCTGTGCCCCAAATCCGTGGCCATGCTGTACCCCGAACAAATGGCTCGGTTTTTAGGACCACCTAGCCTCACCATCGCCCGGCTGTTCAACCCGTTCATCTGGGTTTTGAATCAGTCTACCCGACTGCTGCTACGGCTGGTAAAAATTCAATATAGCGACCAGCACACCTACAGTCGCCTCACCCCCGAAGAGCTGCAGCTAATTATTCGCACCACCGCCGAAACGCCAGGGCTAGAAGCCGAAGAGCGAGAGCTGCTCAATAACGTGTTTGAGTTTCGGGACGTGACCGCCGGGGAAATTATGGTTCCCCGCACCCAGATTAACGCAGTGGATCTATCCGCTAGTTTTGCCGACCTGCTGGCGGTGGTAGCCACCACCGGGCATTCTCGCTACCCAGTGATGAACGACTCCCTGGACGACATCCAGGGCATCATCGATTTAAAGCAGCTGCTGCAACCCCTGGCCCGCCACCAAATCACCCTGGCGTCCCCTATTCGGCCCTGGGTTAAACCGGCCCGCTTTGTGCCGGAGTACACGCCGCTCCACGATATTCTCGCCACCATGCAGCGCACCGGCCAGGAGTTGGTGATGGTGGTAGATGAGTTTGGCGGCACCGCCGGGCTGCTGACCCTACGAGATCTGACCATCGAAATTATTGGGGAGGTGCATGAACCCGAGGAGGCGGTAGAGGCGCTAGTGCAGGTGCTCGACGAGCAGTCTTACCGGGTTAAGGCCTATGCCGATTTGTATACCGTCAATGAGCTGCTGGGCACTGAACTCCCCTACGGCGATGACTACCAAACCCTAGGGGGCTTTTTAATCGATCAGCTGCAAAAAATTCCTGACCAGGGCGACCGCCTGGTGTACGACGAGCGGGAGTGGGTGGTGCTCTCTACGGCGGGGCCTAAGCTTGAGGAGATCCTAGTACGCACCCTAGAGACCCGACCCAAGGCCGAAGTGTTGGTTGATCCAGCTGATCTAGAAGCCCCGTGGTCACCGCCTCGGGTCGATCGACCTCAGGATACCAGCCCCTGAGAAAATCGATAAAATTCCAACCGCCTGGGAAACTGACACACCTTAATCCATGCCTGGGGCACCCCCTTGTAGTGTAGAGTGTGCAGAGAATAGCAAAAAAATCAAGAATCGTCCAAGAGTAGTGGGCTATTTTAAATTTTTTTTGCTAATCTTTACAGCTCTAAGCCTTGTGATAATATCTGGATGACTTTACCCATGGGGTTTTACTCCGGGATTACCTACAAAGCTATTTTTTGGTTTTGCTATCGGTATATCTTCGTCCCCAATAAGGAGGGACAGGCGTGCAATCCCTAATGTCATCATCTGCCTTAGACATGCTTTTATCTCGAAACTTGCCTGATCCCATCCGCGTTGGCGTTATTGGCGTGGGAAACATGGGACAACATCACACCCGTGTACTCAGCCGATTTAAGGATGTCGAGCTGGTGGGAGTATCTGACGTTAATGTTGAGCGTGGGTTAGACACCGCCGGTAAGTATCGGGTGCGTTTTTTTGAAGACTACCAAGACTTGCTCACCCACGTAGACGCCGTGTGCGTTGCCGTACCCACCCGCCTGCACCATGCGGTGGGCATGACTTGTTTCCAGGCCGGGGTACATGTGCTGATCGAGAAGCCCATTGCCGCCAGCATTGCCGAAGCCGAGTCCCTGGTCAATGCCGCTGCCGAGGCCAGCTGCATACTTCAGGTGGGCCACATCGAGCGGTTTAACCCGGCCTTTCAAGAGCTACACAAGGTGCTCAAAACCGAAGAGCTGCTGGCTCTAGAGGCCCGCCGCATGAGCCCCTATGCCCAGCGGGCCAACGACGTGTCGGTAGTGCTCGACCTGATGATTCACGACATCGACCTGCTCCTAGAACTAGCCGGTTCCTCGGTATCGACCCTCACCGCCAGCGGCGGACGGATCTCCAACTCAGGCTACCTAGACTACGTGACCGCCACGCTGGGGTTCAGCAACGGCATTGTCGCTACCCTGACCTCCAGCAAGGTCACCCACCGCAAGATTCGCACCATTACCGCCCACTGCAAAAATTCCCTCACGGATGCTGATTTTCTCAATAACGAGATCTTAATTCATCGGCAAACCACCGCCGACTGCTCCACCGACTACGGCCAGGTACTCTACCGCCAGGATGGGCTGATTGAAAAGGTCTACACCAGCAATATCGAGCCTCTCCACGCTGAGCTAGAGCATTTCATCAACTGCGTACGGGGCGGAGAAAAACCCTCCGTCGGCGGCGAACAGGCCCTCAAGGCCCTGCGCCTAGCCAGCCTAATTGAACAAATGGCCCTAGACGGCAAACCCTGGCAACCCGTTGATCTGACCGCCATGGAGATGGACGTAGCAGTATCGGTTTAGCCTCGGCGACCGTCAGAAGGTATCAGAACCGTTTATCTATCCCCGGTTGTAGGGGCGAACAACCGTTCGTCCCCGTGGGTTGTCAAAGCTGAAATTGTAGGGCACGACTTTGCTTGGATGGCCCCCTTCCTTGGGATGGGGTATCCATCAAGGCTTCACAATAATCGGCGTGCCCACCTTGAGGTGGTCGTAAAGACTGCGCACATCTTCGTCTAGCATCCGCACACAGCCGTGGGAAACGGCCTCCCCAATCAGCGTTTCTTGGTTAGTGCCGTGGATGCCGATGTGGTAAGGCCCCTCTTCCAAAAACCCAATCCACCTCGACCCCAGGGGGTTGTCTGGCCCTGGCAGCACCGATTCTTGGGTAATCGGGTGCTGCCACAGGGGGTCGATCCGTAGCTCGCGCACCGCAAATTCTCCGGCGGGGGTTTGCCAATCGTTTTGGCCAATGGCCACAGGATAATTGCCCAGTACCTGATCATTCTGATACAGAGTCAGCCGCCGTCGGGTCAGGCTAATTACCACGCGGGTGTTAGCGGTCACCAACGTCTCTGGAGCCTGGGTAAGCATGGCGGTGAGGCGACTCAGGCGAGTGCGCTCGAACTCAGCCTCTAAGGCCCAACTGCCGGGGTTGACGTAGTCTCGCCAGGCCCCGGCGGCCAGCAGCCCGGCGGCGGCATAGCACAGCACCACAACACAGCGATGAAGGGGAGATGGACCTAACATCAAAACACAATGGGTTTACGGTTAATCTCACCGGTAGCCGGGGCATACTAACTGCAGACCTGGCCCGGTTAATTTGCCCTCTTCTACAATAATGCCCCTGAGGGGTGATGGAACTCTTCTCAAATCGGCCACTGCCCCTTACTATGGTTAGATTTCCTTCCCTGTAGAGAGAGCAACCATGGCTGTAAAACCAGACTGGTTACGTGTCAAGGCCCCCCAGTGGGAGCGGGTCGGCGCCGTCAAGGCCGTCTTGCAAGACTTGGGGCTCAATACCGTATGCGAAGAAGCCTCCTGCCCCAATATTGGTGAGTGCTTTAAAGCCGGCACCGCCACATTTTTAATTATGGGGCCGGCTTGCACCCGTGCCTGCCCCTACTGCGACATTGATTTTGAAAAAAAGCCCCAGCCGCCCGATTCCTCCGAGCCCCTGCGTTTAGCTGAATCGGTGCGGCGCATGGGGCTTAACCACGTGGTCATTACCTCCGTCAATCGCGACGATTTGGTGGATGGGGGAGCCAGCCAGTTTGTTGCCTGCCTTCAGGCGATTCGCCGGGTTTCCCCAACCACTACCCTAGAGGTGTTAATTCCTGACCTGTGCGGCAACTGGGATGCCCTGGCGGAGATTTTGGCGGCTCGCCCCCACGTGCTTAACCACAATACCGAGACCGTCCCCCGCCTCTATCGCCGGGTTCGCCCCCAGGGAGACTATCACCGCTCTCTTGATCTGCTGCGCCGCGCCCGTGCCCTGGCCCCCTGGGTATACACCAAATCTGGTCTAATGGCCGGTTTAGGTGAAACCGACGTCGAAATGCAGCAGGTCATGGATGACCTGCGCGCCGTAGACTGTGACATTTTGACCCTAGGCCAGTACCTACGGCCGGGGCCAAACCACCTGCCGGTAGCCGAATACGTTACCCCGGAGCGGTTTGCCGCCTGGGGCCAAATCGGCATGGCTAAAGGATTCCTGCAAGTAGTATCGTCGCCCCTGACCCGTAGCTCGTACCACGCCGAAGACGTGCGGCGGCTCATCGCCCAGCATCCTCGCTCGGCCTAGGGCTGAGGGATAAACGTTCAGGAGGCGACCTCGCCTCTGCTGTGGCTTGCCGCCTAATTATTTGAAACTCAGGAGCATAAGCATGATTGAGCAAGCTTTTACCCTTGCGCGTAATGGATTATGGGTAGTTCTTTTAGGCACCTTAGTGGTGGGGCCTGCCCCCCTGGTGCACGCTGAGAGTTTAAATGCCCAGCATCGCGGGTCTCGACGACTCGTCCCCAAAAGACTATCCAGCCAGGTGCCTGAGCCGCCACCCCAGCTCGCTAGAGCCAGCACCAGCACCACTGTTCTACAGGAGCTGCTGGTTTCGGTGAATGTCGAACGCCAGCAGGCTGGAGCTAACCCCGTTGGCCTTAACCCCCAGCTCAGCGATGTGGCTCAGCACCATGCTGAAGACCTGGCCAATAACACCACGCTTAGCCATGATGGTTCCGATGGCTCTACTATGCAGTCGCGTATTGAAGCGGCTAACTACCGTTGGTCAGTCATTGGCGAAAACGTGGCGGTGGGCCAGCCCACCGCCAACGACGTGATGATTTCCTGGATGAGTAGCCCCGGCCACCGCCAAAACATCCTCAACCCCGACTTTACGGAGCTGGGGGTGGGCTACGCCGAAGTTGGCGGGCAGCGGTATTGGGTACAGGTGTTTGCTAGACCCAGGGGGTAGCCTAGTCGAGGCCATCGTTATACATGGCCAAGTATGCCTCCCCCTGATCCCTGGGCCAAAGCCAGGAGAGGGACATTGATAAAGCCCCCGGCTCCCAGAGTTGAGAGCCGGGGGCTGAGACTGAGAGGGCGAGCCGCTAGAGAATTTATTGACTGGTGGACTTTTTGATCTCCTTGACCCCATGGAAATTACGAAAATCAATGGATCGCCGCCCATCCGTCGTCCAGCCCAGAATGTCGAGAAACTGATGGTGCCAGAGAATCTCATCGGCCACGAAAGAGTGGCGACCGTGAATGGTTTGGGCCATGGTTTCGTCAATGCCCGCCAAAATGACGATGATCTCAGCGGCGGCGGCGGCTAGGGAAGCTGGGGTCTCACCAAACAAGGGGCTGTGGGCATCAATCGGGTGCATCGCCGTCCAGCTCAGGCCAAATAGCGGCGAATGGGAACGGGCCAGCTCTAGGTCGTAAAAGTGGCGAAAAAATTCCCCCTCGGCGGTTTTTTCGTCGCGCACCAGAGTTACCCACAGGTGAGCTTCTAGAATGCGGTTGCGGCGCTTATTGGCGGCCCGAAACATGAGGGTAGAAACCCCATTGTAGGGCGCAATGACCGCGTATTGGCTAAATACGATACGGGCGGTGGGCAGCGAAAATCGGGCAAAGCTGAGGCCCGTAATCACGGCGATAAACAGCAGCCCGACCAGGGCCTCTAGCACCACGAGGCTGTTGGCGTAAACCGTCTGGGGGTACATCGCCCCGTAGCCAATGGAGGCCATGGTCTGGACGCTAAAGAAAAAAGCGTCTAGTAGCGATTTGGGGCGGGCGTTGGCGATGGCGTTGGCATCGGCCACGTAGGCCAACGCAAAGAGCAGGTTAATCGCTAGGTAGGTGAGCGCTAAGCTGCCGATAAACCCCGGCCAAGACAGGGTTAACAAGCGGTGATACAGATCACGCCAGGGGGGCTGAGGGTCGCCAATTCTAACAATATCTGGGTACTCACCATCTCGCACGATGATTCGCTGAGACGGCCGCTGTTTAGACCATAGAGCCATCGACAAAGTACCCTAACCGTGCCTAGGGCCATAGGTGGTCACCGGAGTACCTGCCGGGCTGTGCACCAGCCAGTGCTGTCCCACCTGGTTGAACGCCGCCATAATGGGCTGAATTTCTCGCCCTTTGGGGGTTAAGGAATATTCAACCCGAGGCGGCACCTCTGGAAACACCGTACGCTTGACCAAACCATAGCTTTCTAGCTCCCGCAGGCGGGCGGTTAGGGTCTTGGTGCTAATGCCGGGCAGGGCCGACAGAAATTCGTTAGTCCGCCGGTTTCCGTAAAATAACTCGCGCAGTATTAAAATCGCCCACTTGCTGCCAATGTAGGACAGCACCAGGTGAACCGGACAGTTGAGCTTTGCATCGAGCTTGAGCTTTGAACCATTCGAAGTGTGAGGCATCGGCATCACTCCAGTTGAGGATGTCGTTTTCATTGTGAAGGATTATTTCTGGGTTGGTGGTTACTTTGACATCAGATGTCTAAAACTTAAGCTTATTTTTACTTATATCGCCCTTATCTCCCTAGGGAAGGGGCCGAGAAGGCCAGTCTTGTAAGGCTTGATACAAATATCCTGGCCCCAGCGATCACATAGCCTAAGACCAGGCTGATACCCACCTTAGGAAATTGAGAGCAACGCTCTGGCAAGTCGTTAACTTCGATTGAGAAACGCTTCGCTTTAAGTAGATATCAGGCGGCGCTGACACAGGCCAACCGGTTTTTCCTAAAACATAAGTAGCGCCCCTGAGGTTGCTCCCTAAGCCTTCCTTCGGGCTGAATTTGACCTGTCCCTGGAGCTAACTCGAATGTCCCAAACCGTTGTCAACCTGACTCTGCCCATTGTGGTCGCTAAAATAGACCATATTTTAGATAAAAATACCCCCTATCGAGGGCAGCGGGCCTTTGCCAGTCGCGATCTGCGTCAAAAGCTAGCGGCCTACGTGTTGAGCCGGTTACCCGTGGTTTATATTGCCATGGAAAGCCAGGCCGCCTGTACGATGGATTCCCCCAGCGGCTGCTTTTCCCAGGAACAGCATGAGCATATTAATCAGCTCATTCATGAGGGGATTGCCGCCCTCCTCGAACAGCCACCCGCCCAGCCCCTGGGGTTTGTGGAGGTTGGCCCACTGCCCTCTAGCTGGTTTGGCTAGGTTAACGTTCGGTTCTACCCATAGCCCAATTGGCGCTGAGGTCTTAGGCTCATAGTAGACATGATTCTCCGGGCCGCTGGGGCCGGGGTCGGTACTGAGGCACGTGGGCACTTTGGCGCAGGCGTTTCTATCCCTAAGTCAGATTCTGAATCAGCACCAGCCCTGGGCGATATCCTGGCAGGGCGATGAGTTATTGGGGGTGGCCCAGGGGCAAGCCTGGCACCAGGCTGAGCAGGAATGGCTAGGGAGCTTGACGGCCCTGGTCAGGTTATTGCTGCAAAGTTCTCCTACCGAGCCGGTGGCTGAGGCTTACAGGGAATCCTTGGCCCCGATGGGGGTGGTGCTGTCAGGGCCGTTCCCGGTATTGCCCGATCGATTCATGGGGCAACGTCTGAACCACTGGCTGCTCGTCCCTGAACCCCTCAATCAGATTTTGTCGGTGGCTCGGCCCCTACTGCCGGGGCCAGGGGGTAAAGCGGCCAAGGCACTGCCCTGTGACCTGCAAATGGTGCCCCTGGCTGAGGATGATCCGCTCTCACGGGAGCGGTTTTGTCTACTCTTGACCGCCCGTTTTAGCCTGCTACTGGTGCTGGGCCAGGGGGCTGACGGCCACCCCCAGTTTCAGTTTTCCTTTGACCCGGCGGTAGCTCGGCAGGGCTGGCAGCAGCTGCGTGATCGCATCGCCCACACCCGTCCCCCCCTGTTAACCGAGCTAGATCGTGCCGTCGAACCATTTCCCCCGGTGGCCCCTGACTATCGCCTGGTCAGTCAGTACAGCCAGCTACTGCTACAGGAACTCCGACAGCGCCCCCAGCCTGGATCGGCAGCGACGACCCACAGCCCCAGTCCGGTTCAGTTTGCGGCCCTTAACCTTCCGCCTCGGCCTGCCCTGGGGGCGGCGTTGAGCCCAGCCCACGCCGCTGCCGTTACTGGTGCTGGCGCTCGATCCGCCCCCGCCCCCGCCCCGGCGACGGGTAGCGATACCGAATTACTTAAGGCCATGGCCCACGAAATTCGCACCCCCCTGACCACCATCCGCACCCTCACCCGCTCGCTACTGAAGCGTCAGGATATTGCCGATGAGGTGATCAAACGTCTGCGATCCATCGACCGGGAGTGCACGCAGCAAATCGACCGCTTCAACCTGATCTTTAGGGCCGTGGAGCTGGAGACCGATGCCCCCCGCCAGCCCCAGTCACCCCTATCGGCGATTTCTCTGAACCAGCTTTTTCAAGATGCCATTCCCCTGTGGCAGCAGCAGTCGAGCCGCCGCAACCTTACCCTAGAGGTCAACGTGCCGTCTAATCTACCCATGGTCAACAGCGACCCCACTATGCTTAATCAGGTGCTCACTGGGCTGATTGATCGTTTTACCCACAGCCTGCCCCCCTACAGCCACATTGCCCTGGCCGTTACCCTGGCGGGGCACCAGTTGAAGCTCCAGTTTCAGGCCCAGCCCCCCGCCGAGGGTTCGGGCAACCAGACTGCTGATCCGGTAGATACGCTGCTATCATCCCCGTTTAAGGCCCTGGGACAGTTGCTGATCTTTCAGCCTGAGACGGGGGGCGTTAGCCTTAACCTGAACGCCACCAAGAACCTCTTCCAGGCCCTTGGAGGCAAGCTGATTGTACGCCAGCGACCCCAGGCCGGGGAGGTGCTAACCGTGTTTTTGCCCCTAGAAACCCGAACCTTGTAGGCATAACAACCCCAGTTGTCGATTAGTCACGGATTGCAGTTGGCGATCTGCTCTCATCAACGCGCGTTCCTCTGTTTCTAGGTCATCAGCATTCTTCTGCTGAATATCGCTCGAAGCAGAAGAGCGCCCCCACAAGGCGGTAGGATCAGCTACGGCGTTATCATCGCTCTACCATGACTGCTGCTACTCAGCTTACCGCTGCCGCCCACCAAACCTTAACCCTAGACCTACCTAAAGATGGCGTGGCAGTGCGGGGCCGCATTCAGATCCCCGGTGATAAGTCCATCTCCCACCGGGCGCTGATGTTGGGGGCCATGGCCGAGGGCGAAACCCGCATTCAGGGGCTACTGCTGGGGGAAGACCCGCGCCGCACGGCAGCCTGTTTTGGGGCCATGGGGGTCGAGGTATCGCCGCTAACTGATGACTGGGTTACCGTGCAAGGAGTGGGGCTAGGGCATCTTCAGGAGCCGCTAGAGGTGCTGGATGCAGGAAATTCTGGCACCACCCTGCGGCTGATGTTGGGATTACTGTCGGCCCACGCCGACCGCTTCTTTATGGTCACGGGGGATGGCTCCCTGAGATCGCGCCCCATGGATCGGGTGATCGCCCCTCTCAGTCAAATGGGGGCCGAAATCTGGGGCCGCCAGGGCAACCGGCTGGCCCCGCTGGCAGTGCGGGGTAAAACCCTGCGACCCATCCATTACCATTCCCCGGTGGCCTCGGCCCAGGTCAAGTCTTGCCTGCTGCTGGCGGGGCTGCTGGTGGAAGGGGCCACCACCGTCACCGAACCGAGTCTGTCGCGGGACCACAGCGAGCGCATGCTGCGGGCCTTTGGGGCTGACTTAACCGTCGATCCTGACTCCTGTAGCGCCACCGTCCACGGCCCCGCCCAGCTCACCGGCCAAACCGTGGTGGTGCCGGGAGATATCAGCTCAGCGGCGTTTTGGCTGGTGGCGGGGGCGATTACCCCAGGGTCAGACCTGGTGATCGAGAACGTGGGCATTAACCCTACCCGCACCGGCATTCTGGAGGCTTTGCAGACGATGGAGGCCAACATCACTCTGGAAAATCCCCGTCAGGTAACAGGAGAGCCCGTAGCTGACCTGCGGGTGCGCCACAGCGTCCTCAAAGCCGCCAGCTTTAGCGGCAACCTGATTCCAAGAATGATTGATGAGATTCCCATCTTGGTGGTGGCGGCCCTGTTTGCCCAGGGCACTACGGTGATTACCGACGCCGCAGAACTGCGGGTGAAGGAGTGCGATCGCATTACCACCATGGCAACCCAGCTGTCCCGCCTCGGGGGCCAGGTCACCGAGCTGACCGATGGCCTAGAAATTCAGGGCAATGCCCGGCTGCACGGGGCCGAGGTAGACAGCTACGGCGACCATCGGGTGGCGATGAGCCTGGCTATCGCCGCCCTGCGGGCCAGTGGCCCCGTACAAATTCATCGGGCCGAGGCGGCAGCCGTGTCTTACCCTGACTTTATTCCTACGCTGACCCGGCTTTGCGGTCTGGCCTCAGGATCTTAAGCCCGGCGATACAGACAAAAGCCTCGCCCTAGGGGTATGACTAACGTTAACGGGCGTTAACGGGCATATTCACCTCCGTGGGCAGTAGCCAGCCTTACCCAGCTAGAGTCCCGACCGAATCCATCACTTGCGGCGTAACCTTGGGCACACTTTTAGAAAGGCCAGGGGGCATGGCGCTCAAACTCTATGTGGCAACCGCTGAAAAATTTTGTCGACAGCTTAACAACCTACGGTCTGCTCAGCCCCGACCTGGCCGCGCAAGCGCGGGTAAACCGCTGGCTAAAATCGCGGCCCTACCTAAATCATAGCGAGTGGTATGGCCAATACTGGATGCCTCCGGCGGTAGCGGCAGCGTTGCCTCAGCCACTGGTTGAGTTTGTCTACGTCCGGCTTCAGGTCTACTCTGGCCTAGAGATGGGCCGCGTACTGCCCAGCGATCGCCTGATGGAGGATTTGCAGTTTCCGGCGGTATGCTGGTTTAACTGGGGCCAAACCCTGTGCGAAGACTTCCAGGCCACCTTTGGGCTGGATATTGCCGACCAGTTTGACGAAACCCAGTTCGTTACCTGCGCCGATCTGATGACCTTTTTAGGCCAGCAGTTGGCATCGGTCGAGCCCCCATCGCCATGAGCAACTGTCACCCTGGTTGCCATTCGGACAGGGCTTGGCATGGGGGGATTAACTTAGGCAATTTCTCGGAAAGAAGACACCCGATATCAACAAACTTTTGGGCTGGGTTCCCGCCCCCCGCGAAGGCGGGGCAGGCGGCGCGGGAATGACGAGGTAAGTTCTTGGCTGGAAATCTCCTTAAAGCGGGACATTTCCCAGGAAGCCCTCAGGAGCAAAGGACAAGGAGCTAGAAGATCGCTGCCTTTTAGCTCCTTGCTCCTGAATTCCCTCCATCCAGGCTGATTCCGGCTGACGTTGATACCCTGGCCCAGTATCCCCGGCCTGTCTTTTGTTACCATCGTCGTAGGTATGTACAGGGGAGCGCCATGAGCCTTAAAACTCGCATTAGCGACGACATCAAAACCGCTATGAAGGCCAAGGACAAAATTCGCCTGGAGACGGTGCGCAGCATCAAAAAGGTTATTCTCGAAAAAGAGACCCTGGTGCGCCCCTCAGGCCAGGAAGACTTGACCGAAACCCAGGAGCTTGAAATTCTCACCCAGCTTGCCAAGCAGCGCAAAGACTCCATTGAACAGTACGAAAAGGCGGGGCGGCAGGAGTTGGCTGACCAAGAGGCCCAAGAGCTGGCCATTATAGAGGAATACCTGCCTCAGCAGCTCACTGATGTCGAGGTCGAAGCCATTATCGACGACTTAATTGCCCAATCGGGAGCCAGTTCCCCTCAAGACATGGGTAAGGTGATGGGGCCAGCCATGCAGCGGCTCAAAGGGCGGGCGGATGGCACTAAGGTGCAGGCGATGGTAAAGGCGAAGCTGGGGTAGGAAGGTTTCGGGTTTCAGGGATCGGGGATTGAGGGGCGGGGGTTAGGAGGTATGGGATCATAGAATTCACTCCTGACTCCCGACTCCCGACTCCCGAAGCAGTGGCCTGCTGACGTAAATAAGCCAACCGCTGATGCACCTTTTCTAGAGTCGCCATACAGAGAAAACACCAAAATTTTAGGGAAATCAAATCAGGTCTTAAATTATCTCTGGTTTTAGGCGATTACTAGGTATCAACGTAGGCCGGGACAATTCTGGGCGGGGGAAATTTAGCAGTCAGGAGCTAGAAAGCCGCGCTCTCCTAGCTCCTAGCTCCTGGCTTCTGGCTCCTAACGGTTGCCTAGGAATTTGCCCCCCTTGGGTTAATACCTTGCTGACTCACCAGGATCAACCCTGAGGATCTGGATTTAAGGTCTCTGGAGGCGGGGACAAGGGGTTTTGGGAAGGGTTCCAGGTCAGGTCGCGCAGCGACCACAGGATGGCCGTCTCTTGGCCCTGGGAATCTTTAATG
Source organism: Nodosilinea sp. CTOTU7336 (assembly GCA_036848635.1). Classification (GTDB taxonomy): domain Bacteria; phylum Cyanobacteriota; class Cyanobacteriia; order Phormidesmidales; family Phormidesmidaceae; genus Nodosilinea. The sequence continues at coordinate 95,603 of DAIUJR010000003.1, forward strand.
GCAGCCGTGGAAATGGCCACTAAACGTGGGACCTGGTGCCGCACGGCAACGCCAATTTGCCAGTTTTGGATATGCCCTGGCTGAGCTAGGTAGGCCTGAAACTGGGGGCGATGGTCGGCCTCCACAAAGACGATTAGCGGCTTGTTGATTAAATAGTTGGGGGGGACAGCAAATAAGGCTTCCGCCGCCCGGTTGGCCTGATAAATTTTGCCCTGGTAGTTGGTAACTAAATAAGCGTCGGGGGCCAGATCAAACAGCGCTTGGTAGCGATGCCGTTCGACCTCAAGCTGTTGACGAGCCAGAAGTAAGGCCTGGTTTTGCTGCTGTAGCTCTTCGTCGGCGGTTTGTAGCTCTTCGAGCACAAAATAAAGCTCGCGCAGGGCATCATTGAGCAAATCGGGCTGTAGGGGAGAGGCCGTGGCCCGCTGGCGCAGGTCTAACGCCCGCTGGTAAACGGCCTCGATTTGGTGAGAGATGCTCATTTTGGTCTCAGCCCGAAGGGCAGAGCCGAGGATGTTTAGCGGACCTAAATGGCACTGTTACGGCAATGACTACCCAGACTAGGGCACTACTGAGCCGGAATGACCTGTTATTTCCGCTCAGCCAAAAACCACCAGGGAAGATATATCCCTTTGGAGACTCCGTTGCTACGGCCATAGGGGAAAAGCCTTTTCAAGGATTCCTTACTATAACCGGCTACAGCTACAGGCAGGACGACACAAATGTTTATATTTTGCCAACGGCGATGGTCTCTCTGTAAAGTTCAAGCCTGGGCGCCGCCAAGGTCAAGCTAGGTAAATCAAAAATCATCCCTAATTTCAGCTTCTTTGCGAGTGGGACTATGACGTGGTACTCTGGCTCTCCGGCTGATCTCCGCCAAGGTCATGCCGCCCCTGGCCATAATCCCTCCACCTCTATAATCCAAACTTGCTCCCCTACTTGCTCCAAACCTTGGCATGATGGTGAAGACTTATTTTGGCAACAGAGTTTAGGTCTATGCTAACTTCCCTTTGGCAACAGCTCACGCTGTCGAACCTGACCATCGACCACTGGCGTGAGGCAAGTTTTTTGCATCGGCTGCTGGCCCCGCTGCGGCAGTGGCGGCAGGGGAGTTGGCTGCTGGCCTGGGGCGACGGGATTGCGTTGGCCCTAATCGTCGTGGTCTATGCCCTGGCCCCTTACATTACTACCACGCTGATTGGGGTTTTGCTGCTGGCGGTGGCGGCCTTTTGGGCGTTGCTGACGCTCACCGATGAGGCCGGGACGGGCATTACCCCAGTGCACATTATGGTGGTGGTGTTTTGGGGGGTGATGGCCCTGGCTACGGCTCTCTCGCCGGTGCGGGCCGCCGCCCTTAGTGGGTTGATTAAGCTTACCCTCAACGTGCTGTTGTTTATGTTGATAGCGCGGGTTTTGCGCCATCCCAGGGCGCGCACCCTGATGGTTTTAGCGTACATTTTGACCTCGCTGCCAGTATCCATCTACGGGCTGCGACAGTACTTTTTTGGGGCCACTGCCCTGGCCACCTGGGTCGATGCCAACTCTACCCTGGCCGATGCCACCCGGGTCTACAGCTTTTTGGGCAACCCTAATCTGCTGGCGGGCTACCTAATTCCGGCGGTGATGTTTAGCGCAGCGGCGGTGTTCGCCTGGCCCCGCTGGTTCCCTAAGATTCTGGCGGTATTAAGCGTTTTGATTAATACCCTGTGTTTAATTCTCACCCTCAGCCGGGGCGGCTGGATTGGCTTTTTAATTGCGGGCTTTTTGCTGCTGACCCTGCTGGTGCAGTACTGGAGCATTTGGTTTTCACCGTTCTGGCGGCGCTGGGCCTTGCCAGTGCTGCTGGGGGGCGCGGCGGCGTTTGTGGTGTTGGCGGTGCTGTCGGTGGGGGCACTGCGGGCGCGGGTGCTAAGCCTATTTGTGGGTCGGGCCGACAGCAGCAACAACTTTCGCATTAACGTCTGGGCGGCGGTAATTGAAATGATTCAGGCTCGTCCCCTCCTGGGCATTGGCCCCGGCAACGAGGCGTTTAATCAGGTGTATCCCCTCTATCAGCGACCGCGCTATACGGCGCTAAGCGCCTACTCGGTGTTTTTAGAGGTCTTAGTCGAAGCCGGAATCCTGGGGCTGCTGGTCTTTCTGTGGCTGCTGGCGGTGGTCTTGAGCCAGGGATGGGGGCAACTTCAGCGGCTGCGGACCACCCAGGATAGCCAGGGCTACTGGCTAATGGGGGCGATGGCCTCGCTGGCGGGCATTCTGGGCCAGGGCATTGCCGACACAGTGATGTATCGGCCTCAAATTAGCACCCTGTGGTGGTTAGCAATCGCCATTGTGGCTAGCTACTACGAGGGCAAGCGGCCGTGGTCGTTTCGTTCTGTTTAGAGGTCTGCACCGCTGGACTAATCGGCTGGTGTAATCCCAATCCTGCTCGGTTACCCTAGCGTTGCCGTCGTTGTAGGAGTGCAGCCTACCGTGACCTGACAAGAACGTCCTCATTGATGACGGCTGCGGCTATAAAACAGCGAAGCCAGAGCGATTGTAATCGCCCTGGCTTCGCTGCTCAACCCTAGTCCGAGGTCGCGGATGGTGCAAAAATTAACCCGGCCAGTTAGCCGCAACCAGCTCAGCCAAATCCACCACCCGCTGGCTGTAGCCCCATTCGTTGTCGTACCAGGCCACTACCTTGACCATATCGCCGCCCATGACCATGGTGAGGCTAGAGTCTAAAATAGAAGAGTCGTCGGTCTTGCGGTAGTCAATGGAAACCAGGGGCAGGTCGCTGTAGGCCAAAATTCCCTTCATGGAGCCTTCGGCAGCCTTCTGCATGACTTCGTTGACCTGTTCAGCAATGGTGGGGGTTTCGACCTGCACCACCAGATCAACCACCGAGACGTTGGGAGTCGGCACCCGCAGGGCAATGCCGTTGAGCTTGCCCGCCATTTCAGGAATCACCAGGGCCACCGCCTGGGCCGCCCCGGTGGTGGTAGGCACAATGTTGAGGGCCGCTGCCCGCGCCCGACGCAGATCGCGGTGACTAGCATCCAGCAGGCGCTGGTCGCCAGTGTAGCTGTGGGTGGTGGTCATGGTGCCTTTGATGATGCCAAAGTTATCGTTGAGCACCTTCACGACCGGCGCCAGACAGTTCGTCGTGCAGCTGGCGTTGCTGATCACGTTGTGACGGTCATGACTATAGTCGGCATCGTTAACGCCCATCACGTAGGTGCCGATGCCGCCGCCCTTGCCCGGCGCGGTGATCAAGACTTTCTTAGCTCCGGCCTCAACGTGGCGAGAAGCGCCCTCTTCGCTGACAAAGACCCCGGTGGCTTCGATGATCAGGTCAACATCCCAGGCTCCCCAGGGGAGATTGTTAGGGTTACGATCTGAGTAGCATTTGATCGTTTTGCCATTCACAATCAGGCTGTCTTCCCCAGCTCTAACGTCGGCATCATCTAAACGACCCAGCATTGAGTCGTATTTCAGCAGGTGAGCATTGGTTTTTGGATCCGAAGTATCGTTAATAGCCACGATATCTAGCTGGCTATTGCTCCGTGTTAACCAACACCGCAAAAAATTACGCCCAATGCGGCCAAACCCGTTAATGGCTACTCTAATCACTGCGTTTAACCCTCTGTTGTTCTCGGACTAGGTATCTATTCTTAGACGACACCATAATATCGCAAAGCATGATCAACTTTATAGGGGTCAAATATTGATCTAGATCTATGGCTACCTCCGCTTCTTTAAATTGATTCTATGGTGTACCTAGGCATCCCGGCTTGGCAGTCGGCCTAGGCAAGGCAGAGGCCGCTTTTGGTGCATAAGTATTTTTGGTTTGCTTGCGGTTATTGATAGGAGATCCCTATGATCTAAGGCTGGCATGCAAATAGGCTCTGGTGTCGAGGATCTGGGTGGCCGCTGCCCCAGGTCTAGGCGAGGGCATCAATCCTAGGTAGGAATGTCATCAAATTAAGACCTGATACTCTGAACCAGCCTTGAATTGTTTTTAGGTGTAGCTACGGCAAGTCTTGGGCTAACCTTTAGGCCAATTTGGCAATTCTTGCTATGATTACGCCTGACACATGGTGTGGTGTGGTGTTTTGAGGAGTAAATGATGCCGATTTCCGTAGATTTTAACGGTAGGCCCTTTCATTTCATTGGCATAGGTGGAATTGGCATGTCTGCCCTAGCCTACGTGTTGACCAAGCGCAACCTGCCGGTATCGGGCTCAGACTTACGGCTAACCCACATCACCCGACGATTGAATGAGGCTGGAGCGCATATTTTTTGGCAGCAAGAGGCCGCCAATTTAGACTACTTTTTAGGCTCGCCCCAGAGCTTGCCCCAGACCTCGCCACGGGCAGAATTTTCTACCCTAGCCGGGGCAAAAAATCAGCCTGCGGGGCCAGAGAATAGCCCTAAGGGATGGCCTAACACGCCCCAGGTGGTTTGTTCAACCGCCATTGACCGGCTTAACCCAGAATATCAGGCGGCCCTGGAGCTGGGCTGCCCAATTTTGCACCGCTCTGACCTACTGGCGGCCCTGATTACCGAGTACCAGAGCATCGCCGTCGCGGGAACCCACGGCAAAACCACCACCAGCAGCATGATTGGTCATTTGCTCCTTAATGCCGGTCTGGATCCTACCATTGTAGTGGGGGGCGAGGTATCGAGCTGGGGCGGCAACGCCCGCATGGGTCAGGGGCCGTACCTGGTGGCCGAGGCCGACGAGTCTGACGGCACCCTGGCTAAGCTATCCGCCGCTATCGGGGTAGTGACTAACATTGAGCTTGACCACACCGACCACTACCGCGATCTTGACGACGTAGTGGATATCTTCAAAACCTTTCAGCGCCAATGTAATCTGCTGGTGGCCAGCCTTGACTGCGACGTGGTGCGCACTAGCCTCAACCCGGCCATTACCTACAGCCTGCGGGAAGATGCTGGGGCCACCTACTTTGCCACCGATATTCAGTTCCATGCCAATGGCACCACCGCTACCGTTTGGGAGCGGGGCCAGCCGGTGGGTCAGCTTAACCTGGGTCTGCTGGGCCAGCATAATTTGAGCAACGCCCTAGCAGCGGTTGCGGTAGGGCGTCAGCTAGGCGTTCCCTTTGCTAATATTGCTGACATTCTCAGCCAGTTTCACGGCGCCCGCCGCCGGTTCGAGCATCGGGGCCACTATGGCGGCATCCAGTTTGTAGACGACTATGCCCACCACCCCAGCGAGGTCCGCGCTACCCTGGCCGCCGCCCGCCTGCGCATTGGTCAGCCGTTAATGCCCATCATCGTCGATGGGCATCGCAGCCCAGCGGAGCCGCGGCGGGTGGTGGCGGTCTTTCAGCCCCACCGCTTTAGCCGCACCGCCGCCCTGATTGAAGACTTTACCACCGCCTTTAGCGATGCCGATCAGGTGATCATGGCGGATATCTACAGTGCCGGGGAGGCCAACACCTTTGGCGTTTCTGGGGAACAGCTAGCGGCGGCGGTGGCCCATCATCACCCTGGGGTAGTCTATGCCCCTACCCTCGATGACGTGCAGGCAGCGCTTACCACCAGCCTCAGACCCGGCGATTTGGTGCTATTCATGGGGGCGGGCAACCTCAACCAAATCATCCCTGAGGTCATGGCCTACTATGCCGAGGCCGCTGAAGTACCTTCGCTACAAGAAGCCTGCTGATGGCAGCCCCAGTTCTGTTTATGGCCCTAGCCCCAGCCGCTAGCGTAGAGTTAGGGGGTTAGCGTCTCGACCATGGCGATGAACGACATCCTTGAGTTGGCCTCCTGCGGTTCCTGTATTGAACCGCAGGTGTCGCTGCAAAAATTGACCACCTTTCGGGTGGGCGGCCCGGCGGCCTGGCTGGCGACCCCCCGCACCCAGGGCGAGCTGGAACAGTCCCTCGTTTGGGCCAACGCCGCCGGACTGCCGGTGACGCTGCTGGGGGCAGGCTCGAATTTATTGATTAGCGATCTCGGCCTGCCCGGCCTGGTGATATGCACCCGCCACTGGCGGCAGAGCACCTTTGATGACGTCACCGGCCAGGTCACCGCCGCCGCCGGTGAACCCCTCCCCACCCTGGCCTGGAAAGCCGCCAAGCGCGGCTGGCGGGGGCTGGAATGGGCCGCAGGCATTCCCGGCACCGTGGGTGGGGCCGTGGTGATGAATGCCGGTGCCCACGGAGGCTGCACCGCCGATATTCTGGTTGTGACCCAGGTGCTAGAACCCATCGGCACGATCAGCCCGCTCCGCCCCGATGACCTGGCCTTTCAGTACCGCACCTCGGTGCTCCAGGGGGCGGGCCGGGTGGTATTAACCGCTACCTTCGCCCTCGACCCCGGCCACGACCCCCAGGCCGTAATGGCCGATACCCTGGCCGGGCTAAACCAGCGCCGGGCCACCCAGCCCTACGACTTACCCAGCTGCGGCAGCGTCTTTCGCAACCCCTACCCCCACACCGCCGGGGCGTTGATTGAGCAAACCGGCCTCAAGGGCTACCGCATCGGCAATGCGCAGGTGGCCAAGCGCCACGCCAATTTCATCCTCAACTGCGGCGGCGCTACGGCGACGGAAATCTACCAGTTGATTGGCTACGTCCAATCGCGGGTAGCCGATCGCTGGGGCCTGTGGCTTCAGCCCGAGGTAAAGCTGCTGGGAGAATTTCCCCCGCTGGCGGCACCGCTGAAGACAAGGTAGAGTGGCCCGCCATATTGCCTAGCTGCTTTAAGTCAGCAGCATTCATCCCTGAGGCACAGTTTAGGCTATCGCTGTCGCCGACGTTCCCCACTCCCCACTAGTCCCTAAGCCCCTAGCATTTGCAGTCGATACAGGCTAGAGTACAGCCCATCCAGGGCCAGCAGCTCCTCGTGGCGACCCTGCTCTACAAGTCTCCCTTGCTTCAGCACTAGGATCCGATCGACGTTGCGGATAGTCGAAAGACGGTGGGCGATGATAATGGCGGAGCGACCCTCCAGCAGTCGCTCCAGGGCCTCCTGGATCATGGTTTCGGTGCCCACGTCTAGGTTGGCGGTGGCCTCGTCGAGCACCAGAATGCCGGGGTCGCGAATGGCGGCACGGGCAAAGGCCAGCAACTGCTTCTGGCCACCCGAGAGGTTGGTGCCCCGCTCCCGCAGCTCCGTCTCGTAGCCCTGGGGCAGTTGTTCGATAAAGGCGTGGATATTGGTGTTTTTGGCCGCTTCCACCACCGCCTCCAAGGGGTAGTCTTCCCCCAGGGTGATGTTACTGGTCACGTCTCCAGCGAACAAAAAGCCATCCTGCAGGATAATCGCCATCCGCCGCCGCAGTTCCGCCTGGGGCAGGTCGCGAATATCCACCCCATCCAGCAAAATTGCCCCATCAGTGACCTCATAAAGGCGGCACAGCAGACGAATGATCGAGCTTTTGCCCGCCCCAGTTGGCCCCACCAGGGCCACCTTTTCGCCGGGGTGAATGGTAAAGGTAAGGTCTTTAAGCACATACTCGTCAGACTTGTAGCCAAAGGTGACGTGGTCAAAGCGGATTTCGGAGGGGGAGGTGGTGGATGGGTGGGCGGGTAGATGGGTGGATGCGTGGGCGGGTGAAGGGGCCATCAGGGGGGTGCTCCCATCAGATATTGCCCCTCCACCCTCTAACCTTTCACGATCGCGAATTTCCACCGGCACGTTAAACAAGTCGGTGATGCGCTCGACGGCGGTGAGGCCGGCCTGGATAGCGGTGAACTTGTCGGCAAACTGGCGTAGGGGGTCGAACAGGCGCTGGGCGAACAGAATAAAGGTGGCCAGGGTACCGAAGGAAAGCCCCTGCCGCATGACCAGCAGGCCGCCGAGGAAGAGCACGCCGCCGATGGCGACCAGGGAAATCCACTCCAGGGTAGAGGAGACCGCCGAGTCGTAGTAAATGGTTTTGTCGACGGCGGTGATGTAGCGCTGGTTGGTGGTGCGATACATCTCGCTGTTGTAGCGCTCGCGGCGAAACAACTGCACCACGCTAATGCCCGCGATGTTCTCCTGGAGCATGGCGTTGAGTTCAGAAAGCTGCTCTCGGGCCTTATAGTTGGCCTTGCGAAACTGCTGCTGAAAGTAAATGATTAACCAGGTGACCGGCAGCAGCAGGGCCAGCAGCAGCAGGGCCAGCTGCCACTGCATGGTAAACATCACCACCACCAGCACCAGCATCGAAACTACGTCGGTGATAATGCCCACCGCCCCGGTAGAGAACACGTCCCCCAAGGCATCCACGTCGCTGGTGATGCGGGTAATCAGCTTACCGACGGGGGTGCGGTCAAAAAAGCGCAGGGCCAGGGAGGTGACGTGGGAAAACAAATCTGTGCGGATATCCGCCGTAATCTGCTGGCCCACCTCCTGCACCAGATAGCTCTGGAGGCCATCCATCAGCAGGCGAATGGCGACGGTAACCACCAGCAAGATGACGATCAGGTTGAGGCCGCCCTGGAGGGTGCGATCTCGCAAAAACCCCATCACCGGCTCCTGACGAATCAGGGAAATCGCCTGGCCAATCAGCACCGGCTGTAGGGCATTAGCCAGGGAGAGGGGCACTAGCAAAATCAGCGGCAGCACCAGCCTGCGGCGGTGTTTGTAGATGTAGGGCCACATCCGCAGAAACAGCCGCCAGTCGCTATCGGGGCGACGGGAAAAGTCGTTGTCGCTGGGTAGGGTGGAGGCAGAGGTCATGGGGAAAGGGATCAGGTTTCAGGTGCTGGATGTCAGGTATCGAGTACCGGATGTCAGGTTTATAGGTACCAGATGTCAGGTCTCGGATATCGGAGATTAGGTGAGGGCTAGGGATTGGTGGCGGAGCTGGTCGATCAGGTCTTTGAGGCCGTAGGGGTTGACCCGGTAGCTCAGGGGGTGAGCGATCAGGCGGGCGGTGCTGTAGTAGAGCACCTCTAGCTCCATCAGGTTGTTTTCTTTCAGGGTTTTGCCGGTGGAAACCAGGTCTACGATGGCCTCTGACATGCCGGTGATGGGGCCCAGCTCGACGGAGCCGTAGAGGGGCACAATTTCCACCGGCAGATCCAGGCTTTGGAAGTAGTCGCGGGCACAGCTCACGTATTTGGAGGCGACGCGGCTGTGGGCAGGCAGATCTAGGGCCGAGCGGTAGGGGCTAATCGCCTTGACCGCCACGGACATGCGGCAGCCGCCAAACCCCAAGTCGGCCAGGTTGGCGACGGTGGGCTGCTTCTCGCGCAGCACGTCATAGCCAACGATGCCGAACTGGGCCTGGCCATATTCCACATACACCGGCACGTCCTGGGCGCGCACCAGCAGGGCACAGGCCCGGCCGGTGGGGTCTAGCATTTGCAACTGGCGGTTGTCTTTGTCTTGAAACAGGCTGAAATCTAGCCCCACGCTTTGCAGCAGGCGAATGCTGTCGTCGAGCAGGGCTCCCTTGGGCAGGGCAATGGTGAGCATAGGGGGTCGGGTCGCTGGGTGGCCTTCGTTATCTTATCGCGTTCAGGAGGCTGGCCCGATGGCGGCCACCGCGGCCTCTGCCGCTAGGGCCACGTGGGTCCAGTGGGTGCCCCCTTGGCAGTAGACGGTGTAAGGCTCCCGCAAAGGGCCATCGGCGGACAGCTCCGAGGTGCTGCCGTCGATAAAGGTGCCCCCGGCCATTACCAACTCGCTGTCGTAGCCGGGCATGGCGGCGGGCACGGGTTCTACATAGGCATCAATGGGGGAATGCTGCTGCACCGCCCGACAAAACGCCACCAGTTTTTCGGCAGAACCCAGACGAATGGCCTGGATCACGTCCCGCTGAGGAGCGCTGGGGGCAGGGTTGACGGGGTAACCCAGGGCCGCAAAGGTGGCCGCTAGCAGGTAGTTACCCTTCATGGCTTCCCCCACCATTTGAGGGGCTAGGAATAGACCCTGATACATCAGCCGGTTTTGGTTCAGGCTAGAGCCCCCGTGGGAGCCAATGCCGGGGGCGGTGAGGCGACAGGCGGCGGCTTCCACCAGGTCGGCTCGGCCCGCCACGTAGCCACCGGTGGTGGCAATGGTGCCGCCGAGGTTTTTAATGAGGGAACCGGCGATCAGGTCAGCCCCTACGGCGGGGGGCTCGCGGGTTTCGAGAAATTCTCCATAGCAGTTATCGACAAAACACACAACGTCGGAATTCTGCCCTTTAACAATTCGTACTATGGCCTCAATTTCAGCTATGGTAAGAGTTGACCGCCAACTGTAACCACAGGAACGCTGAATCAGCACCAGTTTTGTATTGGGCGTGACGGCTGTTTTTAGGGCATTCCAGTCGACTGTGGCCGCCGGGGTCAACGGTACTTCTCGATAGGACACCCCCAACTCGGCTAAGGACCCTTGGCCCAGCTTGCGCAGGCCGATCACCTCCTCTAGGGTGTCGTAGGGGCTTCCTGCTACGGCTAGGAGTTCGTCTCCTGGTCGCAGCACACCATACAGGGCGCAGGCAATGGCATGGGTACCCGAGACAAACTGCACCCGTACCAGGGCGGCTTCGGCCTGCACGATGTCGGCAAATACCTGGTCCAGCGTATCGCGACCCAGGTCATCATGGCCGTAGCCGGAGACGCTGCTGAAATGGTGGCTACCCACCCGGTGCTGCCGAAACGCCCCCAAAACTCGTCTCAGGTTTTGCTTGACCTGGGCGTCAATTCCGTAAAAAATCGGAAGCAGTAAGTCTTCTGGCGGTAGCATCGTGTTTAATCGTTAGCTTAGGATAATTTTTTGTAGGAAACCAGGGAGCCCATTGTCCCTCAGATTTATTCTGACTGTCCAAAAATTCTGAGATTTTTTCTGCATGACCGCTGTAACCGCTACTCGTCTATCCCGCGACTGGGTCACCCTGTCGTTTATGATTGCCGTCCACGGCATTGCCCTGCTGGCCTTTCTGCCCGGCAACTTCTCCTGGGCGGCGGTGGGTGTGGCCTTAGGGCTGCACTGGTTTACCGGCTGCCTGGGGATTACCCTGGGCTGGCACCGGCTGATCTCCCACCGGAGTTTTCAGGTGCCCAAGTGGCTGGAGTATTTCTTTGTGTTTTGCGGCACCCTGGCTTGCCAACATGGCCCGCTGATGTGGGTGGGGCTGCACCGCCACCACCACGCCTACTCTGACCAAAGCATTGACCACCACGACTCCAACAAGGGCTTCTGGTGGAGCCACATGGGCTGGATGCTGCGGGAGGTGCCCATCAAAGGTGATATTTCTCGGTTTATCCGCGACATCAGCGACGACCCGTTTTATTTATTTTGCGAAAAGTATTTCCTGGCCATGCAGGTGGTTCTGGGTGTAGTGCTCTATCTGATCGGCGGTTGGCCCTTTGTGCTGTGGGGTATTTTTGTGCGCCTGGTGGTGGTCTACCACTGCACCTGGCTGGTAAATAGTGCCACCCACAAGTTTGGCTACCGTACCTTTGAAACCGACGATAAATCCACCAACTGCTGGTGGGTGGCGGTGGTGACCTACGGCGAAGGCTGGCATAACAACCACCACGCCTTCCAGTATTCCGCCCGCCACGGCCTTAAGTGGTGGGAAATTGATGCCACCTGGATGACCATTCGCCTGTTGGAAACCCTGGGCTTGGCGAAGAAGGTGAAGCTGGCGGATCCGGCGGCTAACTAAAATTCAGAGTCAACGAATTTTATACTTCAGCGGTAGTCCTTATTTTGGAGACTACCGCTTTTTTTAGTACGTATTCATCGGTCACAGAAACCCCGTAACGTACCAAGCTGAGGTCAACACGCCGGATAGGTTTAGGGGCTGAAAACTGTCCGGTGGATTAGACTCAAAAACGTTGACAAACCACTGGCCTCAATTATTTTCACCAGAACAGCCGTCACCGGCTGTTTCCTAAGCGCCCATCTATTTCTGCTCGGGGTGTTCAACCTCGGGGCGGTTGCCCCCCAGCTCATTGAGCCGCACGATCAGCTGATAGAGTTTGCCAAAATCTCGATGGTTAAAGTTCAGGGCGATGCGGGGTAAATCGGCGGTGCCATCATCGCGCTCAGCGGACAGGGTGGGCGATTTTTCAATCTTTCCCTCGGCCACCAGGTCGCCAAATTCTTGATTGAGCTGGTCGATGGCGGCATCGGACAAGGGGCACTTAAGCCGCAAAACCAGCCGATCGCCGACGTAGCGGCAGGAGTGATAAACCCGATAAAACTGGCTAATCATCTCACAGGCCTCGTCCACACTGTTGGTGAGGCTGTACAAGCTCGTGTCGTCGGGGCTAATCAAGCCGCGATCGAGCAAATGGGTGCGGATGTAGTCATCCCAGCCCTTCCAGTAGTGGCCACCGGGATGATCCACCAGCACAATGGGCATGGGGTTGGCCTTGCCGGTTTGAATCAGGGTCAGCGACTCAAAGGCTTCATCCTGGGTGCCAAACCCCCCCGGAAACAGCACCAGCGCATCGCTTTCCCGTAGAAAAAATAGCTTGCGGGTAAAGAAATACTTGAAGTTAATCAGCTTCGGATCTCCCACCATGACTGGGTTAGCTCCCTGCTCAAAGGGGAGCTGAATATTGAGGCCAAAGGATTGCTCTGGCCCCGCTCCGGCGTTGCCCGCCTCCATAATGCCGCCCCCGGCACCGGTAATTACCATAAACCCTAACTGGGTGACCTGAGCGGCAAATTGTTCTGCCAGCTGGTAGTCGGGGTGGTCAGCTGCCATCCGGGCCGAGCCAAAAATAGTTACCTTACGAACGTGGCGATAGGGGTAAAAAACCTGAAACCCCTGCTCTAGATCAAGCAGAGCATAGTTGAGAATTTTCCAGTCTAGGCGATCTGACTCTCGGCCTACCATGCGCAGAATGGTCTCTAGTACCTGATGAATCAGCTTGCCGTGCTCCAGATCAGGTAGCTGCTCCAGCATCGTGGTCACGTCCGCCTGTACGCCAGCGGAAAAATCAGAGGAAAACGCAACCATAGGCCGTGGGTCTTTGTGATAAGCAGCATTTTATTTTAGCGAGAATTTGGCTGGCTTCCCCAGCAAACCCTGCAAGTCGTGCCGGGCCTATAATTTAACCGCATTGTCAGCCTCACCCGGATCGCATATCTCCGACTCAAAACAGACGCCCGGTGTAGGGCCATTAGCGGAGCCATGTCGAAGCGTTTCGGGGGGTTACCCTGCTGCATTCTGGGGCCGCCCAGCAAGATTCGGCATGGGCCGCACTAAAAAGCGCCTGCTCCACTGCGAACAGGCGCTTGATCTAAGTTGAGCTGGCTGTTCTACCGCACCGGCCAGAACCAGCGGTGCAGGACTAAAGGGCTTATAAATACTTTTCTAGGGTAGTGGCTAGGGTAGTTTTGGGCACGGCTCCAACTACCATATCGACTCGCTGGCCTTCTTTAAAGATCATCAGGGTAGGAATGCTGCGGATACCGTACTGACTGGCCACGCTGGGGTTTTCGTCGGTATTGACCTTGACCACCTTAATCTGCCCAACGAACTGCTCGGCAATTTCTTCTACCACGGGGGCAACCATTCGGCAGGGGCCACACCACGGTGCCCAAAAGTCTACCAGAACGGGAACAGTGCTTTCCAAAACTTCTTGCTTAAACGTAGAATCGGTGACCTGATCGGCTGCCATGCCTAATTCCTTGCTTTCGTAAACACATGCAATCTTACCATAGCCAAAACCCGAAGATTCTAGCCGTTGCCTAACACAATAGAACACATTTGGGCCAATTGCCCCTGTCCCTAGGGTTAGAAATAATTAGCCCAAATCGGCCAGGCTGATTGCGGCCCCTTTAGTCAGGGGTTGCCGCAAGGCTAGACAGCCACGGGGTGTAGCGGTCAACCTCAGCCAGGCCCCAAAGAAACCGCCTGAGCCAAAGGCCCAGGCGGAGTGTGGTGTGAGGAGTGAACGGAAACTTTCGTCTCCGCTTTTAGTTATTGTACAGTGGACACTTGCTAATCTGCCACTGCCCCTGGGGTACTTCAAAAGGATTGGTGATATTTTCTTCAAAAAAAGGCATCGGTGTTAGCGTTTAGGCTACTTGCCCATCCCGAGCTGCTGGGCCTTTTGGTAAACCTTGCCCTCGGTCAGCAGCGAGGGCGCAATTACTACGTCCACCTGCTGCATTTCCTTTAGATTTTTGGCCCCCAAAGTGCCCATACTGGTCTGCAGCGCCCCGAGGAAGTTATGGGTGCCGTCGTCAAGCTGGGCCGGCCCCCGCAAAATTTGCTCCAGGGTGCCGGTGGTGCCCACCCGAATGCGCGTGCCCCGAGGCAGTACCGGGCTGGGGGTCGCCATGCCCCAGTGAAAGCCTCGGCCCGGTGCCTCCGCCGCCCTGGCAAAGGGAGAGCCAATCATCACCCCGTCGGCTCCGCAGGCAATACATTTACAGATATCGCCACCGGTAATCAGGCCGCCGTCGGCCACGATGGTAACGTAGGTGCCGGTTTCCACAAAGTAATCGTCGCGGGCGGCGGCGCAGTCGGCGACGGCGGTGGCCTGGGGCACCCCAATCCCCAGCACCCCCCGCGAGGTGCAGGCGGCGCCGGGGCCAATGCCGACCAGAATGCCAGCGGCTCCGGTCTTCATCAGGTTTAAGGCCACCTCATAGGTGACGCAGTTACCTAAAATCACCGGTATCGGCATGGCCGCACAAAAATTGGCCAGGTCGAGGGGGGTCACGGTGTCCGGCGAAAGGTGGGCGGTGGAGACCACAGTGGCCTGCACAAATACTAGATCCGCTCCGGCTTCGGCAATGGTGTCGCCAAACCGGGCCGCCCCCGCCGGGGTAACGCTAACGGCGGCAATTCCTCCGCCGGACTTGATCGCCTGGATGCGCTGGGTAATCAGCTGGGGCTGAATGGGGGTGGCGTAGAGGGTCTGCATTAGCCCGACAAAGTCATCTTTGCCCACCGCCGTAATCTGGTCGAGGATGGGGTTGGGGTCGTCGTAGCGGGTTTGGATGCCCTCCAGGTTGAGTACCCCCAGTGCCCCCAGTTGGGAGAGCCGAATGGCCATAGCCACATCCACCACGCCATCCATAGCGCTGGCAATGATGGGAATTTCCCGCTCAATACCGCCCAGCTGCCAACGGGTATTGGCCAAGCTTGGATCCAGAGTTCTGGGGCCAGGCACCAGGGCGATTTCGTCAATTCCGTACGCTCTGCGGACTGTTTTGCCGCGACCTAGTTGCATATGTCTGTCCTTTAAAAATCGCTAGGCCAAATTCATGGGGCCAGAACCATTAGGCTAGCCTAGCAAAAAAGATTTCTCAGCGGATAAATAATTCCCATTCAGGGCGGCTATTCGTGGTGAATAATGTTACTGGCTAGGTTCAGTTGAGCGGCCGTTGTTTTTGCTAAGGGGAAGAGGGTTTGTGAATTTGTCATCGCTGACGTTTTTACGCAAAATGCGATCCCCCAGTCGCCAGTTCGCCGTTATTGGCCTGGGGCGGTTTGGGCGGGCGGTGTGTACCACCCTGCATAACCTAGGGTACGAAGTGTTAGCGGCGGATGAAGACGAGCGGCGGGTGAGCCAGGCATTGACCGATCAAATTGCGGCCCACGCCCTCCAGCTCGATACCACCCAGCCCAGCGCCCTCAAGGAAGCAGGCATTACCGATTTCGACACCGTAATTGTGGCCATCGGCAACTATGTGGAAGAAAGCATTATCACCACGCTAAATCTCAAGGAGGCCGGGGTCAAAAACGTGGTGGCGAAGGCTTCCTCCGAAATCCACGGTAAGCTTTTAGACCGCGTCGGGGCCGACCATGTGGTCTTTCCGGAGCACGAAATGGGCTGCGAGCTGGCCCGCTCCCTCACCTCCCCCGGCATTCTCGACCGGTTTGAAATTGACCCCACCCACAGCATCGCCGAAATCATCGTGCCCCAGGCCTTCGACCAAAAGACGATTATTGATCTGGATCTGCGCAATCGGTACGAGCTTACCCTGCTGGCCATTAGCCATGACAACCAGCCTGAAAAATTTGAAATTAACCCCAGCCCCGTGACCCGTCTCAGGGCCGGAGGGCTGATGGTGGTGATTGGCAGCAACAAGGGGCTGGAGCAGCTGCCCATCTAGCAGCTGCCTATTTCTAGCGGCTGCCTATTTAAGGACTGGGCTGCGCTAAAACTGCCCCTGATCGAGGAGCAGGACGGTACTTCTCCCCTCAACGTTACGGTTGAGGGCTAAGCCATGCAATCACGTCCCAGTGTCATCCAATGCAGCAGCAAGGAGGTAACAATGCGGGTGATCGGCTTAATTAGCGGCACCTCGGTGGACGGCATCGATGCTGCCCTGGTCGAGATCGAGGGGCAAGGCGACGATCTGAGCGTGACCTTTATCGATGGCCTCACCCACCCCTACCCGGCTGAGCTGAAGCCGCAGATTTTACGGGCCTGTGCCGGTGAGCCGGTGAGTCTAGAGGCCCTGGCCAGCCTAGACGATGCCATTGCCCAGCAGTTTTCCCTGGCGGCCCAAAGCTTAATCCATCAGGCCGGAGCAGCGGAGTTAATTGCCTCCCATGGCCAAACGGTATTTCATCGTCCGGCGGCGGTCTCCCACGGAGCCAGCGGTGGGCTGGGCTACAGCCTCCAGCTGGGGCGCGGAGCGGTAATTGCCCGGCAAGCAGGGCTGCCGACGGTAAGCGACTTCCGTCGAGCCGACATTGAGCTAGGCGGCGAAGGGGCACCTTTAGTACCCATTGTGGATCGGTGCTTGTTCAGCCATCCCCAGGAGCATCGCTGTGTGCAGAACATTGGTGGCATCGGTAACGTGGCCTACTTGCCCCCCTGGACAGGACAGGGCAACCCTCCCCCCGTCTTAGGTTGGGATACCGGCCCCGGCAACTCCCTCATTGATATTGCCGTACACACTCTGTCGGAGGGCACCCTGGCCTACGACCAGGATGGCCGCTGGGCGGCGGCGGGTACCCCTTGCCAAGCACTGATTGATCGGTGGCTCGAGCATCCCTACCTGGCCCAGCGGCCGCCCAAGTCTACCGGGCGAGAGCTATTTGGCTGGGCCTACTTTGACCAGTGTCACCGGGCGGCCCAGCGGCTTGGTCTTTCGCCCACCGACCTAGTAGCTACGCTGACGGAGCTGACCGCCGCTACCATTGCCCAGTCCTACCGGGCCTTTTTGCCCCGCCTGCCAGATCGGGTGCTGGTGTGCGGCGGCGGTGGCCAAAACCCAGTGCTGATGGCGCGGATCCAAAGGCAGTTGAGCGATATTCCCGTTGTGCCTACGGATAGTGTCGGCGTGTCGGCTATCTACAAGGAGGCGATTGCCTTTGCGGTGCTGGGGTTTTGGCACTGGCACCGATTTCCGGGTAACCTACCGGCGGTAACCGGGGCGGCGGCGGCGACGGTGCTGGGGCACTGTAGCGTGCCCTAGGCTGAAATCCTGGTGGCGGTACCCCACCCTAGAAAATAGAGCGTATGCTGGATATGAGGCGACCCTTTAATCTTGTAGATCAGAGCGTTGTCTCAGACCGTTCAGATGGTTTGGGAGTGGCTCGTGGTTCACAGCTTTTTAATTGAACCAGGACGTTGGACCCTCCAAGGTAGTTGGCTAGAGCGGGATCGATTGCCAACCCCGGTGAAAGGCAAAATTTTGGTGGCCTGGAGCCGAGACAACTGGTTCACCATGGTCATGAAGCTGATTTTTCCTGAGGCCCAGCCGGAGGATATGGCGCTGCAATATCGGGGGCGCTTGATCGGCGGCGATTGCCAGTATACGTTTGTGCTCCAGCACAGCCTGCTGGGGCGGGTCGAGGGGGAGGGATGGGTCGCCCCCGACTCGATCATTCAGCGCTACTGGGCCCTAGACGATCGCCAGCGCCGCACCGGGTTTGAAACCCTGCACCGGCTTGACCATGACCGCTATCACCTCTCTAGCGGCATTATGACCGGGCACTACTTGACTAGCGCCATGGAGGCTACGCTCCAGTTACAGGCTAACACCTATCCAGGGACGTAGGCGGAGCGAGTTTCGGCTTGGGGGGAGAACAGAGTAGACAGACGGCTCTAGGGCAGGGAGTCCTAGAAATTTCGGCGCTGGGGATGTGAAGGCGGAGGCTAGGAGTTATCAGGGCAATGGGCATATTAAAGCTAATTACCCTGCCATCAAATGTTGGCGATGGCTGTGAGGATGAACCCTTTAGCCCTGGCTCGGTTCTCTCTAGCTCTGCTAGAGCTAGGGCAAAGGGCTAAAAAACTAGGTGCAGGCGGGGAAGCTCAGACTTGGGGTTTGGCTAGCAACAGGGCTAGCTTAGATGTGGCTGACTATAACATTGGCGTCTTAACTGTCCATGGTTGATGCGAACGTTGGGTGTAAATTAGCAAACCGCTACGAGCTGCTGGAGCCCCTGGGCCAGGGTTCTATGGGGCGGGTGTACCTGGCCGAAGACCTGCTGTTGGGCAGCGTCAATGTGGCGGTTAAGTTTTTATCCCAAACCCTGCTCAGCCAGCGCATGCGCGATCGCTTTATGCAGGAGGCCATGACCTGCGCCCAGCTGGGGCAAAAAAGCATCCACGTGGTGCGGGTTACCGACTACGGGGTGAACGACGAAGGGGTGCCCTTCTACGTGATGGAATACCTCAAGGGGCAAAACCTCAGTCACATGATTAGCCTTGAGCCCCTGCCCATTCCCCGATTTCTGGGCCTGATTCGGCAGCTCTGCCTGGGTCTCCAGGCCGCCCACGACGGCATTACCCTGAAAACCCAGACGGAGCCAGTGCCGATTATCCACCGCGACATCAAGCCCAGCAACATCATGATTGTGCAGGATGCCACCCTGGGGGAACTGGCTAAAATTCTGGATTTTGGCATCGCCAAGCTGATGGCCACCGGCAGCGACCAGACCAACTGCTTTATGGGCACCCTGGCCTACGCCTCCCCCGAACAAATGGAGGGGCTAGAGCTCGATCGGCGCTCCGACATCTACAGCCTCGGCATCATGATGTTTCAGATGCTGACCGGCCACCTGCCCCTGCGGGCCAGCAGCCACACCTTTGCCGGCTGGTACCAGGTACACCAAACCCGCACCCCGAAGCGGATTGGCGAGGTGGCTGGGCATCTCAAGATCCCTAAGCTGCTTGACGATCTGGTCATGAGTTGCGTCGCCAAGCGGGCCGACGACCGCCCCCAAACTATCCAGGATGTGCTGCGCCGTCTAGAGCCCCTAGAGGCTCGCTACGTCAATGGCTTTCGCATTAGCCAGCGAATTGGCACCACCCTGAACCGGGTGCCGGTAACGCGCCAGCCTGCCCTCTCCGAGACGCTAGAGCAGAATCAGGTCTGCAAGCTCACGGTCTGGCCTCAGAGTAAGCCCGTCGCCGAAATTGTTTTCCCCCATGCGTTGCCCACCAGCCAGGGCACCCTGGCCACCCTCTGGGCGATGATGCCCCAGGCAGAAATTAATCGCCGTCTGATCAGCACCCGCTACAACACCTTCATCTGCACCCTCTCCCCCCACCCAATGATGCTGTGGCTGACGGTGCTCTACAGCAGCGCCCACGGGGCCAGGTGGCTACCCTGCTATCTCGACCTAAAAACCGCCCTAGGCCAAGAGACCGCAGGGCTGCTGGGCAAAACCGGCACCTATAAACTGCTGCTGTTTGCCCTGGAAGCCCCCCGCTCCTGCGCCCATGTGCTGACCTGTAATGTCGCCTCGCCCCAGCGCAGCATGCTGCAAGAGTGGGCGATTACGGCTCGGTCTCGCCCCTCCCTGGGGGCCACGGGTAACAGCCGCGACCTGTTGCGCCACGAGTTGCAAACCAAGCTCAAGCCCAAGGTATTGCAAAAGCTAGAGTCGATTTACGTGGATACGGGCTCTAATGTTTCCGAGTAGGCAGAGCTATAGAGTATTCCCCAATCCTGGCGGGGCTTTGGATTCGGGTTGAGTCGGGTCAGGGAAACAACAGCAGCGGATGCCAGCTAGCCCTGAGTAAGTCGCGAGTGAGGCTGGGCACCGACCACTTCAAAACGCCGCCAACGTTGCTAGAGGCGGCGGCAATTGCCCCAATGTCGTGGGCCTCGGCGGCCGCGATAATTTCGCGGCGGGGATCTCCTTCGACGACGGCGGTGTTAACCACTACATTCAGCGCCGCTAACTCAGCCCGCACCTTCTCTAGCTCAGCCTCCGCCCGCTGTAGGGGGTTGTCGCCCAGGGTGGCCCGGCGGGCGTTTTCATCAATCACCCACAGCAGGCGCACCCGCTCTAGCACCGAGTCTGGGTTAGCGGCCACCTGGCGGTGAATGCTCTGAATCAGGCGCTTGCCTCCCTCGGTGCCGTCGTAGGGCACCAGCAAATATCGAAATAGATAAGTACAGCGCAGCTCTAGCTCGGCGGTGGTAAAGGCAGACACCAGCTGGGGTCGCAAAACCATGAGCGGCACCGAGGCTTTTTCCGACAGCTGCACTGTCGTACTGCCAAATAGCTTTTCTTCCAGCAGAGTGCGAGTGGGGGTGCCGAGGAAAACTATATCCACCTGGTACTGTTTAGCGAGACGCAAAATGTTGTCCGCCGGGCGACCCATTTGCACCTCAACCACCGCCTCAATATCGGCGGGCACCTCCCGCAGCAACTCTATCAGTCGCTGCTTGGGCTCAGCTAGGAGGGCCGGGTCGTGACGAGGGATTTCCCGTTCAGGGTCCACCGCTACGTTGTGGAAAAACACCAGCGACTTAAAGCCCCCCGCGGCTAAACTTGGCACAAACTGAGCTAAACGGGAGATACCATCGCTGAAGTCCGTACAAATTAGAGCCCGCTGAAACATAGTCCCCTCTTTCTAATAACGGTGCTTACCCAAGCTTACAGGGTTGTAGCGGCTGTAAGGCGTGAGGTAGCGCAGAATAATTGGGTAAAAAAGCTCGGGAGAGAGGGTAAACACAACGCAGGAATCAGAAGTTTACTATCCTGGATAGCGCTCAGCCCTACAAAAAACTGGAGATAGAAGCTGACGCCCCAACAGCCCTGGCTTGATTCCTGAGAACCCCGCAAGAGAGGGAGGTCGCCGTCTTCGGTAGAATCGGCTCAAAGCGTACCCAGAGTTAGATCTGGGGGTTAGGCCCGATGCCCCACTCGTGCTTGAGAAAATGCTTGTACATGGTCTCACGCATCATCATCTGTTCGTACATCTTAACTAGAAACTGCTGAGCCTGCTCACGGCTCATCTTATCGACCTGGGTCTCAAAGGATTTGAGATTAAACTGCTGCTCTAGGGACAGGTTTACAGGCTCGTTCATGGATTTGCTCCAGAGAGAGAACAACATCCCAGAAGCCCATCAGGGGATGATGGCACCCTAGCCCAGTTCAGAGAGGTCAATGCGACTCCGAGGAGCCGTCGCTGGCCCTTTAAGCCCGGCTAGGATCGCTGGGATGAACAGTAACAACAACGCCGCGATGGATCATTGCGTATTGTCTTACAAATTATAACAATCGTTTGACAATAATCCAGTCGCTTTATTTATATCGGGACTATAGCAAGTCCTCCTCAAAACGTCATCTGGCTATCGGAGATTTACATCTTTTAGCAATGACTGATAAGTAAAAATGCTCAGGACAAACTTCTGGGCTGGGTTTGAGCCGCCCAGCAGCGGCTCGGGTTATGCTTTAGATAACCTCGGTTTGGGTCAGCCTCTCCCCCGCATAGGCGGGAATTTACCCCAGAATCGCGGCCTTTATCTGGATTTTTCCTGCTTTTGCCGGGGCAGGCTCTTGACGAGAATGACGGTCAGGGTGTCGCCCCGAACAAAATGTCCCCCGGATGACGGCTACGAAAGCGAGGGGTTGCCGCCTCTCTTTGACCTGTCCAGAATTATTTTCCGCAAAATGACAGACCATATCAGCAGCATAGCTGTCCTTCAGCCGTACTTATGAATGGATATCTCAGGAACTCCTGACACCGAGCCCGCCACGATTGAGTACTTGGGTACTGCTGGGGGTAGTGGCCCCAGGCTTAGCTTTGGGATCTAAAAACCCCGGCATTTTGAAAACGCCGGGGTTTTGGAGCATCCATTACCGCGTCTGCCCTAGCCAGTTTTGCAGTTGCTCCCATAGCGCCCCTGGGCCAATGCCAAACAAAAAGTACAGGGCCAGCAGCAGAAAGCCCACGAGAAGAACGGTTTGGATAGTGTTTTTAACTAGCTTAAACAGCCAGCCAAACACCAGCAGCGCGATAACGATAGCCCCAAGCACAATCAGGAGATCCATGACCTTGCTCCGTTAGCTCATTGACACTACGGTAGCTTGGGTGAGGGATTGGCTGACGCTGAGGGCTTCGGCCCTGGCCCACTGATCAGCGGCGAGAATATCCGCCAGGGCGGGCTGGGTGAGGTTGTGGGACTGGTGGCGATCGCACACCCCCGCAATCACCCTGGGGATATCCAAAAAGTGAATGCTCTCCTCTAAAAACAGCGCCACCGCCTGCTCGTTGGCGGCGTTGAGCACCGCGGTCATGGTGCCCCCGGCTCGTCCGGCGGCGTAGGCCAGCTCCATACAGGGGTACTTGGCATGGTCGGGCTCACGGAAGGTCAGATCCCCGGCTTTGACTAAGTCCAGCGGTTCCCAATCGGTATAAATGCGCTCAGGCCAGGAAAGGGCGTAGAGCAGCGGCAGGCGCATGTCGGGCCAGCCCAACTGGGCCAGCACCGAGGTATCTTGCAGCTCGATTAAAGAATGGATGATGCTCTGGGGATGGATCACGATATCGATATGGGCATAGTCCACCCCAAACAGGTAGTGGGCCTCAATCACCTCCAGCCCCTTGTTCATTAAGGTGGCGGAATCGACGGTAATTTTGCGGCCCATAGACCAGTTGGGGTGCTTGAGGGCATCAGCAACGGTGACCTGGGCCAGCTTTTCCACCGGCCAATCGCGAAAGGCCCCACCAGAGGCGGTCAGCAAAATCCGCCGCAGCCCCCCCGCCGGCACCCCCTGGAGGCATTGAAAAATGGCGGAATGCTCGGAGTCGGCGGGCAGTAGCTTCACGCCGTGCTGGGCCACCAGGGGCAGCACCGCTGGGCCACCGGCAATTAGGGTTTCTTTATTGGCCAGGGCAATGTCTTTACCCGCCTCAATGGCGGCCAGGGTGGGCAGCAGCCCGGCGCAGCCGACAATGCCGGTAACCACCGCCTCGGCGTCGCCATAGCGGGCCACTTCCACTACCCCGTCATCCCCCGCCAAAATTTGGGGTTGAGGATCGACCCCGGCCAGGGCGTCCCGCAGTTCCTTGAGCTTATCGGGATTACAGATAGCGACGATTTCAGGCTTAAACTGGCGCACCTGCTGGGCCAACAACTCGACGTTATTGCCCGCCGCGATCCCTACCAGACGAAACTGGTCGGGGTGATGCTCCAGAATGTCGAGGGTTTGGGTGCCAATTGATCCGGTCGATCCAAGCAGAGTGATGGCTTTCACGGCGATCCTCAAGGTGGGGTTGGTGCTAGTCTTAGGATCTCACGTTCTGGCCCCTTGCCAAGGGTGCATCGGGTTGTTGAGGTTTGATGACTGTATTGCTATGAATGACTTAAAAAATAAAATTGTTGTTAAGATACTTGAGGTTCGTTCCTACACACAAACCCATGAACCCTGTAGAGCCGGTATCGTCTAAGCTTGTGTCCCCTGGGCCTGAGTCCTCTGAACCTGTATACTCTGAGCCTGCATCCTCTGAGGTCGTGCAGCAAGTGGCTGAATACTTTAGCGTTTTAAGTGAGCCTATGCGCTTGCGCATCCTTAACCTGCTCCAGGCGGGAGAAAAATGTGTGCAAGAACTGGTGGAGGCCACCCAAACCAGCCAGGCCAACGTCTCGAAGCACCTTAAGGTGATGCTTCAGGCGGGCATTCTCAACCGCCGCACCGTGGGCACCTCGGCCTACTACAGCGTATCCGATGATTTAATTTTTGACCTCTGCGGCATGGTCTGCGAACGGATCGCCTCCCGCATTGAAGAGCAGGCCAAGCATTTTCGCAACTTTAGCCTGGCGGCCCGACAATAAGTAGACAGCCCACCACACCGGTAGGCTAGGTTAGCGCAGCGTAACCCATCAGGACATCATCCTGGGCCGATGACGTTCTCTGGAAAAGAAGATACCCGATATCAACAGACCCTCGGACTGGATTCTCGCCTGCACGGGAATGACGAGGTGAGTTCTTGGCTGGAAATCTCCTAAGGTTTAATATTCAGCAGCCCCTGCTCCTTGAGCTTGGGGTCGAACCGAATCGGCTCCTGGATGCCCCGTACCGTAAGCATAGCCAGCCGCTCAGCCTCTACTCGGCGGGCCACTTTTTTCAGGCACTGGATTTGCTCTGCCTCATTGATGGCGGCGGCATAGGCCGCCTGCTCGGCGCTGGTCATCTGTATTTTTACGTCAATCGGTTGGGTCCAGCGCTCCTGCTCTACCCCGTTACCGGGAGGCACACCGTTTTCCTGAAGCCAGGCGGCTTGAATGCTGTCTAACAGGGTGCGGTTGGGGCGCTCGATGGTCTGCACCTTAACCCAGTGGCATAACGCCGGACACCGCACTAGATGCTGCTTCAAACTCATTGCCAAATCGCGAGAATAGCCCACAAATTGCAGCGTTTTCTCACCATCGTAAATGGCGTAAACCCCCACCACCTTAGCCAACTCCGGCGGCAGCAGCCCCGCCTCGTTGCAGTAGGGAATAAAGTCTAACTCAGCCAGTACCGGAATCTGAAGATCAGCCGTCATAACAAAAATCGTGATGTGTACGGTGGGCATTGCCCACCATCCCAAGCCAAGTACAACCGTAGGGTAGATACCGCCCACCATTCCAACCCAGCTGACGCAGGACAGGTCAACAGGTGACCCCGATCAACCTCAGGTTCACCACAGATCAGGCCCACCCACCTACCGCTGCACCCGATAAATTGCGCACAGCCGACTCGGCTTAAACACCTTCGCCTTAAACATAAAATTGGGCGGCACGTTGATAATGGCGTAGTCCGGCGACTCGTGATATACCTCATACTCGGCGGGCATGCCCTTCGTTTCCTTCGCTGTATAGGGCACTGGCTGAAACAGCCGCTCGGTAAACTCTACCCCGGCACAGCCCAACTGCTCACAAATCTGCTGGCGAAAGGCCGCCTGGGTAAGCAGCCCAAACAACGCCTCGCGGGCATCGGGGTCAAGGGTAAAAGATGGATCGTAGGCTTCAACAATTTTGAGCCGGGGCATGGGGACTTAGGACTAACTTCAAACTTCAGCGTAGGGGATCTTGGCTTAGCCGGGTTGTGGAGATTACAAATTGTCGTGGAAGCAAGGGAGAATTTTAGATGTTGGATTTCTTCTGACCTTCATCTTCTAAACTTCTAGGCCCGGCAACCAAGGCAGGTCAGTAACGCCAGGGTCGTACCCAAGCTGGCTAAGCAGGGTAGTAATTTGTCCCCGATGGTGGGTCTGGTGGTTAAACATGTGGGTGACCAGCAGCCAGGTGGGAAGAGTGCGGGTTTGTTTATCCACCCCGCTGATGTATTCAAAGGGCTGGCTGAGCCAGTTAGCGGTCAACGTTGCAGCCCAGTCGAGGATGGTTTGATCCATGGCTTCGCGGGCGTGGCGGAGTTCAGCAAAGTCGTCGTACAGGGCTTGACCCATGTTGGGCAGGTCAGCGGGCTGCCGGGTAAAGCGGCCCATCCAAACGCGATCGCCATAGAGCAAATGGTTCAGCGTCCCGTGAATAGATTTAAAAAACGCCCCCCGGTCGGCCTTACGCTCCTGATCGGAGAGTTGAGCACAGAGAGCGTAGAGCCGCTGGTTCATCCAGTGGTTGTAGCGGGCCAGGGTAATCGGGTAGTCGGGATGGGACATAGGATAAAGACCGGAAATGCGAAATCTATTAGTAGGCCACCCTGCCAATGCTCACTCAAATACTACCCCTGATGCTAGTGGGTCTGCTCGGCTATGGGCTAAAGCAGACGGGAATGCTGCACGCAGGGGATGCCAAAACCATTGGCAAACTGTTGACGATGCTGGCCTTACCCGCCGTCATCCTCAAGGCCCTGGTTACCGCTGTGCTCACCCCAGACCTGATTTATCTGCCCCTGTCGGCCCTGGTAGTGGTGCTGGGGCTGACGCTCATGGGCTGGCTGGGCACCCGCTGGTTAACCTGGGATCGGGCTAAAGCAGGAGCCTTGCTGACCGCCTTCCCCACCTTTGAGGGAGGCGCAGTGGGTTACCCGCTGATGCTTCTGGCTTTTGGAGAGGTGGGCCTGAGCCGGATTGTGCTGTTTGACCTGGCCCAGGCGATTTATCTACTCACCGTGGTCTATGGTCTTTCGGCCTGGTTTGGTCAGTCGGGGGTAACGGCTCAGGGGGTGGGCTTGAAACTGGTCAGGACTCCTTTTTTCTGGGCTGTTGTGCTGGGCCTCGGTGGCAACGCCCTCAACATCACCAGCGGCGTGCTGCTGAATTTACTGGATATTATCGGTGGCAGTTTTTTAGTGCTGGTGGTACTGCTGCTGGGGATGGAATTTCAGATTCAGACGACCACCCTGGGTCTGTACCTGGTGATCGCCCTGGCTAAAATCGGCGGCGGCCTGGGGCTAGGCTGGCTAGCCGCAGAGGTCTTTAGTCTAGAGGGGGTAGAACGAGCCGCCGTGCTAGTTGGCGCGGCCCTGCCACCGAGTCTACTGACGCTGCTATTTGCCCAGGAAAATCACCTCGATACCGGCGTGGTGGTGGGCTTGATTTCCGTAGCGGTGCCGCTGTACCTGGTGGTCATGGCGATGGGGCTGGCGCTGCTGGGGCCTGAGGGGCTGGCGCTGCAATAGGATGAGGATGTCGGCAAATGCTTGATTCATACCTGTTCCAGCAGCACCCGAATCGCTGTCCCAGGAACCGCCCCGCAGCAGTCATGATTATTCTCCGACGAGAATAATCATGACTGCCATCGCCAGGGGATCCTTGGTAGGTGTCATGCCAATGGTCATGGGGCATACACGAGAACAACGGTCGTCACTGCTTCGACCTTTACTCGTCTTCATCCAGGTAGGTATCGTCTTCAACCTCAACTTCGACCTCATCAGCGGCCCCTTCTACCCCAGCGCCGCTAATTTCCAGCTTCTCTCTGACCTGGAGCTCCACCTTTTGGGCAAAGGCAGCATCCTCTTGCAACCGCTGGATGGTGTTTTCGCGACCCTGGCCAATATTGTCGCCCTCATAGCTGTACCAGGCTCCTTTGCGGGTAATGACCCCGGTCTGTTCCGCCAGGTCTACCAGACAGCCCATGGTAGAGATGCCCTGGCCAAAGAGAATGTCAAACTCCCCAATCCGGAAGGGGGGGGCGACCTTGTTTTTGGCCACCTTGACCTTAGCCCGAATGCCGTACTCTTCGGTGCCTTTTTTGAGGGTTTGAATGCGGCGAATGTCTAGCCGCACCGAGGCGTAAAACTTAAGGGCGTTACCGCCGGTGGTTACCTCCGGGTTGCCATAGGAAATACCGATTTTCTGCCGCAGCTGGTTCAAAAAGATGACCGTGCATTGGGATTTACCAATGCTGCCGGTAATCTTTCGCAGGGCCTGGCTCATCAGCCGCGCTTGGAGGCCGACGTGAACATCCCCCATTTCTCCTTCAATTTCGGCCCGGGGCACCAGGGCGGCCACCGAGTCTATCACCACCACGTCAATGGCGGAGGATCGCACCAGCTGATCTACCACCTCCAGGCCCATTTCCCCCGTGTCGGGTTGGGAGATCAGAAGTTCATCAATGTTGACCCCCAGGGCCGCGGCGTAGATGGGATCGAGGGCGTGTTCGGCATCCACAAAGGCCGCTACCCCGCCGGACTTCTGCACCTCCGCCAGGGCATGGAGGGCGACGGTGGTTTTACCGGAACTCTCGGGGCCATAGATCTCAATAATGCGTCCCTTCGGTAGGCCGCCCCCCAGGGCCAGATCCAGGGTGAGCGCCCCCGTGGGGATGGTTTCTACCTTCATGCGGGCCGCATCTCCCAGGCGCATGATCGCCCCTTTGCCGAAGTTGCGCTCGATCTGGCCCAGCACCAGGGTTAGCGCCTTTTCTTTCTCGGTTTGCTCTTTGCCTTTCTTCGCCACCATAGTTGCCTCAGTGCTACAGAACCAGACCCCTGAATCCCAGAACAGTTGTCTTCATCTCAATAGTTTAGTACAATTGCACTAAATCGCAATAGGTAGTTATCCAGCTCAGGCCGGATAACCGGTAACCCGCCCCTTCTGCCGCCAGCAGGTTAAGCCCATGGTGAACGATCAGCTCAGCACGTTAATTGCCTTTCCAGGCTGGATTGTGGCTGTGACCTACCAGCGGCTCACGGGCTATGCCTGCTGGGTCATTACCCCAGAGCTGTCTACCCTCACCGATGGCGAATTCTACCCCACCCGCCAGGCCGCGTTAGCCGCGGGGCGCAGCCTGGTACAGTATTCGACGGAGCCCCTGGTAGACTTTAGCCGCTGTCGTCTTTACGAGGGTTAGAACGGCTAGTAGGGTGCGGTGTAAGTATGTATAGTATTAGCGATGACTGAATGGGGTACAGGGTTCACGGTTCACGGTTGACGCTAGGGAACCCTCACAAGGGTAGGAAGGCTTCCGCCGTCATGTACTAGTCCAATACTGAGCCAGAGTTTCGCCGCAACAGGCCCAGGGGGCTGAGTTCGCATCCTGGGCCAAACTACTAAAGCGCGACGTAAATATCTACATCACTACAATATGTACATCACTACCGATGACTGAGGTGTAGGGTATAAGGCTCAAGGTTCACGGTAGGGAATAGAGAGACTTCCGCCGTCATGTACTATCTTTTGAGATCAAACACGCGTAGCCAGAGTAATTCATGAAGCCACTGGAGGGGAAAATTGCCCTGGTGACCGGGGCCACCCGAGGGCTGGGCAAGGGCATTGCCACGGGGCTCGGGGAAGCCGGGGCCACGGTCTATATTACGGGCCGCACCCTCACGGCGACATCGGCGGCCATCGGGTCACTGGCCGCCACCGCCGCCGCGGTCGATCAGGCGGGGGGAGTGGCGATTCCCGTTCAGGTAGACCATGGCGATGATGACCAGGTCAAAGCCCTGTTCGAGCGCATTCAGACCGACCAGGCCGGTCGCCTTGATCTGCTGGTGAATAATGCCTACGCCGGTGTGCCTGCCCTGCGGCAAGCCTACGGCAAACCCTTCTGGGAATCAGAACCGGCGTTTTGGGATGCCTGCAACCAGGTGGGGCTGCGCAGTCACTACATCGCCAGCCTCTATGCCGCCCGCCTGATGGTGCCGCGCCAGCGAGGGTTGATCTGCACGCTCTCCTCCTGGGGCGGGCTGGCCTACATTTTTGGGGTGCCCTATGGGGTGGGTAAGGCGGCCTGCGATCGCCTCGCCGCCGACATGGCGGTAGAGCTTAAACCGCATCGGGTGGCCTCCCTAGCCATCTGGCCCGGCATCGTCGGTACGGAGTTGATGACCCAGTTTGCGGCGGACATGGGCCTGGGGGGTGGGGCCGTGGATGGGGCTGAGCCGGGTCAACCTAGCTATAACTGGGAAACGCCGCTGCTGACCGGGCGGGTGATTGCAGCTCTGGCAGCGGATGCCCAGGTGCTGCGCCGCACCGGGCAGGTGCAGATCGTGGCGGAGTTAGCTAGGCACTATGGGGTGATGGATGCCGACGGCAATCGACCGGCCTCGCTGCGATCGCTGCGGTTCGTGCTGCCCTCGGCGGTGCCAGGGTTGAGGCCCTACGCCGGGCTGGTTCCTGATCTGGAGCTGCCCTGGCCCTTCCTGCTGCTAGGGCCGTTGGGGTCTCCTAAGGTTTAAACTTTAGAGGTAGGTGGGGTTCCAGTGCGTTTCACCCAAGCTACGCCACTTAGGTATAGCCATGCAATACGCTAGGGTAAGCACAACGTCTGCGGGGAAAAGGCTATGACCCAGGCTAAGGCAAAGTTCGCCTCCTTTGAGGAGTATCTTGCTTACAGTGATAAGACGCCGCTAGAGGGGCGCTTTGAATTAGTGCATGGAGAGTTAGTCGAGTTGCCGCCAGAGTCTGAAGAGAACAATTGGCTTGCCCTGAACCTGCGCGATTATCTGATTCAGGTTGTACCGCGTCGTTTGGTGCGGGTTCACGCCTGCGAGGTACAGGTGCCTGTTTTAGAGGCTAAAGATGCGGCTAACCGCTTTCCTGATTTGATCGTGCTGCGGCAGGAGCATCTAGAACTAACCCAGCGGCGGCTGACTATTACCCTGGAGATGCCACCGCCGCGCCTGATTGTAGAGGTGGTGAGCCCTGGTAAGACCAATCGAGACCGGGATTATGTCCAAAAGCGGGCTCAGTACGCCGCTCTTGGAGTCCCGGAATACTGGCTAATTGACCCCACAGCCCAGACCATAATGGTACTGGCGCTAGCGGGTGAGACCTATCGAGAAATTGGGATGTTTGGGTCACCGAGAACGATTGCCTCGGTTGAGTTTCCAGATTTAACTCTCAAAGCAGACCAGATTTTTGAGACTGCCCCCTAATATAGATCAGCCTACATTCCGCACTGCGAACTGGCCTAGAGCGAATTAACCTGAGGCCTCAACGAATCAACTTCCCAGACGCCAGTACAGCACCGCCAACGATCAGGCCGCTGGCTAATCCTAGCGTCCAGGAGGGTTCGGCTAGCCCGGTGATCACCAACAGTACCGTCGAGAGCAGCGGAGCCAGGTAAGACAGCACCCCCAAGGTGTTGATGTGTCCCCGTTTAACACCGTAATCCCAGGTGAAAAAGGCTAGCCCCACGGGACCCAGGCCCAGGGCCAAAATTGCCCCCCACTGCCCCCCCACGGGCCACACCGTCGGCTCAAGCAGCCCGTGGCACAGCCAGGCCAGCCCCGCCGTAACCCCGCAAAACCCACCCACGGCGGCGGTCGGAACGGCCCCATAGCGGCGTGACAGCACCGAATAACCCGACCAGATCAGGGCGCAGGTAAATGCCGCCAGGTAACCCCAGCGATACTGCCAATTAAACCTAAACCCCTGGCCATCGGTAATCAACAGCGCGGCCCCCAGAAAACCCACTAGCGCCCCAACCCCATGGAACCAGCGCAGGCGCTCTCCCGGCAGGGTTGAAGACAGAAGCACAATCAGCAGCGGCCAGAGGTAGGCAATCAGGCTGGCTTCCACCGGGGGAGCATTTTGCAGGGCCACAAAATAAAAGGTATGGTAGCCAAATAGACCCCCAATGCCGATCACCCACACCAGCCCAGGCAATTGGGTAAACAGACTGAGTTGGCCCCCTCCCCTGGCCCAAACAACCAGGCCGACCAAAAAAGCCACCGAAAATGCCATCGCCGTCAGCTGAAACGGCGGAATCGGCCCACACAGGGTTGTTAGCAGAGCGAGGGTAGCCCACATGAGCACCGCCGTGAACCCGATCGCGGTGGCCCCCAGGGGGGTAGAGGGTTGGAGCATGGTTTTGGCGCTGGTGTAAAGACTTGGGTAGTACTCTTCGTTTTAGGCTGAGTAACTCGGCACTAAGATGGTTGGCCAAACTTTCACCCCCCTGGTTCATGATCCTGCTGTGGTTCCACTCCAGCACGGGACAAGCGATAGCAGCCAGGTAGTTCATCCCAATTTCTCCCTACTAGCTACTGCTTCAGCGTGCGGGGGTCTAGCGCATCCCGCAGGCCATCTCCTAGCAGGTTAAAGGCCAGGGAAGTGACCACAATTAAAATCGCCGGGGGCCACACCAGCCAGGGCTGGAGCACCAGAATGGAGGAATTGGTGGCCAGGCTGAGCATATTGCCCCAGGAGGCGTCGGGCTGCTGAATGCCCAGGCCAATAAAGCTCAGCACCGCCTCCGCCAGAATAAAGCCGGGAATTGCCAGGGTGGCGGCAATAATGCCGTAGGTGGCCGTCTGGGGCAAAATATGGCGGGTAATGATGTACAGCGGCCGGCCCCCCATCACTCGACTGGCCTGGACAAACTCCTGCTCTTTGATGGATAGCACCTGCCCCCGAATCACCCGCGCCAGCCCGGCCCAGCCAATTAGCGAAGTAATCAGCACAATCAGCAAAAATCGCTGGGTGCTGGTTAAACCAGGGGGCAGCACCGCCGCCAGGGCCACTAGCAGATAAATGCCGGGGATGGTCATCAGCACCTCCACAAAACGCATCAAAATGGCGTCTACGGCCCCGCCAAAGTACCCAGCCAGGCCCCCCACCAGCATCCCCAGGGGAAACGAAATGGCGATGCCAATTAGCCCCACGCTAAGGCTAATACGGCTGCCGTGGATGAGCCGACTAAACTGGTCGCGGGCCTGCTCATCGGTGCCAAGAAGGTTCAATTTACCGGGGCTAGCGGTGCCAAACAGGTGGATCTTGCCGTCCTCCTCGCGGTGCAGAATGCGGATGGCGGAGGGCTGGCTACGGTCTACCTCCAGCTTGCGCTCGCCGGTATCGAGATCCACCGGCCCCTGGGTGGTGGGGTAGACGTGGGGAAAAAATGCCCCGGTCTCGGCATCGCGCCAGTACACCTGGGTAGGGGGCAGCAGCGACCCGTTGGGTTGAGAGGCATAGGGGCTGTAAGGGGCAAAAAAGCCCGCCCCTAGAGACACCACATAGAGACAAAGCAGCAGGATCGCCCCGAGTTGGGCCAGTCGATTGGTTTTAAGCTTGCGCCACCAGGTCATAGCGTGCGGGGTTAAGTGTGGATAACGGTTTGTTCGTTCTCCACCATAAACACATTGCTGTATAGATTAGCAATTATTTGCTTCCCTTCCTGAGTCAGAGATAAGTAACGCAGCCCGTCCTGGATGTAGGGATGCACCACATTCCAGTAAAACTTGGGGTAGTTGGCCCGCAGGTCGGCAGGGTGAGCGTAGCCCAGGTGCTTGTTTTGGCCGGTTTCTTCGAATTCGTAGAACAGCGCGCCAATTTTCTTCAGGTAGCGGGGGTCGCTGAGCTGGCCAATTAGATCGGCGGCCCGCACCAGCCCCGGAAAGTTCTGGGTATCCTGGTGGTCTTCTTGGTTGGGCACCGGAAAGCGGGTCAGCTCAATATTTTGCTTTATCACATCGGCGTGGATGATTTGATTGGTGCCAAACCGTTCCTCAATGAACTGCTTGCCTCGATCTACGTGGTACGGGGTGAGCGAGGCATCGGAGGCGCCGGGGGGCAGCATAACCATTTCATCCCCCTGGCCGGTGGAGTAAAGGTGGTTGCGGTCTTGGTCGGCCCGGCACACGCCCTTGACGTAGCCAATGTCGTGGCACACCAGAGAAATGCTGAAGTGCAGCCAGTCTTCGCAGGTCACGCCCCCCTCGCGGATGTGCTTACCCCGCAGAATCTCCTGCCCCACCAGGGCGACCAAAATGGTGTGCTCGACGTTGTGGTAAAGGGCGTCGCTGTTGGCGATATTTTCCAGGGCCATGCTGCCCGCCCAGGCAATGATGTCTTCGTAGTCGGGGTTTTGGCCGCCGTAGGTGCGCTGGTACCCAGCCCGCAGTTTGTCTACGAAGTCGGCAATCAGAATTTCGGTGGCGTTAAACATTTCCAAACCTGCCTTGTCTGAGTCGAATGGGGCTAACCAGGGCGTGAGGGGTCAGAACAAGGGGAAACAACCGATTTGGCACCAGGCTCACGCAATTGATATCTGTTATTACAGCAAACCTTCCCAGCGGTAGACTGTGATCTAAGTCTGTAAAAACCATGAACCGGGGGCAACAGGGCCGAACCTGGGGCTAACGTCCTTGAAATATAGCGATCTCAGAGTGGCGAAGCTTGACGCCACTGCGGAAGAATCAACATTTCGTAATGTTTTCCCCCGTGAATAATCACGTCTGAGGAAACCCCTGGACACGATTTCCATCCCTTCTCTGAATCCAGATTCTCTAGGGAAAGCGGCCCAGGCCCAGGCCCGGTCTAGCCAGACGGCTACCAACCGAGTACTCATACGCTCCTGTGGCCCCCCACACCTCCGAAAACAGGGCGCAGACAAAGAAGTCCGCCAAGGCAGTACAGGCTGGGCAAATGACCGTATAATAGGTGCTCAAGGTTCAAATCTTGAACTGAAGGTTGCGCTAGAAACTTTCCCCCGCGGGTGTAGTTCAGTGGTAGAACGTCAGCTTCCCAAGCTGAATGTCGT
>DAIUJR010000004.1:0-37427 GCA_036848635.1 Nodosilinea sp. CTOTU7336
CTGGCGTTTAAGCCGATGGCGGGATTTGAACCCGCGACCGCTCGATTACGAATCGAGTGCTCTACCACTGAGCCACATCGGCAGGCTGTATTACAGTCAATTAGTATAACAGTGCAGCGCCGTCCTGTTTCGAGCCCGTTGCGACCCTATCCTTTATCTGTTCATTCCTCCCCATGGCTCCCGATCCTACTCCTAAAAAACCGCTTCCCCCCGGCATTAGTCCAGAAAAGTATGCCCGCCTCAGGGCTGAGGCTAAGGCTCCCTACAAGGGCTTGCGGAAAGTGATTTACGGCACTGCCGGAGCATCAGGGGCGATTGGTGCGGTTATTTTTATCGCTCAGCTGATCGCGGGGCGCGACGTGGGCAATGCGTTGCCTAACCTGTTCGTGCAGCTTGGGGTAATTGGCATTGTGGTGCTTCTGTTTCGCTTGGAAAGCCGGGGATGAGGCAATTTCTAGCCCAGAAGATATCTATATAAACAGACTCCTGGGCCGGATTCCCGCCCGCCCGGGAATGACGCGGTAAGTTCTTTGCTGGAAATCTCCTCAGTTCTCGGTTGAAAATGTTCTCAGGGTACAGGGTAAGAATTCTCAGCCTTTTCTCAGGTATTTTTCAGGGAAGATCAGGCTTAGTTTTTTATCCTCAGCAATAAAAGCCTATGACTGGTAGCTCATCCTGCCTGCATCCGCTAATCATCTTGCAACGAGCTGTAAATATCGTGGAAAAACTGAGGCTGTTTGCCCTGCTGGGTCTTTTGGCTGGGTCAGGAATGGTGGTTTCCGCTGGTTTTGAGCATTACATGGCGACCAATCAGGCTGACCTGGGTGGGCCAATAGCTATGGCCAACCTCAACCTAACGCCAGCAGAAGCCCAGCGATTGATTCAGGCTAACCCCCAGGGGGCTGATGTGGTGATTCTAGACGTGCGCACCCCCGACGAGTTTGCCACCGGACACCTGGCCGAGGCCGTTAACCTCGACTACCACAGCGACACCTTTCGCCAGCAAATCGCTCAGCTTGATTCTGCCAAAACCTACCTAATTTATTGCCGCACTGGGGTACGCAGCGATCGCACCCTCGCCCTCATGCAGGAGCTAGGGTTTCAGCATCTCTACAATCTGCTAGGCGGCATCGTCCGCTGGCAGGAGGAAGGGTTTATGGTTTTGATGTAAAGGGCGGGTGTCAGGTACCAGGTTTCAGGTTATGTCTAAAACCTGACACCTAAGCAAACGCTGACCCGTCCAGCGTCGGAGGCACATCCTGCCAGCGACCGTTGCCGATGGCGCGTACAGCTTCTTTTAGGCTCAGGTCGCCGGTGTAGAGCGCGCGGCCCACAATCACCCCCGCTACCCCCTGGGATTCTAAGGGCAGTAGCTTGAACAAATCCCGCAGGTTACCCACGCCGCCGGAAGCGATGACTGGCATGGTAACAGCCTCGGCCATGGCCCGCAGTGCTTCTATATTGGGGCCTTGGAGGGTGCCATCCCGCTGAATGTCGGTATAGATTAGCGCCGCTGCTCCCCGCTGCTGCATCTGCTGGGCTAGTTCCAGGGCGTCTATCTCGGAGGTTTCGAGCCAGCCCTGGGTGGCGACTTTGCCATCCCTGGCATCAATACCGACGATGATCTGACCGGGGAAGCGATCGCTGAGATCGCTGACTAACTCGGGCTGGTTCACCGCCGCCGTGCCGAGGATAGCGTAGTGCACCCCTAGGGCAAAGAGGTCGGTGACCCGCTGGCGATCGCGCAGGCCGCCCCCCACTTCCACCGGCACATCCACCGCCCGCACAATGGCCTCAATGGCTCGCCAGTTTTCAGGCTGGCCTGACTTGGCCCCATCCAGATCCACCACGTGGATGCGGGTTGCCCCCTGGTTGGCCCACTGCCGGGCCACCGCCACCGGGTTATCGTCGAACACCTCAGACTGGGCGTAGTCCCCCTGGTAGAGCCGGACACAGCGACCATCGAGTAAATCTATAGCGGGGATGACTTCCATAGGTTAAGGGGATGACAACGGGGTATTGGGGCTATGAGCTATTCTAACGGGCCGGTTCCCTCCCCTATTCACCGGAGCCGAATTCCCGTAGACTCCTAAGTGCGAAACATTCGTGCGAATCACCCCCGAGAACCATGCTAGACCTGACTGGTAAAACCGCCCTTGTCACCGGCATCGCCAACAACCGCTCCATTGCCTGGGGCATTGCCCAACAGCTCCACCAGGCCGGGGCCACCCTGGGCATCACCTACCTACCGGATGAAAAAGGTAAATTTGAAGCCAAAGTTAAAGAGCTAGTCGCTCCCCTTAATCCCGGTCTGTTTCTGCCCTGCAATGTGCAGGATGAGGCCCAGGTGGAGGCGGTGTTCAGCACTGTCCAAAAAGAATGGGGCAAGTTGGATATCCTCATTCACTGCCTCGCCTTCGCCAACCGCGATGACCTCACCGGCGACTTCAGCAATACCTCCCGGGCGGGCTTTCAGCTGGCCCTCGACATCAGCGCCTATTCTCTGGTGGCCCTGGCCAAGGGCGCTAAACCGTTGATGACCGACGGCGGCAGCATCGTCACTCTCACCTACCTGGGCGGCGTGCGGGTGGTGCCCAACTACAACGTTATGGGCATCGCTAAGTCGGCTCTAGAGATGAACGTGCGCTACCTGGCCGCCGAGCTAGGGCCGAGCAACATTCGGGTCAACGGTATTTCTGCTGGCCCCATTCGCACCCTGGCCTCCTCGGCGGTGGGCGGCATTTTAGACATGATCCACCATGTCGAAGACATTGCCCCCCTGCGCCGCACCGTCACCCAAACGGAAGTGGGCAACACCGCTGCGTTTCTCTGTAGCGACTTGTCTAGCGGCATGACCGGCCAGATTCTCTACGTCGATTCGGGCTACTGCATTATGGGAATGTAGTTAGAACCCTGGGAATCGCTAAAATGGCAAAATCTTGGCTCAAACCCCGGAGACTCACCGTTGTGGGGCTGGCCCTGATTGTTCTACTCAGCGTCATTGTAGACTGGCGACTGCTGAGCCGTGCCCTGACCTATCCGGCTAGCCCAATTACGGCGGCAGATTGGTACCAGCCCCGGCAGCCGGTTTTAGGCCTGGGCGACCAGGCTGTTCCCCTACCCAAAGCGCAACCCACCGAAATTTCCGCCGCCGCCCTCCAGACGGCGCTGAACTTTGCCGAAGTCCAGAACTCCGTAGCCCTGCTGGTGATGCACCACGACCGGCTGGTGCTGGAGCAATACTGGCAGGGGCAGCCCCCCGAGGCCAAAATTAACTCTATGTCAATGGTCAAAACTCTGCTGGGCCTGTTGATTGGCATCGCGATCGAGGAGGGGCATCTGGCTTCGGTGCAGGAGCCGATCGGCACCTACTTAACCGAATGGGCCGACGATGCCAGGGGTGACCTTACCCTAGAAGATCTGCTCTACATGCAGTCAGGGCTGCGTAATGACGACCGCACCGATACCATTCAGTCTGATCTGGTGCAGCTGTATCTGGGGTCAGCGGTCGATAAAACAGCGTTGCAGGTGCCCCAGATCAGTTCCCCTGGGGCAGTTTTTGACTACAACAACGTCAACTCGCAAATTCTCAGCCTGATTCTCGAACGGGCCACGGGGGAAACCTTTGGCGACTACCTCTCTAGCCGCCTGTGGCAACCGTTGCAGGCTACCGATAGTTTTATCTGGCTCGATCGCCCTGGGGGCCACCCTAAGGGGTTTTGCTGCTTTTTTGCCACCCCCCAAGACTGGGTGCGGGTGGGCCAGCTGCTGCTGCACCAGGGCAGGGTGGGTAATACTCAGGTGGTACCCGCCCCGTGGATTCAGCAAATGCAGAGGCCGTCTCCACTACAGCCTACCTTTGGCCTGCACCTCTGGCTCAAGGCCCGCACCTCCGACTATCCCGATGTCAACCTGGCCGCCTCCGCCCCCTTTGCCGCCCCCGACACCTTTTATTTAGATGGCCGCCATCACCAGCGGGTATACGTGGTGCCCTCCTCCGATCTGGTGATTGTGCGCATTGGCGAAGAGCCCCCCGCCTGGGATGATGCCGTTATTCCCAACGCGCTGGTAGAGGGCCTGTTGGGTAAGAATTAGGTTTCCCTGTTGTAGGTTAATGATCAAGCCCTTAATTCTTTTGAGGTGGCATTTTAGCCTCAGCCCATTGCAGCAAACGAGCCGCCAAGTGAAACTGCTCTTGCCAACTCAGGTGCTGAGCCTCTTGTATTAACTCTTGCTCGGCATAGGTCAACACATGCAGCCGGTTAATTGTCGATTGCACTCCTTCGGTCGAGCCAATTACCAGGTGGCGCAATCGCTCGCGCCCCGGTGGAGGGTTAGGGTTTGCCAGGTGCAGCGGATTAAGATCCCTGGGTTCTTGAAGAACCCAGGGATCTGGACGGGTAAAACACAACATAATCGGGATTCCTCCGATGAAAGGGTAGGAACCCCAAAAACTTGGCCGCCCCAGACTGGTGCAATTCGGGGCGGACTGGGTAATTATTACCTCAGCCTCCAAGACAGCTCGTTCCTGCCTGGGGGGGCAGCCGCTGGTAGGTGTTGACGCACCTGCCAGTGGCATTTGACCAATTTTTATGGAGCAGAATCTTATATTTGGGTCGCAAACAAGGCCGCCATCAATCCGAAACGATTCGCGACGGCACATTAACTTTCCAAAACCTTCCAAGTTGTGACCTGATACCCGGTACCTGATACCCGATAACGCTGTAAAATGAGAGTAGCAGTTACATTCCTTCATACCCCGGCCCTGGCCTATGTCGTTCTTTCGGTCTTACATTGCCCCCTTCTTCATCGTGCTGATTTTTGCTGTAGCTATGCTGGCGGTCAGCGCCCGAATTTTTCTGCCCAGCGACATGGCGGCCCCGGCCCCCATCGAAGAGTCGGGTTATTCCGCCTTGCCCAGCCCCATTTTCCAGGCTGAACTGGTGCCGCCGACCCTGTCGGAGTTGGTTCACGGCCTCGAGGATTTTAGGGTGGAAGGCTAAGGAGAGTGCTGGTTAGAACTCTCCTTAGGCGATTTCTGGAAAAGAAGATACCCGATATAAACAGACTCTTGGGCTAAGTTCCCGCCTGCGCGGGAATGACGAGGTAAGTTCTGGGCTGGAAATCTTCTTAGAACTGGCGCTGAGATCAGAGACTGGCTCAAGCGAGAATGACGTCAGTCGGGTGTGTCATGGTTAACGCCTTAGTCTGGCTGTCGATGTACCAGGGTAGCTGCCGACTGATCGGTGGGCATCAGAAAAATTTCGCTGATGTTAACGTGGGCCGGGCGGGTCACCGCGTACAAAATAGCGTCGGCGATGTCGTCGGGGGTAAGGGGTGTCATGCCCTGATAAACGGTCTTGGCCCGCTCTCTGTCGCCTCGAAACCGCACGTCACTAAACTCGGTTTCTACCAGCCCCGGTTCGATGTTAGTGACCCGCACCGGGGTACCCAGCAGGTCGAGCTTGAGCCCTTCGGACAGGGCCTTAACCGCGGCTTTGGTGGCACAGTAGACGCTTCCCCCAGGATAGGTCTGGCGTCCTGCGATCGAGCCTACATTCACCACGTGGCCTCGGCCCCGTTTTACCATGCCGGGTACCACCGCCCGGGTCATGTACAGCAGTCCTTTGATGTTAGTGTCAATCATTTCTTCCCAGTCTTGCTGGGGGGCTTCGTACTGCTTATCAAGACCCCGACTGAGACCGGCGTTGTTGATGAGGACATCAATATCTCGCCATTCTGGAGTCAGGCTGGCAATGGCCTGGTTGACCGCGTCGGGCTGCTGTACATCTAGGGGCAGCAGCAGGGTCTCAATGGGGTATTGCGGCTGAAGCTGACCTACTAGAACCTGTAGTTTTTCCTGGCGCCGTGCCGCCAGAATTAGCCGCGCCCCCGCCTGGGCAAAAAAGTGGGCACAGGCAGCCCCAATGCCGCTGCTAGCTCCGGTAATGAGAACGGTTTGCTGGCGCATGGATCAAGTCTCAGGTTTTGTCACGCTCGATTACAGCTTTATCTAGGCCATATCTAGGCCATGGAATGTTAGCAGATTAAGTTTAAACCTGCCGCGCTGAGGCGGTTCCTGAAGGTTCAAAAAGTTATCCACAGCTGCTCTAAAAATCTGTGGATAAGATCATAGGAATAATTTATCAGTTTAATGGAAACCTCCAAACCAACCTTCTGGCAAGGTTTTTAGCCAGTATTAAGGATTCATAAAGATAATTTGCCTGTGGAAAACCCGTAGACAATTTTCTTGATGTATGGTCTTGGCGATCAGCGCATTTCGCCTTCATGAGCCTGCTTACGATAAATAGGCTTGGACGAGAGATCTGTATCCTAACTAACGATTTATCTCAACCAAGAGTTTTGCTTGGCGGCGCAGGTCGGATGCATCCTAGGTTTACATGTATCTATCCTTCATTGTTCATAATCTACAGGAAATGGTAGCCGTTGACTCCGGTTCTGGCCAATAGTGCAGGCTATGCTGCCGAGGGCCATGTTTTCCTTATCGATTCCTTACCTGATCGGCATAAAATGCCAAACATCAGCCGTTATGGAAGCCCGTTTCCTGCCATGTCTCAGCCCATGCCCTGCCCTCGCCGCTTGTTTTACATTGCCTTAGCCTCGGTGGTGGGGTTAACCGGGCTGGGGCTAGGGGCTACGCTGCTGCGGCCAGAGGTGGCCCGCAGCGCCGATAAGTTTACCGTTCGGGCCACCGGGCCGTTTGTTTTTAGTCTGTCGGTAGATGCCCTTGAAACCTTTGCCGAAACCGGGGAGATCACCGGCGACCTGAGAACCTTCGCCAGATTCTTAGATGCCGAGACCCTGGCCTCCCTACGGCAGCTGCTCCAGGTTAAGCTGCCGCTGGATGTGGTCACCACCAGCCACCTGGCCTACTCTCCCCTGGGCCGCGATGCGCTGACTAATGTCGGCAAAATTTTTGAATCGTCTCCAGGGGTAAACGGGTTCCACGGACTGCGGGCCGCGGTCATCAACGCCGCCGCTCAGGCTGGCCCCGAGGGTTGGACGCTGATTGACGTCATGCGGGAGTTCCCCACCCAGTCCATCGATGTCAGCTTGGGGGGAATTCTGGATCTGCGCCGAGCGCTGTCGGTTTATCTGAGCTATAACCGGGCGGTGGTGGCGGCCATTCGCGATCAGGCCGCTACCGAGGCCGCTACCCAAACCAGCATTGACCCGGCGGCCCTGCCCGACCTGTCGCAGCCCGGCCCCCACTCCTTTACCCGCAACACCATTACGGTCACTAACCCGGCCCTGCGGCAGACGGGGACCGGGCTAACGGTGAACTACGACTTTGATGTGGATGTGTACCTGCCCCAGGGTGTGTCAGGGCCAGTGCCGGTGGTGATCGTCTCCCACGGGTTTGGGGCAGTGAAGGAAGACTTTGTTTTCCTCAACGAGCACCTGGCCTCCTACGGCTATGCGGTTCTGGCCCCTGACCACGTCGGCAGTGACCTGAGCTACCGCGCTAACTTTCTGGGCGGGCGGCTGAATACCCTGCTTAGCCCCATTGAGTTTATCAATCGACCTCGGGAGATTTCGTTTTTAATTGACGAGCTAGAGCGGCTGGCGGCCACCTCCCCCGACTGGGCAGCGCAGCTCAACCTCGACCAAATCGCCGTGATTGGTGATTCGCTCGGCAGTACCACCGCCATGGCCCTGGCCGGGGCCGAAATAACCTTCTCCCGCATCACCGCAGCCTGCGATTCAGACCTGCTGATGCTCAACTTTGCCCAGTATCTAGAGTGCCGCGCCCGCTATTTACCGCCTAAAAACTATGACCTGTCGGATTCCCGCGTTAAAGCTGTAATTGCCGCCCACCTGCTGGGCAGCGCACTCTATGGCCCGGAGGGCATTAGTCAGGTGCAGATTCCGGTGCTGATGGTGTCTGGGGATCGAGATACGACCTCGCCGGTGGTGACCGAGCAGATCTTTCCCTTTGTTTGGCAGCAGCAGCAGCCCCGCTATCTGGCCCTGCTGCAGGCCGGTACCCACTTTTCCTCTAAGCCACCGGGTGAAGGGATAGACGATGTACCCTCCTTGTTTGTGGGGGAAAATCGCGATGTCGGCGCCACCTACTATACCGCCCTGGCCACGGCCTTTTTAGGGGCTCACCTGCGGGGCGAAGACCAGTATTTGCCCTACCTCACCGCCCGCAATGCCCAGGCCATCAGCGCAGGCCAGCCGATGATTGTGGATATGATTAGCTCGCTCACGGCGGAACAGATTGCGGCAGCCTACGACGGCGATCCTCCCGTGGCGGTGATTCCGCCCCCCATTGCGCCAGTGGTGACCCCTCGGGAAGAATCTATTTTGGCCACTATTCAGCGCACCGGGGAACTGCGAATTGCCATGCGCCGCGATGCGCCACCCTTTGGCTACGTCGATGACCAGGATCAGTGGACGGGGTACTGCTCGGCCTTGGGGGTGGCCCTGCGGGATTATCTCCAGGATCACCTTGATCCCGCCCTGGCGATTGAGCTGGTGGAAATTCCTTCGACCCTAGACGACCGCTTTAACCTGGTGCGCGACGGTAACGTCGATCTCGAATGTGGCCCCAACACCGTCCGCGAAGGGGTAGAGGGGATAACGTTCTCGGATATTATTTTTGCCACCGGCAGCCATTTTCTCACCACGGCGGCTAACGCGCCTAACGTTAACCCAGCCCTTTCCTTAGCCGGGTTAAACATTGGCGTATTGGCAAACTCAACCAATGCGGCCTTTTTGGCCGAACAGTACCCCGCCGCGACCATTACTCCATTTTCTGGCCCCACCGGACGAGTTGACGGCATTCAGGCGGTTAATGAAGGGGACATAGATGCTTTTTTAGGCGACGACATTCTCACCATTAGCGAGGTGCTGCAGCAAAGTCTGTCGGTGCAAAATCTTACCCTGGTGCCCGAAATTCCCCTCACCTGTGAGTTTTATGGTCTGGCCCTGCCCAACGATGATCCCGAATGGGTGGCCACCGTCAATGGCTTCCTCGAGGCAAAAAATGGAGCCGACCTGTGGGCAGAGCGGCTGGGAAAATTTGGCCCCTATGTTCTCAATACCCTCTCCTACTGTCTCAATCGGTAGGGTCGCAGCGCGGGCATTGTGGCTAGGCCTCGCCCCAGCCCAGCAGGGTGGCAATTTGTCGCCACAGGGTGAGGGGGTTAAAGGGCTTGGTGATCACCCCGGCAATGTTGAGATCGACAAATCGGCTGCGATCGCGGGCCAACACCTTAGAGGTGAGCATCAGCACCGGAATTGTCTGAGTGGCTGCATCTCGCTGAAGTTCGGTAAACATCTGAAAACCATCCATATCGGGCATGGATACATCGAGCAAAATGGCGTCTACCGGCTCAGTGCGAGCCAGGTGCAGCCCTTCTCGTCCTGATGTGGCAACTACCGTCTGCCATCCCCCCAGTTCTTCTAGGGCGGCCTGCACGATATCGCGAATATCGTCGTCGTCATCCACGATTAAGATTCGTCTAGGCATCGCTAGTCTCCACCGTTAGGGGCAGGGCAACGTAAAAGGTGCTGCCTTGGCCAAGCTGGCTTTCCACCCAAATTTGACCGCCATGCTGCCGCACAATTTTTTTGCAAATTGCTAGCCCCAGTCCGGTACCGCCTTTTTGGCGGGCATCGGAAACGTCTACCTGCTGGAACTGTTCAAAAATGAGGTCGAGCTTGTCTTCAGGGATGCCTCGCCCCTGGTCTTTGACAGTCAAGAGGAGGCTGGGGAGGGGTGAGAGGATGGATGATGGGTAGATAGGTGGCGGAGTGAGGGGTGTAGCCGCAACAACGGCTGCTTGTGGGGTAGGGATCTGAGGGGCCAAATGAGCTTTGGTTAGAATTTCGGCCTTGAGCCAGACCGTATCGCCTGGGGCCGAGAATTTGATGGCGTTGCTGAGCAGATTGGTCAGGGTTTGAACCATGGCGTCTGGGTCGGCCCACAGGGGGGTGGCGAGGGGCTGAGCCGTCAGGGTAATGGCGGCCTGGTCGGCGATGGTCTGCACGCTGTCGAGGGCCAGCTGCATGATATCGGCCACCTGGCATTGCTCCATGGCCAGCTGCACTTTGCCCGATGCCAACCGCTCTAGGCTGAGAATGTCGTTGACGAGGCGCACCAGCCGATGGCTGTTGTTAATGGCAATTCTGAGCATGTGGCTGACTTTTTCGGGTCTGCCGTTGTAAACTCCGGCGTCTAACAGCACCAGCGCCCCCTGAATCGACGCGATCGGGGTGCGCAGCTCGTGGCTAACGATGGATATAAACTCATCTTTCATGCGCTCAATTTTTTGGCGCTCGCGAATGTCTTGGATGTAGCCAACGCAGTAGACAAACTGACCGCTATCGTCAAAAATTGGGGCGGCATCAATAAATACCGGCACAATGTTTCCCTGTTTGTCAATATACCGCTTCTCAAGCTGCGATGAACGAATTTGTCCGACCCTGAGCTTTTCAAAACCGGCCAGGTCAGATTCTAAATCCTCTGGGTAGGTAATGGTCTGAAAATTAAGGGCCATGAGCTCAGCTTCGGTGTACCCAACTAGAGTACAAAAGTAAGTATTGGCCTTGATAAACTGCCCCGTTGATGACACTAGGGTAATGCCAATGGGGATATCGTCAAACGCTCGACGAAAGAGGTCTTCGCTCTCCCGCAGGGCCGCCTCAATGTGTTTGCGGCTGGTAATGTCTTCTACCGTGCCGACAATGCGAAAGATTGCACCAGCCTGGTTGCGCAGGGGAAACGCCTTTGAATGCAGCCAGCGGAGGTCACCAATCGGGCCGAGGAAGCGATACTCTTCGT
The DNA here is from genome assembly GCA_036848635.1 of Nodosilinea sp. CTOTU7336. Lineage (GTDB taxonomy): Bacteria > Cyanobacteriota > Cyanobacteriia > Phormidesmidales > Phormidesmidaceae > Nodosilinea. The sequence continues at coordinate 10,814 of DAIUJR010000004.1, forward strand.
CAAAATTTTCGCCCTCATCTTCGCGCTGGAGGGCGGCTTTAACCCGTCCGAGATCGTCGGGGTGAATGTGGCTTAACCAATGGCTCATATCGGCAGAACCGACCTCAGCCTGAGTCCCTAAAATTGATGTATAGGCTGGGTTAATGTAGGAATAATGGGGCGGGTCTATTTCGTATACAAAGAACCCTTCCTGTACGGTTTCGGCCAGCTGGCGAAAGCGCACTTCACTCTCTTGTAACGCCAGTTCAGCCCGGTTGCGCAGGGTCAAATCTCGAACTACGACCAGCACTTCATCGGGGTAGAGGGGCATAATTCTGGCCTCTTGCCAGAGGTGCTGCCCCTGCACCCAAAGGGGATACTCAAACACTTGCATTTCCCCGGTTTGTAGCGCAGTTTTAACGGCGACGAGTTCCTGCTGGGCGATGTCAGGGGGCAGCACGTTGTGAATCGTTTGCCCGACTTCGAAATTGGGCAAATCGGTCGGAAACGTGGTATTGGACTTAATGTAGACATACTGACCACTGTGGTGCATCCGAAAAATTAAATCGGGCAGGGCATTGAGAATGGCGCGGTTGAGCGCTTCGCTGTGTTGCAGAGCGGCTTCGGCCTGTTTGCGATCACTAATGTCACGATGCACCACAATGACGCAATCTTGCCCATCTAGGGTCTGCACTTCCGCCGAGAGCAAGCCGGTTTTTAGGTCACCGGACTTGGTGCGCAGCTGCACCTCATAATTACGCACCTGCCCCCCTTGATACAGCTGCGCTCGATAATTGCTACGCTGCCCAAGGCTACCCCAGAGGTTGAGCTCCAGGGCCGTATGGCCAACCATTTCGCTATGGGTGTAGCCAAAGAACTGCAGCATACTCTGGTTGGCGGCTAAAATCCGCCCTTCGGCCAGGCTGGCAATGGCCATGGGGTCAGGGCTGGTGCGAAAAACAGTGGAAAATTTTTCCTCCGATTCCGCCAGGGCGGTTTGTAGGTGGCTAAAAGCCTGCTGGAGCTGGTCGGCCATCTGGTTAAAGCTCTGGGCCAGATCGTTTAACTCGCCGATCGGGCTATCGGTGGATAATCGCTGGTCAAGATTGCCGGTGGCCAACTCGCGGCTCACCCGGTTGAGCGGCTGGAGGCAAGCGGTGAACAGGTTGGCCGCCAGCAGCCCCAGGGTAACGGCCAGCCCCAGCGTCAGCAGGCACAGCACCAGGGTTTGATGCGCCCCAGTCCGAATCGCCCCCAAAAAATGAGATTTGGGAATCACCGTCACAATTCGCCAGTCGAGCCCGTACTGATCGGCAAAGGGGGTGATGGTCACAAACTGCGGCTCGCCGTTAAAGCGAAAGGCCAGGTTTGAGGTGGGCTCTAGGGCGCTGAGCGGCTCTGAATGCCCCAGCAGGTAGTCTCCCAGGGCGCGGGTCAACTCGTTTTGGCTTTGGTCGAGCCGGAGGCGACCCAGGGCGCTTGAGGTGTTGTCTTGAGACTCAGTGCGGTAGGGTTTTTCTAGGGTAGAGGTCGCCACCAGTTGCCCAGCGGGGTCGGTAATTAAGACCTGGCCAGCCCGGCTAATGGCTAACCCGTGGAGAAACTCATTCAGGTAATCGAGCTGAATGTGCACAGCAAATACCCCCAGCAGTTGCCCTCCGGCGGCGTCATAGACCGGCTCAGAGGCATTCAGAGTGAGCACATCGAGCGTCCCATACTGAAAGATCGAGTCCCACCCCGGTTGGCCGGTAGCCACCGCCCGACGATACCAGGGGCGATCGCGGCGCAGGTCTAGATCGGGCTCGGTGGCCACCAGCGGACCCCGCTCCCCCTGCGGGTTGAGGGCATATAACAAAATGCGTTCCGGCTGGGACGGCTCCGCGGCCCCTAGGTACAGGTCAGGCAGGCGCTCCACCAGCCTGAGCCGACCTTCTGGGCTGGTGAACAACACCGTCGAAACCGGCTCAAACTCCTGGAGGCGGCCCAGCAGGGTGCGCTCTAGGGCGGCACTATCCTCCAGGTTAAGCTGCCCCTGGTGCACGGCATCGATATTTAAGCGGTTGATTAAAAACGGAATTTTTAGGTAGGTTTTGAGCTCTTGGCCGACCTGCTGATTGGTCATTGCCACCAGCTGGTGCCCCAGGTCTTTTACGGCGCTTTGCCCATTTTGGTCAGACAAATACCCTACCAGCCCCGCTCCGCCAACGGTGGGCAGCACTAGGGCCATAATCAACAACCACCGCAGCGGAACTGTGGTCATCCAGCGGCGGACTGGGGCTAGAGCAGGGGCCATAGGAAACTGGGGTGAGGGCTGAGCATGGTTGACCCCACAGGGCAAGCTCGCCAGGGGCGGGCGATATGAGGGGTTTCACCCTGAATACGGCTGGGAACAGGATAGCAAAATTAGATAAAGAAACGGGTTGGGGGTTGCGGGTTGGGGGTTGCGGGTTGCGGGTTGCGGGTTGGGGGTTGCGGGTTGCGGGTTGGGGGTTGCGGTTGGGGGTTGGGGGTTGGACGCGGTAGGCCAATTGGGCCATGCCCCCACTAGCCTAGACTGGCCAGAAACTCCTGGATATGGCTATTCACCTGTTGCGGCTGTTCCTGCTGTACCCAGTGGCTACAGCGGGGAATGTAGCGCAGCCGAAAGTCGTGCACATAGTTTTCGGTACCCAGGGTGAGCTCTTTGCCCAGGGCGGCATCCTCCTCGCCCCAGATCATCAAAGTAGGTACCGTTAGCACCGTCCACTCGCGGCTAAACAGCCCGCCCAGGGCAACGGCGCGATAGTAGTTGACCATGGCGGTTAAGGCACCGGGCTTGGCGGCGGCGGTTTTGTAGGCCCGCAGGTCAGCCTCGCTAAAGGCGGTTTTGCGAATCGCCATGGCCCGATAGATTTGCTCGATTAGCCAATAATCCCCCGCTTGCAGGGCCAGTTCGGGGAGCCAGGGCAGCTGAAAGGCGGCGATGTACCAGCTGCGTAACAGCTGCTGGGGGGTTCGCAGCCCGGCGGCAAATTGGGCCGGGTGGGGCATGTTCATCACCACCAGAGCATCCAGCCGGGCGGGATGGGCGTAGGCATAGGCCCAGGCAATGGCGCTCCCCCAGTCGTGCCCCACCAGGGTGCAGCGGTCAAAGCCCAGGGCGGCGATCGCGCCGTTGACATCCGCCACCAGGGTTTCTAGGCGGTAAGCGGCGACGCTGGGGGGCTTATCGCTGTCGTTGTAGCCCCGCAAATCGAGGGCAACGCAGGTGTAGTCGGCGGCAAACGCGGCAATTTGATGCCGCCAGGAGTACCAAAACTCTGGAAAGCCGTGTAAAAACAGCAGCAGCGGCCCCTGCCCCTGGGTCACATAGTGGAGCCGAATGCCGTTGGTGGCTAAAAACCCGTGACGTAAATGGCTCATGTCAACCATCGGTTCAGGACCATCGGTTCAAGACAAAGAGAAGACGAACAGAAGGTGCTTTGATCACTATATCGAGTCTTTCAAGGTTGAACCTCAGCCCGCTATCTCCTGAGCCCTTTCCCGTATAGTTGACCTAACGCTAACTTGCTAAACCGCCGTGGCCCACGTTGTAATTGAGAACGTCTACAAAACCTTTACCCAGTCTCGCCGCTCCGCCGAGGCTGAGACCCAGGCCTCAGAGTCTGGCCCCAGTGCGTCAACGGTTCTCAAGCGCATCAACCTGACCGTGGCCGATGGGGAGTTTATGGTGCTGGTGGGGCCGTCGGGCTGCGGCAAAAGCACCCTGCTGCGCACTATTTCGGGGCTAGAGACGGTTACCGCTGGCCACATCTGGGTGGGCGATCGCCGGGTTAACGACCTGCCCCCCAAGCACCGCGACACCGCCATGGTGTTCCAAAGCTATGCCCTATACCCCCACCTGACGGTGTACGACAACCTGGCCTTTGGCCTGCGCCGCACCGGCGCCGGGTTAGCGACCCGCGATGGCGAGCACGGGTCAGCCGCGATGGCGAGCACGGATCCAGGCTCCGCGCCTAAAACCGTCCCCACCCAGGAGCTTGAGCCTGGCCCAAGCCCCCACCACTGGTGGGAAACGTTCCTGGTAGCCATCACCCGGCGACTGCCCCCCGGCCTGCGCTACATCTCTGACACCGAGCGGCTGATCGACGACCGGGTGCGGTCGGTGGCCAAGATGCTGCAAATTAGCCCCCTGCTCAACCGCTATCCTCGCCAGCTCTCGGGGGGGCAAAAGCAGCGGGTGGCCCTGGGCCGGGCCATGGCCCGCAACCCCCAGGTGTTTTTAATGGATGAACCCCTCTCTAACCTGGACGCCAAACTACGCATGGAAACCCGGGCTCAGATTGTCAACTTGCAGCGGCAGTTGGGCATTACCACCCTCTACGTCACCCATGACCAGGTCGAGGCCATGACCATGGGTCACCGCATCGCCGTCATGAATCAGGGCCAAATTCAGCAGGTGGCTACCCCGCTAGATTTGTATCACTACCCCGCTAACCGCTTTGTGGCCGAGTTCATTGGTTCTCCACCGATGAACCTGATGCCGGTGCAGGTGCAGTCGCCCAGCCTGGTGGCTCACCCTGAGTTTCGTCTCACCCTGCCCAGCTGCTGGGATGACCGCCTGCTGCCCCACGTAGGTCAAACCCTGACCCTGGGCATTCGCCCCGAACATTTCAGCCTGGCGTTGCCCGCCCCAAAAAATATTCGCGGCCACGTCACCCGAATCGAAGCCCTGGGCAGCGAAACCTACCTGATGGTGCAGACGGAGAGCCTCTTGCTGCAGGCCAAAATTCCTCCCGACCAGGGGGTGCAGATGGGAGAGGAGATCTGGTTAGCGATCGCGACCGAAAATGTACATTTGTTCGACCCGGCTACGGAGGAATCGCTGTGGAGCCGATCTTGAGTAAATAGGTTAGCCACTCGCGCGCTCTTGGTGTGAGGTAGCCGCCTGAAGGACTGCCTTACAGCGCCTAATCGAAATAAAACAGCGTCACGATCTTCCGCTGGTCTTCCGCATCCTGGCAGGTTTTGAGCAGGGTGGCGCTGTCGTGGAAGGCAAAGCAGACCAGCTGCTGGCAGCGGGAAATAATTTCCTGGTTGCACAGCGAGCTAGCCTCCGCCAGGGACATGGTGTCGTTGGCGGGATTTTCCACCAAGTGCATGACTTGTTCTAACTGCTCCCGCGACTCCAGGGGCTGTTGGGCCAGGCTCTGGGGCAAGATCACCGTCAGCAGGCTGGGGTCGGCCTTCATGGCCCCACGAATGGCGGCGGAGTTGGTGCCCGTAGCCCCCGAGGTAATAATCCGGTTGCCGCCGAGCGCCAGGGCATAGGTCATTAGCTCAATCAGCTGCTGGTGGGTAATCGGCACATGGCGAGATCCTAAAATTGCGACTCGCTTAGAGCCCGGCTGCTGAATTGCCGCAAGTTCTTGTAAGAACGTATCGACTTTGGAGGATTCAAGCGGAGCTTCAATAGACTGACTCAAAGGCTACACCGAACACGAGAATAACGCGAATTATTGTATCAGACCCATGTTGTCAACGAGCGTACAAGGGTAACGACTTGGCGGGGGGGAGGGTTTCAGTCAGAGCATACACTGACCCCCAACCCCTAACCCCTTCCCTAAGGATCAAGAATTAAATAACGTAGGATAGTCGTCCCGGCTGTCCAGGGTCAGACAGGACGCCTAACCTACAAAACTTGGGTTTTATTTAATCCTCATTCCTAGGCCGACACCGGCAGCTTCACATCCAGCAAATCTAGCAGCCGGTCGAGGTCGAGGTGGGCAGTTATCAGTTCTTGCACACAGCGCACTTTAATCGGCTCGTGCAGGCGTACCTGGCCAAACAGCTCGTCGATGCGCTCTACGGTAGACAGGGTGTCAGAATCTACCGATAGAATTGGGATTTCTAGATCACTAGCCCGCTCTAGGATGGCGGGGGCGGGGGGAATTTGGCCGGTCAGCACCAAGCACTGGGTGGAGGTTTCGAGGGCCGCGAACTGGATGTCGGTGCGATCGCCCCCGGTTACCACCGCCATGTTCACCCCCTTACGAAAGTACCGCAGCGCTGAGTTGACGTTCATGGCACCAATGGTCAGGGTTTCGACCATCAAATCCAGGCGATTGCCGCCGCACAGCACCGAAGCCCCCAGGCGGTGAACAATTTCGCGCACGGTGATGCTGCGCATAATCGGCGACCGGGGCAGCACCGCCAGCACCGGAATGCCCTGGCCTTCTAAAAACGGCTGGGCCATCTGGGCAAAGGTCTCGATCGCCTCGGCGGGCACGTCGTTGACGATTACCCCCAGCAGGTGATCACCCAGCTGGGTCTTGGCCGCTAGCAGACGGTCAACCAGCAAAATCGAGTCGTAGCGGGTCACCAACAGCACCGCCGCCTCAATTTCGGCGGCAATTTGGGGCAGCGACAGATTCATCAGGGTGCCCTCGGTGAGGTTCCCTGGCCCCTCCAGTAGCAGCAGCATTTCTCCTTTAGGAATGCGGTAGGGGTGCAGACTTTCCGCATTCGAGCCCCGGCTCTTCAGCGCCAGTTGATCGGCCACGCTGGCTTCGGTCAGCGATAGAGAAGGCGGATAAAACCTTGATTCCGGCAGGTGAAGCGTTTCCACAATAAAGGCCAGATCGGGATCTTTCCCCTGGCCATTAATGGAGTTACCCATCGGTTTGCCGTAGGCAATATCCATTCCCATCGCCTGAAGCCGCAGCCCGATTCCCAGTACAGCCGCCGATTTTCCACTATACGATTCGGTTGATCCGATTAATAAACGCTTTGCTGAACTGGGCACGCCGCAAGTCCTCCATGGGGGTGTTACTAAAACTTAGGCCCGTCAAGAGTCGAGGTTTTACTTGACCAAAAGCCACTGTCCTTAAGCCACAGGTCGAATTTCGGGGAAGCAGGACTAGAGTAGAGCTGATCGCCCTTCACCCTTAAACCGCTGACCCCAGCTAAGCCGACAGAGGGCAGACTACCACAATTATTCTGACACCTGACGCCATAGTGGGACGATTCCATTGACTGGTTTCCCATCCCCAATCCCAAAACAAAACCAGGGATGGACAACCCCATCCCTGGCCTGTTTGCAGGCTTAGCCGGTGCAGCTAGCCGCCATTAAGTTGTTGGTGTAAACCCGTTTCAAGCATTCTACCGAAAAGACCCTTTGGGTTAAGCAGGCAAACTCGGCGGGCTGAGCCAATGGCCATGGAACCCTAGATCAGGCCTGAGCCGCAACCCACTTAGCTCGACCTACATCAAGCCCAGCTGCTCTAGAATGCCTTGGCCGGTCAGGTACTCGGTGGCTAGCCCGATCACAAAGCCCAGCATGGCCAGACGACCATTCCAGGTTTCGGCAAACTGAGTAAATCCAAACGTTGACTTTTTGTCTTCGGTCATGATCGCAATCCTCTGTGTGAATAACGCCAGGTCAGTAGCCCTAGAGGAATATCCTCTTTGTAAATAAATGTTAACTACCGTGGCAGAAAGCCGCAACATTTATTTGTGTCGATTCGATGACGAAGGCTAAGGGTTTTGTAAGGCTTGGGCGTCGGAGTGGGGCTCCGCTAGAGCGGTGGTGGCCGGAGCCCCGTTTACCAGGGCTGCTTTTTCTCGGTCGAGGCGGCGCTTACGGGCGTAGAGTTGAATGGTGGCGGCCATGGTGACCACCAACCCCACCATCAGCCAGGTGGTTGCCCCGGTCGGGAAATTATTCTTAAAGATCACCAGCATTACCACCACCACCAGCAGCAGCGTAGGGGCTTCGTTCAAAGCCCGTAGCTGCTGGCCTGACCAGCGACAATCTCCCCGGCGCAGCTGACGCATGAGACGGCCACAGTAAAAGTGGTACGCCAGCAGCGCCGCCACCAAGGCCAGCTTGACGTGCATCCAGGCCTCCTTCAGGTACTCGGGCATGAGCACCAGCAGGCCAATGGCCATGGTCACCGTCACCACCAGGCCTGGGGTGGTAATGATGTTGTAGAGGCGGCGCTCCATGAGCTCGTATTGACCCTTAAGAATGCTCTGGGCCGGTTCGGGTTCGGCCTCCGCCTCCACGTGGTAGATAAATAGCCGCACCAGGTAAAACAGCCCGGCAAACCAAACCACTACCCCAACGATATGAAATGCCTTGAACCAGTAATACGCCATAAAGTAATGTAGTAATGTTCCAACCTGGCCAGGGTTGGCCCCGCCCGGATGTTGCAAACCGTTAAGTACGCCCCCATTGTGGAGCAGGCTCTAGCCATTGAGCAAGGACGGCGCGACGGTTCTTAACGTTTTTCAGGCCCCGCTGGCCCAGGAATGGGATGTCCTAAAACGCATAGCGCGGCCCACCCTCTGCCACTACTCATGGTCTCAAGCCTTACCCAACCGTGTATTATGGCGAAATCAGCTGAGGCTTTACACTAGGCTTTGGCTACTGGTTTGCTCGCTCCTAATCGCTTGAATACTGCCTATGGCGCTGGATATTCGCCTGCTTAACCTGGGGTCAGACTCGGCGGAACGCGACATCAATGTGGGTCTGGCCGAATATTTTTACCAAAACTCCACCTATCAAAAGTTTTTTAACAGCCGTAAAACCATTCTGGTGGGCAATCGAGGCGCGGGCAAAAGCGCCATCTTTAAATATATGGCTGCGGCCGAAGCCCGTAAAGGGCATTTGGTGATTGAGCTTTCCCCCGAGGAATATTCCTACGAGCTACTGTCTCAGCATTTGCGCAGCGAGCAGGAGGGCTCGTGGGGTAAGCAGAGTTCGTATTCGGTGGCGTGGCAATACCTGCTTTACAGCCTGGTGTTTAAGAAAATTTCGGATGAGAAGCGGGGCCTGCTGCTGGGGGCTCAAAAAGATATTTACAACCACGTTGTCAATAACCTTAAGCACCAGGATCTCAACTCCATCGGTATTCTGTTTGAGTATCTGAAACGGCTGGAGCAAATTAAGCTGGGCCGCGATGAAAGTTTCCAAAAATCTCGTGACCTTCAGGCCCTCTATAGCCTCGAAGAAATTAAGGACTTACAGCCCAGCCTCAAAGCCATTCTAAATAAGACTCGGATCAAGATTTTTATCGATGAACTAGACAAAGGCTGGGATAGTTCTGAGGACGCTAAATACTTTTTGGCTGGTCTATTTCAGGCCTCTCAAAAGCTCAACTTAATCAGCCCGAACCTCAGGGTTTATATCTCAATTCGGCAGGAGTTATTTGATAACATTCCTCAAATCTATGAGGATGCCCAAAAAATTCGAGAGGATGTCGAGGTGATTCGCTGGGGCAAAAACGAGCTGCTAGAGCTGATTGGTCTGCGCATTGCCCACTGTTTTCCAGAGCTACAGTCAAAAAATGGACTGCATCGCTGGAACTCGATTTTTTCTTCCACGGTTGCGACCCCTAATCTTAGCTCTGTAGACTACATCATTGACCGCACCCAATTACGCCCCAGGGAGCTGCTGCAATTTTGCAAGCTCTGTCTAGAGTACTACAATGACGGCAAGCGCATTGAAGGCGAGGCCATTTTTGCTGCGGAGGAGGCATTTTCTGAGCAAAAAACCAAAGACCTGGCCTCAGAATATCGCTTTAAGTACCCCTACCTCTTAGACTTGTTTGAAGTCTTTAGGGGGCGAAGCTGTTATTTCAAGAAAGAAGATCTAGAGTTTCTGCTGTTATCGATTACCTGTGGTGAGCTAGATACTGATCAAGCCGCCGAGTGGGTGCTAGCGATGGATTATCTCGAGCTTAAGAAGCTACTCTGGCATATTGGCTTTCTCAAGGCCAAAGTACCCCAGCAGATGCGCCAAAGTTCGGGTTCCCATAAAATCTATGTGGGCCACTACGAATTGCCCAGTATTAACCTTGAAAACATTGAGTGTTTTTGTATTCACCCGGCCCTGCGAGGCTTCCTAAGCCTAAAGGATAGTAAGGAATGCCCCTAGCACATGACGGCGGAAGTCTCTCTATGCCCTACCGTGAACCTCATACCCTACACCTCAGTCGCCGCTAATGGTGTACATATTTACGCCGCGATCGACTAGCGACCGGCGTTTCGGCCAGGGTTAACCCGTGCAATACTTTAGACAGCGGTAGCCCTAACCCTCTCGCCCGATCGCCAGTCTCAGGCCGGGGCGTCTACCCGATCGTCCGGTATCCCCCTAAAATCTGTATTCCTTAGGCCAAAGCCATGCGGTGGAGTGCGTCCAAGCCAGTCCGACAGCTAGAATACTGGGTACAGCGGTTCCCAACCTGGCTGGCAGTACTGACGGCGGTGTTGACCCTGGCCACCATTGCCCTCTGGGTGCAGGAAGACGTGATCATCGATTCCCCTGGGGATCTGCTGAAGCGCAGCGCCCTCAAAATCTTCTTTGAAAACGCCGAATCCTTTGCCATTGTGGCGGCGGTGATTCTTTACTTCAAGGGGGCTCCCGACCGCAAGGCCCAAAAGCACTTTGAAGCCTGGCGGATTATTGATCACGCCGCCGGGGCGAAGTTATCCACCAGCTACGCGCGGTTGAAGGCGCTTGAAGATCTACACCAGGATGGAGTGCCGCTGCGCTCCCTGGAAGCCCCTGGGGCTAACCTCGTTAATATTCAACTGGCGGCGGCCCATTTGGTAGAGGCGAACCTGCAGGGGGCCGACCTGCGGGAAGCCAACCTGCGCGAGGCCGACCTGACGGGGGCAATGCTGCGGGGAGCTAACCTCCAAAAGGCCAACCTGCGCGGGGTCAATCTCCAGGGGGCCAATCTGCACAAGGCGAACCTGCGCAATGCCGACCTGACCGCCGCTAATTTACAAGATGCCAACCTCAAGGGGGCCAACCTGCGCGGCACCGAGCTTTGGAGGGCCAAATTCCTCGGAGCCGACCTAGAAGACGCTGAGCTCAAATGGGCCGAACTGAACGGGGCTGAACTCAACGGCGCCAAGCTCAACCGCACCACCATGCCCGACGGCAGCATAGAGCATCAGGCGATTGAATACTGGGTGGGCCGCTAGAGAATTCGGGCTCAATTAGCCTCAGTAGATCGAAAATGGGCCGTCCGACCCTGAATCTGACCTCACCCCAACCCCCTCTCCCAAGGTTGGGAGAGGGGGTTTGAGCCTCTCCGGCTCCCCTGCTCCCAATTTTTGGGAGCAGGGGCTGGGGGATATACAGGGCCATTTCATCCTCAAGAAAGCCTAAAGATGCTAGAGTTTCAGGCTAGTGGTCTGTCCAGCTTAAGAATTAGGGTGAGCGCTAGCGTCTCTCAGGTTACGTCAGGATAATGCTTGCCGCGTAATTGCCCTGCTCTTGTTCTAATCGGGTGGCCCAAGCAAAGCTGGCCTCTGGGGGGATTTCGATTCCCTTCAGACCCCCACTGCGCACCTCCTTCGACCTACGACCAGGGCCGTGCCGCCGCCCTAGACCCAACGGGAGGGTTGACGGGTGATCCGCCGATCGCGCTTCGCTTTGCTCTCAGCTTCTAGGTTATCTGCGGGGCCATCACCCAAGAATTTTATTTAATCTCCTCAACCCTAAAATTAAGCCTTGACGCTGCACTAGTCCATTCTTCGCCAATCATGATTAGGACTACAGCCGCTCTGTTAGTAAGCCAAGCTTAGTAAGCTAGCATGGCGAAGAACTTAAGAGCGTTGGAAAAATTCGCTTGTAGAAATTCTCATCCCCAGGTAATGTACTTGGCTTATCAAAGAAGCCAGGTATGTTACCTACACTGTACTAATCCACCCCTTCAATCGGCGCAAACCCCTGGCGCTGAACGTTTTCGCTCACGTGGCGGGGCTCTAGAAACTGGAGCAGGTAGTCGGGCCCGCCCGCCTTTGAGCCTACCCCCGACATCTTGAAGCCGCCGAAGGGCTGGCGCGACACAATCGCCCCGGTGATGCCCCGGTTGATGTACAGGTTACCAACGGCAAACTCCGTTTGCACCCGCTCAATATGCGAGGGCGTGCGGGAGTAGAGGCCGCCGGTTAGCCCATAGTCGGTGTTGTTGGCGATGGCCAGGGCCTCGTCAAAATCCTTGGCTTTAATTACCGCCAGCACAGGGCCAAAGATTTCTTCCTGGGCGATCACCGCGTCGGGGGCGACCTCGGTAAATACCGTAGGGCCAACGAAGTAGCCGGTTTCGGGAGCGGGCATGTGCAGGGCTAGGGTGGCCTCTTGCTGCCCCTTGGCGATGTACTCCTTAATTTTGGCCTGGGCGGCGGCATCGACCACCGGGCCAACCTTGGTGCCGGGGTCGGCGGCATCCCCCACGTTGAGGGAGCGGGTGGCCTCCACCAGGCGGGCTACAAAGGCGTCGTACACCGACGCGACGACAATTACCCGCGAGCAGGCCGAGCACTTCTGGCCGCTGTAGCCAAAGGCCGAATAGACCACCCCCTGCACGGCCTGGTCGAGGTCGGCACTTGCGTCGATAATGATGCCGTTTTTGCCCCCCATCTCAGCCACCACGCGCTTCAGGTGCCTTTGACCCGGTCGCCACTGGGCGGCCTCGGCATAGATGCGGCAGCCCACCTCACGGGAGCCGGTAAAGGTAATCATCTGCACATCCGGGTGCTGCACCAGGTAGGCCCCCACGGTGGAGCCTTTGGCAGGAATGAAGTGGAACACATCCTTGGGAATGCCCGCCGCGTAGAGAATTTCCGCCAGCTTGGCGGCGATTACTGAGGAGTTTTCGGCGGGCTTGAGCAGGGTGCAGTTGCCCGCTACCAGGGAGGCCACGGTCATTCCCGTGGTAATGGCAAGGGGAAAGTTCCAGGGCGAAATGACCACCCCAATGCCGCGGGGGAAGTAGCGGTAGCGGTTGGTTTCCCCCGGATAGTCGTAGGAGTGGCCCGAGTCAAGGCGCTCCATTTCGTCGGCGTAGAAGCGGCAGAAGTCGATGGCTTCCGACACCTCGGGGTCGGCCTGGCCCAGGGGCTTGCCCACCTCCAGCACAATCCAGGCGTTGAGCTCGTGGCGGCGAGACTCCATCAGATCCGCCGCCCGGCGCAGAATGACCGCCCGCTCTACCACCGGGGTCGCCGCCCAGGTGGGAAATGCCGCTTTGGCCGCCGCCAGGGCCTGCTCAGCCTGGGCCTGGCTGGCCAGCCCCACCTTGCCCACCAGCTCTGCCGGGTAGGAGGGGTTCACCGAATCAAAGCTCGCCTCGGTAGCCACTGCTTCGCCGCTAATGATCGGGCTGTAGCGCTGCCCGAGTTGCTGCCGCACCGCCTTTAACGCCGCCGTAGCGGCCTCGCGCTTTTTCTCAATGGCATAGTCCGTATCTTCGGCATTATCAAAGGGCGGCTCCCAATCCGACTGGCTCGCCATCTCGCCATCCCCTAATCCCACCATTTCCCCATCTGCCGCCGCAAACGCCGGTGCCGCCAGCAAACTCTCCACCGGCACATCTTCCAGGTTCTGCCGCAGAAAGGAGCTGTTGGCGGTATTTTCGAGCAGGCGGCGAATCAGGTACGACATACCGGGAATCAGCTCCCCAAACGGGGCATAGACCCGTACCCGAAAGCCCCGGTCGGCCAGGGCTTTGGCCAGCTTGTCGGCCATGCCGTAGAGCACCTGAAGCTCAATGGCGCGGCGAGGAATGTTGAGTGTCTCAGCAATGGCCATGGCGTGGGCCTGGGAACGCACGTTATGGCTGCCAATCGCCCCATACAGAACCTGATGATTCTCCAGCAGCAGCTCGGTCATGCGCTCAAAGTTGGCGTCGGTGGAGACTTTTTGGCTATAGACCGGGCTGGGCCAGCCGTTTTGCCGGGCGGTGATGGTTTCTTGATCCCAATAGGCCCCTTTGACCAGGCGCACGGTAACGGGGGTGCCCCGATTTTTGGCCCAGATTACCAGGTTTTTGAGGTCGTCGTAGCTGTCGCGCAGGTAGGCTTGCAGGGTCATACCCAGGTCGTCGCGCTGGCGAAATTCATCCTCCATCAAAATGTCTTTAAGAATGGCCAGGGTGAGGGCTTTGTAGCGGTACTGCTCCATGTCAAAGTGGACGGCGACCCCTAGCTCCTGGGCGCGGCGCAGCAGGGTGCGAATCTGCTGGCTGACCTGGGCGCGGCTGCCCTCGGCATCCAGCGGGTCAAACTGGGAGTAAAACGCCGTCAGCTTGACGGTTACCTGTACTTTGGGTAAGGGCTTGCCATCGGCGATGTCGATTGCCTCGACGGGCTTCCAGCCCTGGGCGGCGGTGGAGAGCTGCTCCATTAAATCTAGGTAGCGCTGGAGGTAGGCGGCGGCCTCGGTCTCGGTGATTACCGCTTCCCCCAGCAGATCCATGGTGAAGGTGAGGCGGTCTTTGCGCAGGCGCTCGATGGCCCTGATCGCTTTTTCGATGGTATCCCCGGAAATGTAGCGGTAGGCCAGGGTTTCCACGGCTGGGGCAACGGTGGTGGCGGCCAGCTGCCCCGGCACTGAGTCGGGGTTGGTGAAATTCAGCAGGCTCTTTAGGGCACCGGGTAGCTCAACTTCGTCGGCGGAGAGATACTCTTGCAGGTGGCGGGCGATTTCGGGCTTGCTGTGCAGGGCGGGCAGGGCGTCGATAAAGCGGAAGAGCTGAACCTTAAGCCCTGGGTTGGCCATGGCAAAGTCCATAATTTTGTCGTCCCAGCGCATTTGGTCGCGCATTTGGGCAAAGAGGTTTTTCTTTTCGCGGGTGGCCCCAAGCAGGGCGGTGGCAATGGCTTGGGTGCGGGCTTCGTAATCGGATGTTTCGGATGGGGGCTTTGTCGCTTGGGCAACCACGGCAGTCTGTCTCCTTCTTGTCACTATTTATCTTGATCGATCTGCAGGTACTTTGGGCCAGAGTATCAAGATATATGTGAATCAATGGGTTATACCAAATCCGAGTTCCATACGCCCGATTTCCAAAAGGCCAGCTCCTAGGGGCGTTGGCGCAGCCTGGTACTGGTCTTTTAACAGGAGATAAAGAGCTAGAAGCCACGCCAGACAAGCACTTTCAGACATTTAGGGATAATTGACTCAAGCTATTGCTGCATAAGGGTTGTAGGGGTTCATCACCGATTAAAAGACCAGTGCCCCGGATCGGGGGTAGCCAAGCAGGATTTAGGATTAGAGCAGGTCTAATCGGAAAGGGGCGGCCAGCTATACCCGCCTTACCCCGCTACCACAGGTCATAGCTAGGGTCATCCCCTGAACCGGCCTCCCCCCCCGCAGGCTTGCCCCAGCTATCGGCTATAAACTGCGCCAGGGCCTGCCCTACCACCGCATTCCCCTGGGCATTTAAGTGAATATGGTCAAGGTAGAGCCCTGGATAGTCGCCCTGCTTAAACCGGGGCAAAAAATCCAGGTAGGGAATGCCCTGGCCCAGGGCCAGTTCCTTGAGCCGCTGGCGGGCTACCCATTCATAATCTCTGGGGCCGTCGGGGTCTAGCTCGCGGCGCAGGGGGGTAATGGCCAGCAGCAGCTGGCCCTGGGAGTCTTGCACCAACCGGTGCAGCTGACGGATCGCCTCTAAATTCACCCCCACCCGATCGCCGGGCTGGTCGTGGAGGGCCTGGAGCTCTGGAATGAGCGGGCGGGGTCGCCGCCGGGCCAGGGCTTCGGCCAGGGCCAGAGGTGGGCGGCGGGTAGGGTAGGCGGGGTTACGCCCCAGCTCAAATGCATTAGGGGCAATGGCAAACAGGTCGTCGGTGTTGAGCACCAGCAGTACCACCTGCGCCTCAAACGTGCCGAACCGGCGCACGTAGCCCAGCTCGTTGCGCGGCCCCCAGGAGTTGGCTGAGGCGTTGAGCACCTCAAACCGCTGAAACTTCTCGGGTAAATGGGTTGGCAATGCCCCCTCGACAATCACCGACAAAAGCTGAGATTGATCGGTCCACCAGCCGCCGTTGACGATAGAATCGCCCAGCAGCAGCACCCGCAGGGTATCGATGGAGCGGTGGGGCGTAATCGCTGGCCCCCGCATAGAGTATTGGTTAATCTCTATGCGGTGGCCCCGCCGCCGCAGGCGTTGGTTGGGGGCCAAACGATAGCCGGTGCGAGCATCGGCCACATAGAGGGGAGGATAGCCGAGGCCATATTTAACCCGCAGCGCCAGCTCAAGCAAGGCCAGCAAGATTATCCCCGTCCCCAGTAGCAGCAGCGCTATCCTCACAGACCGATCCTCATGGTGTTTTTGTAGAGACTACCCCGCTTTTAGGCGATGTAGCCGTTTGAAAAGATAGCTTGTTGAGTCCTTAAAGTATCTGTTTATAACCATGAGAAATGTCCAGGTTCACCCCCCTAACCCCCAGTGGCGCTCAGACTTTGCAGCTGAATCAGCTCAGGTGGCCTATGCCTTAGGAGGTAACCTAGTACATATTCACCATATTGGCAGCACAGCCATTCCCAATATTGACGCTAAACCGATGATCGACATGCTGGCCGAGGTTGACGAGATTACCTTGGTCGATGACCGCAATGCCCCGATGACGACTCTGGGCTAGAGGATTTTACCGTTCGGCAAGGCCGCTCTACTCCTTTAGATTGGCATGACTCTTCATTCAGGCAGAGGCGCAGAATAGTCCGACTCGGTATGGTCAACGGTAGTTGAATTGGTAAGACAACTATGACCCAGCTTCACATTGCCGTGGCCGAAGCCGCCGCGCCCCACTTTCCCATTAGCGCCACCCTGGTGATGGTGGTGGGCTTTATTGCCGCCGTCAGCATTGGCTCCATCGCCTGGTACAACTCCAAGCGGCCCCCCGGCTGGGAAAATAAGGAGCGGCCCGACATCGTTCCCGATATTGAAAAGTAAATGATCACCGTTCACCACCTGAATAACTCCCGCTCCCAGCGGGTGCTGTGGCTGTTAGAGGAACTGGGGTTAGACTACGACATCCAGCTCTATCAGCGCGATCCAGACACGATGCTGGCTCCGCAATAGCCAGCAGGCCAGTAGTCTGAACACCCAATCGGCCTAGCCGCCGCTCTTTTAGCTAGGACAGTTACCGCAGGGGTATCCCAGGTCAGCTAGCCGCTCCAATTATGACCATCAACTAGCTGGTCAGCGCTATAGTTTTACGACATAGTGATTTTGACGCACACCAGGTTGGGGGTAGCGGGTTATGGAACTTTGGCAGTGGCAGCGCGGGCAAGAGCCAGCCTTTCTGACCTGCACGTTATTAGCGGCCTGGCCCCATGGGTTTTTTACCCGCGATTTTTGGCCCCAAACCCCGGATCTCCTCACCCTTGTTTTAGACCCTAGTGCCACCGTGCAGCGAGTAAAGCAGGTACATGGCAATCGGGTGCTTACCCCCACAGGTTTAGCCCATGCGGCGGTAGCTCAACCAGCGGTGGATATCACTCCACCTTGGCCTGAAGCCGATGCCCTGATCAGCGATGCCCCGGCCCAAGCGCTGTGGGTGTGCTCCGCCGACTGTAGCCCGGTGCTGATCGGCGATCGCGCCACCGGCAGAACCGCCGCCATCCACGCGGGTTGGCGGGGGACAGCGCTCAAAATTGTGCCCCTGACCGTTAGCGCCATGCAGCGCCAGGGCAGCCAGCTTAGGGATTTGGTAGTGGCCATTGGCCCCGCTATTACCGGGGAAGTTTATCAGGTTTCGATGCCGGTGGCCGCCGAAGTGGGGCGTACCATTGCCCCCGGGGCTAGCGGGGGAGATGAGGCCCTGGTGGAAGCTCTGCAAGCGCTGGAAAATCCGCCGCTGCGTCCCGATGCTGAGCCAGGCAAGGTCCGCCTCGATGTGCGCCAGGTGAATGTGCGCCAGCTTGAGGACTTAGGGATGCAGCCGGAGCAAATCACCGTGGCCCCCCATTGCACGTTTCAGGAACCGGATCGCTTCTTTTCATACCGACGCACGGGGGAAAAGCAGGTGCAGTGGTCAGGCATTGTTAGCCACTAGGGTAGCCAGGTGGCCTGCAAGCCCCGAAATGGAAACGGTTCGGGCTTAACCACGGCGGGGGTGCCCTGGCGGCGATCACTGGGGTCGGCAAACAAAGGCAGCTGCCAGATCGAAGGCCCCATGGTGGGGTCGGAGTCGGGTTGGGCGGCTAGGTCACCCTCATTGTCGAGATCCAGTAAGAGGGCCAGGCCGTCGGGGGCCAGGCTCATGGAGATGCGCTGTTGCTGGGGTAGCAGCAGCAGCTTGATGATGGTGGGCTGGGCCAGGTCACGGGTCAAATCAATGGCCACCAGCACAGGCTGCTCGGCATAGGTCTGGTTAGGCAGGAGCTCGTCGGTGGGGGCATCCACCACTAGCTCGCTGGCCAGTACGTAGAGGAAGCGCCTGGTAGGGTCAAACTGAGCGTCTAAGATCGCCCCAGTAGCCTGGAACAGCTCGTTTTCTTGGCCCTGGTTGGTGACTAAAAACAGCGACTCGGTGAAGCGTTTCGCCGGGTCATTCTGGTTGAAGTTGACCATGGCGGCGGCGGAGCCATCGGCGGCCACATCAAAGACCTGGCCGTAGTTGGGCAAAAAGTCGAGGGGTTGCCGTGGCCCCGCCTGGGTATCTTGGCTGAGGTCGATAATGGCGGTGCCCTGCCCCTGGAGCAAAATGAGCGACTGGCTATCGGGGGCGATTAAAAAGTCTCCGCCCGGTTCGGTGTCAAGGCGGTAGGGGGCCTGCCCCTGGCGTACCACCCAGGGGCCAAAGTCGGCGGGATCCTGCTGGTTGACGCGCTGCACGACGATGATTTGCCCGTCGGGGGAAAGGTCAAACTTAAGGTTTTGGTAGGTCTGGTTATCCAGTACCAGTTCCAGCTGGCCCGAGGGAGCGTCTGAGGGTTGAGGCCACAGCCGCGACCAAATCGGGGCGGGCGACGGGGCGATAAAATCTTCTGGTGGCAGGGGGTTAAGGCCGGTGGTAACAGTATAGAGCTGCTGGCTCAGTAGCCCCTGGTCTTGGGTGGTACTGGTGGCGGCAAACAGCACCTTATCGCCCAGGGGGTAGGGCTTAAAGCTCAGCACTGAAAGGGTTTTGGGGGTCAAAATAGTGCGCTCCTGCTGGGCTAAATCGGCTAGCACCAGGCGATTGGCTTCATCCCCCTCGGTACCGATGTATAAAAAGCTCCGCTGGCGGGTTTCAAACTGACCCTGAAACGGCTCAAATTGGCCCGTTTGGCCGGCATTGGCCGAATAGCGATCGCGGGCCTCCCTCAAGCTGACCGCAAACGACTGACCGTAGGGGACGGGCTCGGTCACCGTGTAGGCCATGCGCCGCCCCGCCCAGCTTACCTTGCCGGGAATGGGGGGCTCCAGGGTCAGATTAGCTTCTACGCTGGCCACATCCATAGGGCGACTAAAGGTCAGCAAAAAGGCTTGATCCTCAGCCCCCACCTGGCGGTCTTGCCAGGTAAACTCGCGCACCCGCGCTGCCGCATGATCCCCCGAAAACACCAGCAGCCCCAGGGCCAGGGCCAGCCCGACCATCGCCAATAAGGCCAGCC
Source organism: Nodosilinea sp. CTOTU7336 (assembly GCA_036848635.1). Taxonomy (GTDB): domain Bacteria; phylum Cyanobacteriota; class Cyanobacteriia; order Phormidesmidales; family Phormidesmidaceae; genus Nodosilinea. The sequence continues at coordinate 30,174 of DAIUJR010000004.1, forward strand.
GATCAAGAGGCTGACGCTGGGCATGGCGACGGGCAGAACGAGAACGGGGCATAGCTAATATTCGTAGGGGTTACGGGGTTGCGGAATTTCGGTCAGGGTAGGGCGGCCAATGGTAAGCTGACGCTTGTTATCTAAGGTTTCGGTGGTCATTTCGCCCGACACCTCTAGCCAGGTGTCGGGCTGGGGGCGCGGAGTGCCCATCGGCAGCGTCACCGGCAGCCCCACGGGGTAGGCATCGGCGGCGCAGCAGGTGAGCACAAACCGAGAAATCATAAAAAAGTTAGGGGGCCAGTTGGGGATATGGGTGACAAACCCCGAAACCTTGACGGTCTGGCCGGTGTAGGCATCGGGTTCAGGATAGACGTTGAGGGTGCGTACCCAATCCACAATGGTGCGATCTTCTGGGGCACCGCTGAGTACAAACCGCTGGGGACGTGAGCGGGTCTGCCCCAGCACGTCGGTAATGCCCCGCTGAAAGGCAGTTTCGCTGGTAAACGGGCGGGGGGTGTAGATGAGGCCAAAAATGGCAATCCCCAACAGCAGGGCGGTGCTCAGTTGGCGGGGCAGCAGGGCGGTGTGCTCTTCACTGCGGGGGCCGGTTTGCCCCCGGGCACCCCAAATACTGCGCCCCACCTGCACCGAACGCAACAGCCCCAGCCCCAGCAGCAGCACCGTCGCCAGGTGCGACAGCCACATGTAGTCGGGGTGCAGCAGCAGATAGAGCTTGCCGGTGACCGCAAAGCGCACCAGCATCAGCCCCCACAGCAGCAGCACCAGAGCGTCTAAAATCCCCTGCCAGGGTAGGGTTAGACGTTTAGCCCGGCGCGATAGAGACGGCGAGGTCATTGCTGTACCTGCCCGGCTGGGCATTCCCCGTGGGGTTGTGCCCCGGTCAACCGTTCCACTAATCCTGCCTCCATCAACACCGTCCTAATCAACGCTGTCCTCATCAACACTGGCCTAATCAACATAGAGGTTCATCACCAGGGAGAGCAAAAAGGTCAGCTGCGCCGCCAGCACAAACAGGTAAACAATGGCGCGGCCCTTAAACACCGTCAGCAGCAGGCCAATGTTTTTCAGATCGATCATCGGGCCAAAGACCAAAAATCCGAGCAGCGCCCCGCTAGTAAAGGTTGAGGCAAAGGAGAGGGCAAAGAACGAGTCTACCGTAGAGCAAATGGATACCACCATGGCCAGGGCCATCATCGCCAAAATCGAGGTAACTGGCCCCTGCCCCAGGCCGATAATTATCTCCCGAGGAATTGCCACCTGTACAAAGGCGGCAATGGCGCTGCCGATAATCAGCACCGCCCCCAGCTCGCGCAGCTCCAGCACCATGTTATCTACCATGAGTCGCAGCCGCTGGGCCAGGGGGAGGGGAACCGTCGCCAGGTCGGCCAGCACCTGGGCCGGCGGCGCGCTAAGCTGGAGCACCTGCCCTGGGGACTGGAGCAAAAACGTACCCGACTGTAGCAGCGGGGAAATGTCAGGTTCCCTGAGATCGGCGGCGGGCGAGGCGGCGGCTTTGGCCTTTGCCCCCCCAGCGGGCAGAGGGGCCGCTGGGCCCCCCATCAGACGAGATAAATTGTCCTGTAAAAAGGGGCGCATGTCGGCCTGGGCACTAAAAATTAGCGCCACCGTAACGGCCACCACCAGAGTAAATCCCAGTCGCAAAAAGACAATTTCTGGCTGGTCGCGAAAGGCAATCCAGGTGGCCCAAAGCACCACCGGGTTAACTGTGGGGGCGGCCAGCAAAAACCCAATAGCCACCGCTGAGGGGGCACCCTTCATCAATAGCCGCCGGGCTACGGGCACGTTACCGCACTCGCACACCGGAAACAAAAAACCAATCAGACTACCGGCTAAGGCCGCCAGCACTACGTTCTTGGGCACAATCGACAGCAGCTTTTGCTCATCCACAAACAGCAGCAGCAGGCTAGAGAAAAACACCCCGATTAACAAAAAGGGCATAGCCTCCACCAGCAGGCTAAAAAACAGGGTGATGCCGTTATTGAGCTGAACCATACTAACCGGCCATTGCACAGGGAACCTGCCACAACGGCACCGGCCATTGGGCAGAAGCCCATTTTAGCGGATCTTCACTGCCCCTGACCGGCTGCGGGGATCGCTCGCCGCAGGAGCGATCCCCTGCCCCAGCGCCTGGGAATTAGTTCAGGTTAGAGGGCCACCATGACATCCCACACTGGTGTCATTCATGCTGGTGTCATTCATGAATGTGGTAGGCCTGTCGCAGCCGCTCCAGGGCCCGCTGGCCCCGCTTTCTCAAGGTGGCCAGGGAGATCGTTTCCCCGGTCTCCGCCTGTAATCGGGCCTGGATGTCGGCCCAGGCGAGGTTTTCAACCACCTTCCAGTGAATGAGCTGAGAATCTTCCTTAGTTAAGGACTGAAAGGCCTGAATGACCCGCTGAATGCCGTCCTCAGCCAGGCTACTGTCTACACTTGGATCCGGCAGCGGTGGCTCAATGTGAGTTTCCAGCCGCCCCTGCTCCATCAGTTCATCAAAGGCCACGGTGGAGTACCGTAACCGGTCGCGCCCATACTCCCGAATAATGTTGTAAGCGGTGCTTCGGATCCAGGCCTTAGGCTCGCGAATCTGGGTCTGGTGCTCGCTGGTGTACCGTACCCCACGCAGATAGGCCTCTACAAAAATATCGATTTCAGTGACATAACGCCCCAGCTCAAACTGTCGAATGGTGCGGTGAATAAACGCCAGCAGCGAGCGGGCATGGGGGTTATTGGCCTTTAGTAAAAACTGCACATCGTCGTTAAACTGCTGGGTTTCGGGCGCGGGTTCGGGGGGCATAGATGTGGTAGACGACCATTGGCTTAGGTCTACGATACAAGATAAAGTTTTTGTAAACTACGCTATTTTCCCACGGCCACGGAGTAATCCAATGCCCAGGTCAACGTGATTAAGATCACATCTTTAAAATTAACCTCTTACAAAATCTTCTCCCAGTCGCTGGGGGTTACCGCCCTACGACCCGTGGCGAGGTTCAGATTAGTTGCGGATGTCGCTTTTTATCGTCGCTTTTTATCGATGTGAAAAAATGATGCCCCACGGCGCGGCCCTCTCTGGCTCGGCAAATCCCAGCAACTGGCATTACCCTAATGAGGGAGACCTTAACTCCTGCGCTCGCATTGACCCGACAGTAACCCGGCATGGCTTTTATTGTTGATCCCCCGATTGCGACTAAGATCGCCAAAATGAAGGAACGAGTTCGCTGGCAGCATCCCGCCCTAGCGGCTCGTAATATCGACCAAACCCGCCTAATTTTGCAGGATGGCCACGCCGATGAAACAGAGTTTTCCTTCCTGGTAATTGGCGACAGCGGCTGCGGGCCGCGCCCCGATCACCACCCCCAGCGGCGCATTGCCGAGCGCATGATGCCCCACCTGGAGGACTGCCGGTTTCTGCTGCACACGGGCGATGTAGTCTACCATGCCGGGTCTAAGGAACAGTATCTCGAGAACTTTATTAAGCCCTATCGGGAATGGCTGGTGGGGGGCGATCGCCCTAGCCACATCGACTTCGACAAAATGCTGTTTCAGTTTCCGTTTCTGGCGGTGCTGGGCAACCACGACTACTACAACCTGCCCCTGGTTTATAGCGTATTGGTGCAGTTGCTGAGGCCGTTTCGCCAACTGTTTGGGGCGACCCTCAACCCTAACGTGGGTTGGCAGGGATCGCGGGTAGGGGATATCTACGCCCGCGCCTTCCTCGACTACCTGAGGACAATGCCCCCTGACCAGCTGGCCCGCCATCTAGAGGCCCACTATCAGCCCTGGGATGCCACCACCCAGGGGCTGTGCTATCAGCCGGGGCAGTTTACTCGTCTACCCAACCGCTACTACACCTTTCGCTACGGCGACCTTGACTTTTTTGCCCTCGATTCCAGCACCTTCAACGACCCCGCCCCCCTGCCCAACCAGGTCGATTCCCGGGCCTACCGCCAGTGGTTAGCCAACCAGCGTACTGATATCGAGCAGCAGCGCCAGACCGTGGTGGATGAGGCGCTCCACCTTAAAACCACCGACCCCCACGCCCAGGAACGACTGGGGGATCTCCAGGCTAAGATCGAGCAGTTTGATGAAATGCTGCTAGACATCGACAAGCAAATTAACGCCGACCCCACCGTTACCGTCGACACCGAGCAGCTGCTCTGGCTTAAGGATCGGCTCATTGCCTCATGGCACGATCCATCGGTGCGGGGGCGGATCGTATATTTTCATCACCCTCCCTACGTGACCGAGGTGACGAAGTGGCGGCAGGGGCAAACCCTGGCGATTCGCCGAAATTTGCGCTGGGTGCTAGACCAGGTAGCCGAGGCGGTGCCCGCTATCGATGCCACTCACCCACCGGTCAACCTGGTACTGAACGGCCACGCCCACTGCTTTGAATATCTCAGAACCGTAGACACCGGCCACGCCGATAGCTACATCGACTGGGTGGTGTGCGGCGGCAGCGGCCTCAGCCTGCGACGACAGCGTCCGGAGGGGGCTATGCTCTACGAAACCTTTTCGGGACAAGCCCCCGATACCCCGGCAGAATTTCGGCTAGTGGCTAAATCTCAGCTGTTTTCGGGGCTGACCGGCCATAAGACCGATCGTCGTCGGCCCTATTCATTTCTACGCATTGACGTTAAAGCCGGAGACTCGCCCCAGTTCGTTCTCACCCCCTACGTATCCGAGCGCTACCACCAGGACTGGCAGGACTACACCCTAGATCCGTTGGTCTTGAACTATCCCAACCCCCATGGCTAGAGTAGAGACGATTCTCGAATTTTGGTTTGGCGACCCCAACCAGCCCGCCCAGGGCTACGGTCAGCCGCGTTCGGCCTGGTTTAAGAAAGATTCGGCGTTTGACCAAGCCATTCGCCACCGATTCTTAGCCGACTACGAAAACGCCGCCCAGGGGCAGCTAGCTAGTTGGCAGGGCGCACCGCGTTCCTGTTTGGCTCTGGTCTTACTGCTCGACCAGTTTCCTCGCAACCTGTTTCGGGACGACCGCCGCAGCTTTGCCACCGATGGCCAGGCCCTAGTTGCCGCCCGCTACGCCCTCGACTGCGAATTTGACCAGGCGCTCATGCCCGTCGAGCGCCTGTTTCTGTACTTACCCCTTGAACACAGTGAAAATTTAGACGACCAAAATCGGTGCGTCGCCCTCGTAACCGCCCTTCAGGCTCGCCATCCAGAATATGAGTCTTACCTCGACTATGCCCTCCGCCACCGGGAGGTCATTCAGCGGTTTGGGCGCTTTCCCCACCGCAACTCGCTGCTGGGCCGCGAAACTACCCCAGCGGAGGCGGAGTTTCTAAAGCAGCCCGGCGCCAGATTTTGATCATTCTCTCCAAGGGTTCTCGTAGGGTGCATTCGCGCCACAATGCATCCTACAGGAAAGATAGCAATGGGTGCCTTATTTTCTAGCGAGTCCTTTCGCGTTATGCATCCTAAAAATAAGCTAAATAGACCACTAGCTGCGGCGGTTAATCAACGTCACGTAGTACAGCAGGTTGAGCAGAGCATAGAAGGCCGTGGCGACGTAGGTAAACGCAGCAGCGTTGAGAACGGCCCGGGCCCCTTTATTTTCTTCCCCTTGAAGAATGCCAAGCTCGTCAATTAGCTTCAGGGCGCGGCTGGAGGCATCGAACTCCACCGGTAGGGTAACCAGGTGAAACAATAGCACCGCCGCGAAAAAGAAGACCCCCAGCCAGGCGAGCTGAAACAGGCTAAAAATCAGACCCGCCATGATCAGCATCGGCCCAATCCGCGAGCCTAAATTAACCGCAGGCACCAGCGCCGCCCGAATATTCATGAACTTATAGCCCTGGAAATCTTGCAGCACGTGGCCACACTCGTGGGCGGCCACCGCCGCCGCCGCCAGAGAGCTAGAGCCATAAATGCCCTGGGAAAGGCGCACAGCCTTAGCCCCAGGGTCGTAGTGGTCGGTCAATTCACCGGCCACGGGCTCGATTTTGACGCCCTGAATACCCTTTTTGGCCAAAATGGTCTGGGCCACCTGGGCTCCGGTCATGCCCATGGTGGATTGCACCTTGGCATAGCGGCGATAGGTGCCCTTAACCTGGCTCTGGGCCCAAAACGTCAGCAGCATGCCAGGAATCATCAGCAGAAAATAGATTGGGTCAAAAAACATGATCTTAGGTTCGGGAAAGGGGCTCAACCATCAGTAATACGAACCGAAGACCACGGCGCTAAGGCAATGGCTACGGTGATTTGACGATCATAGCAGGCCACAAAAAATGAGCAGCCAAAACTTTAGCTGCTCATCACAATTAGATTTTTAAGGTAATTGAACGATTAGGTGAGGCGCAAGGGTAGGGTGAAAGTGAACTCGTTGCCCGAGCGGTAGTTTATAGTTCAGAATCCACCGGTAAGCCACCGCTCTCCTGCACCAAGGTATCGCTTACCGGCACCGCCACCGCCGGAATCGGAAAAGCAGGCTGGTCAAGGGCAATGCTGAGGGACTCAGGATTGGGGGCCAAGGCCCAGCGCCAGGGGGGTTGACTAGTACTCAGACTCCCAGAGAGCACATTTAAAGTGCCAATGACCACTACCCCTAAGCCCGCCATGCTAACCATCTGTAGGCGACGATTAAGGGATTGAAAAACCCCCTCTAGCGTCACTTCAGCATCACAGGGGGAACTGTAGGGATCTTCGCGGAGCCCGCGCCGCAGGTTAATTAGGCGATTGTAAAGGCACTTTGTGGCCGGATCACTGTTGAGCCATACCGTTACCAGACGACGCTCTTCCGGGGTTACTTCCCCGTCTAGGTAGGCGCTTAGCAACTCAAAGCGATCGCGCTTCGTAACGTCAAGCTCGGGGCGTAGCGCTGGTGGAAAACCCATAGGCTGAACCGGTGAAGGGAACTCTGGGGAAGCCTTATACGCCTGACTAGGCGTGTAGGAGGAAATAGACATACCGAAAACAGCACCTAAAGCTAAGCACAATAGACGATCATTAGCATCCTTTAGTTTCCCGACGACTCACATCGGAACCGTTATGGTCTAGGAATGCTGAACCGATACTGATCATAATTCTAACAGTGATAAATCGGTAATACTTCTCTAAGCTGATTTACCTAAATATCACAGGAGCTAGCTAGCACAGCTCTAAACCCTATCCGGTGGTAAAACCCCGAGACCCAGTTCAATCCTCACACCTTTGGGCCTCACACCTTTGGGCCTCACACCTTTGGGCCTCACACCTTTGGGC
>DAIUJR010000004.1:37527-119951 GCA_036848635.1 Nodosilinea sp. CTOTU7336
ACCTTTGGGCCTCACACCTTTGGGCCTCACACCTTTGGGCCTCACACCTTTGGGCCTCACACCTTTGGGCTAGCAACAGCTCAGTGGTCTATCCGGGGTTAATCTAGCAGCACAAGTAAGGCTGAAGCTCGCTCTGAAGGCGCTGCCGAGCCCGAGCGATGCGGGACTTTACAGTACCTAGAGAGACGCCGGTAATCTCCGCAATCTCTTCATAGGAGAGTCCCTGAATTTCCCGCAGGATGATCGTAGTGCGAAACACATCTGGCAGGTCAGCAATGGCCTTGCGCAGATAGTCGTAAAATTCCTGGGTCATCATGGCTTCTACCGGGCCTGGGTCGTTGGTGGGTACATCCCAGTCGATGTTGCCATCTTCGAGGGCCAGGGGGGCATCTAGAGACAGGGTGCCGCGGGTGCGCTTGCGGCGACGCAACTCGTCGTAGAACAAATTAGTAGTAATGCGCCCTAGCCAGCCCTTAAATTTGGCTGGGTCATTCAGGCGGCGAATGTTGCGATAGACCCGAATCCATACTTCTTGGGCCAAATCTGCCCGGTCGGGCCAGTCGGAGGCCAGGTGGTACAGCAGCTTATCCACATGACCCTGGTGCCGCCGCAGCAGTTCCGCAAACACCGCCCGGTCAGGCCGCAGTCGCTGCTGACAGAGAGCCACCAACTCGGTATTGGTCATCTGTGTTGGATTGTTGGCTGAATTGGGAACACTAACTGAGAGGTGCCAAGTGGAGAACATGGATTGACTCATAATTTCCATTTTTGCGCCGATGATTAAGGTCAGACCAAACGGCTGTAGACTCATAAAACCGCAGACATAGGCTCCTAAACCGCGCTTGGAGCGGGTTATGGCTATTGTGCCTGGGTCGGATTAATCCGATCAGGTGCAGTGTGCCTGTGAATTGTCTGTCACACCCCTCCGGTTGCTGGGTAAATTTGAGTGGCGGTTAACCAGGCCAAGGTCAAGCTAGTATGGTTTGGTATAATAGCTAACACCATTTCAAGCATCTGGGTTTCAGGTTCTAGGTTGCAGGTTTTTGGGAGACTCAATCGTTACTTTTCTAATGCCCTTGGGTACTGGTGGTTAACCTACCCAGAAGTTGAGTTTAAAGATTTCCAGCTCAAGGCTGACCCAGGATCTCGTCGCCATAAACCTAGTGGAGCCATGCGTTCACATCCTTGACTGGGGCATTTTTTTAAGCGAATACTCTTAGGTCACCCTACCCCCAGGGTTAGCATTGACGAGTTCTACGGCACCCTCGACCGGATGGGTGATATAACAGGAATGCACCTGTGGGTGCCACAACCTGGAGAGGTGGCAGAGTGGTCGAATGCGCCCGACTTGAAATCGGGTGTGCGCAAGCACCGAGGGTTCGAATCCCTCCCTCTCCGTAGGCCATGCCTCGTGACTAATCGTGGAAGAAGAGTGGCTTGCCAGTCCAGAGCAAGCGTTGGGGCAATTACCTGACCCTGGAGGCGGTTTGAATCGGCACCTAAACCTTTCGTCAAATCGCCGCTCAATCGGATAGGCGGCGTGAGGAACGGAGTCATTGTTCATGGGGCTGCTCCCCAGAATTAATTATCCAGGGGAAACATGCTAAAGCCGGGCAGCCGGTACCCCTTCGGAAAGTGCTCCTCCGGCACCACCAGCTGATAGCGATCTCGCAGGGCCGAGTAGTGGGGCAACAAAATATCAATGCCCGCTCCGTGAAGATGCTAGCGAAGCGAATTTTAATGTATTCTAAACTTCACTCATTTAAGTATATTTCGCTAGCGCTGGCGAAAACGGCGGGCTGGTTGAGTCCGGCACCGATCTAACGGGTGAACCTGAAACGGTACAGTCGTGGAATCGCCTGCATCCAAACTAAAGGCTTCTTCGTACTCGCTATGAGCCTCAAGACGTGGGGCGAGTCACTCGAAACCTGTCGTTTAGTTTTTAGTTTAAGGATGTCCTATGCTGCACACCATTAAAAAGAAGATGGGGCTGTTTTTGCTGAGTGCTCTAACCAGCCTGCTGATGGCAGGCTGGTTTAGCCCTATCCTGAGTCGGGCCGTGGCGGCGCTGCCGTTTTCCCCGGTCGTGGGGCAAGCGTTTTCCCAAAATACCGCCGATTTTGCGTTGGCTACCGCGCTGGAGGCCAATGTTACACGAGCCCGGTCGGTGCTGTTGACCCAGGGAGCTGCCCCTAGCGATTTGATGACCTACGTGGCGGTCATGAATGGGGCCAACGTCGTACCCAAGTCAGCTAATACCCTGGCCCGTGGCGCAGTGGGGGCGGTGCTATCGGGCGACCGACTGGTGGTGCGAGGCAGCTTTGGCCACCTTTCTAGCCCCCTGCGCGACTATGCTACGGATCCGGTGGATCCGCCTAACCCCAGTATTACCTCGGCCTTTCACATTCACCAGGGTGACCCGTCTGAGAATGGCCCCTTTCAGTACGCCCTAGATGTCATGATCGATGCCCCTGGCCGGGGAGGCAGCGCTATGGGTGAATATACCCTCACCGCTGAACAGGTGCAGGCTTTGGCCGCAGGTCGTCTATATGTCGATCTTCACACCACCCAAAATCGGGGGGGTGAACTGCGGGCCATTTTGATGCCCTACTAAGGCGGTGGGCGTTATCTCTAACTAGCGGATGACCGGTTGGGAAAACCGTTGCCTATAAAATCATGTAAATTCCTCTGCTGGTATGCTCTGCATCTATGGATCCGCCACTCTCAACTCTCAACTCAGTGTCTGAGCCGTCGGATAGCCAGCTATGGCTGGCTGTTCAGCAGGGGAACACAGAGGCCCTAGCCCAGCTGTATGATCGACATGCTGGGCTGGTGTATGGTATTGCCCTGCGAACACTCGGCCCGATCGAGGCGGAAGACCTAACCCAGGATATTTTTTTGAAGCTATCCCAGGGGGTTGGCTATGACCCAGCCAGGGGGTCGTTGCGCACCTACCTGGCGATTTTGACGCGATCGCGAGCCCGAGACCGCCTCCGCTCCCGCCAATCCCACGCCAACTCCCTGGTGCGACTCACCTCAGCCACCCAGCGGGCCAGCCCTGATTTACCCACCGAACGGCTGGTTTCAGTCGATCGCTGGGCCCAGGTCAATGCCGCCCTAGCCGAGCTGACCGAGCGCCAGCAGCAGGTTTTGCGAATGGCCTACTACGAGGGTATGACCCAGGCCGCGATCGCTGAAAAACTCAATACTCCCCTGGGTACGGTTAAAGCCCTGGCCCGGCGCGGCCTGCTCAAGCTCAGACAACTTTTGCCAGACTCTCTAGAGTAGTACCACCATGACCGGGGCCATGCCATCTGACCACCAGCAGCGCTTAATCGCCGGGTATGTACTCGGCGATCTCGATCCTGAGGAAGCGCAGGCCTTTGCCCAGCAGCTAATCGCCGATCCCACCCTGCGTCAGGAGGTAGACCGTATGCAGCAGGCCTTGGAAGCGGCCTTTTTGCCGCCTGAAGTGTCGCCTCCGGCCGCACTGCGAGCCGCTATTCTAGAGGCCCATCGACAGCCGCCAGCAGCGGCTAACCCGTTACGCCAGCGCCACGCTTTACTCGATCAACCCCGGCGCTGGTGGATGGGGGGATTAGGCGCCGTAGCGGCGGCGGCGATCGCGGCGCTTAGCCTCAGCAACCTCCTACTTTGGCAGGCGCTCCGGGAGGCCCGCCTGGCCACGGTTGACGTTCCGACTCTGGCCATTTCCCTGGCACCCATTGAGGGCGATCTCCCCGCCCAGGCCACCGTCACCCTCAACCCCAGTCGCCTTGAGGGCACGCTAACCGTCGAGAATTTACCCCCCCTGCCCAACGGTCAAGTCTACGTGCTGTGGACGGTTTTAACCGACAACGCCGCCTTCACCACCGACGCTAAAAACGCCATCCTCACCCAGGTGTTTACGGTCGATGCCCAGGGCAATCGGTCTACGTCCATCGTGGTGCCTCCTGCCTTTCGCGATCCGGATTTAGTCACGGCCATGGCCATTACCGTTGAAAATGCCGACGCCCCCCAGCGGCATGAGTCTCCGCCGCTGCTGATTGAGTCGCTTTAATGGGTTTGGGGGTAACGGCCATTTTAAGACGAGTTCTTAAGGGCCAGGCAGCCTCGACAGGTGCTGCGATCCATGGGGCCAATCCAGCAGCAGCTGCCTACGCTCGGCCTGGCTGAGCTGGTTTTCCGGCACCTTCCACGCGTAGAACACCTCTAGATAGTCGCCGTCGATGCCAAAGCGGCGATCGCGCATCACGTAGGTGCTGACCAAATAACCGCCAAATGCCGAAAACATATCGGCGATATCAGCGCCATAGTCCCAGGTCACCAGCGCTCCCTGATCATCCTTTGGGTCAACGTGGTACTCTGCCGGTTTGAGGTGTTCAACACCGACGGCAGTCAGTCTGGCCCGGGGCTCGCTGGCCAGCAGTCGCTTATTTTTAGGCACCGTAAAAATATGTAATCCCCCTGGTTTTAGCACCCGCATAGCCTCCCGCAGGGCCTGGTCAGGGTTAAAGACATGCTCCAGCACATCCTGATGCATAAAAATGTCAAAGCTGCTGTCAGCAAAGGTTAGCGCCTCAAAGTTTTCGCAGCGCAGGCCGGTGGCGGGGTCAGTTTCGCCGGGCCGAATCTGGTCGAAATAGTAGCTCGAGGTGTAGTGTTTGGCCTCCTGGGCGAAATAGGGTATGCAGGGGGAACCTTCATGAATTTGCAGCTCTCGCCAGTGGGGCAAGAGCTGCGACAAAATCAGCACCATAGCCCGCTGGCGGGGGCAGGTGTGGCAGTGCTGACACAGATAAAAATCCCGCAGCCAGGGGTGGGTGGCCACAAACTGAGCCTCGGATTGGGTGCCACAAATTGGGCAGCGTCCCGGCGTAGCAAGGTGGGGCGGATCAGCCGATTTGCCGTCGAATCTGGCGGTCGCCTCAGGGAGGGAAGAAATTAGCCCTTGATTTTCCTCCGCCTCAAACCGTTGCCATGGGGCTTCAGTCAGCTGAGTCGCCCGAGTGCAGAGCTGCAGGCTAACGCAAACCCTCATAGGGAACTGGTCGTAGGTTTGGCTACCCCGCCAGGCGTTGTGAGCCTCGGCGGATAGGTAGTAGGTTTCGGCGTCACTCTCCATGCGGCCCAGCACCTGGTTGACAACCGCCTCAGAAAGTCCTGAAGCCTCCGTCAGCACCTTTAGCATTTGGCGATGGTCGGCATCGCCGTCGCCCTTAAGAATCAGGTCAATGGCGTGGATTGATAGACCGTTTACCGGACTCAAATAGCGGCGCATTGCCGCAAATATCTGCCGCAGCTCCGCAAACGGAACGTGTTCAATCACCGAGATTGAGTAAACCGCATCGAAGCTGCCCTGTTCACCAGCCAGGTCGGGCATGTCAGGCCGAAAATAGCCGCGAATGATTCGCACTTCAGGAAAGGCTTGCACATAATGCTCGTACTCCGTTGGGCCATTGCCGGTGCCATCGTAGGGGTCAACGATGGTGACGTCATAGCCCAGACGCACCAGGGCCGCCGCAATCAGCGGATGGCCACCGCCAAACTCCAGAATTTTGCCGCCGGGGGGCACCTCCGACAGCACCGCCTTCAAAGCCCAGGGGCGCTGCACATTCTTGAGATCACCGTGGTTGGCCAAGGGATTGAGGGATTCCCAACTGTCGCAGTAGTCGCGCACCGAGGCATAGGAAAGGGCTGGCCAGCGGGTTTGGCCATAGGGGTACTGAGCCCTGACCCTGGCCACAAAGGCTGAATTACAAAAGGCCAGATCGGGGCTGTTGCCCCAGGGTCTAGGCTCTCGAACCAGGGGCCGGGGGGGCTGGTAGGGTTCGACCTGGCGAATGGGGGTATACCCCCGCAGAGCTCGCCCGGTAGCCTCTAAATACTGCCATCCATAGTTATCGTCAGGCTCAAGGTAGGCTCCTTCGGCCCATTCATTCCAGGCGTTCACAAAGATTATCGATTGCCCGTTCTCTGCGCAGCGGGAATAATCAATCAGGTACCGCAGCCACTGCTCGTACAGCTGGGGCGAAGCATCGATATAAACATGCCCCCTGAGACCCCGTCGGGCGGTGTTGTCCCAGCTGGGCATCAGGCCCCGATACCAGGGCACCCGAGCCGCCGGTCGGGCCAGATAGCGGGCCATGGCGGCGGGGTAGTCTTCAATAAATCCGCCGAAATCTGGGTTGAGGCCCGGCAGCGCAGTCAGGTCAACCACTGGGCGCTCCACGAGCGGTAAATGGGGCGGAAACTCTACCGTAGCGTCAGCCCCCAGTTTGATGACGTCCTCGGGGGCCATGTCAATATACTGCACCCCAACAATGTGCAGTCCCCCCAGCCCAGCTTGCCGCGCCAGCTGCTTCCAGGCTTGAATCGCGGCCTCAGCATAGGGAATTTTTTCCATCCGATAGAGCACCAGCATCGGTTCTCCCCCGACGCGGATGTAGCGATCATCCTTGAGGTAGGGCAGAATATCCGCAAAAAACTGCTCCACCCAGCCCGGCGGGTAGGTTTGCTCCATCAAAATTTCCTGATCCTGGCCGTCCCAGCGGCGGGTCCAGCTTTCGTTGGCCCAGCAGAGGCAAAACGGCATCTGGGACTGGCCCCGCGACAGCCAGGTATCCACGGGACGCTCCAGCAGGCGCTGACCGTCAAACCAGTAGTAATAAAAGCAAAAGCCATAGATCCCATAGCGCTGGGCGATGGCGGCCTGGCGCTCCATCACCTCTGGGTGACGCAGGTCGTAGTAGCCCAGATCCGCCGGTAGCCGGGGCTGGTAATGGCCCTCAAAGCTGGGCTGCCCGCGCCTGACGTTGGTCCACTCCGTAAAGCCCTCTCCCCACCAGCGATCGTTTTCGGGAATCGGGTGAAACTGAGGCAGGTAAAAGGCAATCAGCTTTGGGTCGGCGGTCTGAGTGGGGTCAATTGCGGCGGTAAAGGGAGCCGGCTCAGGCTGAGAACGGGGCATCAGATCGATCAGCCAGTCATGGATTTTGCCCACATTGGTGGCCCAGGTCAGCTCTCGCAGGGCCAAGGCGCGGCCCGCCGCGCCCACCGCCGCCGCCCAGGTCGGATCAGCCAGCAGGCGCTCTACACAGTCGGCAATGTCGCGGTAGTGGCCCTCGTTCAGCAGCACCCCCTCTACCCCATCCGCGATGTGCAAGCCAACGTTGGTGCGGGGCAACACCACCGGCTTCCCGGTGGCAAAATATTCTGGCAGCTTCGAGGGAAAACGATAGTCGTTAAAGGGGTTGGCCTGGCCCGGCTGCACCAAAACATCTGCCGCCTGTAGCAGCTGGGGCAAATCCACCCGGTTGACAAACCCCAGGTTAATCACCACATCGGCCAGCGGCTGGGGCAGGGTGGTAAACAGCGGGTGGGCATCGTTCCCCGCCTTCACCAGGCGCACTCGATGGCCCCGGCGATTGAGCTCGGCCACCGCCAGCACCAGGGTCTCCACTTCCCACGCATTGACGGCGTGGACGGCTCCGGCATACACCAGCAGGGGGCCATCCTCCGGTAGGCTAAAGCGCCGTCGGGCCTCCGTCTGGGCCAGGGTTTGCAAATAGTTTGGATCAAAGCCGGGCCAAAACACTAGCTCTGGACGCTGGGCTAGATTGAACTCTAGAAGCCGATCAACCAGGGCGGTCACCCCCGCCGCCTGGGCCAAAAAAGGCTGGTACTGCCCAGGCCAAATCCGCCAGGGGGGAATGCGTTCGGCCAGGTGCGTCAGGGGCAAGTCCTGGAGAAAATCCAGGCTGTCTATCCCCAGCTCGGTGCGCAGAATGTCTTCTTCGTTATCCTCCAGATGCACCACGTAGGGGGCCTGGTAATAGTCGGCCAGGCGCAGGGTTTCGTTACGCACATGCTGCCGAGGGGTAAAGCAGTGGATCACATCGGCCCCGCGGCCGTCGTCAAATAATCCATCGAGATGGGTCGTGCCGTGGGTAATGACCTTAAAGGGAGGCGCACTGACCCTAAAGACCTCAAACACACTCTCGGGCGCATCGGGAACGCTGATGGCACAGTCAAACCCCAGCTCAACCAGGGTGGCCGCGATGTGATAGGCCTGGATGCAGCTATTGCCGTTAAACGAACAGTGGCTAACGAGAAGATAGTTCATGGAGGGCTCGGTAGAGGCTTAGCTAGGGGGCAACGGTATAGTCGCCCCGGCGAGGATCGAGGTTGGGGTTGTAAAAGGCATCGCCTGCCTTCAGATCTGCGTAGCGGTAGCTGCGCCAGAACCGCTCGCCCAAATCGATACCCAGCTGGATGGGGCGCGGCTGGGCCAGCCAGTGTACCTGAACCCACGGCACCACCAGGTTAGCTAGCCCAGCCCCCCGGCAGCGCAGGCCGAGATCCAGCAAGTTGTACCGCAAACCGTACTCTGGACACAAGCCCCCCGCCAGGTTCAACGCCTCTTTACGCAGGGCCAGGCAATCCGGGGCCAGGGCCGACACCTCCCGCAAACAGCTCAGGCTGCCCGCATAGCCGTCCGAGGCTAAATCGAAGCCCGCCATGGCCGGGGTAGCTCCCTCATCGTTGAGAAGCATCCCGGCGGCGGCCACGGTGCCCCCAGGGCTAACCAGCACTGGCCCCACCGTGCCGACCCCCGGCAGCGTCAGGTAGCGGGTTAAATCGGCTACCCAACTGGCCTGGGCAGGCTGGCAGCGGCTGTCGATAAAAATCCAGATATCGCGATCGCACTCCTGCATCAGATTCCGCAGCCGCGACGGATCCTCCAGATCGGTGGCCGTCAGGTACGACCACCGCACGTCGCCGGGGTCGGTTAGAGCGGCAAGCCGCCCGATCTCCGCCTCGCCCTCTCCGGTTGTTTCCCCCATAATCAACACCCGCACCGGCGCTAGAGGAACTGAGGCCGCAGGCTCCAGGATCGCCCGATGGGGATGGGTCGGATGTTTTTTAGCCGTGACCGGCAGGTTTAGTCTGGCCAGGTGGGCATTCACGGCAGCGGTTTGCAGCTGGCCAAAATCAATCTCTGATTTGCCGCCCCCGGCCACGCTGGCTGGAATTTCCCGCCAGTGGTATAGCACCTTGGGCACATGTACGATGCTGTCGGCATGCTCCGAAACCCGCAGCATAAACTCAAAGTCTTGGACAAAGTCAAAGGTGGAATCGAACCCGCCCACCCTCAGAGCCAGCTCTCGCCGCACCACCAGCAAGTGGCCCACAAACATCACCCCCCTGAACATCCAGGGCGACCAGTCGGGCTTGTAGTGGTGCTTGGTAAACCTGTCGTGTTCGTCTATGCCAGCCTGGTCGGTATAAAAGACGTCGGCCCTGGGGTGGCGGTTATAGGCGGCGACAATTTCGGCCAAACAGTCCGGGGTGAGCCGATCGTCATGGTCCATCAGGGCAATAAAATCTCCCTGGGCCTGCCCCAGAGCCGCATTGGTCGCAGCTGAGATGCCCTGGTTCTGCTCAAACCGGGCAACGTGAATGCGTTCGTCCTGGCTGGCTAGCGCGCTCAGGTAGGCCAGCGTCTCTGGGTGGGTAGAGCCATCGTCTTGAATCCACAGCTCCCAATGCCCGTAGAGCTGCTGACTAATCGAGTCCACAGCGGCGGCTAAAAATCGTCGCGGCGTGTTGTAAACCGGCATCAAAATGCTGATCAGTGGCTTATGGGGCAGGCGCTCCAGGCGGCGCTGGGCCACCCACCGATTTGGAGCCGTCCCGGTCAGCAGACCATGGTTCACGTAGTGGGTCACTTCGTCGTCGCTACTTGAATCGGCTGACAAATAACTGGTGCGATAAAACTCTGGATCCAACACCCCCCCATAAAAGGTTCTGGGCTTGGGTTCAGCGGGTCGGGGCTGTCGCGCTTCCCCCTGGCCGTGCTTTAGGTAGTGGGCTAAAGGATTGTCCCCCGCCGCCGCTACGTCGGGATATTGAGTCAAATACCAGGCGCTATCAAATGATGGATTGGGGTTTCGTCCCTCCAGGGCACCGCTAGCCAAATAATGGCCCAGAGGGTTAATCTTGGCCGTCGCCACATCCGGGTACTGGGCTAGATACCAGTCGCTGTCAAATAAGGGGTTTGGGTCGCGCCCCTCCAGGGCACCGTTGTGCAGGTAATGGGCCAGAGGATTAACCTCGGCCATCGCCACATCCGGGTACTGGGCTAGATACCAGTCGCTATCGAATAATGGATTTGGGTCGCGCCCCTCCAGGGCACCATTGTGCAGGTAATGGGCCAGAGGATTAACCTCGGCCATCGCCACATCCGGGTACTGGGCTAGATACCAGTCGCTATCGAATAATGGATTTGGGTCGCGCCCCTCTGAGGCACCGGGCTGAAAATAATGGGCCAGAGGATTAACCCCCGCCGCCGCCACGTCGGGGTATTTGCTTAAATACCAGTCACTATCAAATAAAGGGTTTGGATCGCGCCCCTCTAAGGCTCCTTGGCTGAGATAATGCGTCGCCGGGTCAACCCCCGCTGCGGCCACATCAGGGTACTGGGTCAGATACCAGGCCCGATCAAACAACCCTGAAGAGCCCAGTACCTGGGCCTGTTGCTTAACCTGCCGCCCCATTCGCAATCGCTGCCGCACCTGGCCAGGCATCTGTAGGGTCACCGTCAGCCACATCAGCTTAATCGTCCGCCGTCCCGCGCGGGTTAGCCTGGGCGCACGCCTGCTCAGCCGCCGCATTGGGGCCGTCAGTCGCCAACTGGTAGACCGTTGCATACTCGCCATCGCGGCCTGCTGCTGGCTTAACCCGGCGGCCAGGTTGGCGGCATGGGTCTCAATCTCTTCTAACTGCTGGCTCAGGCTGGCCAGCTGGCGATCCCGCCGCTGCACTTCGTCGCTCAGGCTGGCGTTCTGGGCCTCCCGGCTTTGCCGGTCGAGGGTAAGGGTAGCGCGCTGGGCTTCCCCCTGCGCAACGGCGGCCTGCAGGTCAATCATCTGCGCATCGCGCTGGGCAACGGCGGCCTGCAGGTCGGTAAGCTGCGCATCGCGCTGGGCGATGGCTCCATTCAGAGCTTCGATCTGGGCCATACCCTGGGCGACGGCGGCTTGTAGTTCATCAATGTGGCCATCGCGCTGGGCGACGGCCCCCCGCAGCTCGCCAATTTCACTATCCTGCTGGCCTATCCACCCCCGCAGCTCCGCGATTTTGGCATCTCCCTCGGCAAGGTTGTAGGTGAGGTCTGAAATTTTCTTGGCGCTCTGGCCTAGCTGGCCCTGGGTCTGCACCAGCTGTGCCTCTAGCTCCCGCAGTGAGCTGGGCTGGCCCTCAAACTCCCGAGAGTTTCTGATCCCCCAAAAGTAGGTGTCATGGGCCTCAGAATTAACCTCAAAGGCGTGGGAGGAGAAATACTCCCCGATGCGAATGGCCTCATAAATATCGTCGGGAATCAGGTTCTTATAGTAGGTTCCCGTAAAGGGTGAAAGGGATAAATCGCTGTCTAGGGTGCCGTGGGTGGGCCGACCAAAACCCGCAAACGTTAGAAGCACTAACCCAGACGGTTTTGTAATCCGGATCATGTTTTCTAAGATTTGCGGCCAGGTGCTGGCATGTTCGAAGCATTCCGTTGAAATCGCCACATCGGCCCAGGCCGGCGGCAGCTGGATCAGCTCTCCCGGAATCACCAGATCCACATCTTTGCCGGGGCCAATATCGATGCCCAGGTAGGTCGTATTTTCAGGGAAAAAATCGCGGACGGTGCCGTTGATATTTTGGGAGCCCACCTCTAAAACCTGCTGGTTTGCCTGAAAGTATTCGGGAAACCGCTGGCCGATGTCTTTAAAGAAACGCTGTTGCTCAGGATGGGCCATCACACAATCCTCCGTAAGAAACCACCTGGATGACAGGTAATCGTGTAGCAATCGCCAATCGAATCTTGCACGAATTCTGGATGGGTCAAAAGAAAGTCTTGAACCGCCTGCATCACCCCCCTGGGCCATTGCTCGCACTCGCGGAGATGTTCAAAGTCAACGCAGCCATCCTCCACAATAAAATAGCTGTTGAGCGAAACCAAGGGTGCTAGGGCAACTAGAGAAGCCATCGTGGTTGCATAGATATGCGCTGAGTCTTCGATCACCAAAACGCTGTCTTCGCTAGATACATAGCGCTGGGCCATCTCGGTTAATGCCGAGGCATGAGCGGCATCGACTTGTTCAAAACAAATATAGGATGCTAAATCGGCGTGGTGCACCAGGTTGGCTTGGGCGTTGGAAATGTCAATATCAATACCGACTACCCTAACCCCTGGGGTAGGTCTTTGACTGGCGTTAGCAGAAGCAAGCTGATGGAGCTGGATTGATCGCAGCCGTTCCGCCAGCCACAGTGAAAAGCCGCCCTGGTTTACCCCCACCTCAAAGACGACGGTGGGCTTGACCTCCCACAGCAGCCGCTCATAGAGCCATAGATCCTGGGGAAATTTTTGCAGCCCCACCCCGCGAAAGGTTTCTAGGTGATGCTGCTTCACCTGCTGATGCCAGAGCTGTAGCAGCGACATCGCTTCAGCCGAATCTTGGGCCCAAAGGGGATTGTTCATGACCAGCCTCAAAGCGCTTCCAGCAGGCAACGGATCATCGGCGGGTTACACTCGCCATGCACGGTAAACGACGGGCTAGCCTTAAACACCGCTGCCTCGTGCATGTAGTGGTGCTGGTGGTGGTTAGTCTGTGAACCAGAGGCTACGGCCGCATGGAGCGTATAATCACCGCTGCGCAAAGAAGGCAACTGGAACTCAAAGGTGGCTTGAAACTCGTCTCCGGCCTCAACGTAAAGCGTGCCTCCCTCCAGGGATGACAGGTAGGTATTATCGCTAATTAAAGCTAGCCCGTGCCGATTAATTAGGGCGAACCCCACAATCGGTGAAGCGATTGATGCATTCGCTCGCACCTGAATTCGCAGCGTTGCTCGACAGTGGGCCATCACGTCGTTAATAGGATGGCCATCCTCATCCACAAAACTAACGGCCACGATAGTCGCCTTGCCATCTCCAAAGCCTGAATTTAGGTGAGTAGAGACCTGAGTTAAGGTGCCCAGCAAATCATTTTTCTCAAGTAAAGCCGTGCGGCTATCTTTTTGAAAGGTTAATGCCTCGGTTTCCGCTAAGGCATCCTGGGCTAAAACTGTAGATGAAATCTTCTGTTTAGCCCCGCTTTCGGTCAGTACGGTATCCGTCAGCAGCCCAATATCCTGGAAGCTGGCATACTGCATTTTGGCATACTGCTGCACCGCTTGCTTGGGGGTACCGCTAAACACCACCGCTCCAGCATCCAGCACCATGGCGCGGCTGCAGAGGGAAATTACCGCTGACGTGTCATGGGTGACAAACAGCAGTACGTTTTTTTCGGCAAATTCTTTAATAAAGCGCATACATTTTTGCACAAAAAATACGTCCCCCACGGCCAATGCCTCATCGACAATCATCACTTCCGCATCGACATGGGCAATCACCGCAAAGGCCAGCCGCACCATCATGCCGCTAGAGTAGATTTTCACCGGCTGATCGACAAACTCTCCAATGTCCGCAAAGGCAAAAATATCGTCGAGCCGCTCCTCGATTTGGGCTGGGGTAAGCCCCATTAGGGCCGCATTGAGATAGACATTTTCGCGTCCGGTAAATTCAAAATTAAACCCGCTGCCCAGTTCTAAAAGCGCTGCCACTTTACCGTTAACGCTGACCGAACCAGAGGTGGGATTCAGCACGCCACACAAAATTTGTAGCAGCGTGCTTTTGCCCGAGCCATTGCGGCCAATAATGCCAAAGGTTTCGCCCCGATGCACCTCACAGGAAATATCCTTCAGCGCCCAAAATTCCCGATAATATTGTTTAGGAGGTTGGCCAATCAGACGTTGGAGCCGTGGATATAGGGATTGCTTTAGGCGATTTTCGGGCCGCTCATAAATCTCGTAGCACTTGCTTAGGTTTTCGACCTTGATAATTGCCTCAGAGGACATCCGCAAACCCCTTTCTCGTTTTTTGGAACCAGGCAAACCCTAACCACGCTACCGCACCGCTAGCAATTAGATAAACTACCCAGCTCTGAAAGTTAGGCACTTTACCCCACATCAGCACATCCCGCACCTGGGCCAGGGCGGGGGCCAGGGGGTTGAGCAGCAGCATGGGCTTGAGATTATCCGGCAGAGCCGAAGGCGGATAAAAAATAGGTGATAAAAACATTAGCACCGTTGTCAAAATGGTGGTCACCTGGGAGACATCGCGTAAATAAACCCCCAGGGAGGTCAAAAACCAGGACAACCCCACCGTCAGCAAAATTAAGGGTAGCACCACCCCCGGCAGCAGCAAGGCGCTGGGCTGGGGCAGGCCAAACAGTACCATATAAAAGATCAGCCACACCACCAGGCTAATCACCCCGTGGAACAGCGCCGACCCCACCGCCACCCAGGGCAAAATTTCTAGGGGAAAAACCACCTTCTTCACGTAATTCACATTGACCAAAATTAGGCCGGGGGAGCGGTTAATACATTCCGCAAAAAAGTTAAACACAATCAGCCCCGCGAACAGCACTAAGGCAAACTCGCCCCTAGATTCGTCACCCTGGCCCCACTTAGCCTGAAAAATGATGCTGAACACAAAAGTATACACCGCCAGCATGAACAGGGGATGAAAAAACGACCACAGCATGCCCAGGCTGGATCCCCGGTAGCGCCCTACTACATCCCGCTGAATTAAGGCTTTGGTCAGCTCGCGGTGGCGCCAAAAGCTGCTGACCAACTCGCGGGGAGACGTACTAAACTGCTGCATCAGTGGAATGCCCTGGAACTGAGTGAGTAGATGAGCTTAAGTAGACCATAGACGTTGACGTGAAGCCGACGGTTCGTTTTACCAGCCCTCCATAGCAGCATCTTTACACCAAACACCATCAGGGACGACATTATACACCCTTCTCTCAGCCAGCCTTAGCCCAATTCCCGGAGTGTGCATTCGGCGGTCAGCGATTTTGTGGGTGACCGTCAGCCCCTCGCTCCGCCAATGTCCAAAAGCGCGTACTAACCCCCAACTCCCGAAAGAATACGCAGCCCAGGTTATAAAGTTACGACTAAGATGGGTATCTGAGTTCAGGTATCGATCGATACTCAGCATCGAGGCATTGGCGGCGGTTGCCAACGTGTCGGCATCACTACCGAGAGGCCACTATTATCGCTATTCTAAGGCGACATCGGCTTTCTCAGGCCGACCCTGGCCCAGCCACATGGCTTGCAGCGCTGATCGCTCCGTTACAATAGCTGGGTATTTTATCTATAAACTTGGAGTTCTTACCGTAAAAGCTCCGTTGACGTTCTGGAGCCGCGCCCCTACACCCCAAGCCTTCCTGATCATCATCTCTCACTCACCCTTCCACGTTGATCTAGCCCCCCTGGAAATCGCCATCTCATTAGGGTTCTTATTCGTAACTCAGTCAACTTCGCCAGCTCAACTCGCCCCCATCACGAATTCGTCAGGTCTTCGTCCCCCGGTCTGACTCGCTATCGGTCTCACGTTTTGTTGTTTGACAAATCGGTCTTAAAAACATGCATCACCTCCTCCAACAAGTTTGGCGGCTGCCTCAAGCGGCCCTAAAGCGGCTGGTTGCCGGCCTGCTCCAGATTGTTTTGCTGGCTAACCGCCCTGCTCGGCTGGCTCGGTCGGGGTTTGTGCTGCCCACCACGGTACTGTTGGTGCTGATGGTGGTACTCACTGCCACAGCCCTCACCTATCGCTCTTTTAGCCGCAGCGAGCAGGCGATTATCCAGCGGGAACAAAGGGTGATTGCCAATGCCGCTACCCCGGCCATCGACCGGGCTAAGGCCAAGCTGGAGTTCATGTTTCAACAAGACCCCCGCTTTCCCAGCGGGCTACCGGCCAGCGACATTCTGGCCGACCTGATGGCGGGTAACCTTGACCCTACCAAAAACTTTGTGGGCTACACCGGTCGAGTTAGCCCCATTAACCCTAGCGATAAATTTTACGACCCCTACACCCTGCCGGATGAACAACGGCTAGACCTCAATAACGACGGCAAGCTAGACAATGCCTGGTCGTTTCCCTCCGAGGGCAAAACCATTGTTTACTCGGTTTTGGTAGACGACTCAGTTGATATTAAAGAAGCCTCGGCCCCTGGAACCGGAGAAAACTTCTTGCCCCGTGCCTACGTTAAAAAGAGTATTACCCTAGACACCCCCACCAGCCAAGAGAAGGCCGACGCTCTGATTACCCGCACTGGCCCCTTGGCTACGACCGAAGCCACCCCCCAGTGTAAGGGGGCGTTGGCTGAGGGTGGCTGGCAGTTGGTCACCCGAGGCAACAACTCTGACCTGCAAAAGAACTTTCAAATTAACGCCTTTGTAGCCAACAATAATGATGCTAATAGTGTTAATCGAACCTTTGAAACCTTAGAATTTCAGCAATCGCGCCAGGCCTCTCGGGCCAGCAAGTGGGGGGCCTGGTTCCGCTACGACCTGGAAATCTTTCCTGGCCCTGAGTTCAACTGGAATGGGGCCATGCACACCGACGGTAATTTTATTACCCGCGGTGATGTTAGGTACCACATGATCAGCTCCCACAATTCCTGCCTTTACAGCCAGGGAGCGTCAGAAATTACCCTGGCAGAAGCTAATTTAGACGGCATAGACGGCATTAATCCCCAATCCACAACAGCATCGACTACCGGCCTGAGAGACTTTCAGGGGCAAGTCATTAAAGGTGCGACCCTTAGCGATAACTATAGCGGTACCGATCCAACAGTTCATGTTTTTGACGGCGACGGCAAGCGTCCTAGAACCGGCGATAAATTAAGAAACAACAATGACTCGGTTACGGGTGGCCGCCCTTCCGACGTGTCGATGAATGCCCTCACCCTGTTTACCCAAGACCAAACTCAGCACATCAATGTCAATTCCTGGAGTCGTAACCCCGACTGGGATAAGACCACCAACATCTTCAACCAGGGTAAACGCTTAATTAATGACGAGGTAGCCCGCCCCTTTGTGGATGACTTCTTCCGCGCCGACGATCGCTGGGGGCCAAAACCCCGCTACGACAACCGAACCGCTGCTTTTGATATTGCTAACCAGCCCGCTACTACTACCATTGGTGACAAAATTAATGGACTAGTTGGGCTAACTAACCCAGCCGATGGGTTAGATGGCTACTGGGAGCGTCGGTCTAGTCAGGCTGGCTTACGTATGATTATTGGCCAACGCTTAGAGCTAGGCAACTCTAGTGGTTGGAACTTAGACCCTACCACAGGCACGCTTTCTGCTAGCAATGATCCGCTTTATCCGGCCATTCAGCGTAAGGGAGCCCTCACTACCAACGATTTTATTGGCCCATCGGAGGGGAACCACGAATATTTGCAGCGCCGCTCTTTGCGCGATAATCTGGCGGCGGTACAGGGCATGGTGGTATACCACTATGAAATTAATGATGGTCAGTTTCCGGCAGCCTGTATGGCCCTCACAGCCCACCCGGGCACTCGCCAGAGTATTGTCGATAGCCGCACGTTTGAAAACTATCCCAACAAAACCAACCTTCTTAGAGCCGACTTCCTAACCGGAAAGGGTACCAACGGCTGGGAATTTCAGTTTCCCACCGGGTCTACCGGCTTTTCCAATGAGACCACCTTTGCGTCATCCGTTGCGGCTAGTGAGCCCCTCGGCATTGCCCTGAGAAACCTGGCCTACTTCGCAGGTGATCCCAGCGGTGGCGCTCCCTCCTTTAAGCCCGTTCAAGATGGCAATATCCACCCAGCCCCCTACCTGAATATGTGGGGCGACTTTTCTCCCCTGCGGCGCATCTTTGTGGAATACCTCGATGCTACACCTGCGGTGAAATATGCTGACCTTAGCCTGGCCGATAAGGCTACCCTTCATAGTGCCGCCTGCACCGTTAGCCTGTTGGCCTATAACCTCAAATCTGACTATGAAGATGCCAGGGCGCTGCTGGGCGCTGAAAAGTCCAGATTTCAAAATATTTCTACTCAACTCCGCAATGGCATGGCCAACATCATTGAGTACGTCGAAGACAATAAAGACAGCGGGGGTAAAATGGCCGCCCTGTTCTCCAAGCTCGGTAAAGTCAGAGCCTGGACAGACACCAACATTAGCAATGTCCCTTGTATATCAGGGAATGATACCGCCGGATTTCAATCAACCTGTGATGTGGGCGAGTATTTTGCCGAGTTCACCCTCAGCGACTGGCGAATCATTATTGACGAGGTGACTAACGCTACTACTGCGGAACTGGATGAAATCGTAGACTTCGGCAACTCCATTACTTATATTGCTTCCACGATTCGAGATCGTGATTTAGGATTTAGGCAAGGTGCCACTAAGCGACAATTAGGGATCGCAGACCCTAGCAAGAATGTCGTCGGCTGGAATAACACCACACAATATACTGAGGCCGTCAGAATCCCGGTTAGTGGCAGCAATAAGGATTTTGCTTTTCAGACTAAATGTAATCCCAACCTGTTCACGGATGTCATTGCTAAGGGCACAGGTGGTAAAGACGACCAGGTCGCTTTAACCCTGGTGGCTTGCAGTAACTACAACGCGATGCAGGTCAAATATCCGTCGCTGTTTTACCTGTTCCCCCTGGTAGATCACAATCTTAAAGGGACAGGTGACTATGCCCAGCCCGATGGCGTAGCTATCCCTCCCGCCACTCAGGCGGCCGAGGAGTACATCACAAACGCCTACGTCAATACCACTAACCCGACCACCTTGAACTTCAAAGTTGTCCGTGCAGCTTCTACCGTTGACCCGGTTGAAGGGCTCAGTGTCATTGCGGCGGTGCCCCGAGCCGCCACCGCCAGCACCTGGACAGTGCCCGCAGCGAATAGCTCAGGGCTACTCGCCAAAGCCACCGTTGATAACCTCGCCGATGCCTTTAAGATCAATGCCCCAACCGGAGTCGTGATCAAAGTGCCTTTTTTGGATAAAGGCGTCTTCAATGGCCGCGAACAGCTCAACACCCGCGTACTGGACGTTGATATCGAGGCCATTACTACCCGCCAGGTCGGTACCGGCGACTACTGGTTACCCGCCAACCGCGAAAAACAGGCCGAAGGGGTGTTTTTTGCCTTCCGTGAGGATGCTGTCCGCGAGGACTCAATTGTTCGACCTGCCAATACCGCCGCCACCAACTGCGAGGGCATCGATACCGGCACCCTCAACCCCCGGCGATTTAGAATCGAAACCCAGGCCGCCTGTCGGATGCAGGTTCGCCCTGGCGATACCACCACGGCATCCCAAGACCCTCCCTTGACCGCCCGCCGCATTAGTATCAAACCCGTAGACTTTATCGCTGACCCGGAGCGGCGCACCCACGGGTTCAGGCTGCGCACCGCCAGCGGCAACCCCACTGACTTTAGCGGGACTAGCTTTGCCCGCCAGGTAGGCATGACCCTGGTGACAGACAATAGCGTCTACATTCAGGGAGATTTTAACCTGCACAGCACCAGCGGTCAGCGTGCCGGTATTGTTGAAGAATTTACCCAGACTATCTACAACAAAACCCTGGCTAACGCCTTTGGCAACAAGTTCTATGACGACCGTACCACCCTCAATACCGATACCTTTGCTAACTTAGCGAAAGACCACTGGCGACCAGTGGAAATTTTGTCGGATGCGATTGTGGTGCTGTCTAGCAATTTTGTTGACGGGGCCGTAGAAGACACATTCATTGAAGCGCGGCCCGCCTCCAAGGGGGGCACTGCTATCAGAACGTCTTATATGAACCAGAACCGCCCGATCCTTGCCTCTGATTTAGCCCTAGACAAGGTGCTACGTGAACAGCCGGGCAACAACGATTCCCCCGTTTGGGTAGACCGCAACGGCACTTACTTTGTAATCGAAGATCCGAGTGTCCTAAGTCCGCCAAAACCGTTCTACGATGAGTACGACGCCGATGACGAGTGGGTTCGATTTGA
Source organism: Nodosilinea sp. CTOTU7336 (assembly GCA_036848635.1). Classification (GTDB taxonomy): domain Bacteria; phylum Cyanobacteriota; class Cyanobacteriia; order Phormidesmidales; family Phormidesmidaceae; genus Nodosilinea. The sequence continues at coordinate 57,444 of DAIUJR010000004.1, forward strand.
CAGTGGTGAGGATGATCGCCGCCGGAATATCCCTACGGCAAACGAAACCTTTATCAATGCGGTTTTTGTGAGCGGTATTGGGCCTAAGCGCCCTAACCAAAGCTATGGGGGCCTGCACAACTATCCTCGGTTTTTAGAGAACTGGGAGAACACAAGCTTGCATATTGCCGGGTCATTTATTCAGCTTAATTTCTCAACCACGGCCACCGGCCCCTTTGAGCACGATGCCTGGGAGGTGGGGGCAACTCCAAATGCTGATCAGCGTTTAGGCTACTACGACCCCCCCGACCGCCGCTGGGGTTATGACGTAGGCCTACTCTATGTGCCCCCTGCCCCCGCCGCCCGCCGCTTTGTCACCATCGGTGCCCCCCGCAGCGAGTACTACCGTGAGGTAGCCGCCGATGACCCTTATATTCTGAATCTGCGCTGCGCTAAAAATGCGGATGGAGATCGCATTTTAAGTGGCAATCTCTGCCCTAAAGCTTCCTAGGCCACGGGTTACACAGCATCTGCGTTATGGAGGTATTAGGTGGATGATGACTAATCGAGTGCAGCAGCATCTAAATCGGCTCCTGTCCAGGGGAATGGCCAGGGAAGCCACAAGTCAGGGGCTAACCCTGATTGAGTGCCTGGTGGCGATTATCATGGTGGCCCTGGTAGCCAGCGCCATTACCCCGGCCCTGGTGATTTCGGTGGCCACGCGGGTGCAGAGCCAGAAGGCTGAGCAAGCTCTGGGGCTAGCCCAAAGCGAAATTGACCGGGTGCGTCTATTGGTCGAGCAAGGCGGGGTGGCCAATGTATCTCAGCTACCTCCCCAAGCTCCGACCACCCTCAAAGATAATGAGGTGGCCAAACAGGTCGGCCCGCTGTATGGATCGGTGGTGGCCGTTCCCAGCACCCCAACCCAAACCCGTCCCGTAGATATTAACGATAACGGCAGCAACGATTTTGCTGTTCAAACCTACCGCACCAGGGGCCTTGAGAGCGGTGGTGTGCCGGTAGCCTTTGCCATGGGAGTGCGGGTATACGACTTTGATGCCGTGACGTCTGGTGGCAGCGGTAATTTATCGACCGAACCCCTTTCTCTGGCGACCACCGCCGGGGAAGGGCAGCGGTCTGCACGTCCCCTGGCGGTTTTGTATACAACCATTGCCGTTAGTGAGCAAGGTAACTCATTTTGCAACCTGATTAATTACACGGCGTCTGCCGCGGGATCGACGGCTTCGGTACCTTTAGGCTGTAATTGAGCTACCTCTACTTTATTTGAACTGAGCATATACCTATGGCCACAAAACAACCTCAACTGGGCTTAATGCGCCTAGTGCTGCGGGCTAGCCAATTTAGCCGTAAAGGGTTCACTTTAATTGAGCTCTTAGTGGCCATGGTCGTGGGGTCGCTGATCATTGGCACTCTGCTTTATCTGGTGGTTGAGCTCCTTCAGGTCAACCGTCGCGAAGAGGTGCTGACCCAAACCCAGCAAGACATGCAGCGGGCCATTGACTACATTAGCCGCGACGCCCGCGAGGCCGTGCTGGTGTTTTCTACCCCCGGTGCAGTTATCGATCAGTTAGATGATTTGCCGACCGGGGCAACCCCTATTCTGGCCTTTTGGCGGCTCGACCCCATAAACCTCGAAAACACCAATAATTTCTGGAAAAATTCTTGCTCAACGGCTTTTTCCGGCACTAGCGCAAAGCAGGTTGCCAAACGTTCTGAATGTGAGACGCTGAAACTGCGCCAAAGTTTTTATACCCTAGTGGTCTATCTTCAACAAAACAACAAAGATGGCGAGCTTTGGGAAGGCCCTTCTAGAATTTTGCGCTACGAATTGCCTAAATATAGCAGCAAGCCAAATATAACCAGCCTCACTCAGACTCAGGGATATTGGGACCCAACGGCTAAGGACAATAGTTTTCTTGACTGGTCAAAAGCCTCTACCGCTGTCGACGAAACCGTTACCCCAGGCTCCACTAGCGGTAACGTAGCCGTGCTAACGGACTATGTAGATAGCCTGGGCAACGATCCTTCTACCGCTTCGGCTTGCCCAATCGGTTACTTTGCTACCCCAGCACAGTCTAATAGTTTCTATGCCTGTGTCAGCAATGAAGCCGCTCAGGCTGCGGCTGTCTTAGATCCCAACGCGATTCCTTCTGGAACAAATCAGAGTTTGCTGATCTTTTTACGGGGCAATGCCACTGAAGGTAGGCCAGGGCTGGTTAATACCTTTAGCGAAGCAGGTCGTACGCCCACCCTGGAAGCTGAAATTTTAATTCGAGGCATTCTGGATAAATCTGGTTCCTAACCCTTTTAGCACCGGTATTTTTTAATGGTCAAAACCTGGTTCTCAACATGAAACGCTCTAAAGCTTCTATCCCCAATTCCCAGGCGGGCTTCACCCTAGTTGAGGTCTTGGTGGTGGTGATTATTGCCGCCATACTGGCGGGCATTACTGCCCCCAGCTGGTTCGCCTTTCTTAACAAGCAACGGGTGGGGGCAGTGAGAAGCGACCTCTTGCAGGGGCTAAAGCAGGCCCAGCAAGAGGCCATTCAGCGGCGAGAGGCGGTAACGGTAAAAGTTGTGAATGGCGATACTCCTTCGCTGCAGGTGCAGGGGCTAACCCAGGCGTTAGGCAGTGACGGAGCAGGCAATGTCCAGCTTAGCTACTACACCGTAGATACGGCAGGTACAAAAACAACCCAAGATTCGATTACATTTGACTATCAAGGGATTCCCCGTGGCCAAGTTGTTCCCTTTGTCGTCAGCATTAATGCGGCGGGGTCTACGACTAAACAGTGCGTCATTGTCGCTAACTTGCTAGGCAGCCTAAAAACCGCTGCAGATGCCAACTGCGATAACCCTCAAGTTAGTAATAATTAAGGAGTGTCCTGGCTGAAAACTTACCTGAGCAGATCCCAGGGTACTCCTGTCGGATAGATTAAAATCCTAGCTATGCACCTCAGAATTCTGGGATCTAGCCTCATCCTTCCTATTCCCCACTGGGCTACCATGGGAATAGCGTAAAGAAATGTAAATCTCCCATGGCCAGTTTCTCTCCGTCCTCTGACCGCAAAAGGATTGTTGTCATTGGCGCAGGCATTGGGGGGTTAACGGCGGCGGCGCTCTTAGCGCAGCAGGGCTACTCGGTACGGGTGTTTGACCAGGCCATCGTGCCGGGGGGGTGCGCCTCTACCTTTAAACGCCGGGGCTTTACCTTTGATGTGGGGGCGACCCAGGTGGCTGGGCTAGAACCGGGGGGCGTCCACCATCAGATTTTTACCGAACTGGATCTGCCGCTGCCCGAGGCCACTTTCTGTGACCCAGCCTGTGCGGTATTTTTGCCAATGGAATCTGAGCCCATCTGCGTCTGGCGCGATCCGGCGACCTGGCGGGCCGAACGACAGCGGCAGTTCCCCGGCAGTGAGCCTTTTTGGGAATTGGTGCAAACCTTGTTTCAGCCCAGCTGGCGCTTTCAGTCGCGGGGGCCGGTGCTGCCCCCCCGCAGTGTCAGAGATCTATGGCGGCTGATGCAGGCGGTGCGGCCTGATACTCTGATAACGCTGCCCTATACCTTTGCCACCGTTGGGCAGGTCTTGAGAGATCTGAGATTGGATGGCGATCACAGGCTAAAAACCTTCCTCGACCTTCAGCTCAAGCTTTATTCCCAGGTCGGCGCTGACGAAACGGCCATGCTCTACGCGGCTACAGCCCTGAGCGTGTCCCAGGCGCCCCAGGGGTTGTACCACCTCCACGGCAGTATGCAGGTGCTCAGCGATCGCCTTGAAAAAGCGCTGCTTCGGGAGGGCGGCTTACTGCAAATGGGGCACACCGTAGAGCGCATCCATGGAGAAAAGGGCTGCGCCACCGGGGTTACTGTCCGAAACCAGAAAACGGGCCAGACCTGGCTAGAGCCTGCGGATCATGTGGTGGCTAACGTTACGGTGCAAAACCTGGGGCTGCTTCTGGGCGAACAACTGCCCCAGAGCTATCGACGACGGGTGGAGGCATTGCCCCCCGGCAGCGGAGCCTTCGTCATTTATCTGGGGGTCGAAGCGGTCGCCATTCCCCCCGACTGCCCGCCGCACCTGCAATTTCTCTATGATTATGACAGCCCCATGGCCGAAAATAACTCGCTATTCGTCTCCGTTAGCCGCCCCGATGACGGGCGCGCGCCCACTGGCAAAGCCACCATCATTGCCTCGTCCTTTACCGACGTAGCGCCCTGGTGGCAGACCGCCGATTACGCGGCCATGAAACAGGCCTATACCGACGAGGCCCTGGGGCGGCTATCAAGCTACTTTAATCTATCCCCTGACCACCTGGTTCACATCGAGGCCGCTACGCCGCGCACCTTCGCTCACTTTACGGGCCGCCACCATGGCACCGTGGGCGGTTTGGGGATGCGGGTTAGCAGCTATGGCCCCTTTGGCTTTGCCAACCGTACCCCTTTGGCCAGGCTTTGGCTGGTAGGTGACTCAACCCATCCTGGGGAGGGCACGGCTGGCGTTAGCTACTCGGCCCAAACCGTAGTCCGGCAGATTGCCGCGAAGCCATGACTTCTTAGCGCCTAAATAGGCTAATTCAAGAATTCAGGCTAGAAAATCTGGAAAATGAATCGTAGATAACGGAGAAAAAGGGTAAAGGTATGGGTAATATGATGAGACTCTTTATCAATAGGATGCGGTTAATCTAGCGCAACTCCTCTTAAAATACCCTGATGGCTAGGGATCGGTCCTGAAATAAAGTGCCAGCGTCATTCCCGCTCAGGCAGGAATCTATAGTGAGCCTCTCACTTAAGCCGGTATGTCTATCAGCATCATTCCTGATCGGGTTTTGGCTGGCATAAGTCTTCAGGTTGTCTGTAACCAATGGGCTTGGCCCGATAAAACTTAAGCCAGTTAGGTTATCGATGCTTGCAATCAGGTAACTAGTATGAGCCCCTGGGATTCCCTAGACTCTTGGTCAGACTACTCAAATCGCCCTCCAGCGACCTTAGAAGACATTCTCTACAACCATCTCCAGTACTGGCGTAAGCAAGAGCCACCCCATCAGATGATTGAGCGGTTTAAAACGCTGCTGTTATGGGGTGACCAGTATCCCGATAGCTCGGTGGCCAACGCGCTGTTTAGGCTATCGGAAGAATCTACGGCTAACCGAGAATTTAAGTACGTCCTCAACCGCTGCTGCTATACCCTGATCAACCTCTGGTATACCCAGCCCCGCGACCACTGGGCCATTCCTGAGCTAATTAGCCTCCTGGATGAAGTGCCTAGCACCCCTTCATCCTGTCCTGAGGTTGAGCGGGTGCGGTCTTTGGTGCGAGAGTTTGTGGCCAGTGACCAATATGCGGCTCTAGAGCGATTACGCCGCATTTTTAGCGCCCCTAAGGAAGCCGGAAAATCTGCCAGGACAGCCTTTGAAGAGCAGCTTTTGGCCTATCGCATTGGCTACTACCCGTTTTTATACGACAGCAGCCTGCTCACTAAAGATAGCGGTCAAGAGCAAAAGCAGAATATTAGCGACCTGCGCCGCAAGGCCGAAACCGATTTTGGCATTCATCTGGCCCGCTACCATACCCACTATCAAATGTCTGCAAAAGCGGCCCCCATACCTAACCCAACCCTTCTGGATGCCGCCGATTTAGGAGCAGCCCTCGCCTACTACACTGGCAAAATTGAGGGCCGCCGCACCCATCGGGATCAGGCTCGCTGGTTTGCCACCTACAGCAAAACCGCACGCTCATTTCGCGACTTTAAGAACGAGTTTGTGGATTATTTGGTCAACCCCGTCGCGGCAGTGGAACCAAAATATAAGGGCAACCACTTTACCCGCAACCTGCGGCAGTATCTACGAGACACCCTCTCAGAGTTCGATGCCCAGCCGCTGAACAGCTTCATGGTGGTCGAAACCTGCCGTCGTGTACTCAACTTTTTGGTGGTCGACAGCCCCTATCGCCCGGTGTTTCGTACCTTTCGCTACCTGATTAACGATATTGGCTATACCCTAACCATGGGCCTGCTGCTGCGGGTAGTGCTGTTTTGCTCGGCCGCTAAGCCCTGGCTAGAGCGCTGCTTTTCGGTGCTGTTTAACCTGCATGAGCGGCGCTACTGTAAGGAGGTGCCGTGGCTAGTGTCTAGCCTAGAACATGCCAATGTGGCGCTGATCGCCAACTTCCACGATGTGGGCTATCAGTTCTAGGCAAGAGTTTAAACCTGAGCTAGTACACGACTGCGGAAGTCTCCCTGCCCTTGTGAGGGTTTCATATTGTGAACCGTAAACCTTGTATGCCACATCTGCACTAGGAACTTTTAGGCTGAAAATCTGTCAGGTGAAATTTACGCACAAGTTTTAATTTTATTACGCGCCCAGCGGTTCGCTGGGCCAAAAGAGTTCGTTTGAATCGTCATTGGGTCTGGTTAAAACGAGTTGTCATCTTTGTGGTAGTGGTCGGTACCCTGCTCAGGTTTACCCACCTAGATCGCAAGGTCTATTGGCATGACGAGGTGTTCACCAGCCTGCGGGTGGCGGGCTATATTGGCCAACAGGTCGAACGGCGGCTGTTTACGGAATCTTTTATCACTGCCGGGGATTTACTTCAGTACCAGCAGCTTCCAGCAGATGCTTCCCTAGCTAAAACCTGGGCCTCCCTAGTCGATCATCCCGAGCACCCCCCGGTTTATTACCTGATGGCCTATGGCTGGGGAAAATTATTTGGGGCTTCTGTGGCGGGCTATCGCGCCATTGCGGCTATTTTTGGGGTATTGGCCCTGCCGCTGATGTTCTGGCTGGGTCGAGAGCTATTTCCAGCGCAGCCCGCCGTGGCCTGGGTGGCCACGGCTCTGCTGGCGGTTTCGCCAATCCACTTCATCTACAGTCAAGAGGCGCGGGAATACAGCTTCTGGAGCGTAGGACTGTTGTTGGCCAACATTACGCTGCTGCGGGCCATACGGCAAAACCAGTGGCGAGCATGGCTGGGGTACAGCTTCGCTATAGCTCTGAGTTTCTATGGTTCCCTAGTCACTGGTTTGTTAGTAATCAGCCATCTGGTGTTGGTTGGGTTCACCCAAAAGCCTCGGCAGTGGTTAGCCTTTGCCCTAGCTAGTGGTTTAGGGCTAGGGTTGTTTGCCCCTTGGCTATGGATCATGAGCCAAAAGCTAGATCGGATACAAAGCGTAACCGCCTGGGCGGGGTTTGCGAGCCCGATGGCATTTTTGACCAAGCTTTGGGGGCTGCACTATAGTGCTGTATTCGTCGATTTTAATCTACCCCTTGACCACTGGTTTACGCTAGTAGTGCCGCCTTTAGTGATCCTAACTTTGGGCATTGCCCTGGGCCATATCATCCGTAATTATGACCGACAGGTCAGCACTTTTTTACTCTGCCTGTTGATCGTGCCGCCCGTAGTTTTAATCGGCAGCGACCTGCTCAGGGAAGGGCAAATTTCTGGGACAACGCGGTATTTTTTCCCGTCGCTGATTGCGGTTACGTTAGCCATGGCGGCATGGCTTAGCGATATCGCTTCGATGCCCAAGGGGTTAGGAAAGCGCTGGGGTCAAGTGACGCTGGGCCTACTTTTGCTCTTTGGGATACTGTCCTGCGGTTTCAATACCCAGGCCCGTACTTGGTGGAATAAAGGCGTCAGCTACCACAATCCTTTTATTGCCGATTGTGTTAATACCTTCGAGCGTCCTATGCTGATTACCAATCGGCGGGATACTTCCCTGGGCAATGTGATCTCTGTGAGTCATGGATTAAACCCTGAGACTATCTTTTTTCTGACCCCAGGGCCGCTGCCTAAGCTTGAAAATTGGCCGGGGAGTATTTTTCTGTTCAGGCCCAACCAAACGCTAATCGACGCGGCGGCTCAGTCTTACCAGGTCGAGCCGGTTCAGGCTGAGCGAGTGGTTGAACTGTACCAGATCGTACCGTTACCCACCGCTGATAGAACGGAGGGTGCGTCGTAATTTTTTCGAGGCCATTGCTCGAAAAGAAACTATAAAGAAAAAGTCTAGATCGAACGAACAACCGTAAAGCCTCCGGCCTAGTTCTGCTCACGCCCCGGCAAGAGGTGTTACTGAATTGAGGCCTGAATTTGGGTAGGGGCAAACGGCCGTTTGCCCCTACGAGGGACGTTAAACTTTTGATTCATACCTGTATTCAGCAACACCCGCCAAGAGGTTAACTGATTTAGGAGGGCTGTCCTTGGGTCCCCCCCTTAGCTCACCGCTGGGGCCTGCATTTGAATTGACCCAGCGCCTGCATCTACGGTCACCACGTTGCCGATCGGCAACGTCCAAAGCGGCTCCACATGACCAATCCAGGCCCCTACCCAGGCCGGTATACCCAGGAGTTCAACGTGGTCGCGCACAATTTCTTCCAAGGTAAGAGAGCCGTAGGTTTCCCCAGGACCGCAGGCAGGGCACTGGCCAAAGATAAAGCCCGCCAGCCCGTCGAGCACGCCGGCTAGCTTGAGCTGGGTCAACATGCGATCAATGCGGTAGATGGGTTCGCCAATATCCTCTAAAAACAAGATTGTCCCGGTTGTATCAGGCATATAGAGTGACCCGGCGATGCCTGAAATAACGGACAAGTTGCCCCCCAGCAGCGGCCCGGTGGCTTGTCCTGGGGTAATGGTTTGGATACGGCCCTGGTCACGCATGAGGCGATCCTGGTCGGCTCCCAGCAGGGGGTTGGTGTAGGTGAGAACCTCTCCCTGCATCAAAATGCGTCGCCAAAACTCCACCTGATCGGGCTGCCAGGAGGTAATGCCGTGGGGGCCATGGTAAGTGACTAACCCGGTCTGGGCATAAATCCCCAGCAGCAGGGCGGTAATATCGCTGAACCCGACCAGCACCTTAGGGTTAGCCCGAATCAGGTCATAGTCCAAATATGGGAGAATGCGGGCGCTGCCCCAGTCGCCCCGAACCGGCATTAGGGCGGCCACTGTTGGATCGGCGAACATGGCGTTAACGTCCGCCGCTCGGTCGGCATCCGCCCCGGCTAGATAGCCGTAGCGATCCAAGGTGTGGGGGGCGACCTTGGGTACAAATCCTAATGCCGTCATGGCGTCTACTACCAGATCAAGGCGATTGGTTTCAAACGTGGCCCCCGCCGGGCTGACAATGCCCACGGTATCGCCAGCTTTAAGGCGCGGCGGCTTCTGGGGTGTGGGCAGCCCATCGGAACGTCCCATCTTTGGAGACAGGGTTAGGCCAGCGACGGCCCCACTCATTCCTCCCAACAGCCGACGTCGACGCATACGCGCTACCCTAAAACTCTAGTGCAGAGCATACACCGGAGCCGCCCGTGACGACACAACCCCCTTCTGCCCTAAGCCCAGGAGCCTGGGAAAACCGCTACCAGGAGGGCACCACCCGCTGGGACTTGGGCCAGCCAGCCCCCATCTTTGTGGAGTTACTCGAATCTGCCGCGGCCCCGCCCCCAGGAGCCGCGATTGTGCTAGGGGCCGGGCGTGGCCATGATGCTCTGTGGTTTGCCCAGCACGGTTTTGAGGTGACGGCGGTAGACTTTGCCCCCTCAGCAATTCAATTCCTAGCTCAGCAGGCGGGGGTAGCTGGTTTGAGCATAACGTTGCTTCAGCGGGATATTTTTGAGCTGGTGCCTGAGTTGCAGGGGCGATTCGATTACGTGATCGAACACACCTGTTTTTGCGCCATTCACCCCTCCCACCGCCCTGCTTACGTCAGACTGGTGGCAGATTTATTGGCTCCCAGAGGGGAACTGCTGGGGGTCTTTTTTACCCACCAGCGTGAGGGTGGGCCACCCTTTGGTACCTCCGCCACCGAAATCCGCCAGCATTTTGCGGCTGACTTTGACATCACGGTTTTACAACCAGTCAGCAACTCGGTGCCCACCCGCCAGGGGGAGGAACACCTGGGTCGATTTCGCCGCCGCGTCTTGGATCGGGGTTAATACTAAAACAAAACTTGGTATGGGACGATTTCTGCCAAAGAAGATACCCAGAGGCAACTGACTTTACCTCTGAATTTTCGCCTATGCGGAAATGACAAGGTATATTTTCAGGCAGAAACCTCCACTAACCCACTACAGTCGCTCCTTCTGTAGCCAGAAACTTCTCTAGCTCAGTGAGGGCTTCGGCATCAACCTTGGTTTGCATGGGGCAAAACTTGGGGCCGCACATCGAGCAAAACTCAGCGGTTTTGTAGATATCGGCGGGCAGGGTTTCGTCGTGGTATTCCCTGGCTCGCTCCGGGTCAAGGGACAGTTCAAACTGGCGGTTCCAGTCAAAGTTATAGCGGGCGTGGGACATGGCATCGTCACGATCCCTTGCACCTGGCCGGTGGCGGGCAATATCGGCGGCATGGGCGGCAATTTTATAGGCAATTAGCCCGGCCCGCACGTCTTCAGCGTTGGGTAAGCCCAGATGCTCTTTGGGGGTGACGTAACAAAGCATGGCGGCCCCGCTCCATCCGGCCAGGGCAGCCCCAATGGCCGAGCTAATGTGGTCGTACCCGGCGGCAATATCCGTGACTAGGGGGCCAAGCACGTAGAAGGGCGCTTCTGAACACTCTGCCATCTGGGTTTTAACGTTGTAGTCGATTTGATCCATAGGCACATGCCCTGGACCTTCGACCATCACCTGCACATCTTGCTCCCAGGCTCGGCGGGTCAGCTCTCCCAGGGTCTTGAGTTCGGCCATTTGGGCGGCATCGGTGGCGTCATGCAGACAGCCAGGGCGGAGGGAGTCCCCCAGACTAAAGGACACGTCGTAGCGCTTGAAGATTTCAATGATGGCGTCAAAGTGGGTATAAAGCGGGTTTTGTTGGTGATGGTGTAGCATCCACCGGGCCAGGATGCCACCGCCGCGCGAGACAATACCGGTGATGCGATCGCGCACCAACGGCAAGTGCTCAATCAAAATTCCGGCGTGGATGGTCTGGTAATCGACCCCCTGCCGGGCGTGCTTTTCGATGATATGCAAAAAGTCATCGGCGGTGAGAGTTTCAATGTTGCCGTGGACGCTCTCTAGCGCCTGATAGATCGGTACCGTGCCGATAGGAATAGAAGAATTTTGGATGATAGCGGTGCGAATGACATCCAAATCTCCGCCCCCGGTGGAGAGATCCATCAGGGTATCGGCCCCGTATTTCACCGCTAGCCGCAGCTTTGCCACCTCTGCGTGAATATCTGACGAGTTTGGGGAAGCCCCGATGTTGGCATTGACCTTGCATTTAGCCGCAATACCAATGGCCATGGGCTCTAGATTGGGGTGGTTAATGTTGGCAGGAATAATCATGCGGCCCCGCGCCACTTCATCTCGAATCAGCTCGGCGGGCAGATTTTCCCGCTGGGCTACGTAGGTCATTTCTTCCGTAATCTGGCCCTGGCGGGCATAGTGCATTTGGGAGACGTTAGGGTGGCCTTGGCGTTTGGCAATCCAGTGGGTTCTCATGGGTTAGCTCTGGTAGGTTTGGGTGTTGAGTATCGGGTATCGGGTTTTAGGGCTCGGGCACAGTGCAGCGCTGTGGGGCTGGCATCGGAGGTTTTGCTGGGATGGGCCGTAGATTGGCTATTGACTCAAGCCCTATGGGTTCTGGCGAGGGAAATTTTTGAGCTTCAGAAATTAGATTTTTCCGTCACGTTTTTCACTGGTGGCACATTGGCATCGCCGTAGGTGTGGATATCGCGGCTGAGGTTGGCAAAGTCAAAGGCTTTGGTCTTACTCCGCTGGGCCTGGAGCTGAATCCAGCCTAGGCAGATCAGCGTTGATACCCCAACGGGGGTGGCAAAGCTAACCAGCAGATCCCCCGCAAAGGGCAGGCTGTTCCAGGGGTTAAAGTCGGATTTTGGGAAGAACAAGGCCCCCACGGCTATGGCGGTAACCGCACTCCAAAATGCCATGGTGCCGGTCAACCGCCGTGAGTAGAGGCCAAACAGCACCGGAAACAGCGCCCCAGCGCAGACTAAATCAGCCAGCAAAAACAGGTACAGCACGTTGTAACCCTGGGAGGCCATAAAAATAGCGGGAACTCCAACCACCAGGCTCAGCAGGCGGGTCATGCGCAAAATAGCGCTGGATTCCATGGTTGGAAACCACTGCAGCAGATCGGTGGTAAAAACGCTAGCAATGCCGTTGAGCAGGGTATCCAAACTGCTCATCACCAGGGCCAGCACCAGCACTAGCACCATAATGCGAACCCAGCCCGGCAAGTTGAGGGCCTGCAGCAGCGAGAAAAAGGCCCGGTCGTCGTTGAAGCCAAAGTGCATGGCCAAAATACCCAGCAGCCCCGAGAGAAACAGTAGCGGTAATATCACCAAAAACGAGCCCAAAAACGAGCGCCGCACCACCTGATCGGTTTTGCAGGCGTAGATGCGCTGCCAGTTGGCCTGGTTAAACATTTCCGCCGCAACCACGGCGATGATCAGAGTCGCCCCGAATTTGAGGCCGGGGCCGTTGGCTAGGGTGAGTAGTTCCGGGGCGGTTTGGCTGACGGGGGCAACAGCACTATCCCAGCCGCCCAGCGCCACCACCGCAATGGCAAAGCTAAGCAGCAGCAGCGGCACAATCACCGCAAATTGAATGGCATCGGTGAAGATGGTGGCCTCTAAGCCTCCCACCAGGGTGTAGATAAACACGGCGGTCATCACCAGCAGGGCGGTCAGCCAGAGGGGTACTCCGGCCATCAGCTCGACGGCCTTAGCCACCGCCGTCAGCTCCGCCGCCAGGTATACAAACATATAAAACACCACAATGCCCAGGCTAAGCCGATACATAGCCTGGCCAAAGCGGTGTAACACATACTCATTGAGAGAATGGCCCTGGGGCATCAAAAATCGAATCCGGGTACCCATAAAGGCAAACAGGGCGGCCGGGGTAGCCTGGCCGATGCAGTAGCCGATAATGCCAGCAATACCGCTGGTGGCTCCCACTTCCGGGGGGCTAAATAGAATCCACGCCCCCATGGCAGAGGCGACAATGGTGGCCAGGGCCATGCCGGTACCTAACTGGTTACGGCTGACCATGTAGTCTTCTAGGGTGATGGCCCGGCGGCTAGCCTGGAGCAGGCCAAGCAGCGTAAAACTGGCCACCGTCACCAGCATGACGGCTAACGCAACAGCACCAATGGTCATAGACATGTACCTCTCAGGGTCTATGGTGTGGCGCTAGAGGTGGTTGAGTTAGCGGAATAAAACTATTCCAGTCGGTCAGCAAAGAGGAGAGCAACCGGGGTTGGTGGTCTAGGCCAAAGCCACGATCAGCCAGTCGCTGATCGTCAATGATTTACCACTAACTTTGGCCGGTCTGGTTCAAAGAACCCAGCTGCTCGTCGCTTCGGTACCGTTACCTCAATCAACGCTTCCCTCCGCTGGTATTAACCAGGTCAGGTTCTGAGGGTATAATCTCAGTCCGATGGCTCGGACACCCCTAGCTTGATGGCATCATACCACTGGTTGATGATTTCACTACCAGGTCACATCTAAGCCACATACTCAACTGCATAATAGAAGGTAGATAAAACCTGCGGCACTAGACCCATGGCAGACCCGATCATTAATGACAGGGCCTTTCAACCTGCTGCCTGGTAACCCATGGGCATACTTTGCTGCCCCGTATCGAGAAAGATTGCAGACTTAGTACGGGGCAGCGGGAAGATGGATAGAGCTTTTAGACTGGTCGAACTTGCCTGAGCGGTGTAGCGAGTCGTCGGGCAAATTCAAATTCACAGAAAGCTTGGAGCTAAAAGGCTGGGGGTTAGGTTTGAAGGGTTGTGCGGGGGCTCAGCCCAACCCGTTAGAGATCGCGTCAAATTTCTCGAAGTCGAGCGTGGTCTTACCTGGATTAGCAAGCCCCCTTTCTGAGTAAGACAGCCGTAATGGTTTGCAGAATCAGCCGTAGGTCATACCAAGTAGACCATTGCTCTTGGTAAGCCAGATCCATTTTGACGATCGCCTCAAAGTCTTTCACCGCTGAGCGGCCCTTGACCTGCCATTCGCCGGTGATGCCGGGCTTGATGTTGAGTCGTTGCCAGTGATGGGGGGCATACTGGCTGACCTCATCTAGAGTAGGGGGGCGGGTACCAACTAGGCTCATCTCTCCTCTGAGTACGTTGAGGAATTGGGGAAACTCATCTAGGCTAGTGCGTCTGAGCACTTTCCCCACCCGCGTGATGCGGGGATCATCTTCATTTTTGAAGATTAGCCCCTGGGCCTGGTTTTCTACCAGGTGCTTGATCTGGTCGGCGTTGCTGACCATGGAGCGAAACTTCCAAATGCGGAACGTGCGGCCTCGATAGCCACACCGAATCTGGCTGTATAAAATCGGGCCAGGATTATCGAGCTGAATAGCGATGGCAATGGGAATCGCCAACACTAGGGTAATGGCTAGCCCCATAAGCCCGCCGACAATATCCATGACGCGCTTGGGCCAGGAGAGGACGGCGGGATGGGATGGCGCGGCGGCCAAATCAGCCGGCACCACAGCCACATTTTCAACCTGGTGCGATGGACGCTTAGCCTTGGTTGTCAAACGATACGGCGCGCCCGCCGTCGATATTTCAGGAATTAATACCATATTGTGTTAGATACCTTACCGAAAGGTCTGAGTCACCCGACCCCATCCTAGGTAAGGAGGGAATGGGTGCCAATCCTTTTGCAGTAGATTCTTATAATCTTTGAAGAGTTCCAGGTTTCTGTAAAGATACTGGCCCTACGGAGGTCTCTCCGTAGCCTGGGTCACATCTAGGCGAATACCGCGGGCACCTGGAGGATGGTTCTAGTCGGCGTCGGATGGTGGCTCAGACGTCATACACCTCCTGGCTACTCAGTTGGCCTCAAAACCAGTCGATTGAGGCAGATCTCAATGCATTTTCTACATAAAAAGGATGCGACAAAGGCATGGGTGCCATGAAAACGTATCTAAACACACAAAAACTTGAATAAAGTTTGAATAACTTACGTTTAAGCAAGGCTGACGCAGGATTCGAAAGCCATTCTTGTTAATTGGTTTTTTGAATTGCGTGCTGCGGTTTTGGGATTGTTTTTCTGATAGGTGAAAATGGAGGCCTGAGGATGATTTTATTGGAAATTCCTGGAAACTATCAATCAAGGCCGCGCCTGGTCTCAGTTAGTTTGTGAATATTTGATTGTTTGTTTAGAGAGGCTTCCGGGAGATGGCGGCAAATACTATGGGGGCAAAATCCAGGATTTTTATTAAAAATTGGATTTTTGGTTCGTTTCAATTTTTGGGGATTCAGACCTTGTTTAAGTCAGTTGATCCTGAGTCTGGGGTTAATGGTTTAACCTATAGAACTGGTTTTTAGTCTATAGGCTGGCCAACGCTTTTATCCTTTGAGCGGCTGGCCGTCTGCAAGATAAATTGTCAAATATTTTCCATGATTGGATTGTTTATGGCTTTGACAGAGCACTGAACTTTTCTGGATAGCAGCCCTTAAGTTCTGCTCTAGGCGCATGAGTGGCGAAGCAATAATGATTTTTCTGGCTGTGTTCCTAGGGTTGCAAAGCGGGTTTTTAGAGTATTGTTGTCGAAACTCGGACGGCTGCACCTAGGCTTTTTATTGATGGCACAACTTGATGGCACAACAGTTTTTTTTGGAAGGATGTAACCGATGTCTCGATTAAACCGTCGTCGATTTTTGATGACCGCTGGCACCGCCGCCGCCGGTACCCTGTTGATCCACGCCTGTAGCCCCGGTACCACTGATTCGACTACGGGCCAGGCCCTGCCACCAGTGGATGTGGAGCTTGACCCCGCCGATGCCCCCGAAACCACCGCCGCCAAGCTGGGCTTTATTGCCCTCACCGACTCGGCCCCGCTGATCATTGCTAAGGAAAAAGGGTTTTTTGCCAAGTACGGCATGCCCGATGTAACGGTGGAAAAGCAGGCCTCCTGGGGCACCACTCGCGATAATCTGGTGCTGGGCTCTGGGGGCGGCGGCATTGACGGGGCGCACATTCTAACCCCGATGCCCTACCTAATTTCCGCTGGCACCGTCACCGATGGCAAGAAGGTGCCCATGTACATCCTGGCGCGGCTTAACACCAACGGCCAGGGGATTAGCTTATCGAATGACTACCTCGACATGAAGGTAGAAGTGGATAGCACCCCCCTGAAGGAGGTGTTTGCCCAGCGCAAGTCAGAGGGCAAAGACATCAAGGCGGCCATGACCTTCCCCGGTGGCACCCACGATTTATGGATTCGCTACTGGCTGGCCGCCGGGGGCATTGACCCCGACAAAGATGTCTCGACCATTGTGGTGCCGCCGCCCCAAATGGTGGCGAATGTCAAAGTCGGTAATATGGATACCTTCTGCGTGGGCGAGCCCTGGCCGTTGCAAACGGTCAACCAGAAAATCGGCTACAACGCCCTGACCACAGGCGAAATGTGGAAAGACCATCCAGAAAAAGCCCTGGGCATGCGGGCCGACTGGGTCGATCAAAATCCCAAGGCAACAAAGGCGCTGCTAATGGCCACCATGGAAGGCCAAATCTGGTGTAGCCAGCCCGAAAACAAGGAAGAAATGTGCAAGATTCTGTCCCAGCGGGCCTGGTTTAACGTGCCCTTTGAGGACATTATCGATCGCTCCCAGGGCAAGTTTGACTACGGCACGGGCCGGGTAGTGGAGCTGCCCGAACTGATGCAGAAGTACTGGAACGACAATGCCTCCTATCCCTTTAAGAGCCACGACCTGTGGTTTTTGACGGAGAACGTGCGCTGGGGCAACCTGCCCCCCGACACTGATATGACTGCCATGGTGGATGCCGTTAATCGCGAAGATCTCTGGCGTGAAGCGGCGGAAGCCCTGGGGCAGAACGATGCGATTCCACAGAGCACCTCTCGGGGGGTGGAAACCTTCTTCGATGGCACAACCTTTGACCCCGAAAATCCCCAGGACTACCTCAATGCCCTAACGATTAAGCGAATCTAGCGGCTGCCGGGGGCGCGCAGACCGCCCCGCCATAGGCCACTTTTCTGCTGTTTACCCTGCCCCTTCGTCATCTCTGGAGATGTGACCCGAATGACTGCTCCCCTGGACATTCCCTCGACGCGAACTCGATTTAGCCCCCAGCGCTGGCTGAGTCAGCTGTTTAACGGGCTGAAAGGCCTGATTCCAGCGGCGGTGGCCATTCTAATTTTTCTAGTTATCTGGCAGCTGCTGACGATGGGGCCAAATGCCAATTTGCCGACCCCGATCCGCACGGTTCAAGATACCTGGGAACTCATTGTCAACCCATTTTTCAACTACGGCGGCACCGATAAAGGGCTGTTTTGGCAGGTCTTTACCAGCCTGCAACGGGTGGCGCTGGGCTTTACCCTGGCGGCGATTGTGGGTATTGCCCTGGGCATTTTGGTGGGCACCAACCCGCTGATGTATCAAGCTTTGGATCCGCTATTTCAAATTTTGCGCACGGTGCCGCCCCTGGCCTGGCTGCCCATCTCCCTGGCGGCCTTTCAGCAGGCTACGCCGTCGGCTATTTTCGTAATTTTCATTACGGCAATTTGGCCGATTATTATCAATACTACGGAGGGAGTACGCCAGATTCCGCAGGACTACAACAACGTGGCTAAGGTGCTGCAGCTGTCAAAGCGGGAGTATTTCTTTAAGATTCTGTTTCCATCTACCGTTCCCTATATTTTCACCGGGCTGCGCATTGGCATCGGTTTATCTTGGCTGGCCATTGTGGCCGCAGAAATGCTGATTGGTGGGGTGGGCATTGGCTTCTTTATTTGGGATGCCTGGAACAGCTCCCGAATTAGCGACATTATTATTGCCATCATCTACGTGGGGGTGGTGGGTCTTCTGCTGGATCGCCTGATTGTCTACATCAGCACCCTGGTGCTGCCCGAAGAACAGATTTCATAGCTGGCGTTGGGTCAGCTGGGGCGCTGAGGTCTACGTTTAGCCTTAGCGTTTGGCCTTGGCGGCCAAGACGAATCCCTGGTTTTGAGCTATCCGTAACCCCTAATTTTCCTGGTGCCATGGCTATTTTTGTGGAAGTTGACCACGTCGATCGCGTCTTTACCCTGCCCGAGGGGGGCGAATACATTGCCCTCAAAAATATTGAGCTTCAGGTGCACAAGGGGGAGTTCGTTACCCTGGTGGGTCACTCGGGCTGCGGTAAGTCTACCCTGCTAAACATTCTGGCCGGGCTTGACCAGCCCACCGCTGGGGGCATTGTGCTAGAGGGGCGACAGGTAACCGAGCCCGGCCCCGACCGGATGGTGGTCTTTCAAAACTATTCGCTGCTGCCCTGGCTGACGGTGCGCGAAAATATTGCCCTGGCGGTGAACCAGGTGATGGACCACCATCCCCAGGGAGTGCGCGATCGCATGATTGACCACCACATCGAGCTGGTGGGGTTACAGCGGGCGGCGGACAAACGGCCTGGGCAAATTTCTGGCGGCATGAAACAGCGGGTAGCCATTGCTCGCGCCCTGGCAATTCGCCCCAAGCTGCTGCTGCTGGATGAACCCTTTGGGGCCCTGGATGCCCTGACCCGAGGCGGCCTGCAAGAGCAGCTGATGCGGATTTGCCAGGAAAACGAAGTCACCTGCGTCATGGTTACCCACGATGTAGACGAAGCGCTGCTACTGTCTGACCGCATTGTGCTGATGACCAATGGCCCCGAGGCCCACATCGGCCAGATTGTCGATGTGCCCTTCCCCCGCCCCCGGGAGCGCATGGAAGTGGTCAAGCACCCCAGCTACTACAGCCTGCGCAACGAGATTGTTTACTTCCTCAACCAGCAGAAGCGAACCAAGCTGCACCGGGCCAAACCCATGGTGGCCATGGCCGCCAACGGCCTGGAGAAGGTGAACCTGGAGCTGGGCTTTATTCCCCTTACCGACTGCGCCCCGCTGGTAGTGGCGAAGGAAAAAGGCTTTTTTGCCGCCCATGGCCTCAGCGACGTCACTCTCAACCGCGAGCCCAGCTGGAACGCCATCGCCGACGGCGTGGTCACCGGTCGACTAGATGCGGCCCAAATGGTGGCCGGAATGCCCCTGGGCATTACCCTGGGCTACGGTCGCCAGACGCCCATGCCCATGGTCAGCGCCGTTACCCTGAGCCGCAACGGCAACGCGATTACCTTTAGTCGGCGGCTTTACGAGGCGGGGGTACGTTCCCTGGCTGACTTTAAAGCCGCCATTGCCCGCCAACCTGACCGAGTGCCCACCCTGGCAGCGGTGCACCCTACCTCGATGCAAAACCTGATGCTGCGCTACTGGCTGGCCAGCGGCGGCATTGATCCTGACCGTGACGTCAGTGTGACCATTATTCCGCCGCCGCAGATGGTCTCAAACCTGAAGGCTGGCACCATTGACGGCTACTGCGTCGGCGAACCCTGGAACGCCCGCGCCGTTCACGAAGGGCTGGGGGTGGTGATGGCTACGGATCCCGATATCTGGCCAGGGCACCTGGAGAAGGTACTGGGGGTGCAGGAAGCCTGGGCTAACCAGTACCCAAAGACCCACCTGGCTCTGGTTAAGGCTTTGCTAGAAGCCTGCGAATACTGCGACGACCGTCGCAACCGCGAAGAGATCGTGGAGCTGCTCTGCCGCCCTGAATATGTGGGGGCTGATGAAGCTTACACCCGCCAGGGATTTATTGATCCCTACGACCGGGGAGATGGCCGCGCGCCTGAGCTGATTTCTAACTACAACCAGTTTTTCACCGGCAAGGCTAACTTCCCCGATGTCACCGAAGCGGTGTGGATTATGACCCAAATGGCTCGCTGGGGCATTACCCCCTTTCCCCGCAACTGGTCAGAGGTGGCCGAGCGGGTAAAGCGGGCCGATATCTTTGGCCAGGCCGCCCGCGAGCTGGGACTGATTGACATTGGCCGCGACCGTCGTCCGATCCAGCTGTTTGACGGTGTTCCGTTTGACCCCGATCACCCCCTCGACTATCTCGATCAGCTGGCGATTAAGCGAGAGGTTCGGGTGGTGGAGGTGCCCCTGGAGGAGTTGGTCATCTCCTAAAACCGGGCCTTGGCTCAGCCCTGAAACCCCGGCCGCTAACCCCGCTTTTAAACCCTTTACCCCTCACCCCCTATGCAAGTGCTAAATTCCCATACCGATTCGCCAACCGCTATGCTCAACCAGGAACCCTTCCTGGTGATCGACAATCTGTCTAAGGTCTACCCTACCCCGACCGGCGATCATGTTGTCTTAGACGGCATTAACCTGACGGTGCAGGAAGGGGAATTTGTCTGCGTGATTGGCCACTCGGGCTGCGGCAAATCGACCCTGCTGGATATGGTGGCGGGGTTTCGCCAGCCCACCGAGGGGGAGGTGCGGCTGCAAACCCAGCCGATTCGCGAACCCGGCCCCGATCGCATGGTGGTATTTCAAAACTATTCCTTGCTGCCCTGGCTCTCAGCCTACGAAAATATCTACATCGGCGTAAATTCCGTTTTCCCCCAAAAGCCGGAGGCCGTGAAGAAGCGCATCGTCATGGAGCATTTGGCCCTGGTGGGCCTGGCGGACGTGGCCAAGAAACGGCCCGGTGCTCTCTCCGGCGGCATGAAGCAGCGCGTCTGTATTGCCCGTGCCCTGGCCCTGCGCCCGAAGGTGCTAATTCTCGATGAACCCTTCGGCGCCCTCGACCCGATCACCCGCGAAGAACTCCAGGAAGAGCTGCTGAAAATCTGGCAAGACCACCAGATTACGGTGCTGATGATTACCCATGACATCGACGAGGCGCTGTTTTTAGCCGATCGAGTGGTGATGATGACCAACGGCCCCGCTGCCCAAATTGGCGAAATCATGACGGTACCTTTTGGCCGACCCCGCCAGCGCAGCCGGATCATGGAAGACCCCAGATTCTACGAGCTGCGCAACGAGGCCCTCGACTTTCTCTATCGTCGCTTCGCCCATGACGATACGGAATAACATCGATGCTGCTGTCTACCCAAAAATTCTCATTAGCGGGTGCGAAAACCCAGGCAGCAGCGGGCTAGTGAGCTGATCTTGGGCTAGCCTTGTGCCCATCAGCCGCAGCCTACCCTGCTCCCGACGGTAAATTTCTACCTGCTGTTTCTGCCAGTCGACGATCCAGTATTCCTGAACGCCTCGTTCAGAGTAAAGCTTGAGCTTGAGTTGTCGATCGCGGCGCTCGTTTTCTAGGACTACCGAAAGCACCTCCACAGCTAAATCAGGGGCACCGGTTAGGTGCCCAGAGTCATTAATTAGCAGCGGTAGCCGCTCTCGGCTCACCCAAACCACATCGGGAATCACATTATCGGCATCGGAGAAAATTACTCCGGGGGCCTGTACTACCTCTCCCAAGCCGGTTTCTAATGACCAGACATCTAGCGCCGTGCTGATCCGGGTGCTGGTTCTTTGATGTCGCCAGTCGGGGGCTTTGGTCACGAGCAGCTCTCCGTCGACGATCTCGTAGCGGTTCCCATTGTCGGGGAACAGCTCTAAATCAGCCGCCGTCCAAAGCATTGGGCCGGTTTTATGCTGGCTCATGGGTGATCGCTCTGGGGGAAATTAGCTTAATTGTAATCAGTGGATGGGGACGATGTCGCCCTTAGCCGAGCTGATCCCTCGCCCACGGTGGTAGCCAGAATGCCTAACCCAGCAGGGGCGTCAAGTCTAAATGTTCGCCGATTGACTCGGCAATGGCATTCAGCACCGCTTCCCGCTGCTCGCGGTAGTTGGGGATGCCCGTGGGCAGCGACCCCAGCCCCCGCTGCTGGCGCAGGCGGTTGAGCCAGGCCCGCCGCCAGGGGCCGTTGTCAAACAGACCGTGGAGGTAGGTGCCCCAGAGCGACTGGCTGCTGTCGACCACCCCCAGGCTGCGGTCTTCAAACAAAAACTCAAACTTAGTCCCGGCCTCATCTTCCCCTTCGGAGAGAATCAGCTGGGTGCGCCCCTGGTGCAGCTCGTAGCCCGACACCGGCAGCCCCTCCTGGGGAAAGCGGGAGCTAACAGTGCGCTGGCGGGCGATTTTTTGCTGGGTAATCACCGTGCGCAGGGGAAATAGATCCAGGCCCGGAAAGCGCCCCTCGTGGCCTTCGATGCCCTCAGGGTCGGCCAGAAACTGCCCCATCATCTGGAAGCCGCCGCAGATGCCCATTACCGTGCCCCCGGCGGCGACATAGTTTTGAATGTCTTCGGCCATGCCGGTGCGCTGCAAAATGAGCAGGTCGGCGATGGTGGTTTTGGTGCCGGGCAAGATCACCGCGTCGGGATAGCCGAGGCGCTCCTTGGGGCTGAGGTAGACCACCCGCACGTTAGGCTCGGCTTCCAGGGGGTCGAAGTCGGTGAAGTTAGAAATTCTGGGTAGCCTTACCACGGCGACGGTAATTTCGGCTTGTGGCTTGGTGCCGGGGGTGCGATCCAGCAGGCTAAGGGAATCTTCTGCTGGTAGGGTGGTGTCGAGCCAGGGGATCACCCCCAGCACTGGAATGCCGGTGCGCTCTTGAAGCCACTTGATGCCGGGGTCTAAAATCTCCCGCTGGCCCCGAAACTTGTTGATGATGATGCCCTTCACCAAGGCCCGCTCATCCGGCTCCATCAGATCTAAGGTGCCGACAATATGGGCAAACACCCCGCCACGCTCAATGTCGGCCACCAGCACCGTGGGAGCATTCAGGTGCTTAGCGACCCGCATGTTGGTCAGGTCACGGTGCTTGAGATTGATTTCCACCGGGCTACCGGCCCCCTCGCAGACAAGAAAGTCGTAGTCCTGACCAAGGCGAGTCAGGCTTTCCTGGATGGCCTGCCAGCCCTGGTCAAAAAAGGTCTCGTAATACTGGCTGGCGGTGGTGCGCCCCACTGGGCGGCCCTTGAGGATGACCTGGGAGGTCATATCCCCCTGGGGTTTGAGCAAAATGGGGTTCATTTCCACCTGGGGGGCCACCCCGGCGGCCCAGGCCTGCACCGCCTGGGCGTAGCCCATCTCCGCCCCGGTGGCAGTGACGTAGGAATTCAGGGCCATGTTTTGCCCCTTAAACGGGGCCACCCGCCAGCCTCGGCGGCTCAACAGTCTGCACAGGGCCGTGGTAATCAGCGACTTGCCGACGTGGGAGGCCGTTCCCACTACCATGATTGCTCGCATGGAGCGTCTCCAAAGTTGAATAGGTCGAGCGGTAGCACTGGATGTTGAGGGCTGACCTCAATGACCCAGCGGCTCCCTGTGCAGATGATTCAGGAACGTTGCTTGGGGAAAAACTTGGTGTATCAGGACTAGCCCTGCCACCAGCCCGGCAGCCGCAGCCACCGACACCAAGCATTATAGAGATGATCGCCCAGGCTAGGACGGAGCTGGGCCGGCCGGAGCTGACTCAGGCTGTGCCACACCTGGCGACCCAGGGGGGTAAGACGAAAGCTATCGGTTAGCCCCTGGCCATCGACCTCGCGCCGCAGCAGGCCCACGGCAATCAGCCACATCATCTCGTTTTCAGCCTGTAGCTCAGACAGCGCCCGGCGACTGTAGCGGTTTTTAAGACCCGCTGGCTCGGCCACCTGGCGAATGGAGACGCTGCGCGATCGCAGATCTTCCAGCAGCTCTAGCCGTAGGGGCGAGCACCGAAACGCCCGCTCGGCCCGCTGCATCGACCGGCGGGGATAGCGAATTGCAGCGCCCTGATCAGACTCGACAAAGGCCATGGTAGATAGAAACCGTAACTGTCTTAGATTGTAGGTTTAATCTACCGATAAACTGAGGCAAATTCCGGACAAAGGTCGCTTTGGTATCAACGCTTACTTTTTGCCGAGTGAGCAATTGTTATCCCTATTAGCACGTCAATTAACCCCGGCAGGTATCCAGCCCGCTCGGCTGACAGAAAAAACTAAATACGTACGTTGAATGGTTTCTAGGGTTCCGGCCGGCGCGGTGGCGAGGTGTCTGGTCCAAGAGAAACCGCCAGCCCCGTGAATGCCTACCCCGGCATCACCCCTAAGGGCTGGTTCACGGCGGGATAAAAGCCCGGGAGGATAGCGAAGCTGCGCTTCGTCATTCTCTCGGGCGGCTGATTTTTTGGCCCCGGCCCACTCACCTACCCGTAACTGTCCTTCCGGCGAATCTTCAGCGATGACTGACAATCCCCTCTTTCAAAGCCCCAGCGGCGATGGCCGCTCCGAGGCCGAGCGCGCCCTTGAAAAAGAAGCTCGCCTGCCAATGACCGGCTGGCAGCAGGAAGTCGATCAGGGCCTGGCCTACGGTCTAGAGGCGGCCGATAGCATTATCGACCGCACCATTCCGACCTTTTCGCGGGGGGAACTGCCCCACTACGCGGGCATCAACACCTTCCTCAAGGCCCCCTACCTAGAGGATGTTCGCAACGTCGGCAACTACGACGTCGCCATTGTCGGCATCCCCCACGACTCGGGCACCACCTACCGCCCCGGCACCCGCTTCGGCCCCCAGGGCATTCGCCGCATTTCCGCCCTCTACACCCCCTACAACTTCGAGCTCGGGGTAGACCTGCGGGAGCAAATTACCCTCTGCGACGTGGGGGACGTGTTTACCATCCCCGCCAACAACGAAAAATCCTTCGACCAGATTTCTAAGGGAGTGGCCCACGTGTTTAGCTCCGGGGCGTTCCCGATTTTGCTGGGGGGCGACCACTCCATTGGCTTCCCCACGGTGCGGGGCATTTGTCGCCACCTGGGGGATAAAAAAGTCGGCATCATCCACTTTGACCGCCATGTCGATACCCAGGAGACCGACCTGGATGAGCGCATGCACACCTGCCCCTGGTTCCACGCTACCAACATGGCCAACGCCCCGGCCAAAAACCTGGTGCAGTTGGGCATCGGCGGCTGGCAGGTACCCCGCCAGGGGGTAAAGGTCTGCCGCGAACGGGCCACCAACATTCTCACCGTTACCGACATTGTGGACATGGGCCTGGATGCCGCCGCCGACTTTGCCATTGCCAAGGCCACCGACGGCACCGACTGCGTGTGGATTAGCTTTGACATCGACTGCATTGATGCCGGGTTCGTGCCCGGCACCGGCTGGCCCGAACCCGGCGGCCTGATGCCCCGCGAGGCCCTCTACCTGCTGAAGCGGATTATCCAGGAAACCCCCGTCTGCGGCATCGAAGTGGTGGAAGTCTCGCCCCCCTACGACGTTAGCGACATGACCTCACTGATGGCCACCCGCGTGATCTGCGACACCATGGCGCATCTAGTTGTTTCAGGTCAGCTGCCTCGATCGGAGAAGCCGACCTACATCCATGCCGAGGCGAATATGAATGTGGATCAGGCTTGGCGGTAGGCGGTAGGCGGTAGGGGGAAGGGGGAAATATGCATGAGACGGATATGACTAAGGCGTTGATTCTGACCGTGCGCAACTGGTGGGCGGCTCAGCCGGGGCAGCCGGAAGTATCTAGGGTACACCTGACGGTGGGGCGGTTTACCTGCGTTGAGCCAGTGAGCTTGCAGTTTGCCTTTGAGGTGCAGACCCGGGGCACCTTTCTCGACGGGGCCGAGCTGGTGATTCAAGAAATCCCGCTGGTGGCCTTCTGTCATCCTTGCCAAAGGGAATATCGGCCTGACATTGGCCAGCAGTATGCCTGCCCCACTTGCGGCTCTCCTATGGATGACATTCGCTCAGGCCGGGAGTTGAAGATTGAGCGGGTGGAATATGGGGTGCAGCCGGGGACTGAGAGATGGGGGGATGAGGGGATATGAGTGGACTAGTCCATCCGCCCATCTCTCCACCAGAGCCGTAGGGCGTTGACGAAGCCTGTCTGCACAGACCAACAACCAGCTCAGGGCATCGCCCATTTACCTCCACCCATACCCCAACCATGCACCAAACCTTCGACGCCGCCCTCGGCATTGATCTCCTCCACGCTAATCAGGATCAGGCCGATCATAACCGTGCCCACCTCGACGCCTGGGGCGTGCCCTGCTTTAACATCATGAGTAGTCCGGGGGCGGGCAAAACCGCCCTGCTCGAAAAAACCTTGGCGGCCCTCAGTCCTACGCTCAAAATTGCGGTAATCGAGGGGGATATGACCACCGAACTGGATGCCGACCGCCTGCGCCAGTACGGGGTGCCGGTAATCGCCATTAACACCGGACGATCCTGCCATTTGGATGCCCGCATGGTGGCAGGGGGGCTGCACCAGCTAGAGGCATGGGGTAACTCCGCCAACTTAGATTTGGTGCTGGTCGAAAACGTCGGCAACCTGGTCTGCCCGGCAGAATTTGAGGTGGGAGAGCATACCAAGGTCGCCCTGCTCAGCATCACCGAAGGGGAGGATAAGCCGCTCAAGTACCCGGTGATGTTTCGGGAGGCCGACCTGCTGCTGGTGACCAAAACCGACCTGGCCCCCTACCTGGAGGTTGACCTGGGACAAATTGAGGCTAACGTGCGGCAGATTAACCCCCACGCGGCGGTAATTCCGGTATCGGCTAAAACCGGCGAGGGGTTACCTGCCTGGTTCGACTGGGTACACAAGACCCTTGATAGTTATCACCGCGCCCTAACGCTTAGCGATCCCGTGGGGCGGCAGTAGGTAACGGTTGTTTGGATAATGGGGCGGTTTTGTAGCCCTATTACCCCCTGGCCATTCCCTGCAAATTTGGGTTTACTCCCCTTCACCGGGCAGCCCTAGCTGCGCGTCATCCCCTGGGCTGGCGGCGGGGCTGTTTAGGTTTAGCGGGTTAGCCCCGGGGACGGTACTTTCCGGGTCGCCAGGCGATATCTCCCGCAGGATGGGCGGTGCCGCTTCGGCCTCTTCGAGAAAGATGGCCGCCAGCACGTCGGTGAGGGTGGTGCCCATGGCAATGCGGTTTTTATACACCATAATCACCCGCGTCAGGGCGGGTAGGGGGTTTTGTTCGGCCACCAGGTACAGCGGTTCCACATACAGCAGCGACTGCTCAATGGGGATGACCAGCAAGTTCCCCTGCTGGGCCTTTGAGCCCTGGGTATCCCACAGGGAAATGCGCTGGGAAATTTCTGGATCTTGGTTAATGCGGGCCTCGATTTGTTCGGGGCCAAAGGCCAGCTCTTGCTTAGGAAAGCGGTAAAGCAGGCGCAGCCCATAGCGATCGCCATCGGAGCGGGCTGCCAGCCAGGCCACCAGATTATTGCGCTGGGCCGGGGTAAATAGCCGCAGTAGAATAAACTCCTCGGTTTCCTCCTCGGGCAGCTTCATAATCAAGTAGTAGGGTTCAACCCGCTGCGCTTCGTTGTTATAGATTTCGTTGGGGGCGCGCCACTGGTCTTCGCGGTTGTAGAACACCTGGGGGTCAGTCATGTGGTAAGTCATCAGCGACTCGGCCTGAACCTGAAACAGATCCTGGGGGTAGCGGATATGAGTCTTCAGACTAACGGGCATATCCGCCAGGGGCACAAACATATTGGGCAAGAGCCGCTGCCAGGTTTGAATCATCGGGTCGTCGGCATCGGCTACAAAGAAGCTAATCGCCCCGTTGTAGGCATCGACTACTACCTTGACCGAGTTACGAATGTAGTTAAAGTCATTGTCGGCGGGGTCAGAGTAGGGGTAGCGGCCGCTGACGGTGTAGGCGTCGAGCACCCAGTACAGGTAGTTTTTGGTGCTTTGCCGGGTAAAGCTTTCCGAGGCCGGAGGGGCATTGTCCTGCAGGTCGGCGCTAGGGCGGCTACCCTGGCTGGGGCCGGTGCCCCACTGGCTAGAAGCATCGCCAATGTCGGCGATCACCAGGTAGGGGTCGGTGTCGAACCGCAAAAAGGGCGCAATGGTCTGTACCCGTTCGGCCACATTGCGGCGAAACAGCAGCCGCGTATGGGGAGTAAAGTCTTGGGTGAATAGCATCCGCCAGTCGAGGAGGTAGCGGGCATACAGCAGCCGCCGAAACGGATTGCCCAGGCTAACCCCAGCCCGACCCAGGTAGGCGGTATAGACATTGTCGTTGCCGCTGGGGTAGTCGAGTTCCAGGGCATTGCTGTTGGTCATGATGTAGGTATTAGTCAGCTCCCCAAAGTAAATGCGGGGCTCATCAATCGGGATGCTGTCGCGGATAGCGTCGCTGCTGGGCACGTGGTCAATGCCGCGGACGAAATAAACCGGCAGCCCATCGGGGCCAGCGGTGTTGACCGGGCTCATGGTAAAACCATAGCCGTGGGTGTAGACCAAATGCTCATTAACCCAGGTTTGGGCAATATCGGGCACTCGCTCAAAGTTAAGTTCCCGCGCCGACACCATCACCTGGCGGCGATCAAACCCAGCCTGCTGATTGAGAATGTTGTATCGATCGATGTCGGCATCCTTGAACTCGTAGTAAAGCCGAATTTGCTGAAGCTGGCGATTGCTTTCCAGCAGGGGACGCGAGTCCCACAGGCGAATATTCTCCAGGGTTAGATCGTTGCGCTGCAAGTCCTCAAGGGTGAGACTGCCGCTGGGGTCAAAGGGTTCTGATTCAATTTCCTCCAGGTCAAAGGCGTCGCGGGTAAGGGCAATGGAGTGGGCAATGTAGGGGCGCTCCCGCTGGAGTTCGTTGGGCTGCACCACCAGCCGCTGCACCACCGCCGGGGCCAGCACCAGCCCTAAAAAGGTCAGTATTAGGTAGCCACAAATTCCTTTTGCCAAAAGGCTGGTGCGGCCAAAACCGGTCCACCAGCCTTTTGGCAATTCAGCGGGCTGCAGCCGGGTTGAG
The DNA here is from genome assembly GCA_036848635.1 of Nodosilinea sp. CTOTU7336. Lineage (GTDB taxonomy): Bacteria > Cyanobacteriota > Cyanobacteriia > Phormidesmidales > Phormidesmidaceae > Nodosilinea. Next base: position 86,050 of record DAIUJR010000004.1, read on the forward strand.
GGCCGGGCAACCAGGGGATTTTTAAAGGTCGGCACCCACAGTTGCCCCCGTCCTAAAAAAGCTATTCCCAGCAGTAGCGCCAGCCCTGCCAGGGCCAAATTAACCGGCAGCAGCACATGAACATGGGTATATCCGGCCCCGTACACCACCCCTTCGCGGGCGTAGAGAATCTCATAGCGCCCTAACCAATGGCTGAGACTAGTGGTTAAAAAGAGCGCCCCCGCCAGGCTGTAGAGGTGCTGCTGCTGGGATAACGAGAAGCCATAAAAACGCCCCTGGCTGAGGGTGTTATTCCCCAGTAAATAGACAAGATAAACGTTGACCAGGGTAAAGAAGAAGGTGCCAATTAGCCAAAATTCCAGCAGATGCCAGATGGGCAGGCGAAAAATGTAGAAGGCAATATTCAGGTTAAAAATTGGGTCTTGGCCCTCGAACGGTACCGGATTGAGGGCCAGCAGCACGGCGGGCCACTGTTCGGCCAAAATCAGCCCAAATCCCAAACTCATCAACAGCGCCGCCAGCCGCCCCAGCTGCCGGGGATAGATCAAAAAGGCCACGGTGCTAATGCCCAGGGCGATCATCTGCCAGGGCTGGGCAATTAAGAGTTGGGCAATCACGGTAAAGGCCTGGAGCTTAGGCCATAGAGGCAGCGGCGTGCGCGTTTCGTAGAGGGTAGTGTTAGGCCGCCAAAACTCGGTGGCGAGCTGCCCCTGGTAAATCAGCTGCACCCCCACCAAAAAACTCAGGATCACGCTCAGCAGCAGCAGCCCCCGCAACCCCAGGCTGCGGCTGCGGGAGGCGGCATCGTCGGGCTTGGCAATGGGGCGAGCCCGGTCGGCCAGGGTCAAGTTGCCCCAGGTGAAGACGAGGGTAAGCAGGATGGGGATTAGCCCCAGGGATAGCTGTGATCGTAGCCGCAGCCAAAAGACATCCAGGTAGTTAATCTCCTGAAACCAGATCTGCTCAGCCAGCAGACTAACGCTGGCATCTACCAACAGCACGATCGCCCCTACCCCCAGCACCCAGGGCCACCAGCGGTTAACCGACCCGTTGAGCCATAGCACTTTGGGCATAATAGTCCTGTCCTTATCTCTCACGGGGGATGGCATCAACGAACGGGGGCGCCTGGGCCGGGGCTGTCGAAAACGTTACTAGGAGAATTGTACTAATTCCGTTCATCCTTCAGGCTGGCCAGCAACCTATTGCTACAGTCGATGCTGCCGAAACACCGCCGCCGCCGCCCGGTGCAGCAGCGAATGGCGAAAAATCAGATCTGCCATAGACTTGCCGTAGCCGCCACCGATTACGCAGGCGACTGGGTAACCTGCCCCCGCGCAGGCGTTAAGCACCATCTGGTCGCGCTGGTAAAGGCCGGTATTGGTCAGCGCCAGCTTGCCCAGGCGGTCGTCGCGGTGGGGGTCTACCCCAGCATCGTAAAGCACCAGGTCGGGCTTGACCTGGGCCAGCAGATCCGGCAGGTGCTGCCCCAGACAGTGCAAATAGGCCTCGTCCTCCAGACCGATGGCCAGGGGTACATCCAGGTCGCTGATTTGCTTGCGGGCCGGAAAGTTCTCCCCGCAGTGCATCGAAAAGGTAAATACGCTGGGGTCGTCGCGAAAAATCCAGGCGGTGCCGTCCCCCTGGTGGACGTCCAGGTCTAAAATCAGCACCCGGCTGACTAAGCCCTGCCGCTGTAGCACGCGGGTGGCAATGGCCAGGTCGTTGAAGATGCAAAACCCCGAGCCGTAGTCGGGAAAAGCGTGGTGGGTGCCCCCTGCCGTATTACAGGCCAGGCCATGGCTCAGGGCCAGCTTGGCGGTCAAAATCGTGCCCCCTACCGCCGTGCAGGTGCGCTTTACCAGAGCTGGGCTCCAGGGCAGGCCAATGCGTCTTTGCGCCTTAGCCGTCAGGGTGCCCTGCCGATAGGCCGTGACGTAGGTACCGTGGTGGACAAACTCCAGCCACGCCGGGGGCGGTGCCGCTGGCGAGTAGAGTTGGGCCGGGCTAATCACCCCATCCTGGAGCAGGCGATCGCACAGCCCCTTAAATTTAGACATGGGAAATCGATGCTCCGGCGGCAGCGGTGCCCCGTAGTCAGGGTGAAAGATAACCGGCAGGTGACCCAAGACCCTTACATAAACAACTACATAAACGACGACAGGGAACGCCGCTGCCGCAGATCAAGGCTGTGGGCAATGCTGGCCTCAGCCCAGTCGAGGGGCAGATCTTCATCCGCTGGAACCACTACCGATGGTGGGACGGTGGCGGCCATGGGTACCAACCTCCCGGTTGCTGAATACCCCGCCGATGGGGGAGACGCTGCGCCCCGCCGACCTGGCGTTGACCCTGGGCCGGTCGGGGCAGCTATCTTAGCGCCATGAGGCCGGTTAGATCCGGAGCGCGATGGGGCGGTGGTGGCGTTTAGTCTTGGTACCACGACCCCATCCCGCGCTGGCGAGTAAGGAGTCATCCGCTTAGGCTGAGCCGGTTGGGGGCGCAGGGGATGACTTCCCCAAATCGGCCGCCGAGACTTTTTGCCCTGGGCCATTTGGGGCGAGGCTTTAGCCTGCTGGGCAATGGCGAAGCAGCCCATCGCACAGAGCCCCACCAGGCTCAGCAAGCCCCAAATGGCCACTTTACTGCCTTGACTGTGGGCGGGTTGGGGAAGCTCGGCAACCGGGTTAGCCGCCTGATCCAGCGCGGTGGACGGGGCCAAGTCATCCGCAGTCACCAGGGGGGTAACCGTAAGAGCGAGTCCAGGGGAGGCGGCTACGGTGGACGATGCAGCGGGAGCGGGAGCCACCTCCTGGGGTTCGGTAAACATCAGGCGGCTGTAGGCAAGCGCAGAAATGCAGATCATAGCGAACCAGAGGCCCCCCAGCAAGAATAGCGAGCGATAGGCTAGCCCCTTAATCCCAACGCTCTGAGCCGCCGAGTCGGGCTCCCTGGGGTCTGCAAACAAGCCGAGATCAGCATCGCCCCCCGGTTCTGGATATCGCCGCACCATGATGTCACCTATGGGCCGACCAGGCTAAAAATTTCTAAAAATTGACTGCGAACCAGTCCGGTAAATCGCACGCTGCGTCAATTGTAGGGGTTTTAGCTCGCCGCCGCCATAGGGGCCGCAACTTTTCAAGGAGTAGGCCCCAACTCAACTAGTCCAGCGCTTTATCGCTGGGCCAGGGTGGGTACAAAGTCTTGGGGATCCTGGGCTACCCAACCCATGGAGGAGTTTAACCTGACCTCAAAAAATAGGAACGAGCTGTCGCCTTCAGGATTGGGGCCAACTTGCCCCAGCTCATCGTCCTGGCTAATGGCCTGGCCTACCTTGACGTAGGTTGCCGCCAGATTGGCATAGCGGGTCTGTAGCCCCTGGGCATGGTTGATCACCACCAAATTGCCGTAGATCGGATCTGCGCCCGCAAAGGCCACGGTACCCGCCCCCACCGCTAGCACCGGCGTATTCTCGGCGCTAGCTAGCCCTACGCCGGTGTTAAACACCAGCGTATTTTGGCTAAGGTCAGGCTGCCAGCCATAGTTAATGACGACATCCGTAGGCCCCGGTAGGGGATAGCCCTGGAGAGGACTCTGGCTAGCGGCGGTGCCCGTTGCCGCTGTGCGCACCCCCGGAAACCAGTTCACCCCCGGCACAAACACGGTGGCGGGTACTGTACTGACGCAGCCGTTAACCTCAAACAGCACATCGGCCCGGCTGTTGTAGGTCTGGGCCACCTGTTCCCAGGTTTGCCCAGGGGTAACCGTCACCCGAATGCCGTTATAGGGCGGAATCGTCAGCGTTTGCCCCGCCGCCACGGTACCCCCTTGGGTGGTGGGGTTCAGCCCCATCACCGTAGCTGGAATTAGGCCGTATTGCTGGGCAATGGAGTCCAACGTTTCTCCCGCCGCCACCCGGTGCTGGGTCAAGCGCTCTAGGGCGGGCTGAGGACAACCTCGACCCGTCGGCGCAGCCTGGACGATTCTCCCTGGCATGGGTTCAGAAGCTGTGCCAGGCGGGGTAGGGGCCGCTGCCAGCACCGCCTGGCCCATCGCTAGGGTCAGCCCTAGCCCAAACATTAAGCTGGAACGGATGGTTTGATCAGGGCGGATCGAAGCCATGCAGCGATATCGGTGGAACATGAAAATTACAAAGCAGCTACAAATATGACTACAGCATCATGACAATAGAGTCAGGATTATGCTGAACTTTAGGCCAGACCGAATGCCATGGCCTAGGGTTAGTCAGGATAAGTTTGCATCCATCATAGGCAACCGCTGGCCGGGTGGCAGCGAGGCGGGGCCAGATTCCTGATCGGAATGGAAAATTTTCTGAGGATATTCGCTACAGTAATGGCAAGCCAAGGTGTTCACTTTGGGGCATAGTCACGGCGCCGGGAGGAATTGGCATGGGTTCGTTTCCAAAGCAACCAAAACAATTAGCGTGGGTCGCCGCTGCCCTGGTCACCGGGGGCGGGGCCGGATGGATCGGCCACTACTGGGTCACCCAGTCGGCCTCGGTGAGCCAGAACCCTGATGCCAATGATGCGCCCCAAACCGTCACGACTTCCTTACGGAGCGTTGTTGACCCTGGGGCAGAGTCCGCCGTTGACGGGCAGCTAGCCCCCACCAGCTCTAACTTCATCGCCGCAGCGGTGGAGCGGGTGGGGCCAGCGGTGGTGCGAATTGATTCTGAACGCTCGGTTTCTGACCTCGCCCCCGATGCCTTGAACAACCCTCTCTTCCGGCGCTTTTTTGGCGATGAGCTGCCCCCTGACGTGGGGCCAGAGCACCTGGAGCAGGGCACCGGCTCCGGCTTTATCCTCAACGCCGAGGGTCAGATTTTAACCAATGCCCACGTGGTAGAAGGCACCAAAACCGTCAAGGTTACCCTGCGGGACGGGCGCTCCTTTGACGGCCAGGTCGAGGGCGTTGACTCGGTGACCGATGTGGCGGTGGTTAAGATCGAAGCTCCCGACCTGCCCTTCGTATCCCTGGGCAGCACCGACCAGCTCTCCCCCGGCCAGTGGGCCATCGCCATCGGCAACCCGCTAGGGCTAGACAACACCGTTACCGCTGGCATTATCAGCGCTATTGGCCGTACCAGCAATCAAGTGGGCATTCCCGACAAGCGGGTGCAGTTCATCCAGACCGATGCCGCCATCAACCCCGGCAACTCTGGTGGCCCCCTACTCAACGACCAGGGCGAGGTGATCGGCATGAATACCGCCATTCGGGCCAATGCCCAGGGTCTAGGGTTTGCCATCCCGATCGAAACCGCCAAGCGCATCGCCGACCAGCTGTTTGCCACCGGGCAGGTGCAGCATCCCTTTTTGGGAATTCAGATGGTAGAAGCCTCCCAGGAGGTGATCGATCAAATCAACCAGGAAGAGGGCTTGAACCTGACGCTCAATGACGAGCCGGGGGTAGTAGTCGTAGGCATTTTAGACGGCAGCCCCGCAGAGGCCGCTGGCCTGCGGCTGGGCGACATTATCCAGGCCATTGGTGACCAGCCCATCGCAGACCCCACCCAGGTGCAGGCCGAAGTTGAAGGCAGCAAAATTGGCGATAGCCTGCGCCTCCGCATCAACCGTAACGGCAGAACGGAAACCATCGCCGTCAAACCCGCTGCCCTGCCCCAGGAGCTGCAATAGCCTAGCATCCCGTGGCGCCAGTTCATAGCGTTGCACCCAGCCTACGCTGTTCCTAAAGTTTAGATTTGACTGAGCCCTAGTTTCAACCCTCAAGCCTCGGATCATCCGGTCGCTGAGCCAGGGCCGCTTCAACCCGTTGCCAGAGCCGCTCATCCTGGCGATACAGCTCTAGGGCATCTAGAGCGGCCTGGGCGTCTTGCCGGTGGCCTATAGCCACCAGTTCCAGCAAAAAGTCGAGGGGCGCGTCCTGTCGCAGCATGGCCATGGCCAACAGCCCCGTGCGCTTTAGGTCGAGGGAAAGCACCTGCCGCCACCAGGTTTGCAGGTGCTCAAACGCGCCGGGGGGCTTAGCTTCGCCCAGGGCCAGGGCTGCCATTTCGACGATTTCTTCCCGGGGGGAATGCAGACAATCCAGCACCAGGGGTAGAGACTCCTCGGGTGCCAACCCTAGCAGACCCAGCAGGCACTCAGAAATTACCCTGGGGTCGGCATCCCCAGCCTTCACCCGCAGCCGCAACAGGGGAATCGCCCCCTGGGGATGACCGGTGTAGGCCAGGGCCTGGGCCGCCCCCGCCCGCACCACCGAGTAAGGGTCGGCCAGCAAGTCCGCCAGTTCCACAAACACCTGGGGATAGTTCATCTTGACCAGTCCCAGGGCGCAGACACAGCGCAGTTGTAGAGCCGTATCCTCCTGCCCACCCCAAACTGGCTCTAGCTGCCGATGGCGAATGCCCCGCAAAAAAATACTTTCGTTGCTGCATTCCAGACGGTAGAGCGTGTCTGCGATTTGAAATTTGCCGCCACAGCCAGGGTCAGTGGCCACGGGGCTTTCCATCAGCCGATCAAAGGCCTTGACGAGATCCGGGGTCAGGTCGTACAGCTCTCCCAGGCGAACGAGTTTAGCGGCCTTGGCCACAGCTACCCCATAGGGACTTTGCAGCCCCTGGCGCAGGGCCGCGATCGCGGTTTCACTGGTTAAGTTAGCCCGAATCGCCTCAAGCCGAGCCAGGGTTGATTCAAGCTTTCGAGATTTAGCCATGGCGCTCCGGCCTCCTCCTGTACCCGTTGATTTTCGTTACGATCTGCGTCTGGGGCGATTGAGCCTTTTCCGCGAGGCTGCTTTTTTAGCTTTGGCCGATTTCCGGCTCCGTTTCCAGGTTGAAGATAGCCAGTCGGCAGCGTAGTGGCTCAGCGCTCCTAGCTCTAGCCCCACCAGCAGCGCCAGCCACAGGGGCCAGTAGGCCCGCAGCCCCCCGCCCACCCGGTTAGCCAAATCTCCCCAGGTAAGGGCGGTGCGCCCCTGGCTGTTGAGCACATCCACCACAATTAAGCCGCCCAGGGCCAGCCACACCGACAGGTACAGCACCCGCACCACTGTGCCCACCAGCGGCCCATGAGACCATCGCGACCGATGGCGCATGCTGCCCCGGTAGGGTAGCCAAATCCATCGCAGCCAGCCCCAGCGCTTGTATTGCACCGAGTGGATATCCAGGTCGGGGCCTAATAGCCAACCGCCGAGCAAAAAGCCCAGGCAGACGATGACGGTAAGCCAGCCATCGAGGGTAACGCTAAAGGTCAGCACCACCACTAGGGGCAGTGCCCAGAGGGTGATGCGATCGTGGGTGCGGCCTGAGGACATTCCCTGCTACTATAAATAACCGTGAACAAAATACGGGCGATTAGCTCAGTTGGTAGAGCGCCTGCCTTACAAGCAGGATGTCACTGGTTCGAGTCCAGTATCGCCCATAGGACTATTTCACTGATAGCGCCTTACTTGTGCAGAGCGTGGGGAGGGCTTCTTTGGGCCAGGCCGTGGCCGTAATCCTTATAGTTTTGAGACAAAGCCCACCACGCTCCGAAAATTTTTGTAGCCTAGATTACAGAACTCTGACGAGATGGTTGGCCTATGGCTATTAATATGGCTCAGTTTGCGGCTTCCCTAGAGTCTGGTCGTCGTTACGCTGTCTTTCAGCCCGAACCTGGGCGCTGGGTAACCCTGCGGAATGCTCCCTCAGACTTTAGCCACCACGAAGCGCTTCTTTTGTGCGAGACCTTCCCAGGCGAGTGGGTGTCTTGGATACCTGGCTATGGCGAAGTTACCCTCAGTCGAGGTCAGTTTTACCAGGATGCAATGGCTTGACATGGCATCGGGGTAGTAGCTTAATGTCTTAGGCAATGTTCAACGAGTTAATAGTAGCCAGTTCCACCATCCGGCCTGCCAATACCCGCCACGTCCATCGTCTTGGGCCGTTCGGCGGTTCGCCACAACGCAACGCCACCAAATGGGCCTCGACGTCTCCCTCTAGCTTTCGAGGCCGAGCGTTTCCCCGTCGTGACGATCTGTTACTAGGTGAAGGAAATTTCGGTCAATAAACAGACCTGATATCCCCATGAATTGGTTAACCTGTTTGTTATTTACGGCTATCCTGCTTGCTACCGGTTGCCAGTCGGCTTTAGAGTTGCCCGCCATGCAATCAGAGGATGACAAGGTAAAGACTGCCCAGTTACCTATCGTAACCGCACAGTCAGGCATGGCAGATTTTGCCACTGTGCTAGAGGCCAAGGTCACTGGTGAACCCGGACGGTATACTTTTACCGTTAAGATAGCCAGCCCTGATACGGGGTGCGATCGCTATGCTGACTGGTGGGAGGTTATTAGCCCAGAGGGAGAACTGCTTTACCGTCGCATCTTGGCCCATAGCCACGTAGACGAGCAGCCGTTTGCCCGATCTGGCGGCCCGGTACCGGTACAGCCCGATCAGCCGATTTTAATTCGGGCTCATATGAATGAGCAGGGATACGGAAATCAGGTCCTCCAGGGTACCGTCGCGGCGGGTTTCACTTCCGTTACTTTGGCCAATCCCCCAGCACCGGATCTGGCTAGCCAGCTTCCATTACCCAGGGGGTGTGAGTTCTAGGCCCTAGATGCCGCAAGCCTAGCCCAATCGGTGACCTGCCTAGGCGTGAGACCTGGGAGCAGACTTTGTTCCGGCCTTGCGTTGAGCAGGGCTCAATAGCAATATCCCTAATCAGTCATCGGGCTCAGTTAGCACAACCAGCCTGGGGGCACTCTACGTTTGGGGTGGGTTGTAGGTAATGGCATAAAACGTCGCCCCCTGGGGATCTTGAATCAAACTAAAGCGCCCCACTGTGCTGATATCAGAGGGCGGAATGAGCACCTTGCCGCCTAGTTCTTGGGCCTTTTGGGCGGTTTCATCCACATTCTCTACGGTGACATAGACCCCCCAGGCGGGGGGCATGGCCGGGGCATCGAGGGGCATACCCATCAGCCCGCCTACTTCTTTTTCGGCCACTTCGACTACTGTGTAGGGTATGCCATCGATGGGGCCAGCCTTAAGTTTCCACCCCAGTAAGGCGCTATAAAAGGCCTGGGCCGATGTCGGATCGGTGGTCATCAGTTCACACCAGCTAAACGCACCATGCTGCTCAAAGGGATTCATGGGTACAGTCCTCAAGGGAAAAAGATAGCCCTAGTGTATCATCCTGTAGTTCTTCTGTACTTATGCAGAGAATGTCCCCACGTCTGATGCGAATAGTGATGAGTGAACTAACCCCCTCAAGCATTATTCCTTCATAATGGAAAAGCTCAGGCCAGACTCTTAAGGCAACTGGTGCAATGAAGATGGCACAACGGCACGCTAGCGCTCAGAATTCCCTTGCTGCTGCGGCCTCGGCGGCGGGTGTTAGCGCTGATTCTTGCCCCAAAGTTTACTTTATCAGTGGGTTAGGGGCCGACTGGCGGGTGTTTCAATATCTACGCATCGAAGGCTACTGCCCCGTACATATTCAATGGGAGCGGCCCCAGCGGAGGGAGCCCATTGAGCACTATGCCAGCCGCCTGATGGCACAGATTGCTACCGACCAGCCAATTTTGGTGGGGCTCTCCTTTGGGGGCCTGGTGGCGATAGAAATGGCCAAGCAGTGCCATCCCACCCAGGTAATTTTGCTCTCTAGTGCTAAGACCGCCGCTGAAATTCCGGTTTACTACAGGCCGTTTCGCTGGCTGGCGCTGCAGCAGGTGATCCCCTTTAAAAGCCTGTTATGGGCCGTTTACGGCTTGATTAACTGGCTGTTCAGCCTCGACACTCCAGCTGAGCGGATGCTGCTTAAACAAATTCTGCTCGACACTGACCCCTGCTTTCTGAAGTGGGCGCTGAACCGGGTGGTGCTCTGGCGGAACCAGGAGATTCCTGAGAACTTGATTCATATTCACGGGGGGCGCGATCGCATCTTTCCCCTCTTTAACGTCAGCGCTGATATTGTGATTGAGGATGGCGGTCACCTGATGGTGGTGAACCGGGCCGAAAAAATTTCCGCGCTCCTAGCGGAGGTGTTAGCAGTCACCCCCGGTGAAGCACTCTGCAACCCTAGACGTCCTCGGGGTTGATGCCAAGTTCCCTGAGCTTGGCGGCTAATCGCTCGGCCCGCTGGTGTTCGGCCTCGGCCCGCTGGCGCTCTAGGGCTTGGCCCTCGGCGCCGGTGGCGATCACCTGCCCCTCGAGATCGCACCACCGCAGCCAGAGGCGGGTGACCTCTTCCTCAAATGGCCCTGACCACAGGGTTAGCCCTAGCCCTACGGTGTCTAGCCAAATCGACTGGCCTGGTTCGCTAATGCCCTCCGGGGGGGTGAGTTCGATGTACTGGCCCGCCGCGATCGCCCAGACTCGCAGCAGGGCACCCTGCATATCCGTTTCGCCCTGGAGTTGCCGCAGCGGGTCGAAGACCACGTAGTAGGGCACCCCAATTTGGGCATAGATGTCTTTCTTGCCGCTGGTTTTGCCCTGGCGCTGTGACTTTCGGCTAAGGGCCAGCTCGTCGCCCTCCTGGTTAGAGATCACTTCAACGCAAACATCGGGGACTTTGCCAAACTCCCACACAAAGTAGGCGCGATGTCGACGCAGGGTTAAGTCCGCCGCCCGCTGCACCCCCAGGCTCAGCAGCATATCAGGGACAATGGGATCGCCCTTAAGCTTATAGAACAACCCCACGTTGGCCTCGGCAATGAAGGGCAGCGGTAGCATTCTTGAGCTACAGAGCGGATCAACTAGAAGCCGCTGCTGCTGCGCCGACTGAAAATTATCCACGGGGGTGTCATCCTCAATGACGAGGTGGCTGATGTCGAGCTCGTCAACAATGTCGTCGGTATCTACAAGCCATTGGGCCATGGGCGGTACTCAGAACCCGATAGTTTATTATCGCTAAAATTTAGCTCAATGGCGGCCTGACGGTCACGCCCGACCCTCATGCCTGAGGCTTTGGGCGTGCCATGGCCGATACAGCCTGATCCGTTCAGCCAGTTTTAATGTGTATTTTCTACAGTGTCACTATCCGTCGAATCCCATTCTGGCGCTGGCTTCATACCATAGAAGAAGCCCTAACAGAAAGTCTTGGGGATTGTCGCCACCGCTAGCTGCCGCTGCCCACACCCGCAAGAGGAATGCTTTACCATGGCCGATTACCAACCCAACGAAACCGCCTTTGCCCTTGATCGCGACAGCAAGACCCTGTCGCGCCACGTACTCGAACAGCTGCAAAGCTTTGGCCCCGAGGCCCAAGACCTGAGCGCCCTGATGAACCGCATTGCCCTGGCCGGAAAGATCATTGCCCGCCACCTGAGCCGGGCCGGGCTGATGGAAGCGGCCCTGGGGTTCACCGGGGAGACCAACGTGCAGGGTGAATCCGTCAAAAAAATGGATGTCTATGCCAACGACGTATTTATCTCGGTCTTCAAGCAGAGCGGCCTGGTGTGCCGTTTGGCCTCCGAAGAAATGGAGAAGCCCTACTATATTCCCGAAAACTGCCCCGTAGGCCGCTATACCCTACTCTACGACCCCATCGACGGCTCCTCGAATGTCGACATCAACCTCAACGTCGGCTCAATCTTCTCTATCCGTCGCCAGCATGGGGAGGATTTAGACCACACCGGCCAGGATTTGCTCCAGGATGGGCATCAGCAGCTGGCGGCGGGCTACATTCTCTACGGCCCCAGCACCGTGCTGGTTTACTCCATTGGTCGCGGGGTACATGCCTTTACCCTCGACCCCAGCCTGGGGGAGTTTATTCTCGCCGCAGAGAACATTCGGGTGCCCAACCATGGCCCTACCTATAGCGTCAACGAAGGCAACTTTTGGCAGTGGGAAGACTCGATTCGCGACTTTACCCGCTACGTCCACCGCCACGATGGCTATGCAGCCCGCTACACTGGGGCGCTAGTGGCCGACTTCCACCGTATTCTCACCCAGGGAGGTGTATTTCTCTACCCCGGCACGGTTAAAAAGCCCCTCGGTAAGCTACGACTGCTGTACGAAACCGGCCCCCTGGCGTTTTTAATCGAGCAGGCCGGCGGGCGAGCCAGCACCGGCCGTCAAGATATCATGTCCGTAGTGCCCACCGAAATCCACCAGCGTACTCCGTTTATTGTGGGCAGCACCGATGATGTCGCCCTGGTGGAATCCTTCATTCAAGACTACAGCCGCCGCACCCAGAATACCCCTTCACCGGCCTAGGGAGAGGGTTTCAGGTGTCAGGTTTGAGGTGCTGGGTGGCAGGCTACACCTGACACCTGCAATCCCAGGTCTGCAATCTTTACCGTCGATCTGGTCTGAAAAGTGTTCCAAAATACCATCTTGAGTCAGTTAATTAAGAGGGTCTTTATTATCATTGGATTTTCTCTAGGTACTGCAAAGATAGAACTGCTGTAATAGCGATCCATGCCCCCGATTAATGTTTCGTCTTGATGTATCGTCTTTGACGTTTATCCCCAACGCTTATGGTCTCTCTGCTTGAAAATCCCCTGCGCGTCGGCCTCCAGCAAGACCGTATCCCTGAACCGCAAATTTTAGTTATCTTTGGGGCCTCTGGCGACCTCACCCAGCGGAAAATTGTCCCCGCTATTTATCAAATGCGTCGCGAGCGGCGGTTGCCTCCAGAGCTAACCATCGTCGGTGTGGCTCGGCGTGAGTGGAGCCACGACTTTTTTCGTGAGCATCTGCGGGAAGGGGTGGAAGAATTTGGCAACGGCATTGGCTACGAGACCGTCTGGAACGACTTTGCCAAGGGGCTGTTTTACTGGCCCGGCGACATTGATTCTGCTGAGTTTTACCAGTCTCTGAAGACCTTTTTGGCGGAGCTGGATGAGCTGCGGGGCACCAAGGGCAACCGGGTGTTTTATCTGTCGGTAGCGCCGCGGTTCTTTGGGGAAGCCACCCAGCAGTTGGGGGCCGCCGGCATGCTCGACGATCCTGACAAGCAGCGGCTGATTATTGAAAAACCCTTCGGTAAAGACTTTGCCTCGGCTCAGGTGCTGAATAAGATTGTGCAAAAGGTCTGCCAAGAGCGGCAGATTTACCGCATTGATCACTATCTGGGCAAAGAAACCGTCCAAAACCTGATGGTGTTTCGCTTCGCCAATGCCATCTTTGAACCCCTGTGGAATCGCCAGTTTGTCGACCACGTGCAAATCACCGTAGCGGAAACTGTGGGCCTAGAGGGGCGGGCGGGCTACTACGAAACCGCCGGAGCGCTGCGCGACATGGTGCAAAACCACCTAATGCAGCTGTTTTGCCTGACCGCCATGGAGCCGCCCAACTCCCTGGATGCCGACAGCATTCGTAACGAAAAGACCAAGGTGTTACAGGCCACCCACCTGGCCGACGTCGAAGACATCAGCCAGTGTGCCGTGCGCGGCCAGTATTCGGCGGGGTGGATGAAGGGCAAGCCGGTGCCGGGCTATCGTGAAGAGGAGGGGGCCAACCCCGAATCTACCATGCAGACCTACAGCGCTATCAAACTATCGATTGACAACTGGCGCTGGAAGGGGGTGCCCTTTTACCTGCGCACCGCTAAGCGTATGCCCAAGAAAGTGAGCGAAATTTCTATTCACTTCAATGAAGTGCCCCACCTGATGTTTCAGTCCGCCGCCCAGCAGCTCAATCACAACGTGCTGGCCCTGCGGATTCAGCCCGACGAGGGTATTTCCATGCGCTTCGAGGTGAAGACCCCCGGCAACTCGCTGCGCAGCCGCTCGGTAGAGATGGACTTTCGCTACGAGGCAGCCTTTGGCCAGGCCAATACCGATGCCTACGCCCGCCTGATTGTGGACTGCATGCTGGCCGATCAAACCCTGTTTACGCGGGGAGATGAGGTTGAAGCGTCCTGGCGGTTGCTCACCCCCCTGCTGGAAGCCTGGGATGCCCCCGCCGACCCCAAAGCTATTCCCCTCTACGAGGCGGGCACCTGGGGGCCAGCGGAAGCCGAATTCATGATGAACAAAGATGGCCGTCGCTGGCGACGACTGTAGCCCCTGAGAACGCTCAACGCCCTTAGTTCCGAGTCCCCTTTACCTTCCTACTATGACGACTACTCCTATCCTGGCGCTGCAAAAACCTAAAGATATCTCCCTGAACGACATCGAGTCGGAGCTCGCAAAAATTTGGCTGGGTCAAGATGCTGGCGGTGTTGGCATGGTGGCCAGCCGGGCCGACACCTTTACCATGGTGGTCTATGAACCTGAAGAGGTACAGCAAATTCTAGCCGCCCTAGGGTTTTACACAGGCCCCATCGACGGCATTCACGGTGCCCTGACCCGTGAGGCCTTCCGCCAGGCTCAAATCACCTATAACCTGCGGGTTACGGGCCGGATGGATCCACCTACCCTAGGTCGTGTGCGGCAGGAGTACGCCCAGCTATCCGCCGCCCAAAAGCAGTACGCTAACCCTGATTTGCGCGGCTTTAACCTGAGCGAGTCGATTGCGGCCCACAACCCCTGCCGGGTGATTAGCCTCTGCCCCACCTTTGGGGAAGACACGGGGGTGACGGCCCAGGTATCGGCCTATTGCCCGGTGCTGAAAAAAAGCTCCGGTAGCCTGATTTGCTGTGAATACATTACCCTGCGGGGTACCAAAGCGGCCCTGGAGCGGGTGAGCGATCTAGTCGCCTCACTGATTTTCCCTGACCTGCCTCAGTTCATCTGGTGGAAAGCCACCCCCAGCCCCGAACAGCTCATTTTCCAAAATCTGGCTAAGTCTAGCAACTGCATCATTGTAGACTCTAGCTTTTTCAGCGACGCCGAAGCCGAGCTGAAGAAAATGCAGGCGCTGATGGAGGCCAAAACCTATATCGCCGACCTCAACTGGCACCGGCTGGCCCCCTGGCAAGAGCTCACCGCCGCTACCTTTGACCCCCCAGAACGGCGGGAGGCGCTCCAGGAGGTCGATCGCATCAGCATCGACTATGAGCAGGGTAACGCCGCCCAGGCGCTGATGTATCTGGGCTGGTTTGCCAGCCGCCTGGGCTGGGAGCCGGTCAGCTACGTTGAAGAAGGGGGTATCTACAACATCAAGAAAGTCTACTTTAAAGGCCCCACCGGGCTAGATGTGGAAGCTGAGCTAGCCAGTATTCCGGTGGCTGACTCCGGCGACATTATCGGCGATTTAACCGGCCTGCGGATTTTATCTACCAACCCAGAGGCTAACTGCTGTACCATCCTTTGTTCAGAGAGCACCGGCTGTATGCGCATGGAGGCCGGGGGCGGTGCCCAGGCTTGCCAGGTTGAGCAGGTTACCGCCCTGTCTGACCTCAAGGCCGACTTTATGCTGGGCCAGCAGCTCCAGCGCTGGGGCGAAGACGTACTCTATGCAGAGAGCCTGGCCATGGTTACCCGCATTAAGCACCTGTTGTAACTGGGCCTAGCGATCGGCCCCCCAGAGGTTAATCAGCGCCCTGGCTCGCTCGGCTCCGGCGGCATCGCCATGGCGCTCGTAGAGGTAGGCGGCTAGCTCCACGTTTGACACCGCAGGCCCCTGCAGCCCCTGGCCCCAGAGGGCCAGACCCAGGTTATAGAACGCCGCCGGGTCATCGGGGACGGCCTCGGTTACTTTGCGATAGGACAGCACCGCCTGCAGGTAGCTCTCCCGTTCGAGCAGCAGTTCCCCCAGCAGGGCATGGGCGGGAACTAAATTGGGGTTGAGCTGCACTGCTTTCAGCAGAGCCTCGTAGGCGGCCTCGCGATCGCCCTGTTGGTACAGCAAATAGCCAATTTCATACTGGGCATTGGCGTTTTTAGGATCGACCCTGACCGCCTGCTGGAGCTGTTCCAGGGCGGCCTCGGAGTTGTCCTGGCGCAGGTAGATGCTGGCTACGCTGAGGTAAAGGTTGCCGTTGTTGGGATCAACGTCCTGCCCCTGGCGCAGGTAGGTGAGGGCCTGGTCGTAGTCTTCTTGCTGAATGTAGAGACTGCCCAGGGCTTCGTACACCTGGGCATTGCCCGGAGCCACCTGGGCCAGCCGTTGGTAGGTGTCTAGGGCACCGTCGTAGTCTTCCTGCTGGAGCTGAATGCCCCCAAGCCCCAGGTAAGCATCAGACTCCCTAGGATTGGTGGTGAGAATATCGCGGTAGACGGCCATGGCTTCGTCGATCTGGCCGTCGTTGTAAAGGCTATGGGCTAGGCCATAGCGAAAGGCCAGGTTATCGCCATCTAGCTCAACGGCACTGCGGTAGGCGGTAACAGCTTCCCCGTAGTTGCCCTGCTGCACCTGAAGATAGCCAATGCCCGAAAAGATCTTGGGGTTCTGGCGGTCAATCTGGGCGGCCTGCTGATAAATTTCTACGGCCCCGGCATAGTCCTTAGCTGCCACCCGATCCTGCCCCTGGCGCAGTAGCTCATCTACCTGGTCTTGTTGGGCTTCGCTGAGGCCGCTGGAGGAACTGTTTTGGGCCAGCCACAGCGCCGCTGCTTCGCCGGGAACCGACCAGGCTGGCCCTAACCCGGCGGGGGCAGATTCCACTCCCGTACCCAGCTCAGCGGCGGTGGCGGATAGCCCCCACCCGCCGAGCAGGCTGGCTAAAAGGCTGGCAATCATGTGACTCCGTTTCATCGGGAACTCTCCTTGCCGGTGGGCTAGGTCGTGGGGCGATCGCAACTTTCCATCATACCGTTTTGATCTGCCCTAGGATTTATCAGTACGGTAGGGTCATAGTGCCGATCCCATCAACGTCATGGTCAATGGATCCACAGCAGCAACCCTCAGGCGGGGACTAATCGGCCTCTTTATAGCCGCTCTGACCCTGCGCCTGTGGGGTTTGGGAAAGTTCAGCACCTTGGTATTTGACGAAGTGTACTATGTGCCCTTCGCCCTCGACTACCTGCACCAGACCCCCAGCTTTGACGCCCATCCTCCCCTGGGCAAATATCTGATTGCCCTGGGGATTAGGCTAGGCCAGGGGCCGGCCGCCTGGCTCCACTGGCCCACTATAGAAGTCGCCGGACAGGCCCTCAGCCCCCTCAGCTATCGCTGGCTGAACGCCGTGACCGGGGCCACCCTGCCGGTGCTAACGGCGGCCCTGGCCTGGCAGATCAGCGCCGCCTACGCGCCCCAGCGACGGCTCTGGTTTGCCCTGCTCGCGGGGGGGCTAATGGTGGTCGAGGGGCTAACGCTAGTGGAGTCTCGCCTCGCCCTGATTAACATTTATTGGCTGGCCCTGGGGCTGCTGGGGCAGTGGTGCTGGATGACGGCGGCGTTAGCCCCGGCTCGACCGGGGTGGTGGCGCTGCGGGGCGGGGCTAGCCCTGGGAGCCACCATCAGCGTTAAGTGGAACGGGGCCGGGCTGTGGCTGGGCCTGGTGGCTTGGGCACTGCGGGAAAAATGGTCATCGTCGTCATCTCAGGGTAGGGCTGGCCCCCTCACCCCAGCCCTACCCTGGCGAAAGCTGCTGGGCTACCTGGGCCTGATGCCGCTAATGGTCTATATTCTGCTTTGGTTGCCCCACCTGGGGCTAACCGGTGAGGGGTTGAGCGAGACCCACCTGAGCATGATTGCCGTCCATCGATCGATCGGCACGGGGGCCGCTGTCCACCCCTACTGCTCAGCCTGGTATACCTGGCCGCTGATGCTGCGCCCGGTGGCCTATTTTCACCAGGGCATCGATCAGGGCAGTGGGTTACCATTGATACCCGATTTACCGCCACTGATCAACGCGGAACCGGTAGTCTACACCCTCCAGGGCATGGGCAATCCGGTGCTCTGGTGGCTGGCCTCAGCCGCGGTACTGGCTCTGGCCCTGGGGCAGGGTAGTCGTTGGCTTTTCTCCTCGGTCAGAATTGACCGCCCTGTGGCGACCTTTATTTTGATCAACTATCTCGCCAACTGGCTACCCTGGCTGCTGGTCAGCCGCTGTACCTTTCTCTACCACGCCCTGGGCATGGTGGTGTCAGGTAACCTGGCCCTGGCCTGGTTGCTGTCTCGCTGGTGGCTGGGCAAGAGCAGACTGAATCGGGCCTTGGCCGTTGCCCTGGTCGGGGCCATAGCCCTCGCTTTCTGGTTTTGGCTACCGCTGTTTTTGGGGTTGCCCCTCTCGCCTGCGGCCCTACAACAACGCTGGTGGCTACCGTCATGGATCTAGCTGCCGAACCAAGTTAACCGCCGGATCGAGTTAACCGCCGTAACCATGGGCCGCTAGAAAATCCAGCGAAATCGACTCCCCCTGGTCCGCCTGCCCATCGGTTCTGGGCTGCCCCCCCAGGAATTTCGCCACGTACTTACCCAAGACATCTCCCTCCAGGTTTACCGCCTGGCCAGGGTGAAGATGCTGTAACGTTGTTTCCCGGTAGGTGACCGGAATTACCGCCACCGAGAACCAGTCGCCGCTGGGGCTACAGCTAGCTACGGTGAGGCTGATGCCGTTCACCGCGATGCTGCCTTTGGGCACGATGTAGCGAGCTACTCGGGCATCGGGGACGGTAAAGCTCAGGATCCAGGCCTGGTCGGTGGCCATCGCCTCCTCCAGAATGCCCTGGCCGTCAATGTGGCCGGTGACAAAGTGTCCGCCAATTTTGCTGCCTACCCGTAGGGATGGCTCCAGGTTCACCCGGTGACCGTCCTCCAGCTTGCCCAGGCCGGTGCGATCCAAGGTTTCGGGTGAAACCGCCGCCACAAATCCCTGGGGCAGCATGGCCTCCACCGTCAGGCAAATGCCGTCTACGGCAATGCTGTCCCCCAGTTCAATGGTCTGTACCCACGGGCCGGGGGTCGCTCCAGGCCAGCGAATCCGCAGTCGGGATGGGCCGTCGTGGGATAGGGTGCCGATGCCTTGTATGAGTCCAGTAAACACGGTGGTTTTGCGATTAGGGAGCAGAATCCTAGACTTAATCAAATTCTTAGGAAAACCATAGCCCACGAGCGGTAGGATCAAGGCATACTTAAATCAATAATTTTTTTCTTTAGGATATCGATTATTAATCTATTGGTCGATAAGCTTAAGTTAGGTCAGCGTCATCGTACCTGCTGGGGCGGCCAGAGGGCAAAACGTTACCGTGTTTCTAGTGTAGAAGTAGTTCGGCATCAGTTAGCGATTGGCCCCGTTGGACCCTAGGTCAGCAACTAGAGTCAGGTAAATCCCAGCGGGTCATACGTTTAGGCTAGTGAGTAACGCTAAAGCACCTTACTCAACGGATCCAAGAGGCTAAGCTAATGATAGAAATGAAAGTTGCCGGGATCGCCCTTGATGCGGTGTCGCGCAGTCCAGTGGTCTTGCTGCGCGACACGACAGATCGGCGGCAGCTACCGATCTACATCAGCCGTGACCAGGCCAACTCCATCATCAGCGCCCTAGAAAACCAGACTGCTCCCCGCCCCCTCACCCATGACCTGTTCGTCAACCTCCTCGACGACTGGGACATGACCCTCAAGCGCGTGGTCATCCACGCCCTGCGGGACAATACTTTTTATGCCCTGCTTACCCTGGTCAAAGGGGAAACTCGCCGCGAACTCGACGCCCGCCCCAGCGATGCCATTGCCATTGCCCTGCGGCTGGAAGCACCGATTTGGGTGATGGAAGAGGTCGTGGCTGAGGCTTCGATTCCGGTGGATCGCGACGCCGACGAAGCTGAAAAACAGGCTTTTCAGGAATTTCTACAAAACCTTAACCCCTCCGACTTTGTGCAGCGGGGGCCGTCTTCGACCAGTAACGATACCCTCGAAAGTTAGGGAAAATGCAGTATCGACGGTTTGGGCGAACGGGGCTTTATCCCTCGGTCTTTTCGCTGGGCACCATGCGCGGCCTGACCGCCAAAGACACCTTTCACGCCACCCTGGCCGAGGGCCTAGCGCTGGGGATCAACCACCTGGAAACCGCCAGCGGCTATGGCCCTAGCGAAGCTTGGCTGGGGGAGTTTTTGGTAGCCCAGGATAACCTGGATGATTTAATTATCACCACTAAGCTGCCGCCCCAGGCCGACGCCGCCACCATGGCCGAGGCGATTAATCAGTCCTTGGCTCGACTGCAGGTACCCCGAATTACCTGCCTGGCCATCCACGGCCTGAATACCTGGGAGCATTTGGCCTGGGTGCAGCACCCTGATGGCTGTATGGCCGCCGTGCGCCAGGCCCAGGCAGCAGGGCAGATTGGCCATGTGGGGTTTTCTACCCACGGTTCCAGGGCGGTGGCGGCGGCGGCGGTGGCGACGGGCCTGTTTGAGTTCGTGAATTTGCACTACTACTATTTTTTTCAGCGCCAGGAGCCGGTGATTGACCAGGCCATTCAGCTTGACATGGGCATTTTTATTATTTCCCCCGGGGATAAGGGTGGCCTGCTGTACACCCCTCCCGAGCGCCTAAAACAGCTTTGTGAACCCTTTGAGCCGCTAACCTTGACCTACCGCTGGCTGCTCAGCGACCCTCGCGTTACCACCCTTAGCACCGGCCCGGCTACCCCGACGGAACTAGCCCCAGTGGCCGCCCTGGGCGATCAAACCCAGCCCCTGAGCGAGGAAGAACTCGCGGCCCTGAAGCGGCTGTCTGCCCAGGCCGAAGTGACCCTGGGCACCGACCAGTGCCGTCAGTGCTACCAGTGCCTGCCCTGCCCCGAAGCCATCCACATTCCCGAAGTGCTGCGCCTGCGTAACCTGGCCGTGGCCTACGACATGACCGCGTTTGGCACCTACCGCTACCGCATGTTTGAAAACGCCGGGCACTGGTTCCCCGGTCGTAACGCGAACCGCTGCACCGACTGCGGCGACTGCCTACCCCGCTGCCCCGAACAGCTTGATATCCCTACTCTGCTGCGGGATACCCACAACCGCCTACAGGGGCCAACTCGTCGTCGCCTGTGGGATGACTAATTCAGCCCAGAGCGACCACACCTAAATTCGCCCTGAACCGCCCTGTCCTAGAGCGCTATACTGAATTGGCAGTATTGGGCTGAAGGTTTCTCGATCCCCCTACAGATCCCAGGGTTCTCCTGGGCAATGCCCTCAAACACCCTGGCTCTTCGCCTTAGAACCCTGGGATTTACCCCTTCACCGATCAGCCTCTCCAATCCTTTGCCCCGTAGCCAGACGAAACAGACCGTGGAAGAAAAACAGCAATCATCGGAACAAATTACCCTCCTCTCTAGCCGTGAGCTAGACAAAATGCGCCAGGCCTGCCAGCTAGCCGCTAAGCTGCTCGACTACCTGACCCCCCTGGTCAAGCCAGGGGTAAGCACCCTAGAGCTAAACGACCAGGCCGAAGCCTGGACCCGCAAGCACGGGGCCAAGAGTGCGCCCCTGGGCTATGCCGGGACGGTGATGCCCTTTCCCAAATCCATCTGCACCAGTGTTAACGAGGTGATTTGCCACGGCATCCCCAGCGCCGATCAGGTTTTGCGGGATGGCGACATTATCAATATCGATGTCACCCCCATTGTCGATCGCTACCACGGTGATACCTCCCGCACCTTTTTAGTCGGCGATGTCTCTCCCCTGGCCCGGCGGCTGGTGGAGGTTACCGAAGAGTGCATGTGGCGAGGCATCCGAGAGGTTAAGCCCGGGGCCCGGGTGGGCGACATTGGGGCGGCGATTCAAGCCCATGCCGAGGCCGAGGGCTTTTCGGTGGTGCGTGATTTTGTCGGCCACGGGGTGCACCGTATTTTCCACGCTGCGCCGCAGATTCCCCACTATGGGGTGCGGGGCAAGGGTAAAAAGTTGCGCCCTGGCATGGTGTTTACCATCGAGCCGATGATTAACATTGGCTCTCACGAAGCCGAAGTGCTGGCCGACGGCTGGACGGCCTTAACGGTAGACCGTCAGCTTTCGGCCCAGTTTGAGCATACGGTGGCGGTGACCAGCACCGGCGTGGAGGTGCTGACCCTGTCGCCAGCAAAGGTTTTGGCCTAGGCCAGCCGCAACGGTTCAAACCACCCCTGGCCCTGTTGGGGGGGTGGTAAGGAATCAGTCTTCCGGGTCGGCTTCGGCTTCCTCAAACAGAGCGTCGATGTCAGTCTTTGACCGGGCCAGGTCTTGACTCGACAGCCGCCGAGAGTCGGCATCATTCACCACCAGGGAATTTTGGGTGCCCTTACCTTTTTCCGTGGCGGTGACCACGAGAATGCCATTCAAGTCAAAATCGAAATGGACTTCCACTTCGACCGCCCCCGCCGGGCGCGGTGGCAGCCCCTGGATGCGAAACTCTCCCAGGGGGACATTCTCCTTAGCGATTGGGTTCTCGCCCTGGAAGACTTCAATGTCTACGGCGGTCTGGTTGGGTGATATCGTGTTGTACACCTCGGAGCGAGAAACTGGAATTACGCTGTTGCGGGGAATGATGACGCTGAACACCCCAGGCATAGGACCCACCGGCGTATCGATGACGGCGGCAATGCCCAGGGAGTGGGGAATGACATCCACTAAAATAGCCTCGACGGCCTCCCCGGTTAGCACCCCGGCCTGCATGGCTGCGCCCAGGGCCACGCAGAGATCGGGCTGCACGCTATCGGTGGGGGATTGTTCGAGATGATCTTCGACCATATGCCGTACCAGGGGAATCCGGGTGGAGCCGCCCACCAACAGCACTTGGTCGAGATCGTCTGATTCCAGACCCGCATCGGTCAGCGCCCGGTCAATGGCGTCTAGGGTTTCTCGCAGTAGAGGCCGAATCAAGTCCTCAAAATCCTGACGCGACAGCTCAAATTCCAGGTGCAGGGCGGTTTTGCCCTGGCTGCCCAAAAACGGCTCTCGCACGGTAACAAAGCTATGATCGCTAAGGGCCATCTTGGCGGCTTCCGCCGCCCGCAGCAGCCGCGCCTGGGTAATGGCATCTTCCGGTACGGCCACGCCGTGAATTTGCTTGAACCGATCCGCCAGGTGCCGCATCAGCTGGCGATCAAAGTCGTCGCCCCCGAGGCGATTGTTGCCGTGGCTGGCTAAAACCTCGGTGACCTCGCCGGTAATTTCCACAATGGAGACGTCAAAGGTGCCGCCCCCCAGATCGTAGACCAGGACCCGCTGGGTCGCCTCGGTGCGTAAATCGTAGGCGAGGGCCGCCGCCGTGGGCTCATTTAAAATTTGCAGCACCTCAAGGCCGGCAATTTCTCCGGCTTCTTTGGTGGCCTGGCGCTGGGCATCGGTAAAGTAGGCGGGTACGGTGATCACTGCCTGGCTGACCGGTTCCCCTAGGGCCTCCTCGGCCTGCTGCTTCAGGGTGCGGAGGATAATGGCCGAGATCTCCTGGGGCGAGTAGGTGCGTTCTCCCAGGATGGTAGAGTGCTCGGTGCCCATGTGGCGCTTGATGGACTTAACCGTGCGCTCGGGGGCCGCCGCATACTGCCGCAGAGCCAGGGTGCCTACCAGCAGTTTACCCTGGTCGCTCTGGCCCACACAGGAGGGTAGCATCAGCTCTCCGTCGAGGTCTGGAATCACCCAGGGTTGCCCATTGTCGAGGGCTGCCACCACAGAATTGGTCGTGCCTAAGTCGATACCGACAGCCTTACCCATTGCCGATTGTCTCCAAATACGCTATTCACTCGATCTGCTCGATCTACTCGACCGATTCATCGCCACGATCGCTCGCCGCCACCGCGACAACCACCTGGGCCTCGCGCAGCACTCGATTTTGCCATCGGTAGCCGCGCACGACTTCCTGAAGCACCGTACCAGCTAAAGCGGTGGTACTCTCCTGCCGCCCCACGGCGTACATATCGGTTGGGTCAAAGGGCTGCCCGACCGCCGCAATGGGGGTGACCTGGTAGCGACCCAGGGTTTCTAGGAGCGATCGCCGGATCATATCTACCCCCTGGCGGGCGCTGCTAACCAGGGGGCCGGTGGTGTCGGCTGGCGAGGGTGCTGGGGTGCGGTTCAGCCAGGTGAGCAGCCGCTGCCAGAGGCTCGGCGGCAACGGCCCCAGATTTTCGGCCGTTGCCATTTGGGTCTGCTCGGCCTGCTGCCAATGCTCGCAGGCATGATCGAGGGCATCCAACACATCCAGCAGCTCGCGCAGAAAGCCTTCCTGCTGCTGCAAGAGCTGACGTTTTTGGGCGGCAAATTCCCGAGGGGATTGAACCATAGAACGCGATCCAAAGGGGCTAAGGGTTTTATTTTGGCAGGATTGGGCCATGATACCAAGGGGCGCTGGGCCTTAATGTCATTTTGGTGGGGCGCTCTGCCGACCTAGGCGAGGTAGCGATTCAGGTCAAAAGGTCAGTCGCACCAGCTCTTCTAAGCAGATCGCCACCTGCGCCGTGGCCCGCTGCCGCAGGTTTTGCAGCAGCTCTGGGTCAAGGCTAGCGTCAATGGGTCGGGGGTTAAAAAAGTCTTCCACCTGGCCCTGGTCGCCTTTTTTCAGCGCCTCGTAGGCGGCCCGAATGGCCTTAAATTCCTGGGGGTGGCTGTGGGCCGGAAATTCCCGAAGTTTTTGGTGGTAAGCCGTTTTAACCTCGGCAGGGGTAGCCCCTGGGGCCAGGCCCAGCTGCTCAAAATAGTTCTGCATGGAGTTTGTAGTTGAGTCGTTTACAGGTCAAAAAAGCTCTTTTTCTTCTTTTTCTGATGCCTTCTGCCAGAGTCGGTATCCATGCTGTTGAAGTCGAAGAACGCCGCATCGTCATTGGCGAAATCACGGCTGTCAATGGGGGCAAAGCCCATCTCCTCAGCAAAGGCTGGCAGCATGGCCTCCAGCTTTTCCTTGGATACGTCTGCTCCTAGCAGTTGGCGGGCCATCTGCTCTAGCAGGTTCATTAAATCCTCGCTAGAGCTGCCGAACTTCGATAGCCGCGCTAGCTCAGGTAGAAAATCGCGGGCTTCTAAACCTGCCCGAAAGGCCTCTTCCTGGCGATAGGCTTTGAGTGCCTCGGTGTCTTGGACGCGGCGGGCAATGTCAAAGCCCTGATCGATTAAGGCCCTATACTCCGGCTGGCGGATGGGAAATGTAGTGGCCTGGGCCAGCAGCAGCAGCGCGTTTTGGGAGTCTTTAGCTAAAGCCTCCTGGAGCCAGGGCCGCAGGCTATCCGTGTCCGCAAACCACCGCACCTGGAGCTGGAGCTGGGCCAGTGCCAGGGCAGGATTAGCGGTGGTGGCCAGATAGTCACTGAGAACGGGGCGCAGTCGCTCGGGTTTCTCCCCCTTCACCGCCAGAATAATCACGTGGGCCATCCGGGCCGCTGGATGGTCATGGACTAGATCCGTCAGCTGCTTCAGGTATTCGGCCTGCAGCGCCGCTAGCCCTTTCTGGCGTTTGGGGAACAGCAGCAGCAGCAGCCCAATGGCCTGCAAGGTTTCAATGCTTTGCTCCGGGGGCAGGGATTTAAGCAGCTGATTCCACCTTTGGCGGGCGAAGGCGTGATTAAACCCGACCCGCTGGTTAGCACTGGGCTGATCGTCAGCGGCGGCAACGAAGATATTGCAGGCCATCAGGGGCGGATTGTCACCCTCAGATTCTGTGGCATAGTCCGCAAATAAATCAAAATCGCGCTGCGATAGCGACTCGACCCAATCGGGCAGATTCAGGGCCTGATCAACGACAATATCCCCAAACTGACTGCCGAAGCGCTGGCGAATATCCTGCACCGCAGCCTGATCACCTTGCTCGTCTAGGCATTCTACCAGCACGGCATAGACTTCCCCATACTGGCATCCCGCCTCTAGGGCACGGGTCATCAGGGCAATGGCCTCCGTCTCGCGATCGTTAACGTAGGCCCTCAGGCCCTGGCGGCCAATCACGTCGGGCAGATCGGGGCCGAGCTTTTCGGCCTCTCGCAGCGCCCGGTTGCCCTCTTTATGCTGCTGAGTGGCCATGTAGCTGTCGGCAATCCAGCAGTAAATCTGGGCCAGGGTGGGGCGCAAACGCCCCTGGGGCCAGGCCTGAGGATTCGCCTGGGCCTCCTGCTGGAGCCACTTAGCGAGGCGATTTAGCAGGTGCCGACGGTCACTGTGGGCCTCCTGCTGATCGAGCAGGGGAGTCAGCCAAAGGGCTAGCTGGGGGTCAAAGCTGGGGGTATTGACAATGGCCTGCCAAAAGTCGATGGCGTTGCTGAGGTCATTTTGCTGGAACGCGGCCTGCCCCCCCAATAGCAATAGCGGTCGGCGCAGGACGTCTACCTCGGGCAGCGTCGGGCAGGGGTCAGGCAACGTCATCATGATGGCGGCGGCAGCGTCAAGCCGACCCTGATCAACTGATCGCAGCAGGTCTAACGCTAGCGCCGCGGCCTGGCGAGGGGAGGGGGCCTGGTCGAGCTCAAGCTGTGGCCTGATCGGTTGTTCGGTGGCCACGGCCTGGGCGATCGCTAGCTGCTCCAGGGCTGGATGGTGAGGAGCCATTGAGACAGCTCTACCCCGATGAGGCCCTGGCCCTGGCAGGCCAGCGATCTGCTGCCAATTCCCCATCTGCTGCTGGACATAGGTGCGCCAAACCAGAGCAGAATCCCCAGGGGTGGCGGGCTGCTTCATTTTTTGAAAGTGAGCTAGGGCTGCCGTGGGCTGGTCGGCATTAAGTGCCAGCATGCCCCGCGCCCAGTGCAGCGCCGCGGCCGAGAATCGGCTCGCCTGGTCGGCAATTAAGGCTTTGACCTGGGCCAGGTCTCCCTGCAATATCAGCAGCTTTAGATAACAGCCCGCGTAGTCTTTGGGCAGAGTTTTGGCCGCAAAGGCGTTGGCCATGACCTCCAGGGCCAACGCGGGCTGATTTTGGGCCAAAAAGGTTTGGGCCAAACCATAGGCAGCCGGGCCGTGCAGGCCTAGCTCCAGCGCCTGCCGAAAGGATTTTTCAGCGGCGGCAAAATGCCCCTGGTCAAGTTCTTGCTGGCCCAAGAGCTGATAGATTTCGGCCTCCGCAGGGCTGATCGCCAGGTCAGGGGCAACGGCTCGAAGGCGCTGTACTTTTTCTAGTGCCTGGTGATACTTTTTCTTCTGCACCAGCCCCTGCATCTGCCTATGCAGAGCCTCAGCAGAATTAGCCAACTGGCTCAAAGCGCCGTGCTTAGGAAGTGGTTGCCGTTTCGCCAAAAGGACTACCTCTTTTTGTCTGCATTATTATTGTAATGGTGGGGCTGAGGCTAGTTCTCGAAAAGAAAATTCCTAATATCGCGAGAGCAACTGCTCGTTCCTGCGAGATACTCACTCATTCAGGTGAGATGTGCTTGGGTAGAAATTACCTAGGCACATTTGTCTAGGATTTTAGCAATCCTTGAACCACCGTAACGGTGGCTTGAGGGTTTTGCGACCTTGGCATCCACTCCAGCCGTGAAGCGCTAGCTCAGCCAGGGGTGTTGCTGAATTGAGGCCTGAATTTGGGTAGTGGCAAGGCCGTTTGCCCCTACGAGGGACGTTGAAGGCTTGATTCATACCTATGTCCAGCAACGCCTGACCTCGAAAGCATCAGAGCACTTTTGGACGGAAAGCTTACCCCATCATGCTTCATAAGCCAGAGGCCAGTCGCCAAAAGCTGGCGCGACGCGGAAATGGCAGGGTAAATCTTTAGCCAGAATTTTTCCTGGCTTGCAATTGACTAAACTACACCGTTCAGTTAAATTTAAGAGCATAGAATTTTTACCCTTGTCCGCGTCATCCTAGCTCTGACGACTCTAAATCTACCCCAAACCCCTATGAGCGCAAATTCCACCCAACCCTGGAAACGCCCCAGCTTTTGGGCCTTGCTCGGTGCCCTGCTGCTAGTGGGGGCAGGCTCTACCCTGGTGGCGCGCAACATTATGCAGTCGCGTCAGGAAGCCCGCGAACAGGCTGAGTTGCCGCCGCCGCCCCAGGTTAAAGTTGTCGCCCTGGGCCGGGTTGAGCCCGCCAGCCGGGTCATTGACGTGGCCGCCCCCGACTCTGGGCGGATCGATTCTCTTGAGGTCGCAAAAGGCAATGTCGTGGAAGCCGGTCAGGTGTTGGCCTACCTGGATACGAATGGCGTCCGTAAGGCCGAGCGCGACTATGCTGCCAGCCAACTCGCCGAGGCCAGGGCACAGCTTGAGGCCGAAACTAATCTGGGGTCAGCCCAGGTGCAGGAGGCCAATAGCCGGGTGGCCCAAATTGACCAGCCTCAGCAGGCCGCCATTGTGGCTCAGGATGCCGCCATTCAGAGCCTGCGAGCTGAGTTAGACGTGGCCGAAATTGACCTGGAGCGGTTCCAGCGGCTGAATGCGTCGGGGGCCATTTCGCGCCAGGAGCTAGATCGGCAGCGGGCTACCGTCAACAGCCTGCGGGCTGACTTACAAAACGAGATCGCCACCAAGCAGCGCCTTGAGCAGGCCCGCACCAATGATATGAAAAACGCCGCCGCCCAGAGTGCCGCCACCAGCGCCAGCGCTACCCTGGCCCAGGTCACCACCGGCGTCGATTCGGCGGCCCAGAACCTGGCGCTGGCCGAGGCGCAGCTTGAGCTGACGATTATTCGTGCCCCTAAGGCCGGTCAGGTGCTCGATATCTTTGCTTACCCCGGGGAGGCTGTTTCGGCCTCAGGGGAGCCGGTTTTGGCCCTGGGAGATACTCGCCAAATGTTTGTAGTAGCCGAGGTCTATGAGAGTGACATTGGGTTAGTCAAGCTGGGCCAGCCTGCCACCATTACCAGCCGCAACGGCGCTTTTACCGAAACCCTGACCGGCACCGTAGATGAAATCGGTCTGCAAATTGCCAAAAATGACGTGCTCGATGATGACCCCGCCGCCAACGCCGATGCCCGTGTGGTAGAAGTGCGGGTCAAGGTCGATCAAAGCGATGCGATCGCGGCGTTAACCAATCTTCAAGTCGATGTGGCCATCGACATTGAGTCATGAAGCGCATTCCCCTGGCCTGGTACAACCTGCTCCATGACCGCTCCCGGCTGCTGGTGGCCACCGCCGGGGTCACCTTTGCAGTGCTACTGATGTTTATGAACCTGGGCTTTTTAGGGGCCTTAGTCAGCACCACCATCAATTTTTACGACCAGTTCAATGGAGATTTGTTTTTGGTTTCTCCCCAGTCGTTGGAAATTAGCTCTACGAAGGCGTTTCCTCGCGAGCGGCTGTACCAGGCCGCCGGTATTGAAGGCGTCAAGCGCGTGATGCCCTTATATACGGAATACGCGCTCTGGAAAAATCCCGAAACCCAGGTGAGCCGGGCGATGTTTGTGTACGGGTTTAACCCCAGCGACCCGATATTTTTAATGCCTGAACTCAATACCCCAGAGGGTATTCGGGCCTTACAGCAGCCCAACACCACCTTCATCGACCGCCTCTCTAGACCTGAATTTGGCCCCCAAACCGTTGGCCTAGAAACCGAGGCCGATCGTCGCCAGATCACCATTGTCGGCCAGTACGACCTGGGGGGCGGCTTCGCTGCCGACGGTACCCTAATTATGAGTGACCAAAACTTTCGCCGCTACTTTGACCCCCGCCCTCTCAACCAGGTCAACCTGGGCTTGATTGTGCTCGAACCGGGGGCCGATCCTCAAAAGGTTAAAGCCAGCCTGCGAGAACAACTGCCCGCTGATGTGGATATTTACACCAAGGCCGAAATCGTCGCCAATGAGAGCCGCTTTTGGATTCAAACCACCTCCATTGGTTTTATCTTTGGCCTGGGAGTGCTGGTGTCATTTGTGGTGGGCACGGTGATTGTTTACCAAATTCTCTACACCGACATTCGCGACCACCTGCGCGAATATGCCACCCTCAAAGCGATTGGCTATGGCGGCGGTTATCTGTTCAAGGTTGTGCTGCAAGAGGCGGGCATTTTGGCCCTCATGGGGTACGTCCCCGGCCTGATTTTAGCCCTGGGGCTGTATGAACTGGCCCTCAACGCCACCGCCGGCAGCCTACCGATGAAAATGACCCTGTTTCGGGTGGTGTTTGTGTTTACCCTGACGATGGTGATGTGCAGCCTGTCGGGGCTGATATCGGTGCGTAAGGCGGTGATGGCCGACCCGGCGGAGGTGTTTGCCTAATGGTTTTGGGTAGTAGTCGTAGGGTGGGCAATGCCCACCAGGCCTGAGTCGTAGGGTGGGCAATGCCCACCAGCGATCAACCATCTCCCACCAGCAACGTCAATGCTAATTAGATTTTTAGGAGACCACTAATTTTGCGGCGCACCCCCCTAGCCCTGCTGAATTTAACCCATGATCGCAAAAAATTCCTCACCTCCCTGGCGGGGGTCAGCTTTGCGGTGCTGCTGATGTTTCTGTTCACCGGCTTCAAAAACGCCCTGTACGACAGCCAAACCCAGCTGCTCGAAAGGCTCAACGGCGAAATTGTGATCATCAACCGGCTGAAGGAAAATATGTTTGTGCCCCGCGCCTTTGCCCGCCGCCGCCTCTACCAGGCCCAGGCCTTTGACGGGGTCGAGGGGGCCTACGCGATCTACATCAGCGACGCCCGCTGGAAAAACCCCGAAACCCGGAAAACTCGCCCGGTACGGGTCATCGCCTACAACCCCGCCGATCCGGTGCTGCTGCTGCCAGAGGTGCTGGCCCGCCGGGAGGAGCTTACCCTACCCGACACCGCCCTGATCGACACCCGCTCTCGGCCCGAGCTGGGGCCGCTGGAAGCGGGAGTAGTGACCGAACTCGCGGATCGTGAAATTCGCCTTGTGGGCACCTTTACCCTGGGCACAGATTTTGCCTCCGGCAACGGCAATTTGATCATGAGCGACCAAAATTTCCTCCGCTTCTTCGCCAACCGCGGCCCCGAGGAAGAAGAACGCAGCTTCGCCACCGCCGACATCGGTCTGGTGCGGGTGGCCCCCGGCACCGACGTCGAGGCTCTAGTGAAAACCCTGCAAACCAGCCTGCCCCAGGATGTGCTGGTGCTGCCCAAGTACGGCCCCGACGGGTTCATCATGCGCGAGCGCATTTACTGGCAAGAGAACACCACCATCGGCTTTGTGTTCTCCCTACTCACGGCCATGGGCTTTGTAGTGGGGATTATTCTGGTCTACCAAATTCTCTACACCGACGTGGCCGACCACTGGTCGGAATATGCCACCCTCAAGGCCATGGGCTACGGCAACTGGTTCCTGTTTGGGGTGGTAATGCAGGAGGCGATTATTCTCTCGGTGCTGGGGTTTATCCCGGGCTTTTTGATCAGCAGCCTATTCTACAAGCTGGGGGCCAGCGTCACCGGCCTGCTGTTTCAGATGACCGTCGATCGGGTGGCTAACATCTTCATCATGACGTTTATTATGTGCCTAATTTCCGGAGCCATTGCGGTGCGAAAGGTTCAGAAGACCGACCCAGCAGAGGTATTTGGGCTATGAGTTCCATTCCAGCAGCAGCGCTAATCAATTCTGGCTCGCCTCCGGCGGCAGACGGTTCGGTACAGGTAACCAACCTCAACTACTTCTTTGGCAAGGGCGATCTGCGCAAGCAGGTGTTGTATGACATCAACCTGACCCTCTCCCCCGGCCAGATCGTGATTATGACTGGCCCCTCCGGCTCTGGGAAAACCACGTTGTTGACGCTAATTGGGGCGCTGCGCTCGGCCAGCGAGGGCAATTTGCAGGTGCTGGGGCAAGAGCTGGTGGGCCTGGGCAACCGCCAACTGGTGGAGGTGCGCCGCAACATTGGGTTTATTTTTCAGGCCCACAACCTGTTTGAGTCGCTGACGGCGGCCCAAAATGTTGAAATGGCGGTGGAGTTAACCGGCCACTTTCGCGAAAAGCGCCAGCGGGCCGAGACCATTCTCGACAAGCTGGGCCTGGCCGACCGGGCCGACTATAGGCCTGGCTCGCTGTCGGGGGGGCAAAAGCAGCGGGTGGCCATTGCCCGTGCCCTGGTTAACCAGCCCCGCCTGATTTTGGCCGATGAGCCCACCGCCGCCCTCGACAAACAATCGGGCCGCGACGTGGTCACCATCATGCAGGAGCTGGCCCAAACCCAGAGCTGCACCATTCTCATGGTCACCCATGACAATCGCATTTTAGATGTGGCCGACCGCATTATCAACCTGGTGGACGGTCGTCTAGAGTCTGACGAGAGCCCCCGGCAGTTTGCCGAGGCCCACGGAGTGGGGGTTACGAAGCAAAAGCCACAACACTAGGTGGCTGCTTTTTGCCCACCCCACGAGATCCCTCGTTCCAGCGCTCTGCGCTGAAACACTGCTCGGCGAGGCTCTGCGCGGATAATCCTCAGCCCGATTCGCTACTATTAAAACTACCTCCACGGGGCCAGCCATGGCAAACATCCTGACGGGAATTTACAACGCCGTAGACCCCTTTCGGCCCCTAGAGCCAGGCGACCCGGCCAGCGAACAGTTTGTCAGCGAGTATCAGGCTTTGCTTAATGGCCTGCGACGCACCCAAGGCTTTGGATTATTTTTTGTGGAATGCGAACCGGATACATCTCAATATCTAGTTCAGCGTATTCAGGCCGATTTGGGTGATCAAACTATCGTTGAACTCGACATGGGGCTACTTGCCCAGAATGGCGGTTTATTCAAAACCATCAAACCGATCTGGCTGACTGGCCGCCAGATCGACATCGTTTTGATGCCTGAGCTAGAGCAAGCTTTAACCCGCAAAGCCGATCAAGCGGCTATTCCCCCTCTACTGGTGCAGCTTAACCAGCAGCGAGAAGCCTTTCGAGATGGCTTTGCCGCCCGCTTCGTGCTGCTTGGTTGCCCCACCGCCATCACCCAACTCATGCGCCAGGCCCCCGATTTTTTTGATTGGCGGTCGGGATTTTTTCGATTTCAGAACCCGCAGATATGGTGTTGCTGAATTCAGGCATGAATTTGGGTAGGGGCAAACGGCCGTTTGCCCCTACAAGGGATGTTGAATGCTTGATTCATACCTGTGTCCAGCAATGCCCGCAGATCTTGCCCCAATGGCCTCAATGACGGCCTAGCCCTTAGAATTTGAGAGAAATCTTTTCCCTAGCGCTATTTTATTTGCGTGAGCCAGTTTTTTTTGAATTGGGCGTTTGCCCTTAAAGACTTCGCCCTGGGTAACCCAGAATGGTCGCTGGCCATTGTTGGCGCTATCTTTGGGGGGCTAGCGGCGGCCTGGCGGTGGCTACTGCCCCGGCTGCAACAGCCAGAACCGCCGCCCCTAGAGCCGTCCTTTCCCTTTCAGATGGTAAAACCCAGAAGCGAGAAGGTGCTCAAAACGCTAATGGGGTCTGAGCAAGCGGATGATGACCCCCTGGCCGATTTCAACATCCCATACCAACCACGGCGGCCAGAGTTGAGCGTGGGGCAACAGTTAGAAGGGTTCTTGGATCTACACCGCTGGTTACTAATTTTAGGCCGCACCGGCCTGGGCAAAACCCGCGAAGCCGCCGAACTGGCCCAGCGCCTCAACAACGAAGGCTGGACAGTGCTAAAACTCAAAAATCATGAGCAACTGACCGTGCCGACCCAGTTCCCAGCAGAGGTGCTGGGAGAACAACCCCGCCTGGTGTTTTTTCTAGACAACCTTAACCAGGCCATGAGCCTGAGCCAGGAAGTGGCCACCCACGGCCCCGCTAACACTCTAGCCAGTGCCCTCAGACAACCCCTACAAGACCGTCTCAAGGAAACCCTGGAATTTTACGAGCTTAGTTGCAGTCCAGACCGCATTCGCGTGATTGCCACCGCCCGCGACGAAAGAACCCCCGAAAAACCTGGGCAACCCAGCGAGTGGGATAAACTCGCCATCGAAAAATATCCACAATTTTGGAATCAGTTTCATCAATACCCGTTAGAACCGCCCGCAGAAAGCGCCGTTGAAACCCTGCTGGCCCAAGCCACCAAACAGGCCACCCTGGCCGCCAAACCCGAAGACTTTGCCCAAATTGCCCACCGCAACGATGGCACCTTTAGAAACGTGGTTGAAAACCTGGAACGGGCTAAAAACCGCGATCTCACCGTGTCTACAGCCACCTACAAAGCCACCCTAAAAGGCACCTGGGAAAGCCGCTACCAGGCCGCAATTAAGCGCGACCCCGCCGCCAGGCACATTTACGATGCCGTCGATGTGCTGCGCCAGTGCAATAGACTTTATCGGAAATAGGAGAAAAATTGCTGTGGGTCAGCATCTCCCCC
>DAIUJR010000005.1:0-119769 GCA_036848635.1 Nodosilinea sp. CTOTU7336
ACGCTGGGCGCGGGAGGCATTGCTGCTGTAGACGTCATGACGCTCCCAGGCACTCTGGAGCAGTTCTGGCTGCCTGACACAAGTCCCAAAAGCCTTGAAAACACGTTGTCTCAGAGCTGAAGTCTATCGTTCATAGCCTGGAACTGAAAGGCTTGTTCTAAGGGGCTTTCGGGCAAAGCCTCCGACGAGAAATCAGGGGGTTCCGGAGATGTGTCAGGCAGTCAGGGAGCAGTTTGCCTGATGAATCACCAATAATCTCCTTTCTTAAAATTTGAATGGTTTCTTCACGTTTCCAGTCGCCAAGTCTTTTCCATTTTCTAATGATACTCTCATGAGATATATCTAAGATTACATCCTCATCCAAACTACCCTCAGAAGGCATAAGGAATGATTTCCCAGATCCTCTAAACTCATTAATCTGATTAATTATTTCTTGCAAGCTTAGTTCGCTTTTAAGATAAGAAGGAATTCCGAAATAACTTGCTCCATATTCACTCATTTTTTTCTTTTCAAAAGCAAGCCTATTTATTCTTTCTTTTTCAATATTTTTTCTTATATCTCTTAATGAAGTAGGTCTACGAATCAGCTGTCGATCTTTGTTTACTTCGGTTAAAGTATCAAAAATTACTTTTATAATTAACTGCTCACGACTTCTATCTTTATTTGACTTTTGATCTGTGCTTACACTATCAGAGCTACCTAGGAAGAGTTCATCTGCATGTCGCGATAAAGCTTGACTCATGCTTCCAATTGCATTGTAGTGCTTAGGATCAATTTCCTCGTCTTGAGTTTCTCGCCAAAAATCCCATGTTCGCATCATGGCATGTTGTAGAATAGGTAGCTGATCAGGGTCATCGCCAACCTCATTTAGAAGTTGATTAACTAAGTTATTACTAATCTTCCCCCCTGCGATCTTTATAGGCCCTTCGATCGTTTTTTGAAGTTGATTACGTGTCAGGCGGGGAATGAGATACTGGCTGTCGTTCAGCGCCTCGGGTAGGTCGCGAAACTGGGCGCAGTCGCCCAAAAAGTCTGACCGCATGGTCAGCACCACAAAAATCGGCACGGGGCGCTGGTTCACCGCCCCCAGTAGTAGTTTCACAAAGGCGGCGGCCTCGTCTTCGGCGGCTAGCTTTTGGGCAGCCTGGGCCTTAAAGCGAAACAGCTCCTCAAATTGGTCTACCACCACCAGCAGGCTTTCGTGGGCCTCCATGCGGGCCTGCTGGGTGACTTCAACTAGCCCCAGCGCCCCCCGCCGCAGGGTACTCTCGGTCAGGGCGGTGCGGATGATGGCGTCGTCGCTGGCGGGGTCAATGCCAAACACATCCGCCTGGTTGAGGGCGGCGGCCAGGTTAGCGATGGGGGCATTGCCGGGGCGCAGTATCGCCACCCGCCAGCCGCTGCTGGCCTCGGGCAAAAAGCCGCTGTAGAGCGAGGGCAACAGCCCCGCCCGCACCAAAGAAGACTTGCCGCTGCCAGAGGTGCCCACCACGGCTAAAAAGCGGGTGCGGTTGAGGCGGCGCAGCAGCTCGTCGGCCTGGCCCTCGCGGCCAAAAAACAGGTGCTCTTCGTCGAGCTCAAAGGGTCGCAGACCGGGGAAGGGGTTAGTTCGAGGGGGAGATTGCACCATGTTAGGGTTCTCCTTTGAGCCAGAATACTCTGGTCACGTTCCCGCCGGGGCGGGGGGCTCGCCGGGCGGAGTGGGTTAATCCGTCGGGGGCTAACCCACTTCTACTGCTGCTAAACGGCTGCCGCTTATACACAAATTCATCGTGGCTGTATTGCCCTGGGTCGATCCTCCCAACCCCCCTTAAAAAGGGGGGCAATGGATCTATTGTTAAGAAACGACTACCCCCTTTTCCCAAGGGAGGCCTGATTGAGGAACTTGGATAGGACACATCTGGGGGGATCATTGATGGGGATTTAGCCAAAAAAGAGAGGCGTATAAGCGGCAGCCCAGGAGGGATGACTGTCTTTGGGTAGTCGAGATCAGCAGAGTTCTTTCCATCGCTACTACCCCAGCTGCTCCAAAAAAACATTCAGCAAATCAGGGCTGAACCCGCTGAAACCTTCGATGATGGGCACCTCTGGGTCAGAGAAACGCTGTTTACTCGGATCGGCCATGTATACGGCCTTGGCCAGCAGGGGGCGGGGCCTGCCGTAGAGGGTTTTCTTCAGGGCCAGCAGTCGCCGCTTGAGCCACAGGCTGCTGGCCTGCCCATAGTAAATCAGTACGGCCTCGCACTGTTTTAGCAGGGTTTCTGACCGGGCCACGCCGTTGGCCTCGTAGTCAGGCAACACCACTCGAAAATGCTGCTCTAGCCAGGCGTAGAGGGGCTCAATATCCGAGGTTTCTAGGTCGCGCTCGTCGCAGTCGAGGTAAAGCTGCACCGTGCCATCCAGGGCTAGCGCTGGCCCGGCTGGCTGGGGCGGGTGCAGCAATCGGTCGTGGATGATGTCTTTGAGAGATTCTAGGTTAGTGCTGATTAAGTCGGTGTCGTTTTGCAGGGCTTGGATAAACTCATCCAGGTGCAAGTTTTCTGCACCGGGCGGCATCCAGAGAATGCGCGAGAAGTCCGCGTGCTCCTGGCGATACTGGTCGGCCAGTTTGACTTGGTCGCGGCTGCGCAGCACCGCTATTTGTTGATAGGCCTCGTCTAGGGTTTGCTCGGTTGTCGAAACCTGCCGGATCGGAGCGGGGCTGAGTAGATGCACCGACAGGGCGGCCTGGGCCAGGGCTTCGCGTACGGTTTGGGTGAAGGCAGGCGGGTCGGGCAGGGGGGCCACGGGCAAGACCTTGTGCCCGGCCTGTTCTAGCTCGCGGCGAATTTTCGCGCGCGCTTCGGTTAGGTCAGAGGTGGTTTCGGCCAGGTAAATCACCTTGCCATCCAGGGTGGCGGCTGTTGCCTGGGATGCATCGTTGGCATCGCTCCCTTCGGGTAGCGCTTCCAGGATTTCTAGCGTTTGGTGAATGTCGTAGGCCAGATCGTCAAGCTTGGCCCAGAACTTGCGTTCAGACTCTGGCCCATAGAGCTTGCTAAACTCACGGGGGCGGCCCGACTCGTCGGTGTCGTAAAACTCGTAGCCCAGCAGTTGCCCTAATGGCTGAGGGTGCTTTTCGCGGGGCAGAAAGGTTTTGATGATCTTAAAAATGCGGTGCTTATCGCCAATTTTGACACCCCCCCGCGCCCCGGCGGCGGTGTAGAAATGCTCTAGCTCCCGCAGGCACCATTCTGACTTGACGTAGCGGGGCGATAAAATCGACACCAGCACCGCCAGGTTGGGGAACTGCTCTAGAATGGTGTCGCTAAACACATCATTGCCGCTGAGTTTGAGGTCGCGCCAGATGTTTGGCTGTTCGCCCCGCAGCTGGCCCAGGCGAATGTCTAACCCCCGGTGCAGAATCGAAACCCAGCCCCCCAGGTCTTCAGTCAGGGCCTGGTTGTCGATATGGGCGTAGCTGATAAAGATGTCGCGGTCAAACTTCATACGTGTGCCTTGGCGGGTCTGGGGCGGGCAGTGCTGGGGCTATGAATAACTACACCATGTCCACCAAAATACCGTAAAAACACCTGATTCGCGTGGTCAGCGGGGATATAGGGTATGCATCGTGTCAACGCTAGAGCGTTGACACAAGACTCCCCCGACGCTCTAGCGTCCTTCCAGAAGAGGCGCAGGAGCGCCGCCGAGAGCATTCCCACGCCGAGCGTAGGAACGATCGGTAGCTCCTAATCCACCGATTGGAGTAACTATTCTCTCCTGGGTGGAGCTTCTGCTCCTCATTGCACTGGGAGTAGAAACATTTATTTATGCTGACTTAGGAAAGGGGCATTGAGTAACATGGGGCATTTTGGTAACTAAATGCCGTTCTCATCTAGATAGGCTTTAATCCCCGCTTCCAGATCCTGGAGCGCTGCTTCCAAGCTGGGATAGCTGTCTTCGCCCTCGTAGACGGTGCCGCCTAAATCATAGGCTCGGACGAAGGCAGAAATCATCTCATTCTGCCCAATTTCAATCCAGCCGATTTCTTCAACAAAACGATGGATATTTGGGTATTGTTCTTCAAAGATTTTGGACTTGGGCATGGGTGTCTTCTGCCTTGAGTGCAGGGCTAAGACTTCTACAAGTTAGGATAGCTGCTTCGAGTAGCTTTTTAAGCTGGCACGCCAGGTTACGGTACTATTGTTCTACCGCTTACCCCAACATCATGGTTGGTTACGCCCTTAAACGCCTGCTGATTGCCCTACCCACTTTGCTGGCCATTAGCGCGGTCATCTTTTTGGTGCTGGCCCTGGCCCCCAGCAACCCCCTGGGCGACCTGGCCACCAACCCCGCCATTACCCCCGAGGTGCGGGAGAATATTCGGCGCTCCCTCGGCCTCGACCAACCGATTTATATTCGCTATGCCAAGTGGACCCTGGCCCTACTGACCGGCAACCTGGGCTACTCGTTTACCAGCCGCCTGCCCGTAGGCGAGCTAATTGCCCAGCGCCTGCCCACCACCCTGGGAATTATTGGCGTGGCCTACCTACTCAGCCTGGGGCTGGCGTTGCCGCTGGGCACCATCGCCGCCCTCAGGCAAAACAGCTGGATTGACCGCACCATTACCACCCTGGCCTTTATGGGCTTCTCGACGCCGACGTTTTTTTCGGGGCTGGTGCTGATTATTGTGTTCAGCGTGCGCCTGGGCTGGCTGCCGTTTATCTACGACAGCACCCTGGTGGTGCAGGATTTTGCCAGTCTAGGGCAGGCGATTAAGCAGGTGATCATGCCCATAGCGGTGCTGGTGCTGTTTCAAACGGCGGTGCTACTGCGGTTTGTTCGCGCCGCCATGCTAGAAGAAATTCCCCAAAACTACGTCAGAACCGCCCAGGCCAAGGGCCTGAGCCGCTGGCGCGTGGTCAATCTGCACATGCTACGCAACGCGCTGATCCCGGTGGTCACCCTGGTGGCGCTGGATATTCCCGCTATCTTCACTGGCTCCCTGGTGACCGAGCAGGTATTTCGGGTGCCGGGGATTGGGGCCTTGCTGATTGACTCGATTTACCGGGGCGATACCCCGGTGGTGATGGCCATTGCCTTTATCTACGCAGTGCTGGTGGTGGCCTTTAACCTGGGGGCCGACATTCTCTACGGGCTGATTGATCCACGGGTGCGCTATGGGGGCTGACGCTAACCCGCCCACCTCGGCCCGCGCGGCGGAGCATGATTCTGCCAAGCCCACCGACGGGCTGAACAGCCGCCGAATTTGGTCAGCCCTGCAGCGCGATCGCCTCACGGGTCTGGCCCTGGTTGTTTTAATCGCTATCACGGTAGCGGTGCTACTGGGGCCGATGGTCTACCCCGCCTCCCCCAGCGAAATTGACTTTAGCCGCGCCCTGCAGCCACCCTCGGCAGCCCATCCCCTGGGCACCAACGACCTGGGGCAAGATCAGCTGGCCCGGCTGCTGGTGGGGGGACGGGTTTCCTTAGCCGTGGGGGTAGCGGCCATGGCGGTGGCCATGGGCTTAGGGCTGACGGTGGGGGCCGGGGCCGGGTTCTGGGGCGGCTGGGTAGATGGCCTGCTCATGCGCCTGACTGACCTCTTTTTAGCCCTGCCCCAGCTGCCCCTGGTGCTGCTGGTGGTATACCTGTTTGGCGACCCGGTGCGTAAAGCCCTGGGGCCAGACCGGGGCATTTTTCTGCTGATTGTGCTGGTAATTGGCGGCCTCACCTGGATGTCGGTGGCCCGACTGGTGCGGGGGGGCTTTCTAAGCCTGAAGCCGCGCCCCTTTGTGCAGGCGGCGGTGGCCCTGGGGGCGAGCCCCTGGGGCATTGTGACCACCCACCTGCTGCCCAACGTGATCAGCCCGGTAATTGTGGCGGCTACCCTGGCGGTGGGTAATGCCCTGCTGACCGAGTCTACCCTCAGCTTTTTGGGGTTGGGCTTTCCCCCTGATGTGCCCACCTGGGGGCGAATGCTCTACGATGCCCAGAACTATATCGAGAGCGCACCGTACCTGGTGCTGGCCCCTGGCGGCGCAATTTTTTTGACGGTACTGGCCATCAATACCCTGGGCGATCGCCTGCGGGACAGGCTGGATGTGGCGGGTCGGTGAGGATAACTACATGATTTGTGTATCGATCTAAGGTTGGGTTAACCTTTGGGAAGCAAGCGATACATTGGTTCACCTAACTTACACCACTGGTTGACTGACAAAAGTTTCTCACGTTGGTTGGGTTGAGGCGACGTAGCTGGCTTCCCGCCGGGTAACCCAACCCCAGCCACGGTTTTGTTGGGTTACGCTATCGCTAACCCGACCTACGGCAGCATGAGAGTTTCAAGAGTTTTTTCAGTCAACCAGCTTACACCATGAGGAACTTTTGCCAATCAGTCCCAGTGCTAACAGGCTCTGCATACATCAGCTAGAATATAGCGGTTCCTGATCGAATAAGGTACACCAGAATACTTGCTGGACAAGCACTACAGGCATCGCCATGTACCTCACGCCAGCGAAAACCGCTATATTTTTTGTCAGCGCTTTAAATTTAACCGCCGCTTCCCCTTGCGGCTGCCAAATAAATGGGCATACACGTAGGTTAATTCACCACCCAAAAAGAAAATTTGACTGGTTAGATAAATCCAAAGCATCAGCACCATAAACCCGCTCACTACACCGTAGGAACGAAAGCGACTGCCCAGGCTAATCACACTATTACTGATTAACTGTTGTAGAATAACCCACAAAATAGCCGTAAATAAAGCTCCTAACCAGACATCTTTCCAGGCGACTCGGGTGCTCGGCAGCGTCTTATATAGCACCATAACGACCAGGTTTAAAATCACAAAAGATACCCCAAGCCGGAGCCAGGGCAGCAGCATCACCTGATCAATGGTGATGACCGAGATAGTATTGTTGAAGCGCTCTAACAGACGTAGTAGGGTATCAATAGCAATATTAGAGAGCAGCGAGACAAAAATTAGGCTAGTGGCCCCAATCACCAGCAAAAAAGATAAAATCCGTCGCCAGATAAACGTCAGCGCTATGGCTCCCATCCCAGTTATAAATTGATGACGGGGATGCACATGCCAAATTTTATCAAACGAGCGACTGAGGGCACCAAAAAAGCCGCTGGCCGCAAATAGCAAAATGCAGAAACCAATAATGCTGGCGCTGGTGCTGCCGGTGTGAAACTGCATCAGCGTCGTTTCCACAATGGGAAATGCGTCCGGCGGCAGGGCCTCCTCGGCAAAGCTGAGCACCGTGTTGTAGGCCACCGTGTTAGGGCCAATCAAAAAGCCCACGATGCTCAGTGACACCAAAATCATTGGGAAGAGAGAAAAAACTGCGTAGTAGGCCAGTGCTGCGCCCATTTCCAGGCATTCGTCTTGCTGCCACTTCAACAGGGTGCGGCCCAGCAGCTTTGCCCAGGGCGACTGTCCCACTCGATACTTAAAAAAATCGAGCATACCACAGCTATTCATCCAGTGGTGAACCAACGCCCACGAGCGTCGCCAGTGCCCAAATCGTGCCAGTTGTCTTCTCATCATTCTACCGACTCTGAATACTCGCTGAAGGAGCCCATGCAGCTAACTACATTGGCACAAAACCAAGAAAGTAGTGTATTCCGGACAAAAATTGAACCGTAGACGCGATGGCGGTAGACTGACCCTTAGTCTTAAACTTAACCTTTATCGACAAGAAATTGAGATAATTAAACCTGTTCCACCGTATCCAGGGCCAGAGTCATAGGGTTCCTTGAGCCCAGCTGCAGAGTTGATCTGAGCTGGGGTTAACTCTCTTCCGGCCTATTTACCTGAGCCTACGGTCTATGCTAGAAGCACTTTTGTTTGATCTAGACGGTACCCTTGCTAACACCGATCCCATCCACCTGCGGGTCTGGCGCGATCTGCTGGCCCCTCAAGGGTACGACGTAGACGAGGATTTTTTTCAGACCCACATCAGCGGTCGGCTTAATGCTGACCTGGTGCAAAACCTGCTACCCCAGCTCTCTCCCGCCCAGGGAATTGAGTTTAGTGCCCATAAGGAGGCATTGTTTCGGCAGCTGGCCGCCGACCAACTCCAGCCCACTCCCGGCCTGTTCGACCTGCTAGCCTGGGCCGACCACCGGCACCTGCCTGCCGCCGTGGTGACTAATGCTCCTCGGGAGAATGCTGAATTTATTCTCCAGACCCTAGGCCTGGCCCAGCGATTCCAGGCGGTGGTGATTGCCGGGGATCTACCCCGCGCTAAACCTGACCCCATGCCTTACCTAGCAGGGCTTCAGCGCTTGAACATGACGGCTGATCAGGCAATTGCCTTTGAAGACTCTACCACCGGCGTAGCCGCCGCCGTGGGGGCAGGTCTCTATACGGTTGGCCTCACCACCACCCATAGTCCGGCTGAACTTGACCAGGCGGGTGCCCATCTAATTGTTGCTGATTTTAAGGATCCAGCCCTAGAAGCGTTGGGTCTATGGCCATTGACATAAATCAGCCCCGCCCTAGGCCAGCTGACCAGCGCTATAGTAGGGCGTGAGCCAGTCTAAACTAATTTCATAGAGATGATCGACCACCCAGTTGGCCCGGCGGTGAATCATCTGGTAAGGGTAGGTATGGGCAACCCCTAATACCGGCACCCCGGCCTGTTTAGCCGCCTCAATGCCTGCAAACGAGTCTTCTATAGCCAAACAGTCCCCTGGGCTGAGGGCGAGATCAGGGAACCGCTGGTTCAGGCCCTGAACGGCGAGGAGGTAGCTGTCGGGGGCCGGTTTACTCCCGGCGGGGGTCACGTCATCCCCCGACACAATCAGAGACACGTAGGGAGCTAGCCCGGCGGCAGGCAGCATCCCTTCAATTTCAGCGCGAGGTGCGGCCGATACAATGGCTAGCTTGAGCTGAGCCGCTCGAATTTGGTAGATCATATCCCCTAGACCTGGGTAGAGGGGTAGCTGGTCAAGCTGGTCGAGGGTCTGGCGATAGCGCCGGGCTTTGCGCTCTAGAAGTTTATCCAGGTAGGCTGTGGTTACCACCCGGCCCTGGCGATGCAGCAGCGCCGCCAGGCAGGCCCGATCGGTGCGGCCCAGGCAGCACTGGTCGTAGTCACTGGGGTTGGGGCGCAGGTTCTCGTCAATCAGTAAATCCTGAATTAGCTGTTGGTGTAGGGGCTCATCATTGATTACGACACCATTGAAATCCAATAAAACAGCCTTGAGAGTCATTAATTCAGCGCGAGCGTAAATTGATTGGGGCAATGACCGCCAGGAACGGCGCCGCCCACCCTTAAACTCTAGCTTATTCTGGATTTAAGCCTTGAAATTGGGCGGGCAAGCCTGGTACTCAAGTATGTTTACGGCCACGGGCTCCCATTGTCTGGGATGCAGTGAAATCTATATTCCAGGGCCGTTTGCCGGATTGGCAACCCTGTCCAGGGGTAAGTCATCCCGTGGTTACACTGAGACTTTGGTAACGGCCTTTGCAGAGTACCGTAGATTAACGATGGTGGTTACCGGTGTCACTTCCGAGAATAGGCACAGTTCCCAAGGAACTCGCTCTCGAAAGGACATGCGCAGCTATGGCTACTCAAACCTCAACAATCCGCTCCCGTGGTATGGAACTGCTGATGGAATATAAGCAGTCCCCCTCGGTTCCCCTTCGCAACAAGCTGGTGCGGCTCAACGCCGGGCTGGTGAGAAAAATCGCCCACCGGGTCAGCCACCAGTGCTCTGAGCCCTACGAAGACCTCGAACAGATTGGCTACATCGGCCTGATTCGCGCCATTGAGCGGTTTAACCCCGGCCAGGGCTGTGCCTTTAGCTCCTTTGCGGTACCCTACATTCGCGGCGAGATGCTGCACTTCCTGCGCGATCGCGGCACTACCGTTAAGATTCCCCGTCGCTGGCAAGATCTACAAAAAGAATCCCAAAAGTTGCAAATGGAGCTGATGCGTAGCCTGGGCCGCACCCCCAACGACAGCGACATGGCCACCGCCCTGGAGATTTCCGTCAAAGAATGGCGGGAGGTGAAGATGGCCCACAAAAACCGCCTGCCCCTCAGCCTCGATGCTACGGTGTGCCAGCAGGTTGACTCCAGCATTACCCTGGGCGATACCCTGCCCGACACCCACTACCAGCTGATGCAGGCCCTCGAAGAAGATCGCCAACAGATTCAGCGCGCCCTTAACCAGCTAGAAGACAAAACCCGCGCCGCCATTGAGTTTGTCTTCTTTAAGGGGCTTTCCCGCAAGGAAGTGGCCGAAAAAATTGGCGTCAGCCCCATGACCGTGACCCGCCGCATTCAGCGCGGGGTGGATGAAATGGTGGCGTTTCTACAGCCCCAGGGCTTGCAGACCGACCCCTAAGGCTCTGTGCAGCCGGGTTTACCCCCGGAATCGCAGCGGTCAACCGCAACGGATTGTTCAAGCTACGCTACCTGTGACAATGTCGCGAAACTTAGGCCGGAGGGATGGTAACATCCCTCTTTTTTATTGCCATAATCTTTCAATGACATAATTGAAGCGTAGGTAAGCCTGGGAGCGCTGGCGCTCAAGGGCTGAGAGACCTACGTTGAAACAAGAGGTGGGCTGCAACGAGCATCCCTAACGGTGGACAAGACGCTGGAACCCGAGGTTCTAGCGGCTTTTTGACGGCAAGGCTGTAGCCAAACGACGGGTCGAAGGCATTGCCCTCGGTGGCGGTATTGTATGGGGATAAGCACATGATCATGACAAAGGAATTGGCGCCGCCCCAGACCACCCCGGCCGAGCGCTTCGCCCAGTTGCAGGAGGCTCTGCGCGATCGCTGGCGCTCTACCGACGATTTTGACCCCCAAGAGCGACATATTTTAGTTATTCCTTCCCTCAGTCTCGATCAGGAAGAGCTGCAAAAAATCGAAGGGGTGAACCACTATGAAGAGCGCCTGCTCTTTTCCCTGATTCGCCTGCGCAACCCCAATACACGGGTGATTTACGTCACCTCCCAGCCGCTCCACCCCAGCGTTGTCGATTATTACC
This sequence comes from Nodosilinea sp. CTOTU7336, assembly GCA_036848635.1. Taxonomy (GTDB): domain Bacteria; phylum Cyanobacteriota; class Cyanobacteriia; order Phormidesmidales; family Phormidesmidaceae; genus Nodosilinea. Next base: position 10,992 of record DAIUJR010000005.1, read on the forward strand.
TGGAACTGCTGCCCGGCATTCCCAGCTCCCACGCGCGGGATCGGCTAACCCTGTTTGCCGCCTACGACGGCTCAAATAAACCCCTCAGCCAAAAGCTGTTGGAGCGGCCCCGGCTGCTAGAGAAAATTCGCCGGGCGCTCGATCCCCAAAAGGCATACATGACCTGTTACAACTCCACTACCCTGGAGCGCGATCTGGCCCTGGCGCTGGATCTGCCCCTGCTGGCCGTCGATCCTGACCTGCTGCACTGGGGTACCAAGAGCGGCAGTCGCGAAATCTTTAAGCGCTGCGGCATTCCCCACCCTGCCGGTAGCGACCTGGTATTTTCAGCGGCGGATCTGGCCGAGGCCACGGCCACCGTCTGGGAGCAGGTTGGCGATTTAAAGCGGATGGTGATTAAGCTCGATCAGGGCTTTTCGGGAGAGGGCAACGCCATTTTGAACCTGCAAAATCTGGCCCACATCGCCCCCGGCACCGTCGGCCATGCGGCCCGTACCGAGGCCCTCAGGGCGGCGCTGTCTACCCTTAATTTTCAGTGCCCCACTGAGACCTGGCCCCACTTTGCCGAAAAAATTCATACCCTGGGGGCCATTGCCGAAGCCTTTGTAGAAGGCGAGCATAAGCAATCTCCCAGCGTGCAGGGGCGAATTACCCCGCTGGGGGATGTGGAAATACTCTCCACCCACGATCAGGAACTGGGTGGCCCCGACGGGCAAATTTTTCTAGGCTGCGCCTTTCCCGCCCGGGTCGACTATCGCTTGGCCATTCAGGAGATGGGCTATCGGGTCGGCCAGGAGCTGGCGGCCCAGGGTGCCCTAGAGCGCTTTGGGGTAGACTTTATCGCCGTGCCTCAGGGCGACCCTGCTGCTCCCACCTGGAATCTTCAGGCCATTGAGATCAACCTACGCAAGGGAGGCACCACCCATCCCCTAATGGCCATGAAGATGTTGACGGAGGGGCGCTTTAACCAGGAGGACGGGCTGTTTTACACTAAGCAAGAGCAGGTGCGCTACTATCGCGCCTCCGATAATTTGCAAAAGCCCGCCTACCGGGGCCTGCTGCCCAGCGACTTAATGGATATTATCGTCAGCAAGCAGCTGCATTTTAACTCGATTAGCGGCGTAGGGGCGGCGTTTCACCTGATGGGGTGTCTGTCGGAGTATGGCAAGGTGGGGCTGACCTGCATTGGCACCAGCCCCGACCACGCCAGCGAAATTTATCAGCAGGTGGTGGCGGCGCTGGATGAATCCACCTAGCTCGAATTATTTACCAGAACCGGAGACAACGGCTATCGACCTCCCGCCTCGTGTTTTTACTGGAGCAGGCTCTACACCACCGTGAAGGCGGTTCCATGGTGAAGTCCAGAAGGGGCAACCTGGGTAGCGCGCTCCCACCAATTCTGGAAAAGATGGCTGAATATATTTGGCCTGACGCTTTCGTGGGGGCAGGCTTTGCTGAGCCTCCACAGTAATGCCTGTTGTTCCGCCTACGCCGAAATGACAGCGGTTGACTCTGGTTTGGATGCAGCATCCAGCTTCGGAATAATGTTTTCCTCCCATTTCCGGGGGGGCGCGGCGCGGCGAATGGTGCGCCAGATTTGGGTAGCGGCCAGGGTGCCGTCGGCCACGGCCACCGAAACCTGGTTCACCCCCTGCTTTAGATCACCAACGGCAAAGATCCGCTCATGGCTGGTTTGGGCCATGGTGTTGGTCACCAGGTTTTCGCCCTCCCATTCCAGCCCCTGAATGCCTTTCAGGTAGTGGTTGTGGTAGACGGAGCCCATGTTGATTAAGCCGGTGGTAGCCTCTACTACGGTGCCGTCGGCTAATTCTATGCCGCTGAGGTGATGATGCTCCCCCAAAAACCTGGCGATGGGAGCTTCGTAGAGGGGGTAGCCGTGGGCCGCCAGCTTATCCTTCATGGTGTCGCTGACGGTGCACAGGCCGTGGGTGAGTACCGAAATGTAGGGGGTAAACCAATTCAGCACAAAGGCCGCGTTAATTTGCGCTTCGGAACCGGCAATCAGAACGGCCTTTTGATCCCACATGTCGTAGCCGTCGCAGATCATGCAGACGTGGAGGGTGTAGCCCGCGTAGTCGTAAACGTTTTGCATATTCGCTAGCTGGGGCAGCACGTCGATTACCCCCGAGGCCGCAATTAGGTAGCGGCTGCGAAACACCGGGGCCAGATCCCCCTGTTTGCCCACCTTGACCCGAACCGCCAGGGTGTCGCCCTCGTCGGTGACGGTTTCGACATAGCCGCGCAGGTAGTCGGCTCCCCAGTCTACCGCCTGGTTGACGCCGTGGTTGAGGATATTACGCCCCGGCGTAGTGGGGTCAAAGCCAATGAAGTTGCGCAGATCCTGCATCCACAGCGAGCGGCCCTTACCCTTCTCAATCACTAGGCAGGTAAGCCCGTAGCGGGCCAGGTAAATAGCCGCAGATAGCCCCCCCATACCGCCACCGACCACGATGGCGTCATATATTTGGTTGAGGCGCTGGTCAAGGTTTTTGCTGGAGAGTTTCATGGCGGGTTCTAGAAAGCGGGCTAGATAGGAAGGCTGTTGGGACGGTAGGGGCACAGCAGTGCTGTGCCCCTACGGCATAGGCCCCTACAACAATAGAGGGAACGGGAATTAACCTACAAAGGCCAACCGAGGCTCAGATACCCCGGCAGATTCGGTGCCCTTCAGGTAAGCCAGCATAGTGTCAGCGTCGGACACCTCAAAGGGATCAGTGGGGCAGTTGTCGGCAAAGTCGGGCTCAACAAACATTTTTTCAATGGTGCCGTCGTTGACCAGCATCGAGTAGCGCCAGGAGCGCATGCCGAAGCCAAGGTTAGACTTATCGACCAACATGCCCATTTTGCGGGTAAATTCGCCGCTGCCGTCGGGCAGCAAAAAGACGTTCTTAGCCCCAATCTGCTTGCCCCACTGGAACATCACAAAGGCATCGTTAACGGAGACACAGACGATGGTATCTACGCCCTGGGCCTTAAATTCGTCGTAGAGCTCTTCGTAACGAGGCAGGTGGTTAGAGGAGCAGGTAGGCGTAAAGGCCCCAGGCAGGGAGAACACCACCACCTTCTTGCCGCCAAAAATATCTTGGGTAGTTTTGTCTTCCCACCGGTAGGGGTTAGGGCCCTCCACCGATTCATCCCGCACGCGGGTCTTGAATACAACGTTAGGTACACGTTCAACAGCGGCCATAGTTACCTCTTAATGGTGCAAAACAACGGTAAGTGCAAGTTTCAGCCAGAGCTGATGCACTCGTCTCACAGTATAACTCAGAATAATTCCGAGTTAGGAATTTATCAATAAGCAGAACTGCTTATTCTTGGTAGGATACCTCAAAACGTTTCAGTTTTCAGATAAGAATGCTACTGTGTTAAGATTGGGTTATCCTAAGACGTCATATTTCAGTGGGAAAAGCTGGGAAGCCAGCGAGGGTTAATACCAATGCAGCCGCACGCCGATGAGATTGTTCGAACGCTAAAGTCCCGGGGGTTACGGGTTACCCCCCAGCGCTTTGCGGTGTACGCCAATTTGCTGGGCCGCTCTGACCATCCCACCGCCGAAGCGATCTTGGGCGACCTGAACCAGATGGCCCCCACCTCCTCCCAGGCGACGGTGTATAGCTCGCTTCAGGCGCTGCGGGAGGTAGATCTAGTGCGTGAGGTGCTGCTTGAAGAAGGGGTCTGCCGCTACGACGCCAACGTGGCCCCCCACCATCATTTTCGCTGCCGCGCCTGTGGAGCCATTTCAGATATCCCCTGGGAACACCTGGCCAGCCTTGATCTGCAAACCCTCAGCCCCCGCTGGCGAGTAGAGGGCTACGAAGTAACGGTGCAGGGAGTGTGTAACGAGTGCTGCTGAGGGTAAGTCTGCGGCAGTGCGGATTGTCCCGGCGGGACGCTTGAGACCATACGGAAGTTCCCGAAATTCTGGCCAAAACTTTAATTACGGATAAATATAATTCGTGGTTTTACGGAGTTGGCTCCAGGGAAACGCACGGTGAGTCAACTATTGCGGGTGATGGGGTTAGCCGACGAACCTCAATTTTAGCGTTATCACCGGGTGCTTAACCGGGCTGTCTGGTCATCTCGGCAGGCGAGTCGAATCTTGTTGAGTATTTTGGTTACAACTTTTGCGGCTGACGGGGTCATGGTGATGGGTCTCGATGACACCATCGAACGACGGTGGGGAAAGCGGATTGCAGCGCGGGGTATCTACCGCGACCCAGTGCGTTCGAGCCAAGCGCATTTCGTCAAGACCAGTGGATTGCGTTGGCTCAGTTTAATGCTGGTGGTGCCGATTCCCTGGGCACAGCGCGTCTGGGCCTTGCCCTTTTTGACCGTACTGGCCCCGTCAGAACGCTACCACCAAACCCCAGGGCGACGGCACAAGGCTTTAACGGACTGGGCTAGACAGATGCTGGGTCAAGTCCGACGCTGGCTAGGCCATCGGCCCATGGTGGTGGTGGCCGACAGCAGCTTCGCCGCTCTAGACTTTTTGGCGTCGGTAAGCCATCTCCCCAATCCTGTTCACGTTGTCACTCGACTGCGCCTAGATGCCGCCCTTTATAACCCCGCTCCGCCTCGGGACGCCCACACCATCGGCCGACCTCGCAAAGTCGGGCAACGCTTGCCCACCCTAACAACCCGGTTGGCGGATTCCACCCCCCACTGGCAGTCCCTCACCCTGGAGGGCTGGTATGGTCAGCAAACCTACACCTTAGAGTGGGTTTCCCAAACGGCGGTGTGGTATCACACTGGACTTCCCCCGGTCCCCATTCGTTGGGTCTTAGGCCGTGACCCCCTGGGCCAGTTGGAGCCTCAGGCCTTTCTCTGTACTGATCTCGAGGCCACACCTGCCCAAATCTTGCTCTGGTTTCGGCAACGGTGGCAAGTCGAAGTCACCTTCCAGGAGGTGCGGGCTCATTTGGGGGTTGAAACTCAGCGGCAGTGGTCTGACTTAGCGATCCAACGCACGACTCCTGCCCTATTGGCCCTGTTCTCGCTGGTCGTGCTCCTCACCCAGCGCCTGCACCTCCAATTTACGTTCTCCCGGCCTCATACGGCCTGGTACACGAAGCAACACCCGACCTTCGCCGATGCCTTGGCCTTTGTTCGCCGCTATTTGTGGGCTTCCCGACTTTTCCAGACATCACGGGATGACCTTGAGTACGTTAAAGTCCCTCGCACTATCTTCGACACCTGGACGGAGTTACTTTGCCATGCTGCTTGATTGGATAAAGTCGAGCTAAGTACACACTTCTTTTGAATAAAGCTCGAACGCTGTATTTTGCCCCCCCTAGCCCCCTGATTCCGAGGGAGCCGGAGTTCAAAGTCCCCCAGAATTGGGGGATCTAGGGGGCCAGTTAAAGAATTTTTTGTCCCCAGATGACTGATGTGTACGTAGTCGCCCACATTCCGCACTTTCAACTGACACAGCGAGAATTAACCTAAGACCTCAGCAGAGGAGATCGTATTTCCGACAGGGTGCCCCAAAGACAGGTCAGTGATCTCGTGAATAGCCATGGGGCACTCGAATCGGCACCGGAGCCCCGCTCACCAAGGCTTCCGGCACTGAGGCCTAGTCCCCGTCAACGGCAAACGAGGTGGCATTGAGATCCCACTCCGACACTCCACTTCAAACCCGCTCCCGAGCTTGCAGGGCCAGTCCCACAAACAACTCACTCACCCCAGCCTGATAGAGTTGGTCTAACCCTCCTCCCAGTCGGTCATCGTTCAAATGCTTCGCCTCTAGCCCCTCGCCGAGCAGATGCTCGGTCGCCTTACCGACAAACAATTGCTCGAATCAGTATAACGGCGCGCTGACAACCCCTCAGCCATTCAAAATCATCGCTTTGACCACCACGCCGATGCTGACGGTCTTGCGGGGGGCGACCTCGACCTGCTCGTTGAGATAATCCACCAGGCCCAGTTCGTCCACCACACCCCCCACTATCCCAAGGTGATCTAAGTTCTTGACCGTCAGACTGGTGGCACTCGTCACAACCCTTACCTTCGTTTTATCACCTCTGAAAGTAAAGTATGCCGTCTTAATTCTTGATGTGACACTTCAAAGGGCGGAATGTGGGCTATGAGCCTCAATTTCTGGTTTTTAAAGCGGCGCTGGCGGCAACCGCAGCGTGTCGGTAGGCTGGCCGATGACCCTAGCTATCCAGACCAACCCGGAGGGGCAAACCGCCGTTCGTCCTGGGGAATTGGGGGCTGCAAACAGGACATGGCCTACCACCTACTTTGTACCAAACAGTCGATCCCCAGCATCCCCCAGCCCCGGCAAAATGTAGCCGTGCTCATCCAGCTTTTCATCTACCGCCGCCGTGTAGAGAGGCACATCGGGATGCTCGTCGTGAAAGTGCTTAACCCCCTCGGGGGCAGCCAGCAGGCAGAGAAATCGCAGGGAGCGCGGGGCCGCCTGCTTGAGGGGATACAGCGCCGCCACCGCCGTGTTGCCCGTGGCTATCATCGGGTCAACCACCAGCACATCCCGGTCAGCCAGATCCTCGGGCACCTTAAAGAAGTACTCAACCACCCGCAGGGTTTGGGGATCGCGGTACAGGCCAATGTGCCCCACCCGCGCTGAGGGCATCAGTTCTAAAATGCCGTCTAAAATGCCCTGCCCCGCCCGCATAATCGACACCACCACCAGCTTTTTTTCGGGGGCCAAGAGCGGTGCTTCCATTGTGGCCATGGGCGTTTGAATGGTTTCCAGCTTGAGGGGCAAATCTCGCGTTACCTCGTAGGCCATCAGCAGGCTAATTTCCTTCAGCAGGGTGCGGAACTTAGCGGTGCTAGTTTCAACCCGCCGCATCAGGGTGAGCTTGTGCTGAATCAGGGGGTGGTCGATGATGTGGAGGTTGGGGTTGGGGGTCATGGGACAAGTTTTGAATTTTGAATTTTGAATTCTCTAGGGGTTCTAGATTAGACATCTCCAGAAATGTCCTGAAACTCCTGTGATGTCGTAGCAAAATCTGGATTGTTAGAGAGGTCTAATGCCATTTATCGCCAGATCCTACCTCTGCCTGTCCTAAAAAACCGTGCCATCGCTAGCCAGTTGAATCGGTGGGCCGCCGCCGGGGCGCTTTTCGGCGGCGATTTGGCGACCGGCGACCCAGGTGCCGCCCTGGAGGATTTTGACCAGGGGCAGCGCTTCAGGGGATAAGCCCAGGGTTTGGCGCAGGTGAGCGGCGAGCTGGTCTAACAGATAAATCGTCAGGGCGCGCCACTCCACGATCAGGGGGGAGCCGGGGAACTGGGGCGGTAGGGTGGTGAGGTCAGTCTTGGGAATGAGTACCCCAGTGTCAATGAAGAGGCCACCGTTGCGGTATTCAGCCAGGCCGGTGAGCTGGTCTAAATCTGTCAGGGTCAGCCCGAGCTCTTGTAGGGGCTCAAGCAGCGAGTAGGTCAGCCACTGGGAGAGCTTGTGGAAGGGCACCAGCTGGCTACCGGGGCCGGTGTCGGGCAGTTGGGGGTGGGGCCAAACATCCCCCAGGTTAATGCCGGCCAGGGTGGTTCGCCCGGGCCAAATTGGCCCTAGCCCCTGCAACACGCTGTTAAAGAGGGTGAGTACCGAAAGCCGATTGTCGGTATTGTGCTGGAGCCAGTGGTCTACCAGATGGCCCGGTCTGGGTAGATCGGGGCCAAACAGCCAGGGCTGCTTCAGCAGCGCCTGGCCAAGGTTATTCAACAGCGCCACCCGTCCTTCCATGCCCAGGAGGGGATTGGCGGCGGTGACCTGAAAAGCGGTGGCGAGTTGCCCTGAGGTGAGCTGGGTGAGGCCCTGGGCGTCGGCCTGCCAGGGGGCATCGGGCTGGCTGGAAAAGAGGCCCTGGGCAAAGCTGTGGAAGCTGGCGATCGCGAGCCCCTCCGACCGCTGAAAGATTTGCCCCGTCTGGGGTTCTACATAGCGCCACGGGGTACCCGCCCCGGCATCGAGCAGCACGCTGGTGACGGCTAAATCTACCTTCAGCCGCGCCCGCTCTAGGGGTGACAGGTGGGATAGGGTCGGTTCAAGTAGACTCAGGCGAGACTGTCCATCAACCTCAAAATGCCGCCAGCGGGAGTGGAACGGCACCGCCCCGTCGGGATACTGCTGGTGCATCATCGTCAGCACGTAGTCGGCGGCCTGGGGCAGGGCGGTGAGGTCGCCGCAAAAGTGGTCAAGCTGGCCCTGGCGGCAGCGGGCAAACAGGTCGCCGCTGCGATCGCGAATTGCCTGGGGGCTTTGCAGATAGGTCAACACCGAGGACTGGGTAGACATAGGGCTATTCGGCGAGGTTGCGCCCCTTCACCTGGGTCAGCTCCGTTTGCGAGAGGCTGCCCTGGTCGGTATAGTATCCGGCGGCTTTTTTGGCCTCAATTTCAACCCGGGCGTCGGGGGGTACCAGGTCTTCGGGAATGGCCACCCGGGTCACAATTTCAATGCCCGAGTTAACAATGGCGTTGTACTTCATGTCGCTCATGGAAATGAACCGATCAATGCGGGTAATGCCCAGCCAGTGCAGCACGTCGGGCATTAGCTCCTGAAACCGCACATCCTGTACCCCGGCGACGCATTCGGTGCGGGCAAAGTAGGCGTCGGCGCGATCGCCTCCCTCCTGGCGCTTGCGGGCGTTGTAGACCAAAAACTTGGTCACCTCCCCCAGGGCCCGCCCCTCCTTACGGAAGTAGACGATTACCCCCGCCCCGCCCCGCTGGGCGGTTTGAATGCATTCCTGCAGGCCCTGCACCAGGTAGGGGCGACAGGTGCAAATATCTGAGCCAAACACGTCGGAGCCATTGCATTCGTCGTGTACTCGCACCGCCAGGGGCAGGTTGGGGTCGGCAATGGCATCCAGATTGCCCACCATATATACCGTGATACCGCCAATCGGCGGCAAAAACACCTTCAGGTCGGGCCGCGTCACTAGTTCAGGAAACATGCCGCCGGTCTGCTCAAACAGGGCGTGGCGCAGGTCATCTTCGCTAATCTGAAGGCGCTGGGCCAGCCCCGGCAAATACCACACCGGCTCGATAGCGGCCTTAGTCACGACCAGGTCGCCCCCCGGCTTAACAATTTCGCCGTCTACGGGCAAATGTCCTTGTTTAACGGCCTCGATTAGCTCGGGCATTTGAATGTGGGCGCGGGTCACCGCAATGGTGGGGCGAATATCGATGCCCTGGGCAATTAGGGGCTGGTACACTTCTCCCACCAGCGCCCCAAAGGGGTCGAGGCAGACAATTTTTTCACCGTCGGCCCAGCTGGGGTGGGGGCCAATGGCCACCGCCGGGGCCGTATTGGTGAAATCAGGCCGATGTTCGGGGTGGAGCCCGCCGCTGGCCACCGCCAGAGCTCGATACACCGCGTAGGAGCCGGAGTGGGTGCCGATGGCGTTGCGGTGGCTGGGGTCGGTGACCGTGGCCACAATCGCCCCCCGCTGTAGCGGATCCCCATGACCCCAGCGAATCGGATTGGCCTTTAGCCCGGAGCGACTGGGATGGGAGGTCAGCACGATATGGCGGCGCTTGCTGCTAGGCTTCTCTGCCGGGGCGGGCGAGGCAGGTGGAGCGTTCTCGTCCGCAGCGGGTGAAAATCCAGTTGCGTTGGTCATGCGATGTCTCACCTTAGGGATAAACGTTAGCCTATCGAGTCGGGAACATACCACCTTTACGCCCTTGCCCTCAATCCCTCTGCCATCTTGGCAGAGGGGCTCTGCTCTCCCCCCTGCTCCCAAGACAGAGCAAGGGGGGGATGAGGGAAGGCGTTGGAGGCTGAGGGCAGATCGTCTAGCCCTCAGCCCCTAGGGCGGTTAGGTTCGTAGCCATCACCGTAACCTGTTTAAGCCCCGCTTGCGGAGTCTCAGGACTACATAATCGCCCATATTGCCCAGGGGGAGGAAGGCTCACCTACTCCTCACAATCATAAAGAGGGTGTGCTATGGCGATAGCCCAGCCCAACGCCGGGGTGAGCTTTGGTGCGTCACGCGAGGCGATGACGCACTCTACAAATGGTGTTGCTGAATTCAGGCCTGAATTTGGGTAGGGGCAAACGGCCGTTTGCCCCTACGAGGGAAGTTGAAGGCTGGATTCATCCCTATGTCCAGCAACGCCCTACAAATCTAAAGGTTTTGATTGCAACCAGGGCGCGGGCGTTTTCGCCAGCCGCTCGTCTACCTGCCGCCGCGTGGGCATGGCAGACTGTGCCCCCCGCTGGGTCACCGCATGGGCCGCTACCGCCGTGGCAAACCGGCTGGCCTGGTCGAGGGGCATGGCGGCGGCCAGCGCCACCGCCAATCCGCCATTGAAGGCATCCCCCGCCGCCACGGTATCCACCACCGCCACCCCCAGGGCAGGCTGATGGTAAGTCTGATGGGGGGTGGCGATCACGGCACCGTCGGCCCCTAACTTCACCACAACTAAGTTCGCCCCTCGCCCTAGCAGCACCTGGGCGGCCGCCGCCGCGGTGGGCACATCCTCCACCGCAAACCCGGCCAGCTGGCTGGCTTCCCCCTGGTTTGGGGTGAGCATATCCACCAGACCATAGAAGTGATCGGGCAGGTCAGTACGGGCCGGGGCCGGATCGACCATAACCCTCACCCCCTGGGCCTGAGCGGCCTCGGCCGCCGCCAGCACAGCCGGGAGAGGCACCTCAAACTGCATCAGCAAAAAATCCCCCGGCTGAAACCGAGCCGCTAAACGTTCTACGTCCGTTTCATCCACCCGACCGTTGGCACCGGGTACCACCACAATCTGGTTGTTCCCCAGAGCATCCACCACGATGGCGGCCACCCCCGTCTGGGCCTCTGGATCGAGACTAATACCTGCGGTGTTGACCCCAGCGGCGGCCAAACTATCCATCAGCCGCTGGCCAAAGTCATCCTCCCCAAGCCGACCGACCATTGTAGTCGTGGCTCCTAGGCGCGCCGCCGCTACCGCCTGGTTGGCCCCCTTGCCCCCTGGCACGGTCTGAAATTGGGTACCTAGCAACGTTTCCCCCGGCACAGGCAGGCGCGGGGCCTGGCAGACCAGATCCATATTCAGACTGCCGAAGACGTGGAGGGTGGGGCGAGGCGGGGCGGCCATAGTTAAAACAACCCATCCATATCCAGATTCTCTAAGCGGCCATAGGGGGAGGGGGGGCGATCGCTGCTCCAGGCCCACCAGACGGTTTCGCACTCCCCACAGTGGTAAAACTCCTGCCACTTGCGGCGGTGGTCTTCGCCATAAACGGGGGAGCGGCGGTTGATCCACACGGCCTTAGCCCGGCCCGTGTTGGCCCCGCAGCGGGGGCAGCAAAACTCGGTGGCATGGGTGGCGGGCTCAGTCCAATCGGGTGGGGTGGGGGAAAAGGCTTCCATAACGTCCAGGCTGGGGTAGTTCCATTATGGGCCAGGGGGTCGGCGGGCGTATCGAAGTTTTAAGCGGGCCCCCAATTCCGACGCCAGGGCGATTTTTTGGCGGGTTATTCGGCATAATCGGTGGCAGGCCCACGGGGCACGGGGGGGCAAGCGATTGTCCACCCCGGCGGAGGGCAAACAACCGTTTGTCCCTGCCGTCCAACATTCCCGTTAGGGTTACAGGCGTCAGGAGAATTCGCACCCTATGGTACTGCGTTTAATTTCGCTGCTGGGCCTCTTGGGGCTGTGCTTTATCGCTTGGTTAGGGTCAGAAGACCGGCGGCGGGTGCCGTGGCAGGTGATTTGGTGGGGCATCGCCATTCAGCTCGTCGTGGGGCTGCTGGTTTTTTTGCTGCCCTTTACCCGCGAGGTGGTGGTCTGGCTCAGCAATCTACTGAATGCCTTAATTGATGCCGCCGATGCCGGGGCCAGGTTTTTGTTCGGCCCGATTTTAGTCCCCGATCTGAACCAAACCGTTGGCCCAGCTGGGGCCGGGCGATGGGTTGCCCATGCCCTAACGCCCCCCTTTACGCCGGTGCCGGGGGAGCGCCTGGGCGGCGACAACCTCAACTTGGGCTACATTCTGGCCTTTCGCGCCCTGCCCCAGGTGATTTTCTTTGCAGCGATTTTTTCGCTGCTATACAACCTGGGCATTATTCAGCCGATTGTGCGGCTGTTTGCCCAGTTCTTTCGCTGGGCCATGAATATTAGCGGGGCCGAAGCGCTGGCGGGGGGGGCCAATATCTTCGTCGGCATTGAGTCGGCAATTGCCATCAAGCCCTTTCTCGAAACCATGACCCGCAGCGAACTCTGCGCCATTTTGGCCTCGATGTTTGGCTCCATTGCCTCGACGGTGCTGGGGCTGTACGCCGGCTATTTGCGGGGCACCTTTCCGGCCATTGCGGGGCACCTGATGTCGGCCTCGGTGCTGACCATTCCGGCGGCATTTATCATGGCCAAAATTTTAGTGCCCGAAACCCAGGTGCCCGTTACCCTGGGCAAGGTGCCTGACATCGACATGGCCGAGGAAGACACCAAAAGCCCTATGGATAGCCTAATTTTGGGTGCCCTAGACGGGGTCAAAATGGCCGTCGGCATTGCCGCTGCTCTGATTGCTATCCTGGGCCTCATTGCCCTACTTAATCTGATGTTTGCCCAACTGGCCTCCTTAGCCACCAGTGACTTTGCCCTGTGGCGCAGCCTGGGCCAGGTGTTTAGTGTGGTTACCCTGCAAAACATCCTGGGGGCACTGTTTTTGCCGCTGACGTTTTTAACCGGCGTTTCCCTCGACTGGCCAGAACTGTGGCTGTCCTCCCAGCTGATTGGTCGTCGCCTGCTAGAGACGGCCATTCCCCCCTACATTGCCCTGGCCAACTTATCCGCCGAAGGAGCCTTGAGCGATCGCGCCCTGCTAATCGTCAGCTACGTGCTCTGCGGCTTTGCCAACCTGCCCTCGGTGGGCATTTTTATGGGCGGCCTATCAGGCATCGTGCCCTCTCGCCGTCAGGATATTAGTGAAGTCATCTGGAAGGCCCTCTGGGCGGGCACCCTGGCCACGCTGATGACCGGCTGCATTGCGGGCATTTACTTCTACGAAGGCACCGCCGTGCTGGGCAGGTAGCGTCCACAGCAACTCGTAAACTGGGAGACTTTTTCAAGAGAGAGCGTTCAGAAAATAGGGGTTGATTAGGCCAAAACTCTTGATTTCTCGTGATTAGAACTGAGATTTACACAAAGTTCTGACCTCTCTCTTTCAAGAACCGTGGGAAGCTTTACGCTGGGTATGCGCGGGTGATCAAGTGCTGCCAGAACCACAGCATAGGACTAAGCGGAGCAAGCTTTGTATTTAAACCCAGACTATAGCCGGGCTTGCAGGTATCCTAAATGACCAGTATTGACTGTGTGTCCTAATTGCTGTGTGTCCTAATTACTTAATGGCTTGCTGATCTCATACCAAATCCTGCTGGGTTACTCCCGATTCAATCGGGCGAATGCCATAAAGCCTCTGGCTAGGCTGCGCCAACACCCCTACGGTTTGGCCGGTTGGGAATCGGGGCTATGCGACTCGGATTTGGTATCAGTTCATCAGTTTTCTTGTGCTTAACTTTTAACTAACTGCAAGCGGCATCAATATTTCTAAAATACAGTTGAATTTATTGCCTCATCTTTGCATTAAGCATCGGCTCTAGAGGCGACCCTACTGTTCGGATAATTCATAATCTCAGGCCTGGTAATAGAGCCCTATCTGGCAAAGATGCGATCCAGCGTAAATAGCCAGGTCATCCATGTTTTTGGGGATATATCATGAATCCACAATTTTCAAGTAAGCCAGCAGATGAACGCTATGCCCTGGCCAAAGATGCCTACTTGTATGCCTACCCCATCGTGATGATGGATGTGACCAGGCGCCAGGCTACCAATGTAGCTGATGCAACTTCGGTCAATATGCGTGCCCCGGTCAACCAGTTCGCCCACGTCCGCACCTATCCGGCCGCCAACGATAAGGATGTGGTGCGGTTTAACTTTGACACCCTCTACTCTTTTGCCTGGCTTGACCTTTCCGAAGAACCGATGGTGTTGTCAGCCCCCGACACCCAGGGGCGGTACTATCTGCTGCCCATGCTAGATATGTGGACCGATGTGTTTGCGGTGGTGGGCACCCGCACGACGGGCACCCAGGCGGGTACCTACGTCATCACGCCCCCCGGTTGGCAGGGCACGCTGCCGGAGGGCGTTACCCAGATCGTTGCCCCCACTCCCGTAGTCTGGATTCTGGGCCGCACGCAAACCAACGGCCCCGCCGACTATGCCAGCGTTCACCAGATTCAGGATGGCTATCAGTTGACCCCGCTCTCCCAGTGGGGTAAGGGGTATACCCTACTCGAAAATGTCCAAACCGATCCTGCCGTCGATAACCAAACCCCTCCGCAAGTCCAGGTGAACCAGCTAGATGGCGTTACCATGCTGACTCGGCTAGCGGATCTGATGCTGAAGCACCCGCCCCACGCCAATGACTACCCGATGCTGTTTCGGCTGAGGGCGTTGGGCCTTAAACCGGGGCGGCCCTTCGATGCCAGCAAACTGGACACTGGGTCGATCGCCACTATCAACCAGGCCGCCAAAGACGCGCTGGACTCAATGCCCGTGGCCATGCGCAAGGCCGGAGCCTTCATCAACGGTTGGAACATTGGTACCGAGAACATGGGCACCTACGGCACTTCCTACCTGCGTCGGGCCTTTGTGGCCTTGGCGGGTCTGGGCTGTAACCTGCCGGAAGACGCGGTCTACCCCACGGCCTTTGTGGATGGCGAGGGTCAACCGCTGCATGGGGAGAACCAGTATGTGCTGCACTTCGAGTCGGGTCGAACCCCTCCCGCCAACGCCTTCTGGTCGCTCACCATGTATGACCACGATGGGTTCCAGGTGCCTAACCCCATTGACCGGTTCGCCATCGGTAGCCATGACGATCTCACCTTCAACGCCGATGGCTCCCTGGATATCTATGTGCAAGCGGAGTCGCCCGGCCCCGATCGCGAATCAAACTGGTTGCCTGCCCCTAAAGGCCCGTTTGAGCCTAACCTGCGGCTCTATTCGCCTCGTCCAGAGGTGTTGGATCTCACCTGGGCACCGCCGCCCTTCAAGCGTGTCAGTTAACGATCGCTGCTGCTGCAGCACAATCTGGCCAAATCCCAGGGTTCTCTGCCCCATTGACAGGAATTGTAGAACCTACCAAGGCTGAACCCTGGGATCTGCAATGACGCTTTAACTGGCCCCAACATTCCCAAACTACTGAACGGAACTAACCATGACCCTTTCTGCCGAAGAACTGCGCGCGACTGCCCGCGACATCTACATCTACGCCTATCCCCTGGTGATCAGCCAGGTGACGCGGAATGTGGGATGCAACGTGGCCGAACCGATCGGCCTGCGGGCGCCCGTGAATCAAATCGCCCATAATCGTGAGTTTCCTGATGCCACCTATACGGATGTGGTGCGCCCAAACGCCGACACCCTTTACAGCGCCCTTTCCTTCGATGTCTCAAAAGAGCCGCTGGTGATCAGCATTCCCGATTCTGGCGGGCGCTACTACCTGACGCCCTGGCTAGACTGGTGGAGCGACGTGTTTGCAGTCCCCGGCAGCCGAACAACGGGCAACGACGCGATCACCTATGCCATTGTTGGCCCAAACTGGCAGGGAAGCTTACCCGACGGAGTCAAGGAATATCGCAGCCCAACCGCATCGGGATTGCTAATTGGGCGCACGCAGACCAACGGCAAGGCCGACTACGAGGCGGTGTGGACGTTTCAGGACGGCATTAAGGTGGTGCCCCTGAGCGCCTATGGCCAGCCCTACACACCCCCTAAGCACAAGGTGGACCCCAACCAGGACATGTCTGCTCCGCCTGACCAGGTTGAACAGATGGATGCAGAAACCTTTTTCGCCCTGTTCACCGATCTGATGCTGGACAACCCACCCCATGCGAACGACTATCCTATCCTCGATCGCATGCAGCGAATCGGCATTGAACCGGGAAAGCGTTTTAAGGTTGCGGAGGCACCATCCGAGGTACAGGATGCTCTGAAGGCTGCTCCAGCCACCGCACTCAAGCTAATTAAACAGGTGTGGACTAATTCCGGCGCATTTGCAAATGGCTGGCGGACGAATCTGACGGCGATCGGCACCTACGGAACTGACTACCTGCACCGGGCCGGGGTGGCCTACGCCGGCTATGGAGCCAACGTGATTGAGGATGCCATTTACCCGACGGTGTTTACCGACGCCGAGGGTGAACCGCTGCGCAGCGATCGTCGCTATATGCTGCACTTTGAGGCCGATCAAATCCCTCCTGTGCGGGCTTTCTGGTCGTTGACGATGTACGACGAGCGCCAATTGTTTACCGCTAACCCCATTGATCGGTATGCCCTTGGCGATCGCGACCCGCTAATCTTTAACCCCGACGGTTCCCTCGATCTGTACATTCAGCGTCAGTCTCCTGGCCCAGAGAAAGTAGCTAACTGGCTGCCCGCCCCCCAGCAGGGCAATTTCACCATGAACCTGCGCCTGTACTGGCCTAGGGCTGAGGCTCTCAACGGTGCCTGGGTGCCGCCGGGCGTGCAGCGGGTATAGAGAACGTCGTGAAGGGCAAAAGCCTGGGTTAAGTCCTACTTCGCCCCGAGAACCCGATTATCCGTAGGGTGGGTTAGGCGGCCCGTCTCCTCTGCGACCCGCTATGGCCTTGTCGCGCCGCCCTAACCCACCGCTCACCCATGGCAAGAGGCTCGCTTTGGGTAAGCGATGGGTCGAGTTGGTGGGCTACGGTGCAGGGCCGAGGCCAATAGCAAGACCCACCCTACCTCTGGTATAGACCCGGCAAGAGGGCACCTTGAAAGGGCTGACCGCAAACCCCAAACCCCTAACCCCTAAACTGCCATGACCGCAGGCCGTTTTTTGGCCCGCCGAGCCAGGGCGACAGCCCCCAAAGCCGCCGCGATCGCAGGCAGCCTTTTTGGGGTGCTGTCGATTACCAGTCTGGTGCTGCTTTTGATGGCCCTGCCCGCCAGCCTGGACAGTCCAGCGGCATTTGCCGAGCACCGCCAGGTGCTGGCGCTGGCACTCAATCTGGTGCCCTTCTCCGGTATTGCTTTTCTGTGGTTTATGGGGGTGGTGCATGTACCCCTAAGGAGCGCAACCGCGCCGCCGCCTATCGGATAGCGATAACGTCGATATCAGCGTCCGGCTGCTGTCGGTCGGCTTTATTGCGATCAGCAATCTGTCTCTGATAATTGCGATTGTGCAGCATCAGCAAATTCTGCAGCGTATTCGTTGTCATGACTTTTTCTACAGTCCAGTTTTCCCCATTGCTACCCTGACGGCCCTTGGCCTATTAGCGGTCGGCACCCTGGTGTTGCTAGTTCTCCAGCTTCAGGGACAGGGTGCTTTTGCAGCTCACCAACCGCAAGCCGCCAGCTAGCTTTTCCTAAGGTTCTCCTTATAATTCCTATAGGAATTTCCGTCATACTGGGCAGCTGTGGTACCGGATTATGACTGTGGGGCAGAGTAAGCGACAGCGGGGTCATATTCTCAGCGCAGCAGGTCTGCATCGGTTGCAAGCGAAGCTGACTCAGCTAGAGACTCAACAGGGGTATAAGTTTACGCCGCAGATTTTGGCCCACCGGACTCAGCTGGTTGATGCTCAAGGGCTGCACGCTACCACCGTCAAGAAGATCCTGGAGCAGCGGACAGGGGTTGACCGGCGCTCTATCGAGATTATTTTCCAGGCCCTGGAGCTAGAGCCAAACTATCGAGACTACCAGTTGGGCGCTCAGCCAGATCGTCTGTTGCAGCCAGAACGGCCGCTACCTAGCCCCAGGGGAACCGCAGAGGAGGGGCACCCGGTCGGCACGCCTGAGTTTCCCGGTGGCCCCGTGCCGTTGGCGTCGCCCTACTATGTGTCGCGCCAAGGGCTACAGGATCAGGCCTGTGCCGAAATCAGCCAGCCCGGTGGGCTAGTGCGAATTAAGGCCCCCCGCAAGATGGGAAAAAGCTCATTTGCGCTGCGCTTGCAGCAGCAGGCAGAAACGTCAGGGTACCGCGTGCTCCAGGTTGATCTAAAGCGGGCGGACGAGGCGGTATTGTCGGATATTGATCGGTTTTTGCGCTGGCTCTGTCGGGTCTTGAGCCAGCAGCTAGGTCTATCTCCCAGCCTAGATGACTACTGGGAGGCAGATATTGGGAGTAAAGTGAGCTGCACCATCTATCTCCAGCAGGCGTTGCTGAAGGCCGCTGACTGTCCCGTAGTGCTGCTGTTCAACGATATTGATCGCATCTTTGAGTACCCGGCTATTTTCTATGAGTTTTTGCCCCTGCTGCGATCGTGGCATGAGGAAGCCAAGGGCAACATCGGGTTGCAAAAAATTCGGTTCATTCTCACCTACTCTACTGAAATTTATGTACCGCTCAACTTAAATCAGTCTCCCTTTAACGTTGGCTTACCGGTTCATTTGTCGAAACTGGCGACCGAGGAGGTGCGATCGCTGGTGCGGGCCTATCGGCTATCCGATGCGGTGATAGAACCGTTGACAGAGCTGGTCAGTGGGCATCCCTATCTCACCCAGCTAGCGCTTTATCACCTCTGGGCCGGGCCAATGAATCTGCCAGATTTACTTCAGTGGGCCATTACCCCAGCCGGCATCTATGCCAATCACCTCAATCAATGTCTGGCCAGCCTGCAAGGCAGGGCAGACCTGGCAGCGGCCCTCCAGCAGGTGATTAAAGCTGAAACCGGCATCCACTTGGGGTTTTCGATCGCCACCAAACTAGAGAGCCTGGGGTTGATTGACTTTAGCAGCCGTTGTCTGGCCAAGCCTTCTTGTCAGCTTTACCAGCGGTTTTTCTCGACCCATTTTGCGCTGGCCGATCGAAGCCCGGAAGCATAACGGACTAGGTGATTGCATGGCACCCTATCGATACTGGGTTGGCGGCAGTTTATCGGCGGATGCACCGACCTACATTGTGCGTCAGGCCGATGCTGACCTGCTTAGCGCCCTGGCAGAAGGGACGTTTTGCTACGTCTTTAACTCCCGCCAGATGGGCAAATCTTCGCTCCTGTTTCGCACCCGCCGGCTGCTAGAGCAGCAGGGAATTCGCAGCGCCTTTCTCGACATGACCCGCATTGGCAGCGAAACGGCTTCCCTAGAGCAGTGGTATCGGGGTATCGTGGCCGAGCTGTGGCGGAGTTTTGCCCTAACGATTAATCTCAAGGCCTGGCGGCAGGAGGTTGCCGATCTGTCTCCACTTCAGCAGCTAAGTCTATTTATCGAGACCGTGCTGTTGCCTGCTTTTCCCGATCAGCGCCTGGTAATTTTTATCGATGAAATCGATAGCGTACTCAGCCTGAGCTTTTCGGTGAATGATTTCTTTACCCTGATTCGCTCTTGCTACACCCAGCGATCGGTAAACCGAGCCTACGAGCGTTTGACCTTTGCCCTGTTTGGGGTAGCCACGCCTACCAACCTGATGCAAGACCCTCAGCGCACACCCTTTAACATTGGGCAAGCCATTGCCCTTCACGGGTTTCGCCCAGACGAGGTAGAGCCGCTGCGGCAAGGCCTGGTGGACCGGGTGGAAGACCCTGACGCCGTGCTCAAGCGGGTCTTGGCCTGGACCGGGGGCCAGCCGTTTTTGACCCAAAAGCTGTGCCAGATTGTGGTCGAGAGCCAGACCGGCCAACCTTTAGTTGACCCAGACAATGGCCCAGGTTCCGCTCAGGTAGAGGTTGCCGCCTGGATAGATCGGCTGGTGCAGAGCCATAGCCTTCAAAATTGGGAATCTCAAGATAACCCGGAGCACCTGCGCACGATTCGCGATCGCATTGAGCGCAACGCCCCCTGGCGAGCTGGCCTGCTAGCCATCTATCAGCAGGTGCTGCGAGCCGACCCTGCCGCTGCTCTGGAAGATGCCCCAGGCGATCAAATCGGTCATCAGCCAAGCGGAGTCGCGCGGGTCAAAGCTAATGACAGCCGCGAGCAGGTGGAACTGATACTCTCGGGGCTAGTGGTACTGGCCCAGGGGTACCTGCAGGTCAGATGCCCCATCTATCGCCATATTTTTAATTTGGGCTGGGTTGAGCAGCAGCTCGCGGCCCTAAGGCCCTACGCAGAGGCCTTGAAGGCCTGGGTGGCCTCTGGGCAAACCGATGCGTCTCGGCTGCTGCGGGGCCAGTCGCTCCAGGATGCGCTGGCCTGGGCCGAGGGCAAGAGCCTAAGCAATCTGGATTACCGCTTTTTGGCCGCCAGTCAAACCCTAGAGCAAGATGAGGCGCGCGGTCGGCTGGAGCAGCGCAACCTGCGGCAGCAGAACCTGATTCTGTCGGTGATTAGCCTGGCGCTGCTGGTTTCAACCGGGCTGGGGGCGGCGAGCTTTGCCCAGTATCGTCAGGCACTGACGCGGGAGCATCAGCTTCGCATTAGCGAAATTCAAGCGATCGCTGCCTCCGCAGAAGCTTTATTTGCCTCTGGTCAGCGCCTTGATGCCCTAGTGCAGGCGATCAAAGCGCAAACTCGGCTGCAATCATTGCTCCCTCCCTCGCCGCCACCGGGCGGTGTAGCCTCAGCCCCGCAGGCGGGGTCACCCACCGACGAGCAGGCCCTGCACCAGCGAGTGCAGCTCACCCTACAGCAGGCGGTCTATGGTGCCACCGAATTCAATCGGATCTCCGGCTTTGATAGTGGGGTCAATAGCGTAGCGGTTAGTCCCGATGGCGCTCACATTGCCACAGCCAGCTTTGACGGCAAGGTGAAGCTATGGCGATCTGATGGTGCGCCGGTTTGGACCCTGACCGCCCATGAGAATCTCGCCTGGGGGGTGGCCTTTAGCCCTGATAGTTCGGTGCTGATGTCCTCCGGGGCTGATGGCAAAATCCATCTCTGGAGCTTGCAGGGTCACCGGCTGCAAACCCTGGAGGGCCATACCCTGGGGGTGTGGCAGGCTCAGTTTAGCCCCGATGGTGCCCTAATTGCCTCTGCCAGCCCCGATCAGACCGTAAAGCTGTGGCGGCGAAACGGCACGCTGCTGAAAACTCTGCCCCACGACGGGCTGGTGTTTGGCCTCAGCTTTAGCGGCGATGGGCAGTTTTTGGCCACTGGTGCCTACGACAACCAGGTCAGAATCTGGCAAATTGGCAGCCCTGCTGCCCCCGAGTTTGGCACCCTGCTGCGCACCCTGAGCGGCCACCGCACTGGAGTAACTAGCGTCGGCTTTCGCCCCACGGGGAACCTGATTGCCTCGACGGAGCAGGACGGCACCACTAAGTTGTGGCGCCCCGATGGCCGCCTGGTCAAAACCCTAGATACCGACGGGGGCTTTTCCAATCTGGCCTTTAGCCCCGATGGGCAGACCTTCGCCTCCGTTGACATGAATGGAATGGTCAAGCTATGGCGCTACGACGGCACCCCCCTGGCCAGTTTTCGGGGACACAGCGGCGAGATTCGCGGGGTAGCCTTTAGCCCCGATGGGCAAACCATCCTGTCGTCGGGGTTAGATGGTACCGTGCGGTTTTGGCGGCCCGGCGGCATATCCTTTTTGACCATTCTCCACCATGAGGCCGAGGTGCGGGGCCTGGCCATCAGCCCTGATGGCCAGCGAATTGTTACCGGTACCAGCCGTGGCAGGGTCTACCTGTGGAACAAATCTGGGGCGCTGGTGCGCTCCCTCGATGCCCACGGGGCGCAAATTCAGGACGTTGCCTACAGCTTTGACGGCGACACCTTTGCCACCGCCAGTTGGGATGGAACGATCAAACTGTGGCGTCATAACGGTGACCTGGTTGCCGTGCTTAATGGGGCAACGGCAACCCCGATTCCCAAACGCACCGTAGCCTTTAGCCCCGATGGAGCCTACGTGGTAGCGGGAGACTTTAACGGCGGCAACATTACCATCTGGCGTCGGCAGGGGCAGGTGTTGAGAACCGTGCCGGCCTGTGCCTCTATTGTGGGGGGCGTGGTGTTTAGCCCCGATAGCCAACGCATTGCCAGCGGCTGCAATGACAACCAGGTCAAACTGTGGAACCTGGCTGGTGAGCAAGTGACTGCCCTGAGGGGCCATCAGGGGATTATTCGAGCGGTGGCGTTTAGCGCCGATGGGCAACACCTGGTCTCGGGCTCCGTTGACACCACCGCCAAGCTGTGGAGCACCGACGGGGGGTTGCTCGCTACCTTTGTTGGGCACAGTGCGCCGCTGCTCAGTGTGGCCTATACCCACCAGGCTCGCTATGGCAATCGGCTGAATCAGATTTTGATTGCCTCGGCTTCGGGAGATCGCACGGTCAACCTGTGGCAACCCGACGGCGGGTTGGTAGCGACTCTCAATGGGCACTCGGAGGCCGTTAATAAAGTTGTCTTTAGCGCCGATGGGCAACAGGTGATCTCGGCCAGTGCCGACAGTACCGCTGTGATCTGGGATATCAACGCCGCCGTTGATGTAGAGAATACCCTAAAGCTTGGCTGTGATTGGATTAAGGGGTATCTCTACAACAATTCTGAGGTGCCCGAGGGCGATCGCGCCATCTGCGATGCAGGCCTCCATCGGCGGTAGCCTTTATCTTTCACTTAACTTTTTGGGCCTGGTGTTTAACGTCAGGACGCTGATTTTTGGCCTATTGTGCCGCCCCCCCAGTGGGTTGCCACCTTCGGCAGCGACGGCACTCTGGGGTGGGCGCTCTCAATACAGCTCGTACTTCATCCACTGGCAAGGCAGCGCCCCGTTATACACCGGGATCCGCTGGGCCGACTTCAGCCCAATGTACCGGGCCAAATCTTTATTGCCGCTAAGCACAAATGCCGTCCAGCCCTTAAACCGCTGCTTTAGCACGTCCCCCAGCAGCTTGTAGAACGCCCCCAAATCCTCATCCTGCCCCAGGCGCTCGCCGTAGGGGGGGTTGCAGAGCAGGTAGCCGCGGTCGGCGGGGGCCTCTAAATCGGCCAGCTCCTGCTCAAAAAACCGCACCTGGTCGGTGAGGCCGCAGCGGTGGGCGTTGAGGCGAGCCTGGTGGATGATATCGGCATCGCGATCGCACCCCCACACCGGCACCCCCAGACCCTCGCGACGGCTCGCGACCGCCTCCTGCCGCAGCCGTTGCCAGAGGTCGGCGTCAAAATCGAGCCAGGTTTCAAACCCAAACCGATCGCGAAACAGCCCCGGTGCGATGGCCAGCGCCCCTAAACTCGCCTCCAGCGGTAGGGTACCCGAGCCGCAGAGGGGGTCGAGCAGCGGCACATCCCCCGGCCAGCCTGACAGGCTGACCAGGGCCGCCGCCAGGGATTCTTTTAGCGGGGCGACGCCCATGGCCGGGCGATAGCCCCGCCGGTGCAGGCTTTGGCCCGAGCTGTCGAGGCTAACCACGCAGCGCCCGCTGTGGATGTGAACGTTGACCCGCAGATCGGGCTGCTGGGTATCCACGGTTGAGCGATCGCCCCAGTGCTGCCGCTGCTGGTCGACAATGGCATTTTTAACCTGCAGCGCCGTGTAGTGGGTGTGGTTAAGGCGGGGGCTTTTGCCGGTGGCATCCACCGCCAGGGTTTTGTGCGGTGGCAGATAGGGCCGCCAGTCGATGGCCTGAATGCCTTGGTATAGATCCTCTGCATCCTCGCAGGGGTAGTCGGCCAGCTGCACCAGCACCCGAAACACCAGCCGCGACCAGAGATTAACCCGGTAAAGCAGCGCCCGATCGCCTCTAAACGCCACGCCGCAGAATTCCGTCGTCACGGCATCTCCTCCTAGCCCCTCTAGCTCGGTGGCGGCCAGGGCCTCTAGGCCACGGGCCACGGTGGCGAAATACTGGGCCATTGGGCTTCCTCAGGGATGGATTTTGGGGCCTGGACGAGCTGGGTAGAACCTAGGCTTCATCAGTGGTCTAGCGTTTTGTTAAGACCGGATATTTGGACACCATTACTCGCTAAAAGCTGAGCTATTCTATTGATATCCTACGGATACTGTACGCCCCATAGGGGCGCTACGACCTGTCTTCCATCAACAATACTCTCCTTAGAAAATTCTTGGGGAAGGGGTGGCAGGGCCAATTGTCGAGTTGTAAGAGGGACGACCTATTTCTAAGACTCAACTGGTAAACCGGCAAATCCGCGCCCCTCAGGTGCTGCTTATTGATCATGAGAACCAAAATCGGGGGCTCATTGATACTCGCGACGCGCTTAGGCTTGCCGAGGATGAGGGACTTGATTTGGTGGTGGTTTCCAATGGCAAAGATGCCCCCGTCGCCAAGATCTTAGACTACGGCAAGCTCCAGTATCAGCAGAGCAAGCGACAAAAGCAAACCTCCAAGCCTTCCCTGAAAGAAGTCAAGCTGCGGCCCAACGTGGGCGAGTCTGACTACCAGCTGCGCATCAAGCGGGCCACCGAGTGGCTCTCGAAGGGCGATTCGGTTAAATTTTTGATTCGCCTGCGGGGCCGCGAGCACCAGCACCGCGATCGTGCCGGGGAGCTGCTCGATCGCATCGTCCAAGACCTGGGCGATGCCGGTAAAGTCCAGGCCCTCGACAAGCGCGCCCTCGTGCTGATGATGACCCCCGCGTAGGGCACATTCGCGGCCTCCCTGACTCGTGCAAAAGCCTCTGACTTTACCGGTGGCCGCCATGCACTCCGTAGTCGTGTTTCCGAAATAAAGTACAGCGCACTATTGCATTCCCGTCGGGGGGGCCGGTTATCGCTGAGGGCACCGCCAGAGAGGGGGCACTACGGCACGTTGGCGGAGGCTCGCCGTAGCGTTAGCCATCCTTCATCTACAAACCTTTTCAGCCAAAGTATATGGGCTCATTGCCAGGAGTCCACTTGATGTTGCAGCCGATACTGGGCTTTTGCTCGGTGGGCACGGGTTTACCGGCCAGGGCGGCATCCAGGGCGGCGCGCAGGTCTTTACCGGTGACCGGCAGACCGTTACTGGGCCGACTGTCATCGAGCTGGCCACGGTAGACCAGCGTTTTGGCCTGGTCAAACACAAAGAAATCGGGGGTGCAGGCGGCGGTATATTGCTTGGCCGTCTCCTGGCTGGCATCAAAACAGTAGGGAAAGGTAAAGCCATAGGTCTGAGCCTGGGCCTTGAGCTGTTCGGGGCCATCCTGGGGGTGAGTTTGCAGGCTGTTGGCGCTGATCGCCACTATCCCCAACCCCTGTGGGCCATAGTCTTGACCCAGGCGAGCCAGCTCTGTCTCGACATGTTTAACAAAGGGGCAGTGGGCGCAGATAAACATCACCAGCAGCGCCGGGGCATCGGCAAAGGTAGCCAGGGTAATGGTTTGCCCAGACACCACGTCGGGCAGGGTGAATTTGGGAGCGGCGGTGCCCAGGGGTAGCATTGTCGATTCCACCATTACCATCGGTTTAGCCTCCAGGTTGCAAAAGATTACGTTTATCTTACCGAGCTGGGGGAGTGGCGGCCCTAGGGCCACGGGTGAAGTTCTAGTTTTTTGGTAAAACCCCTTGCATTTCTTGGGATTCTGCTTATCCTTGAGTAGGTTCAGGGAGTCACGCTGTATCTAGATGAGTTTTGGCACTAGTAAACGCTGTATGTAGCGTTCTAATTGGGTCAAAGCTGAACCAGCCGTTGAAATCAATCCCATATCGAGAGAGGTGACAGCCGTGAGACAATCAGCCCCACAAACCCCAATGGCTATGCGCCAGCTCAGTGGCTGGGTGGGAAGCGGCCTGATGGCCTCCACCTTACTCATGATTAGTCCAGCGGCCTCGGCGGCGGTGCTGTCGGCCTGGCAGTTTGACCCGGCCACCCAACAGTTCACCATCACCCTGCCCAGTGGCGTGTCGCCTCAATACACGGTGGCTACCAATCCTAACCGGATTATCTTAGACATTCCCCAGACCCAGCTGGGTAACGTGGTAAGAGAGCGGGGTTACAGCGGGCCGGTAACCCAGGTGCGGCTGGAGCAGGTTGACCCCGATCAACTACAGATCGTCCTAGAGCTGGCCCCAGATACCGTTTTAGAACCCGACCAGGCGCAGCTGATTTCCATCCCCGCCGGAAGCCAAACCCGCTGGGTGCTCACCCCCCTGATTGCCCAGGCTGGCCCAGGCGCAGGCGACATCACCACCACCGCCGACCCCGCCACCTCAGCATCGTCAGAATCGATAGCGGTGCCCCCCTCATTGCCGGAGGACAGTAGTCAGATGATCGTCGAGCTGCCGGTCATCCCAGCGGCGGAGTCGCGGATGGCCTTTCCCGAGGCGGGGGTGGGGCGGCTCAGCACCTCCGCCGCCAACCTGATGCTGCCCGAAGATGTGAACAACCTGACCAACCTGCCCGAGACGCTATCGATTGATCCCTTTAGTGTGGGGCTATCGGGGGGCGAGCAGGTTTCCGTGCCCGATCTCGATCAGCTGGATGCCACCGTTGGCCCGGTCGCGGCCGCACCCCAAACCGCTGCTCCGTCTGCGGCCCCGGCCTCTCCAGCCCCAGATATCCCCACCCCCGCCCTTCCCCCAGATCAAGCTCCGGCGGCTGACGTCGCCGTCAGTCTCCCCGTTCAACCCGCTGGGGAGACTTTGCCTGCCCCCGCGGAGGCATCACCCCCTGGCCTCGCCCTAACCACCGAACCTCCTAATCAAGAGACTTTGGCGGCGGTCACCCCAGAGGTAACCGTCCCGCCAGAAAATCCATTACCAACGGCGACACCCACAGTTCCTGAGACGGAACCCGATCTCGCTACGGAACCCGATCTCGCCACGGCGACTAACCCCCTACCGGCCGGGGCCGAGGCTAACCCCGAGTCGCCCTCAGCCGAGACGGTTCCTGAGGCTCAACCGGTTGAGGTTATTCCTGCGTCTCCACCGACTGAGGCCATCCCCGACATTGACCGCGATACGGATGGGGTGGCAATTTCCGTAGTACCACCGGCGGGTGAGGAAGCCGCAGTCCCCGCCGGTGCTGGATCAGCACCGGTGATGACCCAGGCTCCTCCGGCTCGGGCCGACGTTTCTGCACCCCCTACCCCAGCGGAGCAGTCGCCACCGGTTACCGCTGAGGCGGCCCCAGCAAACCCACCGGTCCTGCCGGCCGTTTCTCCACCGGACGATCGGCTGACCGTGCCGAGTTCCCCGACCGCCCCAGCTACAGCAACGGTGGTTACCCCAGCAGCTCCAGCGGCTGAGCCGGTTCTCTTTGCCACCGCTGGCACCCCGATCTTGTTCGGCCAGCCCCTGCCCAATGCCGATGGTAATGCTGGTGATGCCGTTCCTGACCCGGCCCAGCGCCCCATTTCCCCAGATACGCTGATCGCCGCTGGCACCGTATTAGCGTTGCGCTATCCCGGCCCCGAGGCCCGCACCCTCGACCCCAATGCCAGCCTCAATGAGGTGCTACTGCTGCAAACTGATATTCGTGACCCTATTACCGGCGGCGTGCTAGCCCCGGCGGGAAGCCAGCTCATTGGTCAGTTTGAATCCGACCGCAACAACCAGCGCTGGGTCAGCCAAATGCTGATTGTGCCAGAGGGGCAGCGGGTGCCCTTTGCCGCCACATCAGAATATCTGACCGGATCTCCCCAGGTTAGCGGTAGCAGTCTAGCCATTGGCACCGGCGTAGGTGCGCTAGCGTTGACCATTTTGACCGGTTTCACCGGCATTGGGCTGATTGGCGGCGCGGTGCTGGGGGCCACCACCGCCGTGGGCACCTCCCCCCAGCACATTGTGCTGGAGCCTAACCAGGTGATCTATGTGCAGGTGATGGAGGATGTGCCCAGGGCTATGCCCATTGCGGCGGTTCCGGCCCAGAGTTTGGAATGGGGGGTTGGGTCCAGCGAGTGGTAGATCCCAATATGGACTTGATTGACTGACAAAACTCTTGGAGCCCTCACTGCTGGACATCGGTATGCATCAAGCCTTTAACCTCCCAAACGGCCGTTTGCCCCTACCCAAATTCATGCCTCAACTCAGCAACACCCAAAATGCAGCTAACCCGGCCAAATGCGGCTTAAACTGTAGAACAGGAAGGAGGTAGCGCAGGTGGTTGCGGATTGGCCTCGGCCAGTCTGAGGAAAGTCCGGGCTCCCGAAAGACCAGACTTGCTGGGTAACGCCCAGTGCGGGTGACCGTGAGGAAAGTGCCACAGAAACATACCGCCGATGACCGTTGGGAAATTTCCTCGGCACAGGTAAGGGTGCAAGGGTGCGGTAAGAGCGCACCAGCAGCATCGAGAGGTGCTGGCTCGGTAAACCCCGGTTGGGTGCAAGGTCGAGGGGCAAGGGTTGGTCTTTTTCCTGCCCCGCTGTTAAGTACCGCCAGAGGCGGCTGGTAACAGCCGTCCTAGATAGATAACCGCCCCCCTGGCAACAGGGGAACAGAACCCGGCTTATGTCTAGCTCCTTCCCTCTCTTCTACTAATGTGACTAAGATCCTTCCCGCCCGCCAGCGGCAGCTCCAGCGCTGCCTGCAAAAGCTAGGGCTGCCCGCTGACACTATGGTTGATTGGTCGCGCCTCGATCAGGCCCTCACCCACAAATCAGCGGATGCCACCCATAACTACGAGCAGCTGGAATTGCTGGGGGATGCGGTGCTGCGGCTGGCCGCTACGGAGTGTCTCCAGGAATACCTACCGGCTGAATCGGTGGGGGAACTGTCGGCCCTGCGGTCGGTGATGATTAGCGATCGCACCCTCGCCCAGCTCGCTGACCAGCTCGGGCTAGACGCCTACCTGCTGGTTTCCCCCGTTGCCCAGCAGGATAGCGCCGGTCGCCCCGCCCGCCTGGCCGACGCCTTTGAGGCCGTAGTGGCGGTGCTCTATCTCGAAACGCATACTCTGAAACTGGTGCGGGCCTGGCTTGACCCCCACTTTCAGCGGCTGGCCGATACCATCGGCCAAGATCCGGCCCGTCAAAACTACAAAGCGACTCTCCAGGAACTTACCCAGGCCCATAGCCAAACCCTGCCCCAGTACCGCACCACCGAACCGCATCCGGTGGATGGCGACCCCCGACGGTATCAATCCACCGTATGGTTTCGGGAATGCTGTTGGGGCACCGGCTATGGCCCCACCAAAAAGCAGGCCGAACAGGCGGCGGCGGCGGCGGCCTACGCGCGGCGCGCTGACCTGCTCAACGCTCCTGACCATGACCGTTCACCCAAAGCCAATTAACCTTGCCCTGTTTGGCCTGGGCCGCTGGGGCACCCACCTGCTGCGCAACTTTCTGGCCCTGCCCCAGGCCAACGTCATCGCCGTGGTCGATCCCAATCCCCGGCGGCTGGCGCAGATCGGCCAAGACTTCTCGCTGGGGGATGCCATCCAGCGCTACACATCCTGGCAACAGGCCATGACCTTACCGGGGCTGGAGGCGGTCGTCATCGCCACCCCCGCCAGCACCCATTACCCGATGATTAAAGTGGCCCTGGAAACAGGGCTGCACGTGTTGAGCGAAAAACCCATGACCCTCGCCAGCGCCGCCAGCGCCGCCCTCTGTCGCCTAGCCAAGGCCAAGCGCCGCCAGCTGGTGGTGGATCACACTTATCTATTTCACCCGGCGGTGCAGGCCGGTCAGCAGCTCTGTCAACAGCGCCAGCTTGGCCCTTTGCGCTACGCCTACGCCGCCCGCACCAATCTTGGCCCGGTGCGCAGCGATGTAGACGCCCTTTGGGATCTGGCCATCCACGACGTGGCGATTTTGAACCACTGGATTGGCCAGTTCCCCGTCGCCGTCGCCGCCTGGGGTAACGCCTGGCTTCAGCCCCAGGCCCAGGCCGCTTTTCCCTCCGGGCTGCGGGATGTAGGCTGGATGCGGCTCACCTACTCCAGCCAGCTTGAGGCCGTCATCCACGTCAGCTGGCTCAACCCCGACAAACAGCGCCGTCTGGCCCTGGTGGGCGAAACCGGCACCCTGGTGTTCGACGAAATGGCCCCCGACTCCCTCATCCTTTACCCAGGAATGATCGCCAAGACAAGCCCGCCTTTTCTCCCTAACCTCCAGCCGCCCCGGGTCATCCCCCTGGCTGCCGTCGAACCCCTGGGCCAAATGTGCCGCCACTTTCTCGCCTGCGTGGCCGAGAATATAGCCTCCACCATGTCGTCAGGGGCGATGGCGGTGGGGCTGGTCGAGCTGATGGCCGCAACTACAAAGGCGGCTGAAACGGGGCAGACGGTAAACCTTTGAGGGTGCGGGATAGCCCTGAGGGTGCGAGATAGCCCTGAGGGTGCGCCCTTGCGGATGGAATGGATTGGGCCTACCTACATCCCCGTCCGCCGCGAGGTTCCTCCGGCATTGCGCATTGCTGCTGACGAAACTATGCTGGCCAAACTATGTCCCGCCCTACGTTGGATATCCGCCACGGGTCGATCTTGACCTGTCGGGTGAATCATTCCGGCTCAGCCAACGACTCCCGGTATCGGGTCAGTAGCGGGTGCAGGTAGTCGTAGCCGTCTACCCCAATCACGGCGAGAAACTGGGGCCGGTGGTCGGCCACCAGGGTTTGAAAATTTTCGGGCCCAATTTGCCCATAGAGAATGCTCAGCACCGCCGCCGGTTGTCGCCACTCGGGGGAGTCGATTTGGTAGAGCAAGTACATGCCCAGGCAGCCGGCTAGCACGGCCTGTTCAAGGTTGCCTTCTCCCTGGTAGGCCGCCGCCAGGTTGGCAAAGTTGGAGGCCATCAAAAATCGATCGCCGATCGCCTGGGCCACCTGGAGCCCCCGAGTCAGCGAGGCCACCGCCGCGCCGTACTGCATGAGCTTGAGTTGGGCAACGCCGAAGCTATTCAAGCATAAAGCCTGGCTGGGTAGATCCCCCACCTGCTCAGACAGGGTGACCCCCTGCTCCAGGTAGTGCAGCAGGGCTTCGTACTGTTCGGGCTCTAGCAGCTGCGATCGCCCCTGGGCCACCTGGCTGTAGCCCAAATTAGCCAGGGCGTTGGCCTGGCCAATGCGCGGGTCAAACCCTGGCCCCGGCCTGCCCTCGCCTCCCTGGCGGGCCAAAATCAGCGCCCGCTGGCTGTGGGCAATGGCGGTCTCAAAATCCTGCTGCATGACGCAGGTGCGGCTGAGGTGGTTGAGGCTGGCAATTTCGCAGGGGGTGTCCTGGGCCTGGCGGGCGATTTCTAGGGCCTGCTGGTGGAAGCGCTGGGCCTGGGGGTAGTTGCCCATGGCCCGCTGGGAATAGCCCAGCAGAGTTAGAATGCGGGCCTTAACCGCCGTATTGGACACCTGCTGAAGGGGCTGATCCAGGTAGTCGAGCAGGGTGCGCAGGGGTTCCCCCGAGAGGGCCGTAAACAGCCCGCCGTAGAGGGGGAAGTAGGGCTGGTTGGCAAACTGCCGCAGCACCTGGAGCACCATCTGAAACGACCCCTGGGCCAGGGATTCATGGCCAATCTCCCGCAGACGGTTGGCGATCTGGCTCCACACCACCGCAAAGGTTAAAAAGGTGGCAATCGAGAGCCGCTTACCGGCTTTGGGGTCGTAGGGCTGGTTGTCGAACCAGTTGACTAAGGCGAGCTGGAGCCGCTGCAGCACCACCGCCCAGGCGACCCAGTCGGTCAGGGGCAGGGGGGCGACGATACCAGCGGGGGTAATGGCCTGGTGCAGCGCCAGATCGGTAAACAGCCGCTGCAGCGAGGGACGGCTGACCACTTTCTCCCAGTGGTACCAGGGGCCCTGCTGCTGTCGCCGATCCCCAAAGCCTAGGGACTGTTGCCCCTGGGCGTAGACCCAGCTCACCACCTCTCCCTCAAGCTGCTGCCAGGTAGCTAGGCCCTGTTCTAGCCCAGCCGCCAGGGTGGCCAGGGAAGGGACGGCCTCAGGGGTCGAGGGCTGGCGCTGTTCGGCCTGGTTAAGGGCCTGGGCCAGCTGCCCAAGCTGCTCCCGCGACAGGGGCTGATCGCGGTTGGGGTCGAGGGCGGCGAGGAGCGCCGCGAGGCGATCCGTTTCCGAGGCCTGGAGAATCTCGGCTTCTAGGCCGCTGAGGGTGGCCGTGGCCTGGTTGTCGGCCTGCCAGTGCTGCCACTCGGCCTGAATCATTTTCAAGGCGCGCTGTTTGCGCAGGGCCTTGGCCTGAACCAGCTCATCCGCGGCGGTCAAATCCTGCTCAATCTGAGCGATGGTGCCCTCCAGGCGGCGCTCAAACAGTTCTCCCGTGCCGGGTTCTACCGCCGCCTGTAGCCTGCGGTAGACCTGCTGCTTAGACTGAATTTTGCCCTTTAGGGTATCGGCAACAATGGCATCAATCAGGTCTTGGTAGGGTTGGGCCATGGCAACGGAGGGAAGAAAAGCGAGGAGGGTAGACCAATCGGCCCATTACCCTCCAGGATAGCGAGAAAACCCATTTCGATAAGCGGCACGGGGTCGGGGCCGCGAGTCATGGGGATAACTCAATCGTTGGTTTAAATTAAAGCTTGAGATTGGGTGCTCTTTCACCGCTAGACATGGGTTACAGTAACTGTGACGCTGCTAAAGGCCGACACATGAATCAAGGTATTGATCTGCAAGGTAGCTTTGTCAGGGCCTTAGCTGACCTGGGTCTACCGACAGCGGTGGCCAAAACCCTCTGGCTGCCGCTACCGATGGTGCTGATCTTGGTGGCCGCCACCGTCAGTATTTTTGTCACCGTTTGGCTAGAGCGCAAGATTTCGGCGGCGGCTCAGCAGCGTATTGGGCCTGAGTTCGCGGGCCCCCTGGGCACGCTACAGGCGGCGGCAGACGGCATTAAGCTGATTTTTAAGGAAGACATTACCCCCGCAAAGGCCGATCCCTGGCTATTTACCCTGGGGCCTGCGATTGTTGTGATCCCGGTGTTTTTGTCCTTTCTAATTGT
Source organism: Nodosilinea sp. CTOTU7336 (assembly GCA_036848635.1). Taxonomy (GTDB): domain Bacteria; phylum Cyanobacteriota; class Cyanobacteriia; order Phormidesmidales; family Phormidesmidaceae; genus Nodosilinea. Next base: position 43,705 of record DAIUJR010000005.1, read on the forward strand.
GCCTTTTGGTCAAAACCTGGTGATTACCGACATCGGCGTCGGCATCTTTTTGTGGATTGCCCTGTCTAGCATTGCCCCGATTGGGCTGCTGATGTCGGGGTATTCCTCCAACAACAAGTATTCTCTGCTGGGGGGCTTGCGGGCGGCGGCCCAGTCGATCAGCTACGAGATTCCGATGGCGCTGGCGGTGCTGGCGGTGGTGCTGATGTCCAACAGCCTCAGTACCATCGATATCGTTAACCAGCAGTCGGGCTACGGCATTCTGGGCTGGAACATCTGGCGCCAGCCCGCAGGCTTCCTAATTTTTTGGATCGCCGCCCTGGCCGAGTGTGAGCGCCTGCCCTTTGACCTGCCCGAGGCCGAAGAGGAGCTGGTGGCTGGCTACCAGACCGAATACACCGGTATGAAGTTTGGCCTGTTCTATGTAGGCTCCTACGTCAACCTGGTGCTTTCGGCGCTGATTGTCTCCATCCTTTATCTGGGTGGCTGGGAGTTTCCGGTATCGGTGACCTGGCTGGCGAACCTGCTGGGGGTAAGCGAAACCACGCCCTGGCTCCAGGTGATCACCGCCTCCGTCGGCATCATGATGACCCTGTTCAAGGCCTACGCCCTGGTCTTCATTGCCATTTTGTTGCGGTGGACCGTACCGCGCGTCCGCATCGACCAGCTGCTCGACTTCGGCTGGAAGTTCTTGCTGCCGGTGTCTTTAGTTAACCTGCTGTTGACCGCTGGCCTCAAGCTGGCCTTTCCCGTCGCCTTTGGTGGATAAATTAGGATATTGGGACGGTAAGGTGAGACGGGTTTCGTTAGTCGTTAGTGATTCTGTAGAACGTTGGAGATTGACCCCATGCTGGGTTTCTTAAGACAGGTTGGTGACTACGCCAAAGAAAGCTTGCAGGCGGCGAAATATATTGGTCAGGGGCTTTCGGTCACCTTTGACCACATGAGTCGGCGACCTGTAACGGTAATGTATCCCTACGAAAAGCTGATTCCCTCCGAACGGTATCGGGGGCGCATTCACTTTGAGTTTGACAAGTGCATCTCCTGCGAGGTGTGCGTGCGGGTTTGCCCCATCAACCTGCCCGTGGTGGATTGGGACTTTGACAAGGCCACTAAGAAGAAAACCCTCAAGCACTACAGCATCGATTTTGGCGTCTGCATCTTCTGCGGCAACTGTGTGGAGTACTGCCCCACCAACTGCCTCTCGATGACCGAGGAGTATGAGCTAGCCGCCTACGACCGCCACGAACTCAACTACGACAGCGTGGCCCTGGGTCGCCTGCCCTACAAGGTCACCCAAGACCCGATGGTGACCCCCCTGCGGGAACTGGCCTACCTGCCCAAGGGCGTGATGGATCCCCACGATCTGCCTCCCAACTCGCGCCGAGCAGGCAAGCTGCCCCAGGAAATCCTCGATGCCATGGAGGATGCCCCCAGCCCTAAGGCCAAATAGCCACCGACTAGACGTTGTGTGGTACATTTCGCCTAGATAGGGTCATCCTTCCAGGATGTTTTAGAAGACCTTAGGCTGCGGCCCCGGGCCATGCCGGTTAAGACTACGTCCAAATTATCGCTCTAATTTACTACTGGGAGTTCAAGCTAGTGACGTTAGCAGAAGGGGTTCAACTCGTTTCCTTTGGCATCTTGACGCTCATGATGCTGGGGGGGGCTCTGGGGGTAGTGCTGCTGGAAAACATTGTTTACTCAGCCTTTTTGCTGGGCGGCGTTTTTCTCAGTATGTCGGGCATGTACATCCTGCTGAATGCGGGCTTTGTGGCGGCGGCCCAGGTGCTGGTCTACGTTGGGGCGGTGAATGTGCTGATCTTGTTTGGAATCATGCTGGTCAATAAGCAAGAGACCTTTGTCCCTGTGACCCGGGCCTGGGTGAGTAAGGTCGCTACCGGCGGGGTCTGCTTTGGGCTGTTTGCCCTGTTAACGGCCACGGTTCTAAACACCCCCTGGGCCATTTCTAGTGCGGTACCGGCAGGCGAACAGGCCATTGTCGAAATTGGCAAGCACTTTTTTACCGATTACCTGCTGCCCTTTGAACTGGCCTCGGTGCTGCTGCTGATTGCGCTAATTGGGGCGATTGTGATTGCCCGCCGCGAGTTCATTCCCGATGTTGCCCCTGGGGAGCCCGAGTCGGAAGCGCTACAGCTACCGGAACGGCCACGTGAACTGGTATCTACGGCCTCGGGGTCAGAGAGCAGTAATTCCTAAATCTTTGACGTTTCGTTCATACCCTAGTTTCTAAGTCGTTATTTATGCGTGCGATGCCATGTCCCTAGAGTATTTTCTACTGGTTGCAGCAGCCCTGTTTTGTATCGGCGTGTATGGGCTGGTAACCAGCCGTAACGTCATTCGAGTGCTGATGTCGATTGAGTTGATGCTCAACGCCGTCAACCTCAATTTGATGGCTTTCTCCAACTACCTTGACCCCGTAGCCGTTAACGGCCAGGTGTTTGCGGTGTTTGTTATTAGCATTGCGGCGGCGGAGGCGGCGGTGGGGCTGGCGATTGTACTCTCGATCTACCGCAACCGCGACACGGTGGATATGGAGCAGTTCAACCTGCTGAAATGGTAGATGTTGGGTGAATTTTCGAATTTCATCTCTGAACTGTAGAGAGGTTGCCAGGCAACCTCTCTACAATTGTATTTAGCGGCAGGTCACTGACATCAGCGGTTTGGCATCGCCAAAAGCCTGTATAAACGGTAGGTGGGCATGGCCCACCAGCCCTAGGTCGGTGCCATCCGGGTTTATGGCCCTTACTGGTGCTCATTTTGCAGCTAGAGCAAGTCATCATTGTGCACAAGGCCGGCAACCGGCTCAGCCAGCAGTGGGCCGAGAAATGTGCCCACCAGCTCGAGGCCCTGGGCAGCAAAGTGCTGCGTGGCCCCAGCGGCCCTAAGGATAACCCCTACCCGGTCTTCTTAGCCTCCATTAGCCAGCCCATTGATTTGGCCATTGTGTTTGGCGGCGACGGTACTGCCCTTACGGCGGCCCGCCACCTAGCCCCAGAACATATTCCTATTTTGGCGGTCAACATTGGTGGACACCTGGGGTTCTTGACCGAAAGCTCAGAAGCCATGGATGATACCCAGGCCGTTTGGCAGCGGTTGCTCAGCGATCGCTACGCCGTCCAGCGGCGGATGATGCTTCAGGCGACGGTGTACGAGGGCAACCGCACCAATTTAGAGCCCATGAGCGAGACGTTTCTGGCCCTCAATGAAATGGCCGTCAAGCCCGCCTCCCCAGACCGCATGATTACCTCCACCCTAGAGGTCGAAATCGACGGAGAAGTGGTCGACCAGTACCAGGGAGACGGGCTGTTGATTAGTACTCCCACTGGCTCCACGGGCTACACCCTGGCCGCCGGGGGGCCAATCATTCACCCCGGCATGGATGCGCTGGTAGTCACCCCCATTTGCCCCCTGAGCCTCTCCAGTCGGCCTATTGTGCTGCCCCCTGGATCGGTGGTGAGCGTCTGGCCCCTGGCCGACCCCGATCTCAGCACTAAGCTTTGGACCGACGGCGTGCTGGGCACCGCCATCTGGCCCGGTCAGCGGGTAGACGTGCGCATGGCCAATGCCATGACCCAGTTCATCATCCTCCGGCAGGATTATTCCTACTACGGCACCCTGCGCAATAAACTGAACTGGGCAGGCACGCGGATTAGCTACGCCAACAACCATAGAAACTGAAGGCTTTTAGGCTGTGAGCTAAGACTGAGATACTGATAAGACCGAGATATATTGGGACGGCAATTGCCCGCCTGGGGCAGCAAAACAGTAATCCAAAATCGGCAATCCAAAGTCCAAAATTGCCGGATGTCTTTGCAGCCGCCCCGCCACCCCCTACACCGCCATGTCTTCTCAACCCCGCCGTTTTCTCGCCAGCCCCGATGCACCGTCCCCAATACATGTGCCCTAGCACACGACGGCGGAAGTCTCTCTATTTCCTACCGTGGACCATGAGCCTTATACCCGACACCTCAGTTATCGCTAATGGTGTACATGTTTACGCCGCGCTCTACTAGCTCAACGGCCCGCCGCCTTTTGGTAAAACGCTTTCATCTCTGCCAACCACTGCTGGCGCGACTCTTCCCAGGTATAGAACATGTGGCCCCCTTTGAAGTGGCGCAGGGTGAGGTTGGGGCGGATTTCGGGGTTGAGGTTCATTAAATCGGCCAAATGGTTCGACGAAAAGTAGGGGGTAACCAGGTCAAAAATGCCGTGGGTGACATAGACCTGGAGGTGGGGGTTGAGGGCCATGCCCACCCGCAGATCATCCACCGACCCCACAAAGCCCTGCCTGAAGTCGCCCTCCATCAAAAACTTCCAGGCTTTAAACACCTCATAGTTCAGCAGGTTATAGGGCAGGGTGGTTTTCACCCCCAGGGTGCTGCGCAGATGACTGTTAATAGCCCCGGTAAACAGCCGATCGACCCCGTCGAGGGTGGGGTCGGTGCCCTCGTTCAGCAGCCGGTCGGGGAAGGGGTCAAGGGCCGTTACCGAGGCATCGTAAATGCCCAGCACCCGTTGCTGGTCGCGCAACAGCTCCCGGGCAAACATCATAATATCGATGCGGCCCCGGTGCCGCTGCACCACCTCCAGGGGCAGACCAATCAGCTCGGCCAGGTCTTGGTAAACCCGCTGGCGGTCTGCCGCCGGGGCGGTTTCGCCCATCGCCAGCAGGGGAATCAGGGTCTTACGCGCAAAGGCTTCGGCCCTAGCCCCGTGGTCGGCGGGGCTGTCGGCGGTGGCGACCCGCCCGTGGTGAGCGGCGGTGGCCGCCATGGAGGGAATCGCCGTGGCCCAGCCGCTGAGGGTGTAGTCGTTGCCGTCGAGCAGCATAAACTCCATCACCGGCGAAATCAGGATAGCGCCGCACAGGCCCACCCCAAAGTCCTGCTGGAGCTTGCGGGCTAGCTTGGCAGCCCGAAAGCCGCCGTAGCTCTCGCCGGCAATAAACAGGGGCGATAGCCAGCGGTTTTGCTCGGAGAGAAAGGCCTGGATGAATTCTCCCAGGGCGTTGAGATCCCGCTCAACTTCCCAGAATTTTTTGTCCGGCTTCTGGTCATCGTCCTTATCCTCCGTCTTGTGGATGGGTTTATCGGGCTTGTCACCATCCTGAGGCAGGCTGCGGCTAAAGCCGGTGCCCAGGGGATCGATGAACACCAGGTCGGTAAAGCCAAGCCAGGTTTCGGCATTATCTACCACCTGCACCGGCGGCCTGGGCAGGCTGCCATCGGGGTTAAAGTACACCCGTTTTGGCCCCAGCGCCCCCATGTGCAAATAGGCGGAGGCCGCCCCAGGCCCCCCGTTGAACACAAAGGTCAGGGGGCGAGTAGCCGGGTCTTGCCCCGGTACGACGTAGGCGACATGGAACAACTCCGCTACGGGTCGGTCGTTTTCGTAGAGGGGCTGCCACTGGGCCGAGGCGGTGTAGTGCATGTCCCCCTGAGGGGTGGGCAGGGTGTGCTCGGTGGTGCTGCCCTGGCGCTGGGGAGATTTTGGGGTTGAATTGGGGGCGGAATCGTTGGCCATAGGGGCGAATCGAATTGGGCCTTCTTATCTTAATGTCCTGGGGGGTGAGGAATGCCGATTAATTAAGAGTCCCAGGGGAACGGGATGGAGCTGTTAAACGGGTTAGTACGGCGGTCGGTCGGCTCCTGTGAGCCGATCTATACTAATCGACTCAAGACTGGGGGAGCCTAGCCCTTGACGAGTATCCTAGTTAAACAGTCTCTGGCCGCGAACGCCGCTACAGATCCCAGGCTTCTGGCGTAAACCGTCGCTAAATCCCCAACTATTTTAGAACCCTGGAATCTAGATATCCTGTATCGATGCCCTGAACCCCAAATCAAATTCGTTACGACATTGACAAGCCCATGGGATCACTACTCAACGACATTGGCGGCGCCCTAGACAACGTCTACAGCGGCTGGATTTTGTGGAACCTCTTCCTGGCCTTTGTGCCGCTGCTGCTGAGTTTCTGGCTGTTTCGGCCCAAGGCATTACCCCCAGGATGGCTGTGGGGCAGCTGGTTTTTGGTGGGGGCGATTGGCGTTGTGGGGTTTTGGCCCCGGGCCCCGTGGATGGTGGGGCGGGGGTTTGGGCTGCTGCGGGATAGTTGGCGAGGCGATCGCAGTGCCCAACTCTGGCTGCTGTGGCTGGGGGTCGTCGTGATTACTGCCCTGGGCATGGGCCTTTGGCTCTTGAATAAAAACAACGTTACCAAAGCCTGGCTGTGGTGGTTGGGGCTGGTGGTGTTTATGGCTTTTTTGCCCAATGCCCCCTATGTACTGACCGATATTATTCATCTAATTCGCGGCACCAGTGCGGGGCAAACCCCGGTCTGGGTGGTGGCCCTGGTCTTCGTGCCGGTTCATATGACGGCAATTTTGCTGGGGTTTGAGGCCTACGTAATTGCCATTCTTAACCTGGCCTACTACCTGAAGCAGCAGGGGGCCAAAGCCCTAATTTTGCCGGTTGAGCTGTTAATTCATGCCCTCAGCGCCGTAGGCATTTACCTGGGTCGATTTCTGCGATTCAACAGCTGGGATCTGGTGGTAGACCCCACCAACGTGCTGGCCGACACCCTCAACGTGGTCACCTCAAAGCGCCCCGTCGCGGTAATTGTGGTGACGTTCCTGATTTTGACGATATTCTACTGGCTGATGAAGCAGGTCACCCTGGGGCTAAAGCTGCGGATTCACTACGCCCGCATGGGGGTAGACCCGTTGGATTAGGCCAGGTTTGGCCATGGAGACTACAGCAAGAAGCCAGGGAGGTTGTAAGATTGCTTCGTTCGTTTCGGATGTGCCATAGCCGCCGCCCCGTTGGTTAGGATATGTCTCCAGAGACATCATGCCGTCCTTATGCCCTTTACAGTGACCGGAGCCCTGCCGTGAATAGCTTTAACGCCAAAACCACCCTGCTCGTAGCCGACCAGACCTACACCATCTACAGTCTGGCCGCAGCCGCCAAGAGTCTGGGCGATATCAGCGCGCTCCCCTTCAGCCTGAAGGTGCTGCTAGAGAATCTACTTCGCTACGAAGATGGGCGTTCGGTAACAGCGGCGGATGTGCAATCGGTGGCCGACTGGCTGCATACCAAAACCTCCACCCGCGAAATTGCCTATCGACCGGCACGCGTGCTAATGCAGGACTTTACCGGCGTACCGGCGGTGGTCGATCTGGCCGCCATGCGCGACGCCATGGTTAACCTGGGGGGCAGCCCCGACAAAATTAACCCCCTGTCGCCGGTGGATCTGGTCATCGACCACTCGGTGATGGTAGATGCCTTTGGCAGCCCCGACGCCTTTGAGGAAAACGTCGATAAAGAATTTCAGCGTAACTTTGAGCGCTACGCCTTTTTACGCTGGGGCCAGAGCGCCTTCGACAACTTTCGGGTGGTGCCCCCCGGCACCGGCATCTGCCACCAGGTCAACCTCGAGTACCTAGCCCAGGTGGTGTGGACGAAGGAAGCGGGGGAAGAAACCATCGCTTACCCCGACACCCTGGTGGGCACCGACAGCCACACCACCATGATTAACGGCCTGGCGGTGCTGGGCTGGGGGGTGGGGGGCATTGAGGCCGAGGCCGCCATGCTGGGCCAGCCCATTTCCATGGTACTGCCCGAGGTGGTGGGCTTTAAGCTGACGGGGCAGCTGCCCGAGGGGGCCACCGCCACTGACCTGGTGCTCACCGTGGTGCAAATGCTGCGGCGGCAGGGGGTAGTGGGCAAGTTCGTGGAATTCTACGGCGACGGCCTGGCCCACCTCACCCTGGCCGACCGGGCCACTATTGCCAACATGGCCCCGGAGTATGGGGCCACCTGCGGCTTCTTTCCCATCGATGAAGAAACCATTCGCTACCTGGCGTTTTCGGGTCGCGAGCCCGAGCGGGTCGCCCTGGTGGAAGCCTATGCCAAGGCCCAGGGCCTCTGGCGCTACCCCGACACCCCGGATCCAGTATTTACCGCCACCCTCGGCCTCGACCTGGGCACCGTAGAACCCTCCCTGGCCGGGCCGAAGCGCCCCCAGGATCGGGTGCTGCTGGCGGATCTGGCCCAGCAGTTTAAGACCACCGACTTCCCCGGCTTTAGCGGCAAAGCCTACGCCGAAAAGCAGTCGGTACCCGTGGCCGGCACCGGCTATACCCTCACCGATGGGGATGTGGTGATCGCCGCCATCACCAGCTGTACCAACACCTCCAACCCCTCGGTGATGATCGGGGCCGGGCTGGTGGCCCGCAAGGCCCGCGCTAAGGGGCTAACCGTTAAACCCTGGGTGAAGACCTCCCTGGCCCCTGGCAGTCAGGTGGTGTCCGACTATCTCGAACAGGCGGGGCTTCAAGCAGACCTCGACGCCCTCGGCTTTAACCTGGTGGGGTACGGCTGCACCACCTGCATCGGCAACTCTGGCCCCCTGCCCCCTCCCATTGCCCGCGCCATCGAGGAAAAAGACCTGGTGGTGGGGGCTGTTCTATCCGGCAACCGTAACTTTGAAGGCCGGGTTAGCCCCCACACCAAGGCCAACTATCTGGCCTCGCCCCCGCTGGTGGTGGCCTACGCCATCGCCGGCAGCCTGGCCATTGACCTCAAGACTGACCCCATCGGTCAGGATCCGGAGGGGCGCCCCGTCTACCTTAAGGACATCTGGCCCAGCAGCGCCGAAATTAATTCGGTCATGACCATGGCCCTTACCCCCGAAATGTTCCGTAGTCGCTACGGCAACGTGTTTACCGGCACCGCCACCTGGCAGGGGATTGCCACCGCCGACAGCCAGACCTACGACTGGCAGGGCGACAGCACCTACGTGCAAAATCCTCCCTACTTTGTGGATATGCCACCCAGCGTCAACGGCCAGGCCTTTACCGACATCATCGGGGCAAGGCCCCTGGCGATTTTGGGCGACAGCATTACCACCGACCACATTTCTCCGGCGGGGGCGATCAAGGCCGATAGCCCGGCGGGCCATTACTTAGTCGATCACGCGGTGACCAGCGCCGACTTTAACTCCTACGGCTCGCGCCGGGGCAACCACGAAGTGATGATGCGCGGCACTTTCGCCAATATTCGCCTCAAGAATGAAATGGTGCCCGGCTCCTCCGGCGGGGTGACCAAACACATGCCCAGTGGCGAAACCCTATCCATCTACGATGCGGCCATGGTTTACCAGGCCGCAGGCACCCCCCTGGTGGTGATTGCGGGCAAAGAGTACGGCACCGGCTCCTCCCGCGACTGGGCCGCCAAGGGCACCCGGCTGCTGGGGGTTAAGGCGGTGGTGGCCGAGAGTTTTGAGCGCATCCACCGCTCGAACCTGGTGGGTATGGGGCTGCTGCCGCTACAGTTTTTGCCCGGCACCAGCCGCACCACCCTGGCCCTCGACGGTACCGAGACCTTCGACCTGACCGGCCTCAGCGGCGGCATTCAGCCCGGTATGACCGTCACCCTGGGGGTACACCGGGCCGATGGCGCTAGCACCGAGGTGCCCCTGCTCTGCCGCATCGACACCCTAGACGAGGTGGAATACTTCCGCCACGGCGGCATCCTACAGTACGTGCTGCGGCAGTTGCTCACCACCTAGGGAACGATCCGGGGGGTACGGGTGTCATCCAATACAGTCAAGGGCGTTCCCGCTGAGATTTGGCTAACCAAGTCATTATTTACCCGTTAAGTCTCCTTGAAGTTAGGGGGTTTTACGGGGCTGCGAGGATGTTTAAGGCTATAGTTCAGTCAATGTCGAGGGGAACTCTGGACATTAAACCTGATTAATTATCTAAACCTCGTTATTTGAACTCTCACCCTAAGGATGTCAGCATGGCCTCATCCATTGCTTCAGATCGGGATCCGCAGGTCTCCACTGCGCCGCTGCCCGGCGACGCGCTGGATTCGACCTGCGTAGTAAAAGTACCGGCTACCCTCACCGTGGTCGAGGCGGTGGAATTTGAGCGCACCGTTAAGCAGCACTGCCAGACCCAGCCGCCGCTGGAGACCATTATTATTGACCTGAGCCAGACCAACTTCATCGACAGTAGCGGTCTGGGGGCGTTAGTTATTTGCTATCGCACCTGCCAGCAGCAGGGTACCACCATGGTGCTGCGGGGCGTGCAGGAGCAGGTGCGGATGGTGCTGGCCCTGACGGATTTAGAACAGCTCTTTACCTTTGAGCCCGACGTCACCTACCCTGCTCCCACCGTCCCTAAGCCCGATATGCGCTTCGTCGCCCTCACCACCCACCCCTCGGTGACCTCCAAGGGCAAGCGGCTGATGGATATTGTCGGCGCCCTGGTGGGGCTGGCGATTACTGGCGTGGTGGCGGTGCCGATTATTCTGGCCATTAAGCTAGAGGATGGCGGCCCGATTTTCTTCAAGCAGGTGCGCTGCTCGTGGATGGGCAAGCGGTTCAACATTTGGAAGTTCCGCTCCATGGTCATCAATGCCGAAGCCCTTAAGGCTCAGGTTAAAAACGAGGTGGAGGGGCCGCTATTTAAAAATGAGAACGATCCTCGCATCACCAAGATCGGTCGATTTCTGCGCCGTACCAGCCTGGATGAACTCCCCCAGTTCTGGAACGTGCTGAGGGGCGAAATGAGCCTGGTGGGCACCCGCCCCCCCACCCCCGACGAAATCGAGCAGTACAACGTACCCGAGTGGCAGCGGCTGGACGTGAAACCCGGTATGACCGGCGAATGGCAGGTCAACGGTCGCTCCAGCGTCAAAAAGTTCGAAGATGTGATTCGCATGGACCTGGACTACCAGAAAAACTGGAGTCTCCTGTACGACGTGCAGCTGATCATTAAAACGGTGCTGGTGCTGTTTTCTAAAAAAGCCGGAGCCGCTTGATCAGGCCGGATCAGACCGGGTTACCCGCGATAGAGTAAGGGTGGTGAGGTTGGGTTGCGGGTATTAAAGCACCATGCTGGCGCATATCTTGGCGGTTTTGGTTGGTCTGGGCAGCGTTGCGCTGTATCTGGCGGCGTTCTTCTTTCCGGAGGTGCATCGTCGCCACGACTTCTTTTGGAGCGGAGTCGGCGGTTTCTACGGCCTGGTGCTGTGGTTTTGCGCCAGGCAAATGACTCCCACCGAGGCTCTAGGCCACCTAGCCAGCGTTAGCCTACTGGGCTGGCTGGGCTGGCAGACCCTGACCCTGCGCCGCAAGCGCACCCCCCTCGACCTGCAAACCCCTTTTACCGAAGCCTCCTGGGGTAATTTTAGGCGAGAGCTCGTCGGCCTTGGCCAAGACTTTTTGCGCCAAACTCCCCTGGGGCGATGGCTCCCAGCGGCGAATCAACAAGAGCCAGGATCTGGGGCTAGGCCGTTAGCGGCGGGGGAAATTCGGGCTTCGTCCCTCAAAGACGTCGGTTACGAATTTTTAGATGAGCTAGCTCCGATGCCTGCCAACCCGGTTAGCGTTAGTTTCAACCAAAAAACGAACGGCACAGCGGCAGCAGCTGGGGCGGCTCCGTCTCAGCCACCAGGGGCAATCTCACCGGGCGCTCCGATGGCGCCGCGTCCTAGTCCCGAACCGCCCCAGCCCCGGCGATTCACTCCCCCTAAACCGGCTAGTTGGCTGGCAAGGGCCACGGTCTTTAAAGACTGGCTTGGGGAGATAGTCAAAACCACGACCAAAACCAAGCCTAAAAAAACCGTGATTGAAATTCCGCCTCGGCCGTCGTCGATTTCGACGGCTAGAACAACACGTTCCGCCGCTCCTCAGTCAGGGCAGGGTTCCCCGGCGGATAGCCGCAGCGATCGCGCGGTACCGCCCGATGCCGATTCGCCCCCTGCGGTCACAATTGTGGAGGCCCAGGTGGTGGAAACCCCGGAAACTCCTCCACCGGCCTAAAACAGGTTAGGAGGCCACCGGCATCTCATAGCTGTTGAGCTGAACTGTAAACGCCTTATCGGTCACCCGACCGCTGGGGTCAAGTCGGCGAATGGTTAGCGGGTAGGGAATGTCATCACTGAGCCAGCGCAGGGCCGCCTGGGTGACCCAAAGCTCGGTGTTGCACAGGCGAAAACAGCCGCCCATGTCGTCTAGCAGCAGGTAGGTGTAAGCCTGGCCCGTGCGGTGATGGCGCTCCGGAAATTTACCCAGACACCGCCACAGGGCCGACAGGGGAGCCGTCTCCGGGGCGTGCTCGGCAACCACCGGAGCGTCCTGATCCTGGACGGCATTTTCAAGCTGCTGGCGACTGTCGGGCTCCTGAAGGTCGTAGAGAAAGGTGGTCAGGTAGGCCGCCGTGGCGTCGGTGGCCCAGGGGCTGGTTTGACTCAGGCGGCGCAGGTCAGCCTCCAGGTCAGAGACTGTGGCGGTTGAAGCCGCAGCTGGCGGCAAGGCGGGGGGAGCGACGGCGGCTGGCGGCCTGTGGTTTAGGGTTTCGGGAGAGACTGCCGTGGCTGAGTTCTGGTTAGGGTCGGCGGACGCGGCGGGACGAGCCGGATATACGGCCTGGGGCCGGTGAATCGTCTGGCCCTTGAGGGGGCCAGGGCCTCGCCGCGGGGGGGGAGGCGTCGGCGGCTGAGTGGGGGGCTCTGGCCTAAACCCCAATAACCCTCCCCCCACCGTCGCGATGACGATGACCACCATCCACAGCGGTCTAGGATCGTAGTTAACCTGAGCCGACCCCATCGGGTGAAAGGTGAGGGTGGGCACCATTGCCGGGGTAAAGGCTGGCCGCGTCAGTTGTCCGGCAGGATCTGGAGCCACCGTCACCGCCGGAGGGATAACTACCACCGCCGGGGTCGGCCGCGACCGATCCTGAAGCCGCTGCCAGGTCTGCTGGCCTACCTGGCCATCCACGGGAAGGGTTTCGTCCTGCTGGAATTTCTGCACCGCCTGGTGCGTCAGGGGGCCAAAAATGCCGTCGACGGGGCCAGGGTAGTAGTTAAGAGCTTTGAGGCGGGTCTGCAGCGTTTGCACCGCCTCATTGCGGCTACCTAACCGTAGTACCGAGTCTGGCTTTGGGCGGCTGCCCCCCGACGGGTCAGTACTCTGGCGAGCAGCCTCCGGTGCTGGCGCCGCCTGGGCAAGAACCATCGCACCGCTGAGGCTGGGTCTGGCTGGCGCCGCCGCTACCGTCGGCCGATTAGCCGCCGCCAACGACTGGGCGGCGCTGGCCTGGGCGGTAGCGGCCATCGGTTGATTAACCGTGAACCTTGGGCCGTGGGGCAGCTTAGCCTGGGGAGGTGCTTGCAGGTCTGGGGCGACCCAACCAAAGGGATACAACATATCAACCGATCTGCCTGTACCGTATGTATAAATACTGACTGAGCCCGGAGAACTCGGTAGCGATTAATCTTTCAGCAAAAAGTTCCCTAATCCGGATTAATCGATGCCAACATCGGGTGATAGATGGTCTGCCTGAATAAGTCCCTTTTGCAGCGCTAGAATGGCGGCCTGGGTGCGATCACGTACCTCTAGCTTTTGCAGAATCGCGTGGACGTGAACTCTCACCGTGCCAGGCGCAATATAAAGGTCGGCGGCAATCTCCTGGTTGCTCAACCCGTTAGAGATCAGCGTCAGAACTTCTTGTTCTCGGTGAGTCAGGAGATTTTCAGGCGGTACATCCGTAGCTGCGGTGGGACTGGTTGACGTCGACTGAAAGGCCACCTGAATGACCCGGGTCGCGGTAGGATCCCACCAGGACGCGCCCGCCGCGACGGACTGAATCGCCAGAATGAGGGAATTCGCATCGACCCCTTTAACGCAGTATCCCTGAGCGTTTGCTTGAACTAGACGAGCAATCAAAGCCGGTTGGGAATGGGACGTTAGCACGAGCACGGGCAGATCAGGATGGCGCTGTTTGAGCTGACGGCAGGCTTCTACCCCACCAATACCCGGCAGACCAACATCCAAAATGACGACATCAAAGAGCTGCTGCTCGACGTGCTGAAGGGCGGTTTCGCCATCCTCGGCTTCGGCCATAATTTGCAACGTCGTTTCCTGCTGCAATCGAGTTGACAACCCTAAGCGAAATAGCTCATCGTCTTCAACCAGCAGAATTTTAATTGGAAACTCAATCATTCAACTGGCCAACTGCGGCGGCTCGTCTAGGCAGGCCGGTAGCTGAAAGGCAAAGGCAGCACCTCGCGGCGATCGCGGCTCTGCCCAGATTCTACCACTGTGGGCTTCAACAATCTGCCGGCTGAGGTACAGCCCCAGCCCCGTTCCTTTGGTTTGGTGCTCACCTCCCCCCTGATAAAACCGCTCAAACAAGCGAGGAATTTCGTCTGGACGAATGCCCTGCCCTTCATCCCTCACCTGCACTCGATAGGACGCGTGGCGGATGGCTAGCACCACCTCAACCCGCGCCCCCCGTGGCGAATGGTTAACCGCATTAGCAATCAGGTTGATGAAGACCCGGTGGAGCTGGAGCGGATCGGCCCTGACCCAGTAAGCCCGGCGAAACTCACTGCCGTCATGGCTGAGGGCGATGTGCACCTGTCGAGACGAGGCCAAGGGGGTGACCTCGGCGATCGCGTCCGCCACTACGGTGGCTAAATCAACGGGCTGGCTGTCTAGATGCAGCCCTTCCGCATCATTGCGGTAAACATCCATCAGCGTATTCACCAGTTCCAGGGTCTTTTGATGGCTGCGGGTCATGACATCAAAGGCGCTGCGTTGGGTCGGCGTCGTGGCTCCAAATTGCCCATTCCTTAAGGCATTAAGAGTCTCCAACGCTCCTAGCAGCGGCGTTTTTAGGTCGTGGGTGAGGGTTGAGACAAAATCTTCCCGCACCTGGGAGAGCTGCTCCTGGGCTGCAATCTGTAGCCGCTGGCGGGTCATCGCTTCCTCATAGCGCTGAATGCGATCCCCTAACCAGCCCGTAACCCCCAGGGCCAGTACGGTAATCAGGCGATTGGCCACCGCAACTGTCGTCACTGCGGCCTGAGCCGGAATGAGCAAATTGAGCAGCGTCAGTAGCATGGCAATGGCGGTGATCGTGAATGTGGTTTTGCGACTTAACCGACTACGGCTAGCCAGTAAGACCGCCCCAATGTAGAGGTAGCCAAAGACGTATGGGGGAGGCGTACTGTAATCTAGCCCGATTACTACCGCAAACAAGCCCCCAATTAGCCAATGAGTTTTCTGCCGAGCTTGGGCCAGGTGATTGAGCTGAGCCTGGGAGGTTGTTAAAGACATTCAGAAAGCTTTGGGTACGTCAAAGTCAGTTGAACAAAACCAGTCAGAGGTCAATCTACTATAGGGCAGATAATGCCAAAAATCCATTCAAATATATCATCTGATATAGCGATCTTAGAAGGTATCTAAACGTCGCTATACAGCTTGTTTAGATATAAGATTATACACCCGTTTAAATTGATTTCTATACCTTTTGCTTTTAGAAGAACCGGCTAAGAATGAAGATATTAATCATCCTCGAAATAAGTCAGCCCCAACGAGATTATTTCTTTTCGTTTACCCACAGTTAATTCATATGCTTCAGGGATTTTTGCAAATCATTGTTGTGCTACTCATTCTGCTAGTAGCCGCGCCCTTTTTGGGGCGATACATGGCGCGGGTGTTTATGGGGCAAAGTACCCTACTGGATCCCATTGCTGGCCCCCTAGAGCAACTTCTGTTGACCTCAGGGGGCTTCGCCAGGCGATCGCCCATGGCCGGTGGGCAGTACATTAGGGCGGTGCTGGTGAGCAACTTGGTCATGGGCCTCCTGGTGGTTCTAATTTTTATGCTGCAGGGGCAATTGCCGCTGAACCCGACTGGGTTGAGTGCGCCCAGTTGGCACTTAGCGCTGCATACCGCCATTTCGTTTGTCACCAACACCAAC
The DNA here is from genome assembly GCA_036848635.1 of Nodosilinea sp. CTOTU7336. Lineage (GTDB taxonomy): Bacteria > Cyanobacteriota > Cyanobacteriia > Phormidesmidales > Phormidesmidaceae > Nodosilinea. The sequence continues at coordinate 59,505 of DAIUJR010000005.1, forward strand.
CAGCAACACTACTCTGGCGAAACCACATTTTCTTACTTTTCTCAGATGGGGGCGCTGGGCTTTTTAATGTTCACCTCGGCCGCGACTGGAATCGCGGTGGCGATGGCCTTTATTCGCGGCCTCGCCGGTCACCCCTTAGGCAACTTCTACACCGATCTAACCCTCTCGATCACGCGAATTCTGCTGCCCATTTCGGTGGTGGGGGCGATCGCGCTGCTTATGGCTGGGGTTCCTGAAACCTTTGCTGGGCCTGCGGTCGCGAACACCCTAGAAGGCGCTACCCAATATATTGCCCGGGGCCCCGTGGCTCACTTTGAAATTATCAAACAGCTGGGTGAAAACGGCGGCGGTTTCTTTGGGATCAACTCCGCCCACCCCTACGAGAACCCTAACAATTTCACCAACCTGCTGACAACCGTCATCATGGTAGTGATTCCAGCCGGCTTGATTCTGACCTACGGCACTATGGCGGGTAAGCCGGGTCAGGGCTGGCTGATTTTCGGCATGGTGTTTATCTTCTACGCCATCCTGTCGGGGATTGCGGCCTATGGGGAATATGTCGGCAATCCGCTGGTGAATACCCTACTGGGTGACTCTGCACCCAATTTAGAAGGTAAAGAAGTCCGCTTTGGGTGGGCGCTGACGGCGCTCTGGGCGGCCACAACCACCGGCACCATGTGTGGAGCCGTCAACGGTATGCACGACTCTCTCATGCCTCCCGGCGGATTCGTCACCCTATCTAACATGTTTTTGCAAATTGTTTGGGGTGGGCAGGGCACCGGTACCGCTTATCTATTTGTATTCCTGATTCTGACCGTCTTTCTCACGGGGTTGATGGTGGGGCGTACCCCCGAATTCTTCAGCCGTAAAATCGAAAAACGAGAGGTCATTTTGGCCAGCGTCATTCTGCTGGTTCACCCGATCGCCATCCTGATCCCAGCTGCGATTACGCTGGCGTTTCCCGCCACTTTGGCGGACATTAGCAACCCTGGCTTCCATGGTATTTCCCAGGTGATTTACGAGTATACCTCCGCCGCTGCCAACAATGGTTCTGGCTTTGAAGGGCTCGGTGACAACACCCTCTGGTGGAACCTGAGCGCTAGCTTCTCGCTCCTCTGCGGGCGCTACGTGCCGATTATTGCCCTGATCTATTTGGCGGAAAGCATGGCCCACAAGCAGCCTGTGCCTGAAACATCAGGCACGCTGTACACCGATACCTTCCTGTTCACCGGCGTGACGGCGGGCACCATTTTGATTCTCGGAGCGCTGACCTTTCTGCCCATGTTGGTATTGGGGCCCGTGGCAGAGGGGTTTGCGATCTCGGGTGGTGGATAACCTCTACACCTTTCCATTCATCAACGCTAAGTTCTAATGCCAAAAACCATGACTTCTTCTACCTCGTCTCAACGTCAGCCTGGCGGATCTCGCGAGAGTCGTCGCCATACGCCTAAAGTCAACCTGTCAGGGCTCTATCGCCGGGCCTTCCAGCAGGCATTTCTCAAGCTCGATCCGCGCCTTATGGTCAAAAACCCGGTGATGTTTGTGGTCTGGGTTGGCACCCTGGTAACGGCGCTACTGACGGTAAATCCTGAACTGTTTGGTCCGGTGTCAGAGGATGGCCCTCGTCAATTTAATGGCCTGGTTACCCTGATTTTGCTTTTTACCCTGCTGTTTGCTAACTTGGCCGAGGCCGTGGCTGAGGGACGCGGTAAGGCCCAAGCCGATGCCCTGCGATTAACCAAAGCCGAAACCGTCGCCCGCAAACTGCGCTCCGACGGTTTCACCGATGCCGTTAGTTCGACGCAGCTCAAGCGCGGAGATCGCATTCAGGTAGTGGCTGGAGACCTCATTCCGGCCGACGGGGAAGTGTTGGAAGGCGTGGCCTCCGTTGATGAATCGGCCATTACCGGCGAATCTGCGCCGGTGCTGAAGGAACCGGGTTCTGATGTGGCCAGCTCGGTGACCGGGGGCACCCGGATTTTGTCAGATGACTTGATTATTCGCGTCACCGCCGATCCTGGCCAGGGCTTTCTAGACCGCATGATTGCCCTGGTGGAAGGAGCAGAACGGAGCAAAACCCCAAACGAAATCGCCCTTACCGTTTTGCTGGCCGTGCTAACGCTGGTGTTCCTAATTGTGGTAGCCACCATTTCCACGCCCGCCAGCTACGCTGCTAGCCCGGTCAGCATCACCATTTTGGTGGCGCTGCTGGTGGCGCTGATCCCCACTACAATTGGCGGGCTGCTGAGCGCAATCGGCATTGCCGGTATGGATCGGGTGGCGCAGTTCAATGTGGTCGCCACATCAGGGCGCGCGGTTGAAGCCTGTGGCGACATCAACACGCTGGTGCTCGATAAAACCGGCACGATTACCCTAGGGAATCGGCTGGCTGAGGAGTTTATTTCGCTTAACGGGCATCCAATGTCAGAGGTGGCGGCCATGGCCCTAGCCGCCAGCATCTTCGACACCACTCCCGAGGGAAAATCCATCGTCCGCCTGGCAGAAAAACAGGGTGCTAAGCTCGATTTTGATCGTTCCCAAGCTGAGGCCATCGACTTCTCGGCCCGCACCCGCATGAGCGGTACCGACCTGCCCTCCGGTGCGGAAGTGCGCAAAGGCGCAGTTGATGCCATTCGCGGGTTTGTGCGATCGCGGGGCGGGCGCCCCCCCGAAGCGCTGGAAGCTGCATTTACCAAGGTTTCAAAGCTAGGCGGTACCCCCTTAGCGGTTTGCCGCGACGGCGATATCTACGGCGTGATTTACCTCAAAGACATCATCAAGCCTGGCATTCATGAACGGTTTGATCAGCTGCGCCAGATGGGCGTTCGCACCGTGATGCTGACCGGCGACAACCGCATCACCGCCGCCGTAATAGCCAAAGAAGCCGGCGTAGATGACTTTGTCGCCGAAGCTACCCCCGAAGAGAAAATTCAGGTGATTCAGGCCGAACAGGCCGACGGCAAGCTAGTTGCCATGACCGGCGACGGCACCAACGACGCCCCCGCCCTCGCCCAGGCCAATGTTGGGCTGGCCATGAACTCTGGCACCCAGGCGGCAAAGGAAGCCGCCAATATGGTGGATTTAGACTCTGACCCCACCAAGCTGATTGATTTGGTAACGATTGGTAAGCAGCTCTTGATCACCCGCGGCGCGCTGACCACCTTCTCCATCGCTAATGACATCGCCAAGTACTTTGCCATCATTCCGGCGATGTTTGCCACCGCTGGCATTGGGGCGCTCAACATCATGGGGCTAAACAGCCCCCAATCAGCCGTGCTCTCGGCGTTAATCTACAACGCCTTGATTATTCCTGCCCTGATTCCTCTGGCGCTCAAGGGCGTGAAATTTCGGCCGCTCAGCGCCAACTATATGCTCCGGCGCAACATGCTGGTCTACGGGTTAGGGGGCGTCGTAGTGCCGTTTATTGCCATTAAGCTGATTGATTTAGCCGTAGGCGGCGTCGGATTGGGCTAGGGAGCGATCCATCAACTTTGGTTTGAAGACCAGGAGAAGTTTAACCCTGCTTTTTTCAGATGGCCACGCTTTACCAGAAGCTCACCGCCGTCATTTGATTTGCCCCCCGGAGATGAAACCGTTATGAACAGACCCAACTGGCGCTTACCTAACAGGCGCAATACCTCAACCCGACCCCTGCGGCGGCATCGGCTGGCCCCAGGCCTATTTCTAGCCCTATGCCTGAACCTGGCGATTGCCCCAGCCCTATATGCCGCCACGGGAGCCATCAGTCGAGGAAATGCCTATGCTCTGGGCCTGTTGAGCCTAGTGGTAGTAGGGCTCGCCATTTATCTCACGGTCGTTATTTTCCAACCGGAACGATTTTGATCAGGCTGAGGTAACTCATCACCCCGATACATGGGCCAAATCGGCTGACCCGCTTAGGGAGACAAATGCGCCCGACCGAGCTCGGTTGAATTTGGGATCGCCATTATCGGGTGGCAATTATCTGGATAATTTGTTTTCTGGAATACTCTTAGACCGCTCATTCACCAGTTTCACAGTCACAGTTTCCTGTGTCCCTTGTTCCTGTGTCCCTTGTTGTTAAGGCCCCACCTACCATGATTCGAGATTTTGTGATCAGCATTCGCACCACCGCCGTTCTGTGGCTGCTTACCGCTGCAATTTATCCGCTGCTAATTTTTGGCATCGGGCAAGTGGCCTTTCCCACCCAGGCCAACGGCAGCCTGATCGTTGACGACCAGGGGCAAGTCATCGGGTCTACCCTGATTGGTCAAACCTTTAGCCGTGATCAATATTTTTGGAGTCGTCCCAGTATTATCGACTACAGCCAGGGCGAAGCGGCCGCCCCGACGGGCCTATCCGGAGCCAGTAATCTTGCCCCTAGTAATCCAGATTTATTGGCTCGCATCCAGGCCGAAACTGACCGCCTGCGGGCCGCCGATATTCAACCCACGGCTGACCTAGTCTACAGCTCTGCATCGGGGCTAGACCCGCACATCTCTCCCGCCAGTGCCCAAGCCCAAATCGCCCGGATCGCCGCCGCCCGCAATCTTTCCCTAGACGCTCTGCAAACCCTAATTGACCAAAACACCGCAGGCCGTTTCCTCGGCCTCTTTGGCGAGCCCGCCGTCAATACCGTTACCCTCAACTGGGTTCTTGACCAGCGCTAAGGGATTAGCAATTAAAGCAATTATAGCCATCGCCACCTCGGTTAGGACACAGCCAACCCGATTCGATAAGAGTGGCGATGGCGAGCCAGATAGCCTCCCAGCTGTGGCTCGATCCGCCAACCCTGTCCTAAGCTATCTGGCCAGCGCTATAAATAACGTCCTGGCGTCATTCCTGCGCTGGCGAGAATCTACAGCGAGCCTCTTACTTAAGCCAGTAGCTTATTTCAGCGCAAGTCCCTAAGCTCTACTCACATCTCGGCGTTGCTGGACATAGGTATGAATCAAGCATTCAACGTCTCTCGTAGGGGCAAACGGCCGTTTACCCCTAACCAAATTTATGCCTGAATTCAGCAACACCCACATCTCTCTGCCCGGAGCTAGTTCCCGGCCCGATCTAAATTCCTATATTACGACCCTGCCGTGATTACCTCTCCATCCGACAATTCTCCTCCTCGTCGGGGCAAGCACAAAATCTTTATCGGGATGGCGCCCGGTGTGGGTAAAACCTATCGCATGTTAGAAGAGGGGCACCAACTCAAGCAAGACGGGGTTGATGTCGTCGTTGGTCTGCTAGAAACCCATGGGCGGGAAGAGACGATGCGCATCGCAGCAGGCTTAGAACTGCTTCCCCGGAAGGTGGTGAACTGGCAGGGGCGATCGCTTAGCGAAATGGATCTGCAGGCCATCTTCGAACGCCGTCCCCAGCTCGTTCTCATTGATGAACTGGCCCATACTAATGTGCCTACCTCGATCCACGAAAAACGCTATCAGGATGTCGAAGCTGTTTTAGCGGCGGGCATCGACGTGTACTCCAGCGTCAACATCCAGCACCTCGAAAGTCTTAATGATCTGGTGTATCGAATTTCTGGCGTTGTCGTCCGCGAGCGGGTGCCCGATCGCCTGCTGGATGAGGCCGATGAAGTGGTCGTTGTGGACGTGACGCCAGAGACACTGCAGGAGCGTCTCCGCGAAGGCAAAATCTACGCTCCCGAAAAGATTGACCAGGCTTTACACCATTTCTTTCAGCGCCGCAACCTGATGGCCCTGCGAGAGTTAGCCCTACGGGAAGTCGCTAACAATCTAGAGGACGAGATTGCCGAGTCAGCTACGCAGCCTCCCCACTGCAATATTCAGGAGCGGGTTTTGGTTGGCATCTCCACCTATCCCGACTCAATTCAGCTCCTGCGGCGTGGGGCTCGCATCGCCAATTCGATGAATGGTCGTCTTGTGGTGCTGTTTGTAGCCAGTCCAAACCAATTTTTGACCAAGGCAGAAACCTTGCATATTGAAACCTGCGCCCGCCTCTGCCAAGATTTTGACGGTGAGTTTTTGCGGATTGAGTCGGCCAATGTGGTGACAACGATCGTGGACGTCGCCACCACCTACCGGATTACGCAAATTGTGCTGGGTGAGACCCGACGGTCGCGTTGGCAACTGTTGATTAAGGGTTCCATTGTGCAGCGCTTGATGCGATTGCTGCCTCTGGTCGATTTGCATATTATCGCCAACGCGGAACGCGGCTCAAATCGGTAGACGCTGGGCAACAAAGTTGACAGTGCCGTGGCCAGGGCTGCTGTCACAGGCCCTACTAGTAGCCTTTTCCCTAGTAATTGGCCCAATAGACAAACCCAACGAAAACCAACCATTCCCGAAATCCTGCCGTAACCTAGATAGATGGCTCCGTTATGACGGGCAATCCGAGCGCTAATCCGTTGCCCCAGCTTGAATTAGCCCGGTCTTTCTCTGATAATGGCTATGCCTCGCTTCTAAACTAATCTCCCATTGGGTTCTTTCCGGCTGTGACCGACACTAAATCCTACAAAGACACGATTCTGCTGCCCCAAAGCCGCTTCGAGATGCGGGCCAACGCCACCCAGCGCGAGCCTGAAATTCAGGCTTTTTGGGCGGCGAACCAGATCTACGAAACCCTGTCTGCCCAGAATCCAGGGGATGTCTTTGTGCTCCATGACGGGCCGCCCTACGCCAACGGCAGCCTGCACATTGGCCACGCCATGAACAAAATCCTGAAGGATATTATTAATCGCTATCGCCTGCTCCAGGGTCGCCGGGTGCGCTACGTCCCCGGTTGGGATTGTCACGGCCTGCCCATTGAGCTGAAGGTACTCCAGGCTATGGAACCCGAAGCCAGGGCCAACCTTACCCCGATTAAGCTGCGTCGCAAGGCCCGCGCCTTTGCCCTCAAAACCATTGACCAGCAGCGGGCTAGCTTCAAGCGCTACGGCGTCTGGGGGGATTGGGATCATCCCTACCTGACCCTCACCCCTGAGTATGAAGCGGCTCAGCTTGACGTCTTCGGCGCGATGTACCTGAAGGGCTACATTTACCGGGGGCTCAAGGCCGTGCATTGGAGCCCCAGCTCCCAAACCGCCCTGGCCGAGGCCGAGCTGGAATACCCCGAAGGCCACACCTCCCCCAGCATCTACGCGGCGTTTCCCATGGTCAGCGCCTCGGCCACGGCTGTTTTGCTAGAGCCGTACCTGGGGCAGCTGGGCGTGGCAATTTGGACGACGACGCCCTGGACGATTCCCGCTAACCTGGCCGTAGCGGTCAACCCCGACCTCACCTATGCGGTGGTGGAAGTTGCCGCGGGTCAGCCCTTTAAGTACCTGATCATTGCCAAAGACCTGGTCGAACGCATGGCCCAGGTGCTGGACTCTGAGCTAAGCGTCAAGGCCGAAATTCAGGGAGTCGCCCTGGAGCATTCCACCTATCGCCACCCCTTATTTGATCGAGAAAGCCCGATCGTCATCGGCGGCGACTACGTCACCACCGAGTCGGGTACCGGCCTGGTGCATACCGCCCCCGGCCATGGCGAAGACGACTTTAAGGTGGGCCAGCGCTACGGTCTGCCGGTGCTCTCCCCCGTGGATGAAAAGGGCGACATGACCGCCGAAGCCGGGCCGTTTGCCGGGTTAAACGTGCTCAAAGATGCCAACCCGGCGGTAATCGAGGCCCTGAAGGCGGCAGGGTCGCTGCTCAAGCACGAGCCCTACGTCCACAAGTACCCCTACGACTGGCGCACCAAGCAGCCCACCATCTACCGCGCCACCGAGCAGTGGTTTGCCTCCGTGGCCGGGTTCCGAGAGGCCGCCCTGCAGGCAATTCAAGAGGTGGAGTGGATCCCTGCCCAGGGGGAAAACCGGATTACCCCCATGGTGGCCGACCGTTCCGACTGGTGCATCTCCCGCCAGCGCACCTGGGGCATGCCGATTCCGGTGTTCTACGACGACGAAACCAGCGAGCCCCTGCTGACGGCAGAGACCCTGGCCCATATCAGAGCCATCTTTGCCGAAAAGGGCTCCGACGCCTGGTGGGAGCTGCCCGAAGCCGACCTGCTGCCCCCCGCCTACCGCAACAATGGGCGCACCTACCGCAAGGGCACCGACACCATGGACGTGTGGTTCGACTCGGGCTCCTCCTGGGCGGCGGTGGCCCAGCAACGAGGTGACCTGCAATACCCGGTGGATATGTACCTGGAAGGCTCGGATCAGCACCGGGGCTGGTTTCAGTCGAGCCTACTGACCAGCGTGGCGGTTAACGGCCACGCCCCCTACAAAACCGTGCTCACCCACGGCTTTGCCCTGGATGAGCAGGGCCGCAAGCAGAGCAAATCCCTGGGCAACGTAGTAGACCCCTACATCGTGATTGAGGGGGGCAAAAACCAGAAGCAGGATCCGCCCTACGGGGCCGACGTGCTGCGGCTGTGGGTGTCGTCGGTAGACTATTCCTCCGATGTGCCCCTGGGCGGCAACATTCTCAAGCAAATGGCGGACGTGTACCGCAAAATTCGCAACACGGCGCGGTTTTTGCTGGGCAACCTGTACGACTTTAACCCCACTCAGCACGCGGTGCCCTACGACCAGCTGCCCGAGCTGGATCGCTACATGCTGCACCGCATGACCGAGGTGTTTGCGGAAATTACCGACGCCTTCGACACCTACCAGTTTTTTCGGTTCTTCCAAACCGTACAGAACTTCTGCGTGGTGGATTTGTCTAACTTCTACCTGGACATTGCTAAGGATCGGCTCTACATCAGCGCGGCAGCCTCGCCACGGCGGCGTAGCTGTCAGACGGTGCTGGCCATCGCCATCGAAAATCTGGCCCGAGCCATTGCTCCGGTGCTCTCCCACATGGCCGAAGACATCTGGCAAAACCTGCCCTACGCCACCGGGTTTAAGTCCGTCTTTGAAACCGGCTGGCTGAAACCAGAGGCCCAGTGGCACCAGCCCGATCTGGTGGAGCGCTGGAGCCAGCTGCGCGCCATTCGCCAGGAGGTGAATAAAGTGTTGGAGCAGGCCCGTACCGCCAAGGCAATCGGCTCTTCCCTGGAGGCTAAAGCTTTGCTGTACGTGCCCGACGCCGACCTGCGCCAGCAGCTAGTTGCCCTCAACCCGGCTAACGCCGTGGCCCCCGATGCGGGCCACGTGGATGAGCTGCGCTACCTGTTTTTGGTCTCCCAGGTGGAGGTATTGGAGTCCGCTCAGCCGCTAGCAGGGCTGAAGTACCGTAGCGAATCCGATGCGCTGGGGGTGGGCGTGGTGGATGCGGCGGGGCAAAAGTGCGATCGCTGCTGGAACTTCTCCACCCAGGTGGGCGAGAGTAGCGACCATCCTACCCTCTGTGAGCGCTGCGTTGAAGCGTTGGCGGGGGGTTTTTAGCTGCCTCGATAGGTGCTGTACGACCAGGGTGACACCAGCAGCGGCACATGGTAATTGCCATTGGGGTCAGCAATGGTAAACCGAATGGGGATCTGGTCGAGAAACGGGGGTTCCGATAGGGCCGCCCCCGTTTGGGCAAAGTAGGCGGCTACGTCAAAGGTGAGCTCGTAGGTGCCTGTGCATAGTTCAGATCCCTCTAGCAGCGGCTCGTCGGTGCGACCGTCGCCATTGGTTTCAACGGTCTTAAGAGCGGTTTTAGTGTCTGGGGCATCGGTAATGGCCCACACCGTTAGCTGTAGACCTCCGGCGGGTTTTCCCAGGGCGGTATCGAGAACATGGGTGGTAAGTCGGCCCATTGTAGAGGTACGTCTCTGAGAGAAGATTACAGTCAAAGCATATAGTAAGACACCGGCCTGGGGGGTAGCGGCTGCTAATTTTTTGGGGAATTGATCGATCAAGAAAGGTAGGGAGGCTGGCCCCCGTCGGCCCCACCCACGCCCACCCTAGGACGGGCGATCGCCATGGGCCAGCCCCTTGTCGTGGGCCTGACGTTCTCGCTCTAGGGCCATTTCAGCCTCTATTTCTTTGCTGAGGAAAAAGTTGAGGAAGGTGCGAATGATCGCAATTAACCCCAGCCTGACTAAGTCCTCGCGGGTAGGGCTAACCGTGGTACCTAAAATATCGGCTCCTAGCTGAAATTCTAGGGCCAGGGCCAACCACATACCAAACTGAAGGCGGATTTGATTAAACGGAAACACCCGCTCCCGCTGACGACGATTCATTGAGAGCGTCATCTGTAGAACTTTGAGCAACCCCAAAATGATGCACAGGACTGAAATAGCTTCTAGGGCAAATTTGGTGAGGGTAACCACCTTCACCAGGAGGTGTTCAAGGGATTCAAACCATTCCATCTTCTGTGCCCGTTAAAAGGTTGATACCAGGTCACAGCTATTCTAGGGGCAGGCTGGCCCAAAATACAGCACGGGCTAGCGCCAAAGAGGGCTAACCCGTGCTGTCGGGCGGTTAGGGGTAGCCTACACGCCGCCCTGAATATATTGCAAAATACCCCGGGCAATGGCCTGGGCGGCGGTTTCGCGCCAGGCCGGGTCAGCCAGACGAGGGGCATCTTGGGCACCGGTGACAAAGCCGACTTCCACCAGGGCGGCAGGCATGGTGGTGCGTCGCAGCACGTAGAACCGAGACTGCTTGACCCCACGGCTGTTCATACCGGTGGCCGCTAGCATACTGGCCTGGATAGTTTCTGCCAACCGTCGCCCGCTGTCGGAGGCGTAGTAAGTTTCTACACCGTTAACGTCGGGGCGGCTGAGGCTAATGGCATTGGCGTGGATGCTGACAAACAGGTTGGCCCGGGCCTGGTTAGCCACATCCACGCGAGCCTGAAGGTCGAGGGTGCTATCGTCGCGGCGGGTGAGCATGGCGGTTACGCCCTGGCTTTCTAAAATTTGCGCGACCCGTTGGGAAATCGGGAAAATCACCTGCTTTTCCTGTAAGCCGTTGATGCCGACAGCCCCTGGGTCGCGGCCCCCGTGACCAGGGTCAATGACCACCACGACCCGCTGGTTGGGGGTGGGCCGAGTGGCCGGATCAGTGGGGCGCTCGGCGGGCCTGGCCGTGGGTGGGGGGGTGGAGGGCGGGGTGGGCGGGGTAACGGTGGCCGGTGGCGGCGTGGCCGGGGCGACAGCTACCGGTACCGGTTCATCGGCCACCGTGCTGATCGGCACCCCGCTGGGGGGTAACAAAATAATGCCGCTGCTGTTGCGTAGCGCCCGCCAGTCGGGGCTGCTGGGGCCGAGCCTGAGGGTAATGCGGGTAGATGGGGGGCTGGTTTCTTGCTGGGCAATGTCCCAGGCGATGATGCTGTAGCGGTAGTTGGGCAACGCCTCAGGCCGCAGATCGGTGGCCACTACGGTATTGGGCAAATCAATGATGGCCTGGCGGTCGTCGGGGCCTTCGCCGGTAATTTCCACCGTAGGCTCAGGGGCGGTGCCGCTGAGCTTGATTAAAAACCCATCGCCGGTGGTCACTACGCCATTGAGGGTAGCCTCGGCCCCGGTGCCGCTGTTGCCCGCCACCCGATTGGCCGTAGTGCTCGGGGTCGGAATGGCCGCAGCGGCGGGGGTGGAAGTCCCAGGGTCAGCCTGGGTCGGGGTGGGCAGCTGCACCACCCACTGGTTAGAACGAAGCCCCTGCACCCTGACTTCCTGGGGGTTGAGGGTATATCCCTCAGCCAGTTCGATCACTAATCGAGCGGTTTGGCTATCAAACTGCCCCGCCCGCACCTCGCGCACGGCCCCACCGACGGTTTGGCTGGGGCTAGTTCCCCCCCGCTGGGTGTTGGGCAGGTCGATGACCACGCGAGTCGGGTTAAACAACATTTGCGCGGTGGGGGTAACCCCAGCGTCGGTGGTAAAGACCAGCTGATTGGTTTGGGCGTCAAACGACCAGGTTTGCAAGGTTGCCGCCCTGGCTGGGGCAACGATAACTAGAGCGCTAAGGGTTCCCAGCGCCCCAGACATGAGCCAGCGTGACTCCATAAGCACGACCAAGAAATGACCAACCGACAGTATAGCGGTGGAGGAGAAGATGGTAGCGAGTGGGGGAGATTTTTTGGGGCTAGGACAGGGCCTGGGACAGGTCGGCGATCAGGTCGTCAGGGTGTTCTAGCCCGATGGAGAGGCGGAGCAGATTGGGTGGGGTTTGGGTACCGGGGGCTTCCATCGAGGCGCGGTGTTCGAGGGTGCTGTGGGGGCCGCCAAAGCTAGTGGCGCGGGTAAAGCGCTGGGTTTTGGCGGCGACGGCCAGGGCGGTTTGGGCATCGCCTTTGACCCGGGCCGATAGCAGGCCGCCGTAGCCCTGCATTTGCCGCTGAGCAACGGGGTAGCCGGGGTGGTGGGGCAGGCCCGGATAGAGCACCTGCTCTATCCCTGGATGCTGGGTTAGCCATTCGGCGACAATTTGGGCGGTTTGAGATTGGGCACGCACTCGCAGGGCTAGGGTCTGTAGCCCCCTCAGGGTAAGCCAGCAGTCAAAGGGAGAGGGAATCGCCCCGCCGATACTTTGGATTAGCCGCAGTTGTTCAAAGAGGGGATTGGCTTCGCGGGTAATCACCGCCCCGCCGATCACGTCGCTGTGCCCGGCCAGGTACTTGGTGGTGGCGTGGATGACAAAATCGGCTCCCAGGGTGAGGGGAGTTTGCAGGGCGGGGGAGGCAATGGTGTTGTCGCAGGCCAGGTAGGCCCCGGCGGCGTGGGCCAAGTCCGCTACGGCGGCAATGTCGGTAATGGCGAGCCGAGGGTTAGAGGGGGTTTCAATTAAAATCAGGCGGGTGTTGGGGCGCAGGGCGGCGGCCATGGCTGCCAGGTCGGTGGTGTCCACCAGAGAATAGTGCAGCCCCCAGGGGGCAAACACTTTAGCCAGCATTTGCTGTACCCCAAAGTAGACATTCTCAGGGGCAATCACATGATCCGCTGGGCTCAGTGCCTGGAGCAGGGTAAACGTGGCGGCGGAGCCCGAGGCGAAGGTGGCGGCTTCAGTGCCCTGCTCTAGGGTGGCCAGGGCCTGTTCAAGGGCATTGCGGTTGGGGTTGCCGCTGCGACCATAGAGGTAGCCCTTGGGGTAGGTACCGTCGCCATCGCGCTCGAAGGTGGTAGAGAGGTGAATGGGAGCGGCCAGCGCCCCAGTAGCAGGGTCAACGGCTTGACCGGAGTGGATGGCTTGGGTTTCAAATTGCATAGGGGAGGGCGGAGGGGGGAGGGCGGAAGGCGGAGGAGGGAGGGCGAAGGAAGGTTGCTTTTGATTGTAGATGTCCTTGGGGGGGAGATTTATGGGTTTTGGGTTTCAGGTTTTGGGTTTCAGATTGCGGGTTTTTGGAGATGCTGTAGTCGTTATTACTAATTTAGGGTTGGGTCCTGAGACTCAGGAGACCACAAAGCCCCTCCTGGTTCTCATCCCCCAGCCCCTTCTCTCAGGCTGGGCTACTCCGTACACATAAGTCATCTGGGGACAAAAAATTCCTTGACTGGCCCCCTAGATCCCCCAATTCTGGGGGACTTTGAACTCCGGTTCCCCCGGAATCGGGGGGCTAGGGGGGCAAAATACAGCGTTCGAGCTTTATTCAAAAGATGTGTGTACTTAGTAGCTCAGGCTGGGAGAAGGGTAACCAGAACGGCTCAAAACCCCTCTCCCAAGCTTGGGAGAGGGGTTTTGGGTGAGGGCAATTCTGCGGCTAGGCACCTCGTTTTCGATCTACTGAGACTGGCTGGTTGGCAGAGCTTATGGGCTGGTCGCCAATCAGGTAATGGCCAAGCTGCTACCGGTAGGCCATCGGGCTAACGGAGACGAAATTATCGCTTCTCTAAGACCGAAAGGTTAAATTTAATTTACAGTGAAAGAATAATGCGGCCTCTCCCTGACTGCCTAAACTCTGGCGGTAGGCTGCCCTTAACCCCCATGGTTTACGGCTTAAATCTCTTCAACCCTAAATTCAGGAATTTTATGGCTAGCAAAGACCAGATCAAGCAGCACATTGCCATGACCACTAAGATCAAGTTTGATAATATTCCCGTCATGCAGGGCGATAGCCCCCGCAAAACTAAAATTATGGAGCATGTTAAAAAAAGCCTAGGCTAGAACGCCGTTACGGAAGCCGGGGTGCTCCTGCGATCGCACTGGGCTTTGTTGCGATCGCAGGAGAGGATTTGTAAGCGGATCAAGTCCTAGGCCCAAGGCACCACTGGGCTCAGGACGCCAGGCTGTGTGCCCTTACCGCCAGTACGCTAGGGATGACCTATAGGTAGTTCATTGGGTTAACCGGGTTGCCGTTTTGGCGCACTTCAAAGTGTAGGTGGGGGCCGGTGGAGAGTCCGGTAGAGCCAACCGCCGCGACTGGGTCACCCTGCTGCACGGCTTGGCCTTCGCTGACAAACAGTCGGCTAGCGTGGGCGTAGAGGGTGCTGAGGCCATTGCCGTGATCGATAATCACCGCCTGGCCGTAGCCCCCATACCAGCCCGCAAAAATCACCTGGCCTGAATCCGCCGCCCGAATGGTGGAGCCATAGCTGGCCCCAAAATCGACCCCGGCGTGGAAGCGAGCGTAGCCCAGGATAGGGTGGACACGATTGCCAAATCCGCTGGAAATATTGGCATTGGCGGGAAAGACAAAGCGACCGCTGCCGCGCACAACCCCCGACTGGGTGGCCAGCTTTTGGCGAATTAAGATGGCAATTTGTTCTGAATCGCGAGCTAGCTGGGCCTCGGCGGCCTCCAGGGCTCCCCGGCGTTCCTTGAGGCGGGAGATTAGCTGCTTTTCTTCACTGGCTTCAGCCTCGTACTGCTGCTTTTGAGAAAGTAACTGCTGCCGTAGTAAAGCCACCTGGTTTTTTTGGTCTTCTACCGCCGCCTTTTGATTTTGAATAGCTTCGGCTTTGGCCTTCAGGTCGGCCAGCACCTTGCGGTCGGCGGCATAGACCCGTTTGAGCTGGTATTGGCGGTCGAGAAAATCGTTGAAATCCTGGCTTTGCAGCAGTACGGCCCAGCCTTCGCTGCCCTGCTGCCGCTGCAAAAACTGGAGCCGGGCTACGGTGCCAGTGCGCACGTTTTCATAGTCGGCTTCGGCCTTTTGGAGCTGTTCTTCAAACTTTTTCAGCTCTGCTTCGGCCTTAGCCAGGCGGTACTCGGTTTCGGTAATTTGGTTAGCCGTGTAAGTAATGCTGTTCTCTAAGCCCTTGAGGTTAGATTCTGAATCGGCCTGCTTACCCTCTAGCTCGTTTTGCTGCTGCTGAAGCTGGTTACGCCGCTGGTCGAGGTCTTTATGCTGGTTCTGGAGATCTTGGATCGATTCAGCGACCAGAGTTTGAGAGTTTGAAGATAGGGCCACTAAGGTTTCATTTCCGTAACCAGGCGGCGAGGCGGCCACGGCAGGTAGGTAGAGTAGACCCACTAAGACCAGGATCGCGGCGGCTAAGGTCACCGCGGCCATCAGCGCATTTGGCAGCGGCCGCCGTCCCCAACTCAACGGCTGTGATGCTGGGGAACGCGGCTCTGGGGAACGTCGCCCTGGTTGAAAATCACCGAGCGGCGACTTGAGGGATTCTGGGTAGGGCGGTTGTCTTGAAGTCACGCCGAATATCCTATGGCTAACGCCGCTACGCAGGGCTGAGGAATAATGCCGCCAGCCCAAATATCACGATGACCGAACCGGCCAGTCGATTTAACCAGATTAACCAGGTCAGGGTGAGGCGTTGTCTAAATAACGTTACACCCCAGCTCAGGCCTGCCCACCACAGGGCCGAACCCAGAAACACCCCCAGCACTACGGCCAGGGAGGCCAACCAGCCTTGGTCAGCTTCGACCATGCCCAGGCCAGCAAAGATCACAATGAAGGAAAGAATAGTAGCAGGATTCGTTAACGTCAACACAACGGTAGAGGCATAGGCCCCCACCAGCCCCCGGCTCGTCAGCTGAGCGGCCTCTGTCGCTGGTTTTGACAGAATTGTTTTGATTCCTAAATAACAGAGAAAGAGCCCGCCGACTAGACCAAGCCAGCGAGCCTGGTTGACCAAAACATCGGCTATGGCGGTCAGCCCAAACGCGGCAATGCCCCCGTAAACGCCATCGGCCGTAGCCGCCCCCAGCCCGGTAGCCAGCCCCATCCAACGCCCCTCGGCCAGGGTGCGGCGAATACAGAGCAGACCAATCGGGCCGACCGGGGCCGCGATCGCCAACCCCAGCCCAATCCCCTTCAACAGATATAAACCATCCATTCTCTTATTCCAGCTAATACTTCAGGGCCGAAATAAAGCGACTCCTGCATGTCCCGAAACCCGAAACCTAAAACCCGAAACCTAAATTCTTGCCATTGGGTTGTGTGAATTTACCCCATGGAGCACTAGCTCAAAACACCATCTTCGTCGGCCTCTAAGGGCGGGGCCTGGGTCTCTTTAACAGTCGATAGCACAATCAGCGTGCGGGTCTTAAGCACTCCTGGAATCGCCTTGATGCGGTGGGTGATCAGCTCCTCTAGGGCCTTGGTGTTGCGGCACCGCACCTTCAGCAAATAGTCGTCATCGCCGGTAACGTGGTGGCACTCCAGAATTGCGGCGGTGCAGGCCACCTCGGCCAAAAAGCCCTCCCGGTGCTGGGGCTGGTCGAGGGTGACCGCCATAAACGCCGTCAGGTCTAGCCCCAGGGCGGCGGCGTTAAGGCGGGCGCTGTAGCCTGCGATCACGCCCCGCTCCTCCAGTCGCTTCACTCGGTCGGCGGTGGCGGGGGCCGACAGCTGAAGCTGGCTGGCCAACTCTGACCAGGTGATTCGCCCCTGCTGAAGTAGGCGCGACAGAATTTTTATATCAAGGTCATCTAAGTTCATGGATTTGTTTTATGAGGTTCTAACAATAAATTAGATTATAAAGCAAGTCAAAATCTGGTTCAAAGGATTTTTTCTTCAGTCATTCTTTCGCTCCCCCTGGTCTGACTCTGGATGCCTTCAGCCTTAGACTTCAGAAAATATGGCAGGTTAGGGATGTTGTTTCACCGCTGTTTGGGAGTTAG
Source organism: Nodosilinea sp. CTOTU7336 (assembly GCA_036848635.1). Classification (GTDB taxonomy): domain Bacteria; phylum Cyanobacteriota; class Cyanobacteriia; order Phormidesmidales; family Phormidesmidaceae; genus Nodosilinea. Next base: position 76,402 of record DAIUJR010000005.1, read on the forward strand.
TGGCTATGGTTTCTACCGTACGGGGCTTTTTACAGCCCATCGCCGACTGGTTTGCCGGGTTTGGCACCCCTGCCCCCATCGTCCACTGGGGGCATCCGCTGATGATGGGCATCGTTATTTTTGTGATGGGCACCGCCACCGCCTGGCTGGGCTGGCGGGGTCGGCTCGGGGACGATGTGGAAAAGAAAGCCGAAAATCGCCACCTCCACAAACGCCTGGCCCTGTGGATGTTCACCTTTATTACCCTCGGCTATACCGGCGGAGTGCTGTCCCTGGTAATGCAGGATCAGCCGCTGTTCGAAAGCCCCCATTTTTGGACAGGCACCCTGGTGATTGGGCTGTTGGGCCTTAACGGGGCCATTTCCATGAGCAAGTTTGGCGGCGGTAAAGCCTCCCTGCGCACCGTCCATGCCTACCTGGGAACGGTGGCCCTGGGGGTGATGTTTGTTCACGCCTTTTTAGGCTTTAGGCTGGGTCTGGCGATTTAGAGGCCGCCATGGCCCGTGGACTTTTTGTCGGTTTGATCACCCTCGACTTTATTTATCAGGTAGCCCAGGTGCCCACCAGGGACGAAAAAGTGGTGGCCCAGGACGCATTGCTGGTGGCCGGGGGGCCAGCCACCAATGCGGCGGTCACCTTTGGGCATTTTGGCCATCAGGCACGGGTGATGGGGGCGCTGGGGCAGCATCCCGTCACCAGTCTGGTTCACGCTGATTTAGCCGCCCACGGCGTGGAGGTGATGGATCTCAGCCCCGACGCTACGGAACCGCCGCCGCTATCCACTATTTTGGTGACAGCGGCCACTGGCGATCGCGCCATTATTTCCCGCAATGCTGTGGGGCGACAGCTCGCGCCGCCGTCTAATTTAGCGGATTACCTGAGCCAGGTTGACATCGTGCTGATCGACGGTCATCAGATGGCAGTGGGCTTAGCCGTGGCACGTCTGGCTCGGCAGCGGGACATTCCAATAGTGGTGGACGCGGGTAGCTGGAAGCCGGGGTTTGAGGAACTGCTGCCCCTGGCCACCAGCGCGATCGCCGCCGCCAAATTTCGCCTCCCCCCGGCCCTCGATGCCGCCAATCCCCGCCTGGCCCTGAGCCAGCTGGGCATCCCAGAGGTCGCCACTACCCACGGCGACGACCCGATTCAGTTTTATCAAGGGGGGCAGGCCGGTACCGTGGCCGTACCTCCGGTGCCCGTCAAAGACACCCTGGGGGCGGGGGATATCTTTCACGGCGCCTTTTGCCACTATCGTTTGGACCATTCCTTCCGAGCTTCCCTGGCCCAGGCGGCCCAGGTCGCGGCCCAAAGCTGCCGATATTTTGGCCCCCGGGTGTGGATGTCGGCCGACGTAGAGCCTTGAAGATTTGATGAAAACTGCCCAACTCCCCGGAGCAGCGGCAACTCAAACCGTAAATGGAGACTGATTTTATCGTTGAATCGGCGCTAATCTGGTCGCGGCGCACTGCCATGTGCCCCACCGCCCAGATCACCAGAGCCTAATTTAGCTGGCTACTGTCCTATCTAATTTCCTATCTATATTGAGGATCTATGGCTTACGAACAGGAAAAATACATCGCCATCACCGCCGTTCAGAAGGCCGCGCTGCTTTGCGAAACGGTACGGCGGGGGATTGTGCCAGCGGCCATCGAAAAAAATGACAAAAGCCCCGTCACCGTAGCTGACTACGGCTCCCAGGCGATTATTTGTAAAGCCCTAGGAGAAGCCTTTCCCACGGATCCCGTGGTCGGTGAAGAAGACGCCATTGAACTACGCCAGCCTGCCATGGCGGCGGTGCTGGAGCAGGTCACCGCCCAGGTACAGAACGTGGACGCTACCGCTAACCCGGCTGCCGTGCTCGACTGGATTGACCACGGCAACGGGGCCGTGGCCAACCGCTACTGGACCCTCGACCCCATCGACGGTACCAAGGGGTTTTTGCGGGGTGACCAGTACGCCATTGCCCTGGCTCTGGTGGAAGCGGGCGATCTGAAGGTGGGGGTGTTGGGCTGTCCCTTTCTGAGCTTTAATGGCGGCCAAACCGGGTTGCTCTTTGTGGCCGTGCGGGGGGAAGGCACGGTGATGATGCCCCTAGCCGGGGGTACCCCGATCCCCATGACCGTGGCAGATGTGGCGGATCGGGAGCGGTTTCGCTTCGTCGAAAGTGTCGAGTCGGGCCATGGCGATCAGACCCAACAGGGGGCCATTGCCCAGGCGGTCGGCATTACTGCCCCCTCTATTCGTATGGATAGCCAGGCAAAATATGCGGCTGTCGCCGCCGGTCAGGCCGCCCTGTATCTGCGCTTGCCCTCCCCCAAATCCCCCGACTATCGCGAAAAAATTTGGGATCACGCCGCTGGCACTTTGGTGGTGCAGGAGGCCGGAGGCCGGGTCACCGATATGCACGGTAAACCTCTCGACTTCTCCAAAGCCGCCCGGTTTGAGGATAACCAGGGCGTCGTCGTCAGCAACGGGGCCATTCACAATACCGTGCTAGAGGCCCTGAACCAGGGCGTACCGGCTTAGGTAGCACAACGACCCCCGTGGTTGATTCTACGGGGGCATGTATGTTGCTCAGAGCTTTTAGATCCTAGACTTCTGAGGTGATAGCTATCACTTTTGGCCCTATGCCCTCGTAATGCCCCCGTAGAACCCTAGAATCGGTGCCGACCGCTTAAAGGTTGTACAAACGGCATTCCGGCGCATCGGGATTTAACGAACAGTAGCTGGCAAAGCTTGAGGAAGATGGGGCAGCAGACTCAGCCCGGTGCGCCTGAGCCGTCAGCAGTTCCTCATAGGTTTCCCAAGCCATAACAACCTCAAGGTTGCCCGTGCCGTACATGGCGGTGAGGCGGCGGGCATGTTCCAGGGCGGCTCTTAGGTGAGTCTCCAGCAGTCCGTGGGTTTCGGGGGAGGTGGCAGTCATCGACTCGACGGTGCGGGGCTGGGTGGCGTAAAGCATGGTGGTTCTCCAGGTAAGGGATTGAATTAATCTCAGTTTAGTAATAAGCAAAAAGAATAGCAATAAGATTTTGATATAAAAAAATTTTATGTTTGATTGGGTTTACTTAACGCTTGAACATCAGATTTTGCCGCCCTCTCCATCGGTAAGCGAGTATTCGCAGCCTGGTAATGACCCTGGGTATGGTCCTTAAACCGCAGGGCATGCGGGTCGGCACCATGACCATCTGCGGCACCATAGGGGGTGACCATCCTAAACACCAGTCGGAGCAAATCGCTGAACAATACTGGCGTTTCTACGTTGAGCCCAGCGACGACATTGAAGTGATGGATGAGGTGATGGATTAGCGCCACCTCTGCTTGAGGAGCTGAGTTTCTTCTGGCTTAAAGGACCAGTGAATTTAGTGGATATTTCTGAGTCTGTCGCCAACCATCGGTGGTAACGTAAAAAGCGCCACAGACTCCTTTGGAATTTATGCATCAGCCCCTCAAAGACTTTCTGCCCGCCCTCCTGGTGCGCCCCTCCCTAGCCCTGCTGAAGTATGGCTTCAGCCTTTCCCTCCTGTGGGGAGCGTTTGCCCTGCCCAGCCCGGCGGCGGTGGAAATGCGGGTTGCCGTCGACGAGCGGCTTGACCGAGTGGCGGTGGGCAGTTCTACGGTGGCCACCGTCAAGGACAGCACTGGCGCGGCCCTGGGCCAGCTACCCGAGGGCCGCGCCGTGACCGTAACCGCTGAAGGTAGCGGTGTGCGCCTGGCCGACTGGCACGGGCAGGCGTTCTGGGTTGAGCCCACCGGCGATGGCTTTATTTTTATTGACGACACCTGGTACCGGGGGCGGGTGCTAGTGCTGCCGGTGGATGGCAAACTGACCGCGATTAACTGGGTGGATCTAGAAACCTATCTGTACAGCGTGCTGGGGGCCGAAATGCCCGCGAGCTGGCATCCAGAGGCCCTTAAATCCCAGGCGGTGGCGGCCCGCTCCTATGCCCTGTATCGTCGCGACCGGAGCCAAAATGCGCTTTTTGACGTGGGCGGCACCACCGCCACCCAGGTGTATAAGGGGCTGGCCTCGGAGACCCAATCGACCCAGGCGGCGGTCAACGCTACCCGTGGGCAGGTGCTGACCTATGGCAGTCAGGTGATCGAGGCGGTCTTCCATGCCTCCTCTGGGGGGCAGACAGAAAATTCGGAGGATATCTGGCAGCGCCCCATCCCCTACCTGCGCAGCGTGCCGGATTTTGACCAGCAGGCCCCGGTGTTTCACTGGGCCGAAACGTTTACTGCTAGCCAGTTTGAGCAGCGAGTGACGGGTATTGGTCAGCTCACCGGGGTGACCACCGAACGGGCTACTCCCTGGGGGCGGGTGGTGTCGATTCGCCTCCAGGGCACCCAGGGCAGCCGCGTGCTCACCGGCAGCGAGCTACGCCAGGCGCTGGGTCTGCGCAGCACCCTGTTTACGGTTACCGTAGCGGGGGATACGATTCGCGTCGCGGGTCGCGGCTATGGCCATGGCCTGGGGCTGAGCCAGTGGGGGGCCCGCAGCCTGGCTATGCAGGGATATTCGTACCAGCAAATTTTGGTCTACTACTACCAGGGCACCGCCCTATCTAACCTACAGTTGGCGGGGCGGCCTTAAGCTTGCCTTAAGGGAACCTGGGGCAGTAAGCTCAATCCACTGGGCAATGCGGTGGCGGGGAGGATTAGTGGCGATCTCAGAACAGACCCTAGCGGTCAACGGGCTAACCTGGTTTTATCGAGAACAACGGCCCCTGGGCGAGGCCAATCAGCGCCCGCCGGTACTGCTACTGCATGGGCTAGTCTCCCAAAGCTATAGTTGGCGTGAGGTGATGCCGCCCCTGGCGGAGCAGGGCTTTCGCACCGTTGCCCCCGACTGGATCGGCCATGGTTTTTCGGCCAAGCTCGACCGGCGCGAGTTTGCCTATACCCCAGCGGCGTTTGGGGAAGCCCTGGCCGGGTTCATTGACACCCTAGAGCTGCCCCGGTTTCATCTGGTGGCCCAAGGGTTTCTAGGCTCCGTGGGGGTTCAATATGCCCTTGATCACCCTGAGCGGGTAGATCGCCTGGTGATCATCAACGCCCCGGTAGGTACGGCGGCAAAGCTGCCCTGGAAAATGCGCCAGCTGGGTCTGCCCCTGGCCGGGGACATGCTCACCCAGGATCCGCTACTTGTGGATCGCACCCTAGAGGGGGGCGGCCCTTACCAAATTGACGATGCTGATTTAGATGTATACCGTCGACCGTTCCTAAAAAGTTCTGACGTAGGGCGGGCGCTGCTGGCCACCGTGCGCCAGCTAAATGTGCCAACGATTACCCAGGCCATTGAAACCGGTCTGAAGTCTTGGGATCATCCCACCCTGCTGCTGTGGGGGCTCAGCGACCCCTGGCTACCGCTGAGCCTGGCCGAAGCCTGCCTCAGCACCCTGCCCAATGGCGAACTCAAAACCCTGGATCAGGTCGGCCACTACGCCCAGGAAGACTGGGCCGAGAAGGTCGCCGTCGCCCTGGGCACCTTTTTGCGTCAGATGGCGGTGTGATGGGGACATTCTCTGCCCTCAGCCCGTAAGCCTGGGGCTTTAGGTATTATCATCGATAGGGAGATCGATAACCCGCCGCCCCATAGGTATCTGGTCGTATGACATCAGCGCCCCATAAGTATTTAGGCTCTAGGCTACTGGGCTTGACCCTAACGGTCTCGGTGTTAGCGGCGGCCTGTGGTAGCCGACAGCCCCAGGCTGGCCCTCCCCCGGCGGTGCCGGTAAAGCTCCAGGTGCTACAGCCCGGCACCTTTGAAGACAGTTCTGAATTCGTCGGTGCCCTCGAAGCCGAGACGCGGGTAGAGCTGAAGCCCCAGGTCGATGGTCGTATTTCCCAGATTTACGTGGCCTCTGGGGATCCGGTTAATCCTGGGCAGAATATCTTTCAGATTGATCCGACCCAGTCCCAGGCGGAAATGTCCGGAGCACAGGCTGGGGCCGAGGCCGCCCGGTTCGGTCGTGAGGCCGCCCAGGCCCAGTTACAGGCGGCCCAGGCCGAGGTCATTCGTGCCCAGGCCGACCTAGAGCTGGCCACCGCCGAGTTTGGCCGCATCGAACGCCTGGTGACCGCTGGAGCCGTCAGCCGACAGGATCTAGACCGGGCTCGCAACGAGCTGAATGTGGCCCAGGCGGCACAAAAACAGGCCCAAGAAAGCGTTCGGGCGGCCCAGTCTGAACTGCAACGGGCCGATTCAACCTTCAACCAGGCCCAGGCCCAGGTGGATGTCAACCAAGAATCCCTGGGGTTTAATTTGGTCACCTCCCCCATGGCCGGTTTTGTGGGAGATTTCACCCTGCGGGTGGGTGACTTCGTGGACGTGGGCCAAACAATTACCACCATCGTCCAAAATCAGGAGCTATTCCTGAGGATCCAGGTGCCAACTACCCGCTCAGCCCAGCTCCGCACCGGTCTGCCGGTGGAGCTGTTAGACCCCCAAATGGGCACCCCTCTAGCCACGGGTAGCCTGATTTTTGTTTCCCCCGACGTCAATACCAGCGCCCAGTCGATCTTGGTGAAGGCTCGGTTCCCCAATGATGCGGGCAATCTGCGGGATGGCCAGTCGGTACGGGCGCGAGTGATCTGGAGCACCACTACTGCGCTGCTGGTGCCCACCGTGGCCGTGTCCCGGCTGGGGGGGCAAAGTTTTGTGTACGTCGCCGATGAGCAAACCACTGAGGATGGCCAAACGATGCAGGTGGCCTCCCAGCGTCCGGTGCGCCTCGGCAGCATCCAGGAGGGCAGCTATCAGGTGCTGGAGGGGCTCGAAGCAGGGGATGATGTGGTGGTTACCAACATCCTCAAGCTCCAGGATGGGGTGCCCATTACCCCCGAAGCCCAGGCCTCGTCTTCGCTACCCTGAAGGGTTGAGGATAATTCTCGCCCGTTTCGTCACGGTCACCGGTTTGAACCCGCTTTTTTGGTAGAACGTCCATGGCGCTTTTCTCCATCGCCGATAATTTTATCCGTCGCCCCGTACTCACCACGGTCTGCTCCCTGCTGATTGTGTTGATTGGGGGGGTGGCGATTCCGTTGCTGCCCATCGAGCAACTGCCCGAAATTGCCCCCCTGCAAATTCAGGTGGCGGCTAACTACACCGGGGCCGATGCCGAAACCGTCGAAGGCACCGTTACCACAGTGCTTGAGCGCGAGATTAACGGCGTCGAGGGGATGGACTACATTACCTCCAGCAGTACCAACACCGGCCAGAGCACCATCAACGTTGTCTTTAAGCCCGGTCGCGACAAAGACATTGCCCAGGTCAACGTGCAGAATCGGGTTTCGCGGGCCCAGCCCCAACTGCCCTCGGAGGTCACTCAGCTGGGAGTCACGGTGGATGCCCAGTCTCCCAGTATTCTGCTGGTCTACCGGTTTTTTACCGACGATGACCGCTATGATGCACTGTTCTTAAATAACTACGTTGATTTGTTTGTGCTTGACAGCATTCGACAAATTACCGGGGTGGGCAATGCCCAGGTGTTTGGGGCCGGTAAATATGCCATGCGCCTCTGGCTTGACCCCACCGCCCTGGCCCAGCAGCAGCTGACCCCCGCCGACGTGGTGGCGGCGCTGCGAGAGCAGAACGTGCAACTGGGGGGCGGGGCGGTGGGTGCCCCCCCCAGCCCGGCGGATCAAAACTTTCAGTTCACGGTGCGGCTACCCGGTCGGTTCGAGGAGGTGTCTGAATTTGAGAACCTGGTGGTGAAGGTGGGCGACAGCGGTGAACTCGTCAGATTTAAGGATATTGGCCGAGCCGAGCTAGGGTCTGAAAACTACAGTTTCGATGTTAAGACCCAGGACAAACTTGCCGCCGGGCTGCTGGTCTACCAGCTACCGGGCAGCAATGCCCTGGATGTGGCGACCGCCATCCGCGAACGCATGGCGCTGCTGGAGGAGAGCTTTCCCCCAGGGCTGAGGGCGGAAATTGTGTTTGACACCACCGACTTTGTTAAGGTGTCGCTGCGAGAAGTCTTAATCACGCTGCTGCAGGCCATCGGGCTGGTGCTGCTAATTTTGTTCTTGTTTTTGCAGGACTGGCGCTCGACGGTGGTGCCCGCGATCGCGATTCCGGTGGCGCTGATTGGGGCAATGGGTTTTTTGCTGGCCTTCGGCTTTTCCATCAATACCCTGACGCTGTTTGGCTGCATTCTGGCCTCGGGTCTCGTGGTAGACGACGCCATCGTCATTGTCGAGGCCATCGCCGCCAAAATTGACCAGGGCATGCGCCCCCGCCTGGCCGCCCTCGACGCCATGCAGGAGCTCTCTGGGGCGGTGGTGTCTACCTCCCTGGTGCTGATGGCGGTGTTTATTCCGGTGGCGTTTTTCCCCGGCAGCACCGGCAAAATCTATCAGCAGTTTGCCCTCACCATCGCCTTTACGGTGCTGGTTTCGACCTTCAACGCGCTGACCTTTTCGCCAGCCATGTCAGCGCTGCTGCTGCGGCCCCGGAGTGGGGAGCATAGCGGCGGTCTCCTGAGCGGATTCTTCAACCGCTTCAATCGCGTCCTAGCCTGGGTGATTGAGCGCTACCGACGGCTGGTCAGCGGCCTGATTCGCCTGCGCTATGCGGTGCTGGCGGTGTTTGTGGTCGGTATTTTTCTGATGGCGTTCATGTTCCGCCTGGTGCCGACGGGGTTCGTGCCCGAAGAAGACCAGGGCTATTTCCTCGGCATCGTGCAGGGGCCCGACGGGGTCTCGCTGGAATACACCAAGGCCGTTATGGCTAAGGCCAATGAGGCGATTAGCCAGTTTCCGGAGGTGGAGAGTACTTTCTTGCTTTCGGGGTTTGGGTTTGAGGGGGCCTCGCCGAGCCGGGGAGTCTTCTTTGCCACCCTCGCCCCCTGGGATCAGCGTCGCGGTCGAGAGTCGTCGGTGATGGGGCTGTTGCCCAGGGTCAACGGCGCTCTCCAGAACATCCAGGAAGCCCTGGTAATTGCCTTCAACGCCCCGGCGGTACCTGGCTTTAGCCCTACGGGCGCGCTAGAAATGCAGCTCCAAGACCGCAGCGGCAACCAGATGACCATCAACGACTTTCTCGGCAATGCCGGTGAAGTCATCGGGGCGGCTAATCAATCACCGGCCTCGGCGGGGGTGTTTACGCAGTTTACCGCCAACACCCCTCAGATTTTAGTGCAGGTCGATCGCGATCGCCTCAAGGCACTGGATGTAGACGTTGAGCAGGCGCTGACTACCCTGGGCACCTACCTGGGCTCTCGCTACGTGAACGACTTTACCTTTGGGGGCCGCAACTATCGGGTCTATGTCCAGGCTGATGCGCCTTTCCGCAACGAGCCCGCCAATATCAACAGTATTTACGTCCGGTCTAACAGCGGCACTATGATTTCTCTGGGCGAAGTGGTGACCCAGGAAGAGATCATCGGCCCAGAGATCATCAATCACTTCAATATCCTGCGCTCCATTAAGCTTGAGGGGCTGCCAGCTCCAGGGGCTAGCACCGGCCAGCTCATTGAGGCCATGACCGCGGCCCACGCCCAGGCGGCGCTACCGGTGGTGGGGATGGCCTGGCAGGGCACCGCCAAGGAAGAAATTGCTTCCGGCGGCCTGGCGGGGGTGATCTTTGGCCTCGGGGTGGTGGTGGTATTTCTGGTGCTGGCGGCCCAGTACGAAAACTACGTTGACCCGATAATTATTCTGCTGACGGTGCCCCTGGCTATTTTAGGGGCGCTGGTATTTCTCTTTCTGCGGGGGCTACAGCTCAACGTCTATGCCCAGGTGGGGCTGGTGATGCTGATTGGCCTGGCCAGCAAGAACGCCATTCTAATTGTAGAATTTGCCAACCAGGCCCGCAGCCAGGGCCTGGGGCTGGTGCCCGCCGCGATCGCCGCCGCCGAGCAGCGGTTTCGACCGATTATTATGACAGCGGTGTCGTCCCTGGTGGGCTTCTTCCCGCTGCTGATTGCTACTGGGGCAGGCAGCGCCAGCCGCTGGTCGGTCGGCTATACCGTCTTTGGCGGGTTGCTGGTGTCCACGGTGCTCAGCCTGCTGGTGGTGCCGGTGCTCTACGTGGTGCTCAAGGGCCTATCGGAACGGCTGTTTACAGGCTCCCCCCCAAGCTCTGCCCCCCCCTCTCCAAAGACTACCGGCAACGGTGCCCGGCCTGAAGCGGCGCTGGCTCCCGCGGCGGATGCTGTGCATCGTATACAAGAAGGCGAGAATCTAGCTTAGGATAGGTAGGCCGGATTAATTAGCGAGGAGCACTGGCGGTAAGTCAGCTCTGTGAAAGGGTGAGATGGCCATCAGGAGCATTATGGACGAGGAAGGGCAACAACAGGATTTAGCGGCCCGATTAGATGCCATGGAGGCCAAGCTGGAGGCTTTTATTCAGCAAGGCCTAACCGAGCGGATTGCCCGCTTGGAGGATGGCCTAACGCTGGTCACCGATGTGGAACGCTATCAGAACCTGCAGCGGCTGCTCAAAACCGGCAAACTGCTGGAGGCCGACGAAGAAACGGTGCGGGTGATTCTCCAGGAGGCGGGCACTCCCAACCGAGAGGATCTGACTCCCGATGCGGTCAAACAGTTCCCCTGTAGCGTGCTGCGGGTGATTGACCGGCTGTGGACGACCTATACCGGCGGGCGATTTGGCTTTAGCGTGCAGCTAAAGCTTTACCAGTCGGTGGGGGGCACCCTAGAAACCGCCATCGCCCAAGATACAACCATGCTGGCTAAGCTCGGCGACAAGGTGGGCTGGCGCGAAAACGGCCAGTGGAAAACCCTCGCCGACGTCAGCCACGATCTCCATGACCCGATCGGCTGCTACCCCGTGGTCTGGTGGGACTCGCCCTACGGCGCTAAAATGGTCAACTACTTTATGAATCGGCTGTTTACCTGTGAGCTGTAGAGCCTTGTTCAGAGCCGGTTTCTGGTTAAAAACGTAGACGAGGGCAAGTCCTGATCCTGAAATTTTTTCAGCTCTCGGACGGTCTCTTGACCGGCTCCCACCGCCACTCCAATCAGCGCTCCGCCAATGACGAATTTAGCGCGAAGGTTACGGTAAAAACCGCTCTGGTAATCGTATTCACAAATTTCAGCCACGCCCAGGCCCAACATGGCACCCAGCAGCGCCGTGACCAAACCAGAAAACCCAATTAGTTTGCCATTCATAGGGGTGATGCTCCTTACGGGGGGCTGGGCGGGTTGCCGGTATAGGCTAAAGGCAAGTGCTCAGGCCGTTACTTGCAACCTAGCATGGCCGCATGGGCCGCTAACGATGCCGCAATTAAATGCAAACTGGATCCACGAAACTTCACTAAGTTTGTAACGGCGCTGATTTAAGGTGGCGACGTGAGCTTGGTGCACCGAGTCCGTTGGCATAAGTCGGCATAAGCTGAGGAGTGCGGTGCGGCTGATTTAATCCGTCGCCAGCCCACCGCCGCCGCCAACGGCTGATTCTAAACTCTAGTACACGACGGCGGAAGTCTCTCTATTCCTTACCATTTACCGTAAACCGTGAGCCTTGTACCCTACACCTCCGTCATCGATAATGGTGTACATATTGACGCCGCGCTCTACTAGGATGACGTCGGTAACCCTGGCCCAGATCGCCGGGCCTAAAAAACTTTTGGCAAAGTGTAGACATATCCTTTCTAAGGCTGTAACATTGTAAATCGCCGCCAAAAAGGATACTGTGTGGTCATCGAGCCGCTCAAGTCCAGGCGATCGGCTGTTAAGTCAAAGGTAAAGCTGGCGAAGGTTTAGCTCTTATCCTCTGACTTTAGAAAGCCAACTTTCTTTTGAAGAAAATCCGACCGAGTCGGGGTCGCCCACCCAGTGGGCTGGTTACATTGCGTAACATTCAAAAGTCGTCGAGTTCAGGTGCGCAGGCTCCCTAGTGCTAGAGGGTTTTGCGCATTTTGTAGTGTGTCAATTGGAGCAATGGCTGTGGCAGTCGGTATTCTTGGCAAAAAGCTGGGCATGACCCAGATATTCGATGACGCGGGTAACGCTATCCCCGTCACCGTCATTCAGGCTGGCCCCTGCGTGGTGACCCAGGTTAAAACGTCCGACACCGATGGCTACGGAGCCATTCAGCTGGGCTTTGACGAAGTCACCGAAAAGGCCCTCAGCAAGCCCGAGCTCGGCCACCTAGCCAAGTCTGGCAGCGCCCCCCTGAGACACCTTAAGGAGTATCGGGTCGAGGTCGCCGACAGCTACGAGCTGGGCCAAACCATCACCGCTACCACCTTTGAGGCGGGGCAGTTGGTGGATGTAACCGGCAAGAGCACCGGACGCGGGTTTGCGGGCTACCAAAAGCGCCATAATTTTCGTCGCGGCCCCATGAGCCACGGCTCTAAGAATCACCGTCAGCCGGGTTCTACTGGGGCCGGCACGACCCCAGGACGAATTTACCCCGGTAAGCGCATGGCGGGGCAACTGGGCAACACCCAGGTGACCATTCGCAAGCTTGAGGTGATCAGGGTCGATGGTGATCGCAACCTGCTGCTGATTAAAGGGGCCATCCCCGGTAAGCCGGGCGGGCTGCTCAGCGTTGCTCCGGCCAAGTGGGTCAAAGCCTAGGCCAAGTCAGGAATTACCAGACGGTTGAATCAGACGGTTGGAAGAGTTTTAGGGTAGGTCAAGACGATGGTAGAATGCGCCGTTAAAAATTGGGAGGGGGAAGAGGCGGGCACCGCCTCCCTCGACCTCAAGGTCGCCAACGAGGAGGTGGCCGCTCACATCGTTCACCGGGCACTGGTGCGGCAGATGAACAATGCCCGTCAGGGTACGGTCTCCACCAAAACCCGGGCCGAAGTGCGTGGCGGTGGCCGCAAGCCCTGGCGGCAAAAGGGCACCGGTCGGGCCCGGGCCGGCTCTAACCGCTCACCGCTGTGGCGGGGCGGCGGCGTTACCTTTGGCCCCAAGCCGAGGGACTACAGCGTCAAAATGAACCGCAAGGAGCGCCGTCTGGCTTTGCGTACCGCCCTTCAGGATCGCGTCGATGACATCATTGTGGTGGAAGCCTTTGAGGATAAGTTCTCGCGGCCTAAGACTAAAGACCTGCTGGAGGCCATGGGCCGCTGGGGGGTTAATGTCAACGGTAAGGTGCTGCTGATTATTGCCGAGAAGCAAGAACTAATCTATCTCTCAGCCCGCAACATTGAAAACGTGAAGCTGATCACCGCCGCTAACCTTAACGTCTTCGACCTGCTGGCGGCGGATCAATTGGTGATTACGTCCCCGGCCATTGAGGCTATTCAGGAGGTTTATTGTGACTAATGCCGCCGTGCCAACCCTGGCCGATCTGATTCGCCGTCCGCTGGTGACCGAAAAGGCCACTTTGCTAATGGAGAACAACCAGTATGTCTTCGCGGTGCTGCCCGTGGCCACCAAAACGGAAATTCGGGCGGCCATTGAAGAACTGTTTGATGTGCGGGTTATCGCCGTCAATACTTACAACCCGCCTAAGAAAAAGCGGCGGATGGGTAAGTTTGTGGGCCATCGCGCCCACTACAAGCGGGCGATCGTGACCCTCGCGCCGGGAGACTCCATCCCCCTCTTCCCCGACCTGTAGGGATCCCACCTACAAGATCTTTCCTGTTCCGATTGTTTAGCCGTGTAGCCAGCAAGTATTCCCATGGGCATCCGTTCCTACCGACCTTATACCCCTGGTACTCGTGAGCGAACCGTTTCTGAGTTTGCCGAGATTACCCGCAGCGAACCCGAAAAGTCGCTCACCCACTCCACCCACCGCCCCAAGGGGCGCAACAACCGGGGGGTGATTACCTGCCGCCATCGGGGCGGCGGTCATAAGCGGCTGTACCGGGTGATTGACTTCCACCGCAGCAAGATTGGGGTAGTGGCCAAGGTCGCCACCATCGAGTACGACCCCAACCGCAACGCCCGCATCTGCCTGCTTCACTACGAAGACGGCGAGAAGCGGTACATTCTTTGCCCGGCCGGGTTGGCGGTGGGGGCTACGGTGGTGGCCGGGCCAGATGCTCCCCTAGAAGTCGGGAATGCCCTACCCCTCCATAAAATTCCCCTGGGCACCACGGTGCACAATGTTGAGATGCAGCCTGGCAAGGGGGGCCAAATGGTGCGCTCCGCCGGTACCGGTGCCCAGGTGGTGGCTAAGGAAGGCGACTACGTTACCCTCAAGCTACCCTCCACCGAGGTTCGCATGGTGCGGCGCGAGTGCTACGCCACCTTGGGTCAGGTGGGCAATGCCGACGTGCGCAACGTCAGCTTGGGTAAGGCGGGCCGCAAGCGCTGGCTGGGTCGTCGCCCCGAAGTGCGGGGTAGCGTTATGAACCCCGTTGACCACCCCCATGGTGGCGGTGAGGGTCGTGCCCCCATTGGTCGGGCTGGCCCGGTGACCCCCTGGGGTAAGCCCGCCCTGGGCTACAAAACCCGCAAGAAGAATAAGGACAGCGATAAGTACGTGGTGCGTCGTCGGCGCCGAGTATCTAAGCGGGGTCGCGGGGGGCGCAATGCTTAAGCGGGTTTGGCCGAACGGGAAGATTTCAGGTTGTTGTGTAGGGGCTAAAGCGCCATGTCTCGCTCATTAAAGAAAGGGCCCTTTGTGGCCGACCATTTGCTCTCGAAAATTGAAGCTCTCAATACCAAGGGCGACAAGCAGGTGATTAAGACCTGGTCACGGGCTTCCACCATTCTGCCCCAGATGATTGGCCACACCATTGCGGTACACAACGGTCGTCAGCATGTGCCGGTCTACGTGACCGAGCAGATGGTGGGTCACAAGCTAGGGGAGTTCGCTCCCACCCGCACGTTTCGGGGCCATGCGAAAAGTGACAAGAAAGCGCGGCGTTAGTCGGTAAGTCAGTTCGGTAAGTAGGTATCGGTTCGGTAAGTAGGTAGAGGAATTTCGAGAAATGGCTGTAGATACCTCAGAGCAGGTTAAGGCAGTGGCCCGCTATGTCCGCATGTCGCCCCGCAAGGTGCGCCGCGTGCTGGATCAGATTCGCGGTAAGAGCTACCGAGATGCGCTGATCATCCTGGAGTTTATGCCGTACAAAGCCTGCGAACCGGTTACCAAAGTGCTGCGTTCGGCGGTGGCCAATGCGGAACACAACAACGGTCTGGATCCCGTTAATCTGGTGGTGAGTGAGGCCTTTGCCGACGCGGGGCCAGCCCTGAAGCGGTTCCGCCCCCGGGCCCAGGGGCGGGCGTTTCAAATTCGCAAGCCCACCTGCCACATCACCATTGCGGTGGCCCCCCCGGCCGAATAGGCCAGTCGGCATGATTATTCGTTCGTTTGTTTTGGATGCGGGCATTACCCCAGCCCGCCAGTCGTTAAGCACCAGTCGTTAAACACCAGTCGTTAAGCACCATTTTGCAGAGGGTTAGTTCGTGGGACACAAGATTCATCCAACCGGGTTTCGCCTTGGCATTGTCGAAGAGCACCGCTCTCGGTGGTATGCCGAGGGCAAGCGCTATCCTGAGCTGCTGCGCGAAGACCACCTGATTCGTGAATACGTACAGAAAACCCTCAACAACGCCGGTATTTCTGGGATTCACATCGAGCGCAAGGCCGACCAGATCGACCTTGAGGTGCGCACCGCCCGGCCTGGGGTGGTGGTCGGTCGCGGCGGAGCCGGGATTGAAACCCTACGAACCGGGCTGCAAAAGGCGCTGAAGGATCCTAGCCGCCAGATTAAAGTCAACGTGGTCGAAGTCAGCCGGGTAGATGCCGACGCGGCCCTGGTGGCGGAATACATCATTCAGCAACTGGAGCGGCGGGTGTCCTTCCGGCGGGTGGTGCGCCAGGCGATTATGCGGGCTCAGCGGGCCGGCATTGAGGGCATTAAAATTCAGGTCAGCGGTCGCCTCAACGGGGCTGAAATTGCCCGCACCGAATGGACACGGGAAGGCCGCGTGCCCCTGCATACCCTGCGAGCCGACGTGGACTACGCCTATACCACCGCCCAGACCACCTACGGCATTCTGGGGGTCAAGGTTTGGATCTTCAAAGGGGAAATCATCCCCGGTCAGGAGGACCAGTCCGCCGCCCCTAACGCCCAGCCCAAGCGGCGACAGCCCCGTCGGCGGCAGCAGTTTGAAGACCGCTCCAACGAAGACTAGGGGGCTGGTTGCGCCCCAGTCGTGACGATGATTGTTTGACTGATTTTGACCTGTGATTTGACGAGTGCCGATCCATGCTTAGTCCAAAACGAACTAAATTTCGCAAGCAGCATCGCGGGCGCATGCGCGGGATGGCCCAGCGGGGCAGCGACATCAGCTTTGGGGATTTTGCCCTCCAGGCTACCGAACCTTGCTGGCTGACCGCCCGCCAAATCGAGGCGGCCCGTCGCGCCATGACCCGCTATGTCCGTCGAGGCGGCAAGATCTGGATTCGGGTCTTTCCCGATAAGCCGGTTACCATGCGCCCCGCAGAAACCCGGATGGGCTCCGGTAAGGGTAACCCAGAATTTTGGGTGGCGGTGGTCAAGCCCGGTCGGATCGTCTTTGAGATTGCCGGGGTGCCCGAAGCCACGGCCCGGGAGGCGATGCGACTAGCGGCCTTTAAGCTGCCCTTTAAGACCAAGTTCATCGTTAGAGACAGCAAGGAGGCGTAGGGCAATGGCATTGTCAAAAATTCAGGAGGCCCGCGACCTCGACGACGACGCGCTGCTTGAGGCCATTGTTGAAACCAAGCGTCAGCTGTTTCAGCTGCGGTTTCAAAAGGCCACTCGACAGCTAGACAAAGAGGTGCATCAGTTTAAGCATGCCCGCCACCGTCTGGCTCAGCTTATGACCGTACAACGCGAGCGCCAGCTAGTTGCCCTCGCCGCTACGGACTCTGGCCCGGCGGCAGAGGTCGCCGCCACAGCAGAATCGGTATCAGCATAGGGGATAGGTAAAACAAATGGCGGTCAAAGAAAGAGTGGGGTTGGTGGTGAGCAACAAGATGGATAAAACCGTCGTGGTTGCGGTAGAAAGCCGGACATCACACCCCAAGTACGGCAAGATTGTGGTTCGCACCAAGCGGTTTAAGGCCCATGACGAGGAAAATTCCTGTCAGGAGGGAGACCAGGTTCGCATTCTCGAAACTCGTCCCCTAAGTCGTACCAAGCGCTGGGTTGTGGCCGATATCGTTAATCGCGCAGCGGAAGGCTAGGGGAAACTATGATTCAGCAAGAATCTTACTTAAATGTGGCGGACAACAGCGGGGCACGCAAGATTATGTGTATCCGTGTGCTGGGCGGCAACCGCCGCTACGCCGGGGTCGGAGATGTGGTGATCGCCGTGGTTAAAGATGCCCTGCCCAATATGGCCGTAAAAAAGTCAGACGTGGTGCGGGCGGTGATTGTGCGCACTAAAAAAGGCCTGCGTCGCAGCAGCGGTATGAGCATTCGCTTTGACGACAACGCGGCGGTGCTGATCAACCAAGACGGCAACCCCCGCGGCACCCGCGTGTTCGGCCCCGTGGCTCGGGAACTGCGCGATAAAAACTTCACTAAAATTGTGTCCCTCGCTCCGGAGGTGCTGTAATGGCGATTTCAACTTCATCCTCGAAGGGGGCTAAGACCGCTATCCGCCACAAGCTCCATGTCCGCAAGGGCGACACCGTTCAGGTGATTGCCGGTCGCGACCGGGGCAAGGTGGGTGAGGTGCTTCAGGTGCTGCCCAAAACCGGCCAGGTGATTGTACAGGCGGTAAACATGCGCACCAAGCACGTCAAGCCCCAGCAGGAGGGCGAGTCTGGCCAGATCGTGGTGCGGGAAGCCCCGATCCACAGCTCCAACGTCATGCTCTATTCCGAGAAGGAGAAGGTCGCCAGCCGCGTCTGCTACACCTTCAACGCCGACGGTCGGAAGGTGCGGATGCTGAAGAAAACCGGGGAAATCATCGATTAATTTCGTCCCCTTAATTTCGTCCTCTGTAGATGGCTCAACCCCACTACCGTTGTTTGTTCACGTTATTTATTCCGTTCCTGACCCAGCCCAGGAGAGCAGCAGAGAAAACCCATGACCGACCAGATGAAAACCCTATACCAAGAGACAGTGGTACCTAAACTGATGGAGCAGTTTAAGTACGAAAATATTCACCAGGTGCCCAAGGTGGTTAAAATCACCGTCAACCGGGGCCTGGGAGAAGCGTCTCAAAACGCCAAAGCGCTGGAGTCCTCCCTCAGCGAACTGGCCATGATTACCGGCCAGCGGCCGGTGGTCACCCGCGCCAAGAAAGCCATTGCGGGCTTTAAGATTCGTCAGGGTATGCCCGTGGGCGTGATGGTTACCCTGCGCTCGAACCGCATGTATGCCTTCTTGAACCGCTTGATTAATTTATCCCTGCCGCGCATCCGCGACTTTCGCGGTATTAGCCCCAAGAGCTTTGACGGACGCGGCAACTACACCCTGGGGCTGCGGGAACAGCTAATTTTTCCAGAGATTGAATACGACAGCATCGATCAAATTCGCGGTATGGACATCACCATTGTGACCACCGCCACCACCGATGAAGAAGGGCGAGCGCTACTCAAGGAATTGGGTATGCCGTTCCGGGATAACTAACACAGGTTTATACGCGTACTAGAACTATGGCTGCTAACGACACAATTGCGGATATGCTGACTCGCATTCGGAATGCGAACTTGGCGCGGCACCAAACCGTGAGTATTCCTTCCACCCGGATGACCCGGAGTATTGCCAAGGTACTCAAGGAAGAAGGGTTGATCACGGACTATTCTGACCTCACTACAGACGGTCGGACTAACCTGGTGGTGTCCCTGAAGTACAAGGGCAAGACCCGCCAGCCCATTATTCGTAATCTGACCCGCGTTAGCAAGCCTGGGTTACGGGTGTACTCCAACCGCAAAGATCTGCCTCGGGTGCTAGGGGGCATCGGCATCGCGATTATTTCCACCTCCAGCGGCATTATGACCGACCGCGACGCTCGCCGTCAGGGAGTCGGGGGCGAGGTGCTCTGCTACATTTGGTAGCTGGTCTTTGGTGGCCCCGTCGGGTACCCCAGCGTCGTTATTCAGTGCTCACAGCGGTAAGGATTTAGGAGGATCGGATCATGTCACGTATTGGCAAACGGCCAATTCCAATTCCGGCCAAGGTGTCAATTGCGATTGACGGTCAGGATATTCAGGTCAAGGGCCCCAAGGGCGAGCTGTCTCGCACCTTGCCAACCGGGGTTGTAGTGGTTCAGGAAGGCGACACCGTGCTGGTTAACCGGCGGGATGATTCTCGCCTCGCTAGGGAGCGCCACGGTCTTTGCCGCACCCTGGTGGCTAACATGGTAGAGGGGGTTTCGAACGGCTACCAAAAGCGTTTAGAAATTCAGGGGATTGGCTACCGGGCCCAGGTGCAGGGGCGCAACCTGAACCTCAGTCTGGGCTACAGCCACCCGGTGATCTTCGAGCCCCCTACGGGCATTGAGTTTGTGGTGGAAAACAACACCAATGTGGTAGTCAGCGGGATTGATAAAGAACTGGTGGGCGACATTGCCGCCAGCATTCGCGCCAGCCGCCCACCAGAACCCTATAAGGGCAAGGGCGTACGCTACGCCGGAGAGCAGGTTAGACGTAAGGCCGGGAAGTCAGGGAAGAAGTAAGCCATGAAAGCAAGTCGTAAAGAATTAACCCATCGTCGCCATGCCCGCGTTCGTCGGCGCGTGTTTGGCACCCCTGAGCGGCCTCGGCTGGCCGTGTTTCGCTCTAACCAGCATATCTATGCTCAAATTATCGACGATACCGCCCACCACACCCTGGTGGCCGCCTCCACCGTCGAGCCTGACGTGCTGAATGATCAGTCTGGGGCCACCCAGGACGCCGCCACCGTGGTGGGTAAACTGGTGGCCGAGCGGGCGCTGAAGGCCGGCATTACCCAGGTCGTCTTTGACCGGGGCGGTAAGCTCTACCATGGTCGCGTCGCGGCCCTGGCGGATGCGGCTCGAGAAGCCGGGTTAAGCCTGTAGCCCTGGGGCTCGGCTAAGAAGTTAGACATCGCTCTGTGGCTCGATTAAAGTTGCTTGATTAACAAGACTGGGAAAAACCATGGCAAACCGTCGCAAAGAAGCGCGCACGAAAGAAAAGAAAACTGACTGGCAGGAGCGCGTCGTGCAAATTCGCCGCGTTACCAAGGTGGTCAAGGGGGGCAAAAAGCTGAGCTTCCGGGCCATTGTGGTGGTCGGCAACGAAAAGGGCCAGGTCGGCGTTGGCGTCGGCAAGGCCAGCGACGTCATCGGCGCGGTTAAGAAGGGCGTCGCCGACGGTAAAAAGCACCTGATCGACGTTCCCCTTACCCGCTCTTACTCCATTCCCCACCCGTCTAACGGCATTGGGGGTGGGGCTAAGGTGTTTATGCGGCCCGCCGCTCCCGGTACCGGGGTAATTGCCGGGGGTGCCGTGCGTACCGTTCTGGAACTGGCCGGGGTGCGTAATGTGCTGGCGAAGCAGTTGGGCTCTAACAACCCTCTCAACAATGCTCGCGCGGCGGCCAATGCCCTGGCCTCGCTGCGCACCTTTGCCGATGTGGCCGAAGAGCGCGACATTCCGATCGAAAGTCTATACGTTTAGTCCATTTATTTAGCCCGTTCCTTACCTTTGCTCCGCCATGAGAATTAACGACGTTCAACCCCAACCCGGTTCTAAGCGCCGCCGTCGCCGCGTCGGTCGCGGTATTTCGGCGGGCCAGGGAGCCAGCTGCGGCTTTGGCATGCGGGGCCAAAAATCCCGCTCTGGTAGCGGCACTCGGCCTGGCTTTGAGGGTGGCCAAATGCCCCTCTACCGGCGCATTCCCAAGCTTAAGCACTTCCCGCTGGTGAACCCTAAGGTGTTCACGATTATCAACGTCAAGGGGCTGGCGGATTTACCTGCTGGTACCGAAGTTTCTCTAGAGTCGCTGCTAGCGGCGGGGATCCTGACTACTAACGACGGCCCCCTGAAGATCCTAGGCGACGGCGAGCTGGCGGTGGCGCTGAATGTCAAGGCCACAGCCTTCACCAAATCGGCTCAAGAAAAAATTGAGGCAGCCGGTGGAACTTGTGAACTGGTGAGTTAGCGCGATAGCTCACCCATCCTTTAGACTGGTATTCAGGTGGATAGAACGCTAAGTCAAGCCCAAGGTTGGAATTTTTGAGTCAGAGCGGCAGCTTTTAACTGAATAACCGCCTTTTCCTACCAGCCAAACGTTGAACTATAAAGTCCGAGGAACTAGCCCATGGTCGTCAGTCGGGGGAAGAACCCAAGCGCGCAAGAAACCTTTATGCAAATGGCTCAGGCCGCAGGCTTGCGGAGCCGGGTGCTAGTGACGCTGGGGCTGCTGATTTTAGTCAGGCTAGGTATTTTTATTCCGGTTCCCGGCATCGACCGCGAGGCCTTCGGGGCTTCGATTCAGTCGGGTAGCCTGGGTGGGTTCGTAGGCTTTTTAGATATCTTTGTGGGGGGCGGCCTGTCGGCCCTGGGTATTTTTGCCCTGGGCATTTTGCCGTTTATTAACGCCTCGATTATTATGCAGCTGCTGACGGCAGCCCTACCAGCCCTGGAAGACCTGCAAAAGAATGAGGGGGAGGCCGGACGGCGGAAGATCTCTCAGATTACCCGCTACGTGGCCCTGGGCTGGGCGATTCTCCAGAGTGCCCTGCTGTCGTCCTTCTTGCTGTACCAGTTCGCCCAAGTTCCCGGCCCGTTTTTCGTGGCTGAAACGGTGATTGCTCTGACGGCGGGCTCGATGTTCGTGATGTGGGTAGGTGAACTGATCACCGAGCGCGGCATCGGCAACGGGGCGTCGCTGCTGATTTTTCTGAACATTGTCTCTACCCTGCCCCGCTCCTTGGGCCAGACCGTGGAGCTGGCTCAAAGTGGCGATCGCGGTCTAGTGGGTGGCGTGATTATCCTGATGATCGCCTTTCTAGCCATGATTGTGGGTATCGTGTTTGTACAAGAGGGCACTCGCCGCATCCCGATTATCTCCGCCCGTCGCCAGGTGGGCCGCAAGATGTACATTGAGCAAAGCAACTACCTGCCCCTGCGCCTCAACCAGGGGGGGGTAATGCCGATCATCTTTGCCTCCGCCGTTCTAGTGCTGCCCATTTCTCTCACCCAGTACATTTCTAACCCCACCTTTAGCCAGCTGATTAACACCTACCTCAACCCCACCTCCCTGGTGTATGTGGGGCTCTATCTGGTATTGATTCTGTTCTTCAGCTACTTCTACTCCTCCCTGGTGATTAACCCCGAAGATCTGTCCCGCAACCTGAAGAAGATGGGGGCCAGCATTCCCGGCATTCGCCCTGGGAAGGCCACCACTGAATATATTGGCCGCATCCTGAACCGGCTGACATTTTTAGGGGCGATCTTCCTGGGCATGGTAGCGGTAATCCCCAGCGCGGTGGAAAGCCTGACCCGGGTGCAGACCTTCCGTGGATTTGGGGCGACCTCCCTGCTGATTTTGGTGGGTGTGGCTATTGACACGGCCAAGCAGGTGCAGACCTACGTGATTTCCCAGCGTTACGAAGGGATGGTGAAACAGTAGTGACCCGCTTAATTTTTCTCGGCCCCCCAGGGGCAGGTAAGGGTACCCAGGCCCAGTTGCTGGCGCAGGATTGTGCCGTGCCGCACATCTCCACCGGAGAAATGTTGCGGGGGGCGGTGGCCGCTGGTAGCCCCCTGGGTGAAAAGGCCGATCAGTACATGAGCGCCGGAGAACTCGTCCCCGATGACCTGATCCTGGATCTGATCCGAGAACGGCTGGTCATGGTGGATGCTGAAAATGGTTGGATCCTCGACGGTTTTCCGCGTAACGTTCCCCAGGCGGAGTTTCTAAACCAGCTACTCGACCAAATTGACCAGCCCTTAGACTTCACCGTGAATTTAGATGTTACGGATGAGGTGATCATTGCCCGTTTGCTTAACCGGGGCCGCGAAGACGACGAAGAAGCGGTAATCCGCAATCGCCTTGAGGTTTATCGTGAGCAAACCGAGCCGCTAATTGACTATTATCGTAGCCGTCAGCAGCTCGTCTCGGTGGATGGTAGCCAGACCATGGAAGCCGTTTATGCGGCGCTGCAAGAGGTGGTGGCCGGTTAGCCTCCATAGCCTTCTTAAAAGGCTAGGCGATCCTAGGGATAGGATGATATTAGAAAGAAAGGATAGGGTGACTGATATCGTTATTGATTTAATCAAGGGAGTTCAGGTTGTCTAAACAAGACTTAATTGAAATGGAGGGAACGATTACCGAGTCGTTGCCCAATGCTATGTTCCGGGTGGATTTGGATAACGGGTTCAACGTGCTGGCCCACATTTCCGGCAAAATTCGCCGCAACTACATTAAGATTTTGCCCGGCGACCGAGTCAAGGTAGAGCTAACCCCCTACGACTTGACCAAGGGCCGCATCACCTATCGCCTCAGGAAGAAGTAGCCAAGGGATCGGTGCTTTATCGTTGGCGGAGGTGCATTCGCTTTAGCAATGCATTGCCTCAAGGGTTTTGGGAGCCAAACTAAAATTTAAACCAGCCAGAGCATTGGGGCGCTGGGCCTGAAATTTTGTTCAAGACGCTTCGAGGCCGGTCTGCCAAACTGAAAAGCGTCGTGATAGGCATAGACTCTGGTGCTTTCATTAAAGGCTGCTCAACCCGCTTCCCCCCGCCAGGAGTTTCTGGCCGGGGCCAGGGATATTCTGCCCCTGGTAATTGGGGCAATTCCCTTTGGAATTATCTTTGGCACCCTGGCCCAGGGTAGCGGGCTCTCCTTTGGTGCCACCCTGGCCATGTCGGCCTTTGTCTTTGCCGGGTCATCCCAGTTTATTGCCCTGGGCCTGCTGACCGCGGGTAGCAGCGTAGCGCTGATTGTGCTGACCACGTTTGTGGTCAACCTTCGCCACATGCTCTACGCGGCTAGTCTGGTGCCCCACGTCCGGCACCTACCGACGGGGTGGAAAGCCCTAATCGCATTTTGGCTCACCGATGAGGCGTTTGTGGTCGCCATTCGCCGGTACGATCAGCTCGACACCAGCCCCTACAAGCACTGGTACTACATGGGGGCCGCCCTGGCCATGTACAGCAACTGGCAACTTTGCACCTGGGTCGGGCTGACCCTCGGACAGTTGGTGCCCAACGTCGCCGCCTGGGGTCTAGACTTTGCCATGGTAGCCACGTTTATTGGTATGGTTGTGCCCTACGTCACCACCTGGCCAATGGGGGCAACGGTGCTGGCGGCGGGGCTAACAGCGGTGCTCTGCCACGGATTGCCCCACCAGCTGGGGCTGATGGTGGCGGCGATTGTGGGGGTAATCGCGGGCCTTTTGGTAGAAGCCAATGCTGGTTCTCGTTCTCAATCGCCGGGTAAATTCTATGAATGAATGGATATTAATTGGCGGTATGGCCCTGGTCACCTTTGCCATTCGCTACCTGCTGATTGCTTTCAGCGACCGCCTTCATTTTTCGCCTAAGATGTTACAGGCCTTGGGGTTTGTGCCCCCGGCGGTGCTGACGGCGATCATTGCACCAGCGGTCGTAATGCCAGCGGGAACGCTCTGGATCGGCCCAGACAACGCCCGCCTGATCGGAGCAATCGCCGCTGTGGGAATAGGAGCCTGGAGAAAAAACCTGCTGCTAACCATCGTGACCGGCATGGGGACTTTTCTGACCTGGCAGTGGCTGGTTGGCTAGCCTAATACCAGCTTTGTCGGCTGAGCTTTCAACCTGAGCGCAAGCCAAAGCCCTACAGGTACCCCTTGTTGTCTACGCCCCCAGAGTTATGCTTGTAGCGCTCCAGAACCACGCCTAGTACACGACGGCGGAAGTCTCTCTACCGTGAACCGTGAACCTTGTACCCTACACTTCAGTGATCGCGAATGGTGTACATAATTTACGCCGCGCTCTACTAGGGAGAGCTATCTACGTTATTGGACTAATACTGATCCAAAAAACCCTTAATCCAAAACTCCTCTAGCCAGTTCTGCAGAATCAGGGTGAGCGGCAGCGCCAACAGCAGGCCTAAAAAGCCAAAGAATACGGCAAAAACGACCTGGGCGAGGAGGGTAACTGCAGGGAGCAGCGCAACCTGTCGCTGCATGACCGTTGGAGTGAGCACATTACTTTCAATTTGCTGAATTAAGACGTAAAGCACCACCACCGCAACGGCCTGCCAAGGGGCCTTAAGCAGCGCTATAGCGGCCGGGGGAACAACGCTAAACACCGGCCCAACGTTAGGAATAAAAGCTAACAACCCCGCCAGTAAACCATTGGCCAGGGCTAGCGGAACACCTAAAACCCAGAGCCCCACCATGCTCATAGTGCCGATCACCGTCATGTTGAACAAAATGCCGATGAACCAACCGGCAATAGCGGTCTCACATCGATCTAAAACATACTCGACCCGCTGCTGTACAGAAACTGGAAAACCGCGGACAAAGAGCTTTCGATAGGGGGCAGGGTTGAGCAGCATCATAACGGTTAATATGGTTATCAGAAAAATATTTAGAGTGACCGTTAAGGTATTAGAAAACCATTCAAAAAAACGCCTAATCAGCATGTCTATGTTAAGGGTTTGAAGCGGATTGAAGATCTCCCCAAGCCCTTCAAAGCTGGAGATTTCCCTCGAATAACCTGGCAGTTTTAACTGATTAGCAGAGTTCTGGATTTGATCAATAACCTGGGGAACTAAGCTAATTAGCTGCTGCATTTGGGTCGCGAAAGGTGGTACGATTACTGCCCCACAGATACCTAAAAAAAGCGCTATCAAGGCTATTAAAACCAACACAGACGCTTTACGCGATGCTATCTTCCGCTGTAAGAATCGAACTCCACGATTTAACACAACCGCAAAAATAATAGCCGTTAAGCCGATCAATAAAGCATTCCGGATTTGCCAAAGAATATATAGGCAAACCGTCAGAATGATTAAACTCAGCCATTGACTAAACTTCACAATTTCTAGGCCATAAATCAAGGCAACAAAAAACAAGGCCGCCCTTCTAGACAGCCTCGTTGATAGCGGTTTATCGAGCTTCGGTGCCTTGATTAGGGTTACCGGGTTTATCGATATCCTTATCCCCAGGAGCCTCAGGCTTGGCCCCTTCCCGAGCGTCAGATGTCCATGCGCCCTGACCAGTACGACGAGTACCGGGCTCTAAAGGAGTATTAACGTCGTCTGAAAAAATTGAATCAGAGCCACTGGAGCTGTTCTTTTTTTCTTCTGCCATGGTAATACCTTTGAATGTTAACAACGACCCTATCTAGAGTTTCCTCAAGGGCTGCATACTTATCATTTTCGGCAAAAATATTTGAATCACCATCCATCTTTAGAAAGAAGCTGCATACGACTTTTGAATCTGATCACCCCAGTTCAAAACATTACCCCCGCTGGGTAAGGATACAGCACTGCTATATCCCTACCCAGCGGGAGTGAGCCCAGCAAGATTTGACAGGCACCCTACCGGCGGCGACATCAAAAAAAAGGTTCCCTATTGACTTTAGGGAACCGGATCATTAAACGCACTGATGCCAAAGCGGCAATTACTTAACGGCCACCTTAGCCCCAGCCTCTTCAAGCTGCTTCTTGGCGTCCTCAGCGTCATCCTTGGCCACGGCTTCTTTGATCGCCTTAGGTGCAGATTCCACCATTTCTTTGGCTTCTTTCAGGCCCAGGCCGGTGAGGCTACGCACCACCTTGAGGATGGCGATTTTCTTGTCGGCGGGCACTTCTTCGAGCACGACGTCAAATTCGGTCTTCTCTTCTTCGGGCTCCGCCGCCGCGCCGCCTGCGGCAGGCATACCGCCGGGGGCCATCATCATCATGCCGCCGCCCGCCGAGGCAGAGGCATCGACGCCAAAGGCTTCTTCAATTTGTGAAACCAACTCAGAGGCCTCTAGCAGAGAGAGCGACTTAAGCTGTTCGAGAATTTCATCGGTTTTAGCAGACATAGTTAACCATTAACTCCTGGTTTACAACAACGGGTTTGTGACAATAAAACTGGATCAACAAAACTCGACCCGACCCTAGGCCGCATCCTGGCCCTGCTCCGACACCGCCTTGATAGCGCGGGATAGGGAAGCCGGAACTTCCTTGATCCCCACCGCCAGCTTGGTCGGTACGGCATTGATACCCACGGCAATCCGAGTGGGCATCGCCTTGATGGCTCCAGCCAGGCGCGCCATCAGCTGTTCCTTAGTGGGCAGCTCGGTGATGGCCTTGATTTGGTCTTCATTCAGGGCCTGACCTTCCATGACACCGCCCCGGAGGGTGGTTTTTTTGGTGTCTTTTTGAAAGGCCTGGTATTCCTTAATGGCGCCGCCAAAGTCATCCTTAACCAGCACAAAGGCTGAGGAGTCTTTGAGGAACTCGGCCATGGGCTGCCAAGCCTCGTTCCCGTCTATGGCGATGCGCATCAGGGTGTTTTTGGCGATTTTGCACACTGCCCCTTTGGGCCGCAGGCGATTTCGCAGATTGGTAATCTCGGCTACGGTCAGCCCCTGGTAATCAATCACCAGGGCTAGCTGGGCCTCATTCAGAAGCTCCTGAATCTCGGTGACCAGCTCTTTCTTATCCGCTAGGGTTCTCCCCATGTCAGTCTCACCTCCTTTTAGTTGGGGATAGGAAACTCGTATCATCCCCGTTAACGCTTAACGATGGCCCTGGGGCCAAAACAAAACCCCGACATCTTGCCGGGGTTAGACCTCAGGTTCACCCTACCTCGCGGGGGGGTAGAGTTGCCATCATGTCAACCTCGGCAGGACTTATGCCACGTTTGCGGGCACCTGCTGTCTACGGCTGTATATGCAGTTTTAAGGGGGTTGTAATCGCTAATGTCTCCTGGGTATTTCGACCCCCACGGGCCAAAATGGTGGTTATTCTGGGCTGAGGGGAGGGTAAGGCGACAAAGCCTGCTTAGGTCCCCCCCCCGCCCGGAAAACTTGGTCAACTAAGCCGCTTCGGCCAGCTTGTAGTCGCGTAGGGCGTTGACGTCGAGCTGAATCGCTGGCCCCATGGTGGCAGTTACCCACACGGTACGCCAGTAGCGGCCCTTAGCGCCCGACGGGCGGTTGCGATCGACGCAGTCCTGTAGGGCCTTGAGGTTGATTAACAAATCCTCGGCGCTAAAGTCGGCCTTGCCAAACATAACATGGACGATGCCCGTTTTGTCGGCTCGAAACTCTAGCTTACCGGCCTTAAATTCTCCAATCGCCTGGGGCAAGTCAAAGGTAACGGTGCCCCCCTTCGGCGACGGCATCAGGCCACGGGGGCCAAGCTGGCGTCCGAGTTTAGCCACCTGAGGCATGACGTCGGGGGTGGCAATCAGCACATCAAAGTCCATCATGCCCTTTTGGATGTCTTCGATAAGTTCTTCAGAGCCCACGATGTCGGCCCCCGCGGCGGTGGCCTCGGCCACTTTCTCACCCTTGGCGATGACGGCAACGCGAATGGTTTGACCGGTGCCCTTGGGCAAAATCACCGTAGTGCGCAGC
Organism: Nodosilinea sp. CTOTU7336; assembly: GCA_036848635.1. Taxonomy (GTDB): domain Bacteria; phylum Cyanobacteriota; class Cyanobacteriia; order Phormidesmidales; family Phormidesmidaceae; genus Nodosilinea. The sequence continues at coordinate 104,813 of DAIUJR010000005.1, forward strand.
TGCTGGTCGGTGTATTTAGGGTCGATACCCAGGCGAATGTGGGCCTCCACCGACTCGGTAAACTTAGCGGTGGCGGTCTCCTTCAGCAGCTCAAGGGCCTCAAGGGGCTCGTAAAGACGATCTTCAACCTTGGCCCGCGCATCGCGCAGGCGCTTAGATTCTTTCGTAGTCATGGGTTAACTCCTTGGGGTGCAAGCGAAGCCAGGCCTCTCCCCCGCGATGAATGGTTTACAGCGTAACAACAAGACAATCTACGGGCTAGTCGGCCACGGTAACGCCCATGTTACGGGCGGTGCCTTCAACAATTTTCATGGCTGCCTCAACGTCGTTGGCGTTGAGGTCGGGCATTTTGGTCTCGGCAATTTCCTTGAGCTGAGAACGGGTAATAGAACCGACTTTCTTGGTGCGGGGTTCTCCAGAGCCGCGCTCAATACCGGCGGCTTTTTTAATTAGCACCGAGGCGGGCGGGGTTTTGAGGATAAAGGTAAAGCTGCGGTCTTCAAAGACCGAGATCTCTACCGGTACCACCAGGCCGACTTTTTCCTGGGTTCGGGCGTTGTACTCTTTGCAGAACGCCATAATGTTGACCCCGTGCTGACCCAGGGCTGGGCCAATGGGGGGAGCAGGGTTCGCCTTACCAGCCGGAATGGCCAGCTTAATTAACGCAACAACTTTCTTGGCCATTAACTAACTCTCTTTTTCCACTTGACTAAATTCCAGCTCGACCGGGGTGTCACGCCCAAAAATGGACAGGAGCGCCTTCAGCTTGCTGCGTTCGGGGCTAACCTCTACTACTTCCCCTTCAAAGTCTTTAAAGGGGCCGGATAGAACAGTAATTTTATCCCCAGGGGCCATGTCAATTTTGACAACGGGCTTGAGCTCTTCGGTGCGCTTGAAGATGCGCTTGACCTCGCTCATGCCCAGAGGCATAGGCTTGACGTGGCCGCGACCGCGACCGTAGGCGCGACGCTGCTCAGCCCCCACAAAGTTAATCACGTGGGGGGTGTTTTTGACCACCGACCAGGTTTCGTCATCCATGAACATGCGTACCAGCACATACCCTGGAAACACCTTCTCGTCGATGCTCTGGCGAGAGCCATCCTTGCGCAGCTTGACCGCCGGGGTTTGGGGAATTTCAACCTGGAAAATTCGGTTTAAGACATCCAGGGTATTAATGCGCTGCTCTAGATTAAGCTTGACCCGTTTTTCGCAGCCCGAGGCCACCTGAACGGCGTACCATCGGGCCTTACGCTGGTAATACTTGGCAGACTGCTCACCAGAACCCTCCGCTTCGGATTCTGACACGCCCAAAACTTCTTCCTCAGGGCTATCCAGAGGCGACATTTCGTCGTAGTTAAAATCGTCGGACGTTAGCGCCATTAAAATACCTGTCTTGAAACCCACCCAAACAGTTGGTCAATCAAATAAATCAGCGTGGCCGAAAGGCTAACCATCAAGATGACGGCGGCGGATTCACTAATGAGCTGCTGGCGACTGGGCCAGACCACCTTGCTGAGCTCCTCTTTAGTGCCCGTTAAAAAGGCAACCAAACTGAAGCCGTCCTCAGTGGCGCGGGGGGCGGCCCCCTTCTCCTTAGATTCTTTAGCCGCTTCTTTCTTAACCACTGATCTAGCTCCTTCTGGCTCTTGTCCTGAACGCGAATGACCCACTCGTACCTGGCTAAACGGTTGCCTTAAGAGCACAACTCTGGAGAAAACTCCCATGGCCTACCCTTTGAGTTTAGAGCAACGACAACGCCCCGAGACTTTCTAACCCCAAATTAAAACTCAGGGATAATAAAGACTCTGGGCATTGACCGCCACTACGCTCAGCGCGCCCTGGAGGACTCGAACCCCCGACATCGGGTTTTGGAGACCCGCGTTCTACCAACTGAACTAAGGACGCACGGAAAGCAGGCCAAACCGTTTCCAGGCCGCAGCCAGCCCAACTCAATTCTACTTGATTGGGCGGTCAAACCGCTGCTTCAGGCGCGTAGCTTTGCCCACCCGATCGCGCAGGTAGTAGAGCTTAGCACGACGAGCCTTACCCCGACGCATGACCGTGATGCTAGCCACCTTAGGAGCATGGAGCAGAAAAACCCGCTCCACCCCAACGCCCTGAAAAATCTTGCGGACGGTAATGGACTCGTTGATGCCACCATTGCGCATGGCAATTACGGTGCCCTCAAAGGGCTGAACCCGCTCTTTTCCTCCTTCTTGAATGCGCACACCGACACGGATGGTGTCGCCGACGTAAATCTCAGGAAGATCGGTTTTTAGCTGCTCCGCCTCAATCGAGCGGATGATTTCCTCTGCGTTCATAGAGCCTGCAAATGTGCACGGTCTATAATTATAGAGTATTAGGCAGGTTTAGCAGAAGAAATTTTCTGAGTTTTTATCTAGCTTCAGCGTAAGCCTCTACCGATAGGCATCCCCGCCGTTCCCCGGCCACTATTTCGCCCCAGTCATGGGTCAAGCCTAAATTTGTGGGTTGGGTGACGCGCTAGCAGAACCCAACCAGGCTTACTGCTGTTGGGTTTCGCTCCGCTGCACCCAACCTATAAGAACTCTAATTTTTAAGCTTCACGCAGCCCTAGGGCTGCTGACTTTTGAGCGCCTCAATTTCACCGCGAATTTGCGCGAGCTCTTGGGTCAAGGCTTCTAAATCGCCCTGCACCGGGTTCTCGACGATGGGACTGGCCACGGTATTGACCGTCGGCGGGCTGGGGCTAGACCCATCAAAAGGTTTAGGCACCTGGCTGAGCAGGCCATCGACAAACTGTCGAGCCTCGCGTTCCGTTGTGGCGCCCTTAACTTCTAGCTCCTCGGTGAGACGGTTGACGTCGTTACCAAGTTCAGAAAATGTTTGGTTAGAGCGCTCAGGGTCTTGAATGGCCTCAATTAAAGACGCTGTGGCGCCGAGGGTGACGCGAAATCCTTTCTGTAGCGTTTGGGTTAGGGTGTCAGAATTCATAGCTGTGCCGCCTAGAAACGAGAGGTACAGGGGACTAAATCCATTCTATCGTGGGCTGAGGAAAGATTTGGCATCTGGGGTTACGGTAGCGGTCAATGGCCTAGCTAAACGCGGGCCTATTGTGCCGGGGCTAGGTTGACATGCTTTTGCAAGAATCTGGGTTTCAGGTGCAGGTTGTTGGACAATCAATAATCCAGACATCCAGGTTAGGTTAAGCCTGCTCTAGAAAGGCATTGACGTCGTCATAGAGCTGGGATAGCTCGGTTTCGAGGGTGATTCGCAGTCGATCATCCCGTAGGGTCATCAAGACTTTGGCGGCAAAGGGGCTGGGCCAGATGTTGGGGTTACAAAAGACCTCTAAAAACACATCTCCCGTATGCTGGTATTCCACCGGGGGGGTTGGGGTGCGGCGGGCGCCCTCGCCGGCGCTAGCGGACACCAGCTTCAGCTGAGTCATGAGTTCCCCCAGCGCCGTTTTGAGGGACTGGGCCGCCGCCACCGAGAAATTGAACCGCACTGCCCCCTGGGCCAGGTTGAATGTAATTTGACTACTCATGACGGGTACCAATCTTTCTAGCTGTGAATCGCAGAGACTTGCCGCTCTCATTTTGCCACCCTGAGTATAGGTCAGGGCATCCGGCCTGATCCCGATGTTGGCCCCGATGTCGGCCTTGATCTTCACCCCCGGCAAGGCAATAGCTCGGGGCGTAGGTTGGGCTAGGGCATGGGCGACGGGCGCGGCAATACCCTACCGGCCCTGGAATGGGTTACCGTGCCGCTAAGGCTAAACTATTTCTAAGTGAAACGGTTTGTTAAGTAATCTTTCGCAAGAAAGCTTATTGATCGACTTCGTAGAGCCTGGGCAAATTCCGAAGAAAATCCTAAAGCTTGGCAGATTCAGGGTTACCGTCTCTACAGTAGTAAACAGTGAAGTCGTCCGCCTGCTTTCTAACCTCTAGATTGCTAAGAAATCTGAAGAGCCCTGTGATGCAATGGCTATCCTCTGCGCTTCGAAATCGTAATGGCGGGCCGTATTGGTCAGACCCTGGAGACCACATGGCTGCAAATTTCTCTTCTCTTTCGGCCCCTACTAAGGCTAGTCATAGCCTGTGGCGATTTAGCTCGACGGGGGTAGCCCCAGTGGATCGGATTCGGCGACTGGTGTGGAAAATTGCCCTGGCCACCCTGGTGCTGATGGCCGTCGGCAGCGCCACCCGCGTTATGAATGCCGGGCTGGCCTGCCCCGACTGGCCCCTGTGCTATGGCCAGCTTGTGCCCCAGCAGCAGATGAATCTCCAGGTTTTCCTGGAGTGGTTTCATCGCCTGGATGCGGCCCTAATTGGGCTAAGTACCCTGTGGCTGCTGGTTCTATGCGGGTGGTACCGCAGGCAGGTGCCCGCCTGGTTGCCCTGGGCAGCGGCTGGGGCCGTAGCCCTGATTGGCCTCCAGGGTGCCCTGGGGGGACTAACGGTGACCCAGCTGCTGCGGTTTGACATTGTGACGGCCCATCTGGGTACGGCGCTGCTGTTTTTCAGTGCCCTGCTGGTGATCGGCATTCTCTTGCTACCCTACGACGGCACCGGCACCGGGGGCCATCTGCCTTGGCTGGGGCTGGCCGCCACGGGGCTGGCCTATGGTCAGTGTTTGCTGGGTGGGCTGGTGGGTTCCCGCTGGGCGGCTCATCAGTGCTTTGGCCTGGGTGAGCTGTGCCAGGTGATGAATAGTCACCTGGTTGGCATTGTGCCGGTCAGCGTGGCTGTTTTGGCCCTGACCGTGACCACCTGGCGCACCCCGGCTTTGACCTATCACCTGCGTTGGCTAGGCAACCTAGCCAGCATGCTGCTGGTGTTTCAGCTTGTGATGGGAATTGCCACCTTTCGTCTCCGGCTCCAGGTAGAGCCGCTGACCGTAGCCCACCACACCCTGGGAGCGGCCCTGGTCGGTACCCTAATGTGTTTTACCGCCCTAGCCTTGCGCGATCGCGCTCAATCCCGGCGCTCCCAGTCCGATCCGGCTACCCCTTTGGCGGTACAGCCCATGGCTAACGCAGCTGCCCAGGGATCGTAAACCTTGGCATGATGGCGAATACATTTTTGTTCCTCAGGACTTGGTAAGCTCTAACCCGCTTCTCACTGATATCGCCCAGGCCGATGCCCTCACTTCCGCTGAGAACCCTCTAGGATTTTCCTTAACATGACTCAAACCACCACCTGGAACGACTCTACCCGGCACCATGACTCCTTTAAGGCCGTCGTTCGCAGCTACGTGCAGCTCACCAAGCCCCGAATCATTCCCCTGCTGCTGATCGAAACCGCAGCGGCGATGTGGGTGGCGGGGCAGGGCCAGGTTAATCCTCTGCTGGTGGTGGTGACGCTGCTCAGCGGTACCCTGGCCGCCGCCTCGGCCCAAACCATCAACTGCATCTACGACCGCGACATCGACTACGATATGGAGCGCACCCGCCACCGCCCCATTCCCGCCGGGCGGATTCAGATTCGCGATGCCCTGGCCTTCGCTGGGGTGATGGCGATGCTTTCCTTTGGGCTGTTGGCCCTGGCTGCCAACCTGCTAAGCGCCGGCCTGGCCATGGCGGGGATCGCCATCTACGTGGTGGTTTACACCCACTGGCTGAAGCGGTCTTCGCCCCAGAACATTGTGATTGGCGGCGCTGCCGGGGCAGTACCACCCCTGGTGGGCTGGGCCGCCGTTACCGGGGAGCTGAGCCTGGCCGCCTGGCTGTTCTTCTTTATCGTCTTTATTTGGACACCACCCCACTTTTGGGGCCTGGCCATGCTGATTCAAGACGACTACGCCAAGGTCAACGTACCGATGATGCCGGTGATTGTGGGCGATGCCGCCACAGCCCGGCAAATCTGGTACTACACCCTGGTATTGATTCCCCTCACCCTGATGATGACCTACCCATTGGGGGCAACCGGGGCCGTTTATGCCCTGATCGCCCTGGTTCTAGGTGGGTTTTTTCTGCAAAAAGCCTGGGCCTTGCTCAAGGCCCCTGAGGAGCGGGATCTGGCCAAGGGGTTGTTTAAGTACTCGATTCTCTACATGATGTTGCTCTCCGTCGCCATGGTGGTCGATAGCTGGCCAGTGACTAAAAATCTGGTGGCCAGCCTCTCGAACCAGGTCACAACCCTGGTTGGGGGCGGACTGGTTTAGGTAACAGCGGCAGCGGGAAATTGGCTCGCCAGTTTCGCAGGGGATAACAAGTTCGTTACAATAAATCAATGTTGCGAACTGATATTTTCACTGGCGGACTTACCCCATGACGGCCGCTGTTGTCATAGAAAATCTCAAAAAATCCTACGGATCGGTAGCGGCGGTTCAGGATGTCTCCCTGACCATTCAGCCGGGTGAGATATTTGGCCTACTGGGGCCAAACGGAGCCGGCAAGACGACCACGATTCGGTGCCTGTGTACGCTAGCCACCCCCGATAGTGGCCTCCTGGAGGTGATGGGGCGATCGGTACTGGAGCAGCCCCAGCTGGTGCGCCAGTACCTGGGCTACATTGCCCAAGAGGTGGCTATCGATAAAGTACTGACCGGGCGCGAGCTTTTGCAGCTCCAGGCGGCGATCTACCACCTGCCCCGCTCGGTGGCCAGGGGCCGCATCGAACAAATGATTGCCCTGCTTGAACTAGACGACTGGGCCGACCAAAAGACCGGCACCTACTCCGGTGGGCTAAAAAAACGGCTGGATCTGGCCCTGGGCCTGCTGCACCAGCCCGACTTGCTGGTGCTGGATGAGCCCACGGTGGGTTTAGACATCGAGACCCGCGCCGCCGTCTGGGCCTTTTTGCGGCAGCTCAAGGCGGCGGGCACCACAGTCCTAATTACCAGCCACTACCTAGAGGAAGTGGATGCCCTGGCGGATCGGGTGGCGATTATCGACCAGGGACGGGTGATTGCAGCGGGCTCACCCAGCGACCTGAAGGATCGCGTGGGGGGCGATCGCATCACCCTGCGCATTCGAGAATTTACCGACGACAGTGAGGCCCGCGCCGCCAAAACCCTGCTGGCCCAGCTGCCCTTTGTGCAGGATGTGATTATCAACGAGGCCCAGGGTAATTCCTTAAACCTGGTGGTAGATCGCCAGCCCAGCGCGCTGCTGGCGGTGCAAGAGTCCTTAACCACCGCTGGGCTGCCAATTTTTGGCATTTCTCAATCGCGGCCCAGCCTTGATGATGTCTACCTGGCCGCCACCGGCCGCACCTTGATGGATGCCGAACTGGCCGCTGTCGGCCAGCGCGACCTGAAAAAAGAAAAAAAACAAGCCATGAAGGGAGCCTAGGAGCCTAGCCCAATGAGTACTACCCTACCCACCTCATCCCCCAACCTGAACGGTGCGGCGGCGATTGAAAATGCCGACCTGCGAGCCTGGAAGGCCACCCTGGCTGAATCCCAGGGGCGCTCTCAGGGTTTAGGATCTGGTGCTTTTGTCCAAGAAACCCTGGCCATGACCCGGCGGCTGTTTATTCAGCTCCAGCGTCGTCCCTCCACCCTGGTGGCTGGGATTATTCAGCCGCTAATCTGGCTGGTGCTATTTGGGGCCTTGTTCCAAAATGTACCCGCCGGTCTATTTGGCGAAAGCCGTAACTACGGCCAGTTTTTAGGGGCAGGCATTATTGTCTTTACCGCCTTTGGTGGTGCCCTCAATGCCGGGTTACCGGTGATGTTTGACCGCGAGTTTGGCTTTCTCAACCGCTTCTTGGTGGCCCCTCTGGCCTCTCGCTATTCCATTGTGGTGGCCTCGGCGGTGTTTATTGCCGCCCTCAGCCTGGTGCAAACGGCGGCCATTCTCGGCCTTAGCGCCCTGCTCGGGGCGGGGTTACCCAACCTGCCGGGGCTGCTGCTGGTGTTGTTCATCGTCATGACCCTGGTGCTGGGGGTCACGGCCCTTAGCCTGGGGCTAACCTTTGCCCTGCCAGGGCACATTGAGCTGATTGCGGTGATTTTCGTGACCAATCTACCGCTGCTGTTTTCTAGCACCGCCCTGGTGCCCCTGGACTTTATGCCCCAGTGGTTGCAGGTGGTGGCCAGCCTCAACCCGTTGACCTACGCCATTGAGCCGATTCGCTATGTCTATCTGCACGCTGACTGGAGCCTCGCCAGCGTGGTGCTGAAAACGCCCTTTGCCGACGTCTCCCTCGGCATATGCTTGGGCATTCTGGTGGCGTTTTGTGGGGCCGCCCTGGTGCTGATTCAGCCCCTGTTGCGTCGCCGCATTGCCTAGCTGGAAGGCGGCTCAGCCTGGCCCTGAGCCTGCGGTTGAGGCAGCCAGGCTAGCCACCACTCACCCAGTTGTTTGCTATAGTTTGGAACAGAGCTAAAGTTGCCACCGTCAAGTGATGCTATAGCCTCAGTGGTGATCGGGGCAGCTTAGGAAAAGCTAGCTTCCTAGTGTCATACAAGCACTACGGCCCTTGGTTTGAACGAGCGCTGGTTTGGATAGTGGCTCAGGCTCACATGTTGTTTTTACGGTGTCAAGGAGTGTTCCTATGGCTTACCTAACTCAGATTTCTCGGCCTTTGGCGGGGGCACTAGCCACGCTAGGGGTGCTATCCGCCACCCCTATTGCCCTTGCCCAGTCTACCGGCGCTGACCCGACCGCTGTACCTACGGTTGATACCGGTACCGGGTTTACCTCCCCAGAAGGGAGCAGCGCGGGTTTGGATGATTCAGGTAGCGTGCTAGACCTGATTCATCGCGCTGTCTTGATGAACGGCCTTAGCATTTCTGACTTTAATCGCCAGCAGCGACAACATATCGAATCCGAAGCCAACAACTTCCGTACCCTTCAGCAAGAAGCCATTCGCCAGCAGGCGGCCCAGGATGCAGCGGCTGAAGGCTCAGAAACGGTTGCTGAGTAAGGGTTGATGTGGTCTCTCCTAGGGCAAATAGCCCATCTTTGCGGATAATCGGATTGATTGTCTGGGTCAGAGTCTAGTTTTAACTTGACTGGGTTGGCCAGGGTGTTTCTAACCGAAGCGCTCTGGCTGCGCTGTTTTTACCGCCCTGATTGGGGTATTCAGCGGTTAATCACGGCTGCGCCTGCTCCAGAAAAATTAATCCATGGCGAATGGCGAACTTGATAAGCTAAGGTCACAACTTTAGCGCAGCCGCACTAAACAGTTTTTATGCACGTCCATACCCTCGATCCGTGGCAACATTCCCACGATTTCTTGGCTGTTGCTCAAAAACAGGCCGAGAAAAACACTCGGCTAGTCTTGGTCTTGACCGCCGTCACGATGGTTGTCGAGATCTTGGCTGGTACGACCTTTGGCTCCCTGGCGCTGCTGGCCGACGGCTGGCATATGGCGACCCATGTGGGTGCCCTGGGCATTACCGTCTTTGCCTATCGCTATGCTCGCCACCATGCTAACGATCCTAAATATACCTTTGGCACTGGCAAAGTCAGCGAGTTGGGCGGGTTCACGAGCGCGATCGTCCTGGCGGTGATTGCGCTGGCCATAGCCGTCGAGGCCGCAGTGCGGTTTTTTCAGCCCCAGACCATCCGGTTCAACGAGGCCATTTATGTGGCCATCATTGGGTTGTTAGTCAACCTGGTTAGTGCTTTTCTTTTGCAAGATCAGTCCCATCACTCTGACCATGACCATCACGGGCATGACCATCACGGGCATGACCATGAGCATCAAGATCACAATCTTCGCGCCGCCTACGTTCACGTTCTGGCGGATGCTTTAACCTCTGTTTTGGCAATTTTTGCCTTGCTGGCCGGAAAATTTTTAGGCTGGGTCTGGCTAGATGCCGTCATGGGCTTAATCGGGGCCTTAGTGATTTCTAAATGGGCCTACGGGTTAGTGCGCGATACCGGGGCAATCTTGCTGGATGGGGCCGTTGATAAGTCGCTAAAGCTAGCGATTGTCGATGCGATCGAGCAAGTGGCGGATAATCGTGTGACCGATCTGCACGTGTGGAACGTGAGCGCTAACCACGTCGCGGCTACCATATCCCTCGTTACCCATTATCCTCAGCCGCCGGAATCCTACAAGCGCTTACTGAGCCATCTGCCCTCCCTATCCCATATCATCATTGAGGTTAATCCGTGTCAGGGTAAACCCTGTATTGCCTTTACCGCCGACCAGGTCTCGATTGGTCACCCCTAAACGTTGCAATCGGTTTGAATATGGTCGTTGAGTTTGCCCAGACCAAGGCCCGAGCCTTTAGTCGCGCCGTGGAAGAATTGGGGGTGGGCGGAGCACTCTATGTGTCTCTACGTTACCTATGGCGGCTCTACAAAAACCGGGTCAGCTATCCCAACTGGATCAGGGCGAATCAGCTCAGCCCTGAAGCCATGACCAGCATTCAGGCAGAGATTATTACCTGGGAGTCGGCCCCGACCTTTTCGGTGCTGGTGCCGGTGTACAACCCCAAGCCTGAGCTGCTGCGACGGGCGATCGCATCAGTGCAGCGCCAGCTCTATCCCCACTGGCAGCTCTGCCTGGTAGATGACGGCTCCACCGCCGCCCAGGTGCGATCGGTGTTGGAGGAGTATACCGATACCGATGCCCGCATTCAGGTAATTTTTCTGCCTCAAAACCAGGGCATTTCCGGGGCTAGCAACGTGGGCCTAGGGGCCGCCACCGGCGACTACATCGCCCTGCTCGACCACGACGACGAGCTCTCCCCCGATGCCCTCTACGAAAATGCGAAGATTATTCGTCAGCGCCCCGACCTCGACATTCTCTACAGCGATGAAGACAAAATTACCGAGGCGGGCCAGCGCCTCGACCCGTTTTTTAAGCCTCAGTGGTCCCCCGATTATTTTCACGCCTGCATGTACACCTGCCACCTGGGGGTATATCGCACCGACCTGGTGCGCCAGGTGGGGGGCTTTCGCGCTGAGTTTGATGGGGCTCAGGACTGGGACCTGATGCTGCGGCTGGTGGAGCACAGCCAGCGGATTTACCATATTCCCAAGGTGCTATACCACTGGCGGCTAACCGCCGCTTCGGTGACCTCGGGGGCCGCCGCCAAGCCCTGGGCCTACGACGCGGCCCAGCGGGCGCTGACCGCCATGGTGCAGCGTAGCGCCTACCCTGGCCACGTAGAAGCCCTGGCCGAGGTCGGATTTTATCGAGTGCGGCGCGACCTGATTGAGCAGCCCCTGGTCAGCCTCATCATCCCCAGTGCCGGAACGCCGATGGCCACCGGGGAAAGGTCTTATCTGGAAAACTGCCTGGCCAGCATTCGAGCCCACAGCACCTACCCTAACCTGGAGCTGGTGGTGGTGGACGGCTTTGATATCCCTGATGAAGTGCTGACCAACATTAAGGAGCTAGATATTAATCTGGTGCGGTGCGATCAGCCCTTCAACTTTTCCAGGCGTATTAATCAGGGGGTGCGCCACAGCAAGGGAGCCGTGCTTTTGCTGCTCAACGACGATGTGGAGGTACAAACCCCTGACTGGATCGAGGCCATGCTAGAGCTGGCCCAGCAAACCGAAATTGGAGCCGTGGGGGCAAAGCTGATGTTCCCCACCGGGCGCATTCAACATGCCGGAGTGGTGGTCTTAAACGGCAACCCCGGCCATGCCTTTTACGACGAAGCGGGCTGGCACCGGGGATATTTTTGCTCTAACCTGGTCAACCGCAACTACCTTGGGGTGACCGGGGCCTGCCTGATGGTGCGTCGGGTGGTTTATGACCAGGTGGGCGGACTGGACGAAGGGCTACCCCTAAACTACAACGACGTCGACTTTTGCCTAAAAATTCACCAGGCAGGCTATCGCAACGTGTTCACCCCCTTTGCCCAACTCATCCACCACGAGTCGGCCTCGCGCCCCCGGGGAGTGCTGCCGGGAGAGCTAGAAACCCTGCGCAGCCGGTGGCTGCCCTACCTAGAAGCCCAGGGCGGCGACCCCTACTACAACCCCAACCTCTGTCAAGACAACTCTAACTTCACCCTGGGATGAACTGCCGTCACCCAACACCCGCAACGGTTTCGTTGGGTTAGCGCTAGCGCTAACCCAACCTACGGCAGAATGGGGGTTCAAGCGTTTTGTCCGGCCAACAGTCGGTTAACTTCTATGCTGGTGGATCGGGATAGGTTCCCCCTTGGGGCAAAATTAATATTTCCAAGGGGGTATATAAACCTTCGCTAATCCCCGGTAATTAGACCATATGATTAAGAATTATGTCAGTAAGCTAGGGAGGATTTGTCTTGCTCCCTAGTCTTGCCTAGCCAGGTGTAACCATGTTAGACACGCTTCGAGCTATGTTTGGAATGCGCTGGACTGAGTTCTCCTGGGGGCTTTACCACTGGCTTTCCAGCGCCAGAATGGTGACCCTGACGCTGCTGGTGTTTACCGCCGTCATGCTGCTGGCTAGCGCCCCCCGGTTTAGGCGGCGGATGGTTATTCTCGGGTTGACCCTGCTGGGCACCTATTGGTTCATTGTCTCGCCGCTGTTTTCGATTCCCGCTACCCGGTTACTTACCCGCTTTGTGCCGCCAGATACCGGCGAAACCGCTGATGCCGTGGTCGTACTGGCCCGCAATAGCGACATTCAGGGCGATCGCTACAGCACTGCCGTGGCTATGGTGAAGGCCGGTCGCGCTCCCAGACTGGTGATTATGGGCCGAGTCCAGGGCATCAAGGTTTTTGAAAGTCTGCAACAGCAAAACCTCTCCACCGAAGGGCTACTCAGCGCCGTTTGCGTCAGAACGACCAAGCAGGAGGCCTACTCTTCGGCGGCGATTCTTGGCCCGCAGGATCTTAGCCGAATTATCTTAATTACTGATCCACCCCACATGCTGCGGGCTTGGCTGACATTTGAAGGGCTGGGCTTTTCAGTCATTCCTCACCTTGAACCGATTCCGGACTGGGTCGCTCACCACGAGCGCTCATTTTTGGCCATCCGCGAGTATTTGGGCATGCTCAGCTATGCCGCCCTAGGACGCTTCCACCAGCCGCCCCAAAGCTCGCTCGCCGAGGTCGCGACCGAAATAGCCGCCGAATTTCCTGCGGATCGATGCCTACTGACAGCCAAAGAAATCAGCCAGTGGGTTTCACCGGGTTAGGGACTGTTTTAAAGCTCCCTAAAACCTTAAGTTTGTGTAAGCAGGAATCAGCGTTTCACCAATCTTTAATACTACTAAACCTGGCCTGGCTACCAGGGTAAGCGCAAGAAAAATGAGCTTGTAAAATGCTAGGGAATCACCGGGCACCCAGAAGGAGATTGCCCGTGGCCACGGTGCTGATTACGTCCTTGGTCGTTGCCCTGTGATGCAGCCGTTATTGGTCGGACTATTCGCACTCATTGGGGAATCGAGAATCAACTCCACTGGGTGCTCGATGTCGTCTGAAGCAAGGATAAGTCCCGTATTCGACGAGGCCACGGGGGCAAGCACATGGCGCTCCTGAGACGCTTAGCCATCCGTATGCTGAACCAGGAAACCTCAAAGAAACGAAGTCTCAAGCAGAAGGCGAAGCGAGATTCAATGAGCCCTGACTACAGGCTCACTGCCCCTGCCGCCTCGTCCTGCCCGCAACCGTCCTTTGGCCTCCAAGCCCTATCTTTTAGATATCGCTTGACCTACCCTATGACCGAAACGATGATAGAGGCCTATTGATCAGATGTCAAAAATACCTTAGATGAAGTATAGTTCATTAATTCAGCTCCAGCGAGACTGCAAGATATCAAATAGCAATGTTTATGTATAGTGAAGTTGTGCGGCGGCAGGCAATCTCGAACTCTCACCAATAACCTTTGTTCCGTCCGCACCAACACAGTGTTAGCTGTTAGCACGTCGATTAACTAGAATGTAACTGCTGACAGATTGAATGCACTTTTTTACCTGATTGACTGACAAAACCTGTGAAATACCTGCTATGTCGTAGGTTGGGTGGCGCGATAGCAGAACCCAACAAGGCCCACTGCTGTTGGGTTTCGCTCCGCTGCACCCAACCTACTTCTATCTAACTAAAACACTTTCATATAGTCTTTGTGCATATTCCAATCTGTTAGACATAGTTGCATATCATACCTGAGCATTTACTCTTGAGACTTCATAGCATACTCAGTGGCTATTGGCTTAAATTACAAACCTAACCAGTCTTTTAAAGATTGCTCAAGTTGATCAGCATCGACCTTAGCCAACTGACCAATTACTTTAATCACCAAACTTTTATGCACTGTATATACCCCTCTTTTGACTGCGGTAGCTACGTTCAATCCGGCTGCTGCCCACTCAGACAACACAAACTCTCCTGCCAGCAATGCACCTGTTTTGCTTGTTAAAGGAGTAATGAGAATGTCTTGAGATGGGTGCGACGTACTTATAACAACAGCGGGCCTTACCTTTGAACTCGATAAATCTGAGAAGGGATAGCGCACCAATATAACATCATGCTTGGAGTAGCTGGGCATATACGTCATCCTCAGTATTATCCCAAACTGCATCGAGTGATATTTGACTTGCTTGTAGCCAGAACTCAGCCTCGTCGTTAGGTAAGACTGTTACCAGTATTCTTACCCCTTCTGGTAGTTCTGCTGACTCCAATAGTTCAATTTTTCCCTGCCGAACCGTAGCCCACAGTGTTTTTAACATATCCGTTGCATGAAACTATATCTTGATTTTATGCTGTAATTGTGGTTTGCGAATCGCCTCACCATTACTCTCACGGCAATGCCCTACAGACAACCTTACGGCAATTAATCCTCAACACTAACAAATAACCTTGCTGTACTGTCCCCACCGAGAGCTAGAGCAGCCCAACGGCTAAAGTGAGCGGCGGCAGATAACTCTAAAAAGAAGCGCAAAGACTTTAACCGTCCGCTCCACTATGTTGTTAGCTGACCGATCACAACGAGCTAATTCAACAAACTTTCGTATTCATCATGATCGCCGATCCAAATCCAGTAGTAATCGTCTCCCTTTTTCAAGGCTAATGCTCGATACCCACCACTGACACGAGCAGACCAGAGGTTCTTACTAACCTTTTTAAA